>JAZRNB010000001.1:0-38755 GCA_045647985.1 Acutalibacteraceae bacterium
GCCCCAGAGCTTGTAAAAACGGTTATTTTCAATTACAACCTCACCTCTTGTGGTACAAAGTATTCCTCTGCCTGAGGTAGGTCCGAAATCGCAGTTATTAACATACAAATCGGGGGTATATGATACATTTTCAATAACATCCTTACCGACAATAATATCCTCAGGAATAAAATCTGCAAAAACCTTAATATCCGTATCACTGAGCTTTTCAAAGGAAGTAACCATAGAAGCCTTATAAGACTGAAGTGTATCCCAACGGATAAATTCTATACTATCCCCTGCTTCAAAAGCCTGAAATCCCCAGGTTTCGGGGTGCATAAAGCGGACAGTCATTGATTTTTCGGCTCTGTCACAGGAAATAATTCTGAGATGAGTTCCATGAACATTGATATAATCATCCTGAGCACCGCGGGCTTTGCAGTTTTCTATGATAATTTTTCCCTTACAGCCTGAAAACTGAAAGAAATCTGCGGTACTTGCAATTGTTCTTCCCTCTTTCGGAGTGAAATCACAATTTCTGAAGGTAATGTTCTCCGAAAACTGATTCACCATACCGAGACCGTGCATAAACTTTACTCTCAGGTTTTCAAAAGTAAGATTCTTGCATCTTTCAAACATACTGCCCACCTGATCGCGGATAATATTTCTTGTCTGAATGATATCGCCCTTGAAAAGCGGTGCATCAGGATTTTCGAGAGTACATCGGAGTGTATTATTCCCAAGCTCCTCAATATCAGTAAATGCGAGATCCTCTCTTCTGAAATCCCTTGATCTTCCCGTATCAGGGGAATAAACCTTTACATAGCGTTTAGGAGCAGAGCTTTCATTTTCCCAGTAATATTCCCCGTTTTTGCTCTTTTCTCCGTGCCAGTAAAGAGCGTTCCCCTCCACTCTGTAAGAGCAATCGTCATTGATTCTTATTGTAACTACACCGTCATCATTTGATATCACGGTAAACTCCGTCATTGTAGGTACGGCATAGTCAATTACAAAATTTTTAAGAATTATATTTTCACAGCCGTAAAACAGCACAGGAGTCATCTTACCGTGAACCAGAATCATGGCACCATTACCGTCAATAGTAATATTCTTCTTGTTTTTAAGGTAAATTGCCGTATATCTCGTACCGTCAGGATTCTCATCCCTCTTTGCGGTATTAGAGCAGAAATACCCCGTTAAATTAAAGGAATCCTCAGGATACACATCGTACACCCTGTCCTTTTCCAGAACAATGCTCTCCCCGTCATTTATATCAAGAAATAAGTTACTGAGACTATTCATATGACACCTCTTTACATCAGCTGAGAAATTTATCTTATAATAGCATTATATCAAGTTTTCACCCCCGGTCAATATTTACTTGTAAAAGTTTACCGGATATGATAGAATTCTGAATAGCTTAAATACCGGAGAGAGAAAAAAATGACCTTACTTCTTGTTGTTATATATATAGTATTTGTTTCCTTAGGACTTCCCGACTCACTTTTCGGAGTCAGCTGGCCTGTAGTCCATAGCGATTTCGGTGTGGCGGAAAATTTTGCTTCATATTACAGTATAATAACCGCAGTCTGCACAGGCGGAGTAAGCTTCATTGCAGGCAAGCTCTTACGCAAGTTCGGAACAGCAAAGGTTACCTTGTTTTCAACACTTCTGACGGCCGTCGCACTTCTGGGCATCAGCATATCTCCGAACATTGTAATAATGATGATATGCTCTGTCATTCTCGGCTACGGAGCAGGAGCTATTGATACGGGACTTAATAATTTCATATCACTTCATTATGAGGCCAGGCATATGAACTGGCTGCATTGCTGCTGGGGATTGGGCGTTACGGTAAGTCCCCTTATAATGTCGCTGTTTTTATCCGATGCACAAGGCTCCTGGAGAAACGGCTACAGAGTAGTAGCAGTCTTACAGCTTCTCATCACATCGGTTATTATACTCTCCCTTAAAAAATGGGAAAAGATTGAAAAGGATGCCCGCCGTGAGGAAGCTGCGGATGAAGGCTCAGGTGCAGGACTTCTTGATTTACTTAAAATAAGAGGTGTCATTCCCTCCATTCTTTCTATGGGACTTTACTGCGGAATGGAATTTACTCTGGGTACCTGGGGTGCTACATATGCGGTCAATGCCTGTTCACTGTCCCCTGAAGAAGCTGCAAAATGGGTATCTCTTTACTACGGCGGAATAATGGCAGGCAGAATAATTGCAGGCTTCATTTCAATGAAAATCTCTGCAAGGGCTCTTATAAAATACTCAATTGTTGCCGCATTTCTCGGAATAATTGTATTTGCCTTGCCCCTCGGAAAAATATCTCTTATCGGTTTTCTTCTTATCGGAATCGGCTTCGGGCCCATTTTCCCCACCATTCTTCATACAATACCTGACAGATTCGGCAAGAAATACTCTGCTGACCTTACGGGCTATCATATGGGCGGAGCATACGCAATCGGATTTTTCATTCAGCTTATTTACGGCTTTGCCGCAACGGGTATATCCTTCGTAATTACTCCGTTTGTTCTTATTTTTATTTGTGCGGGACTTTTTATTGCCAATGAAATCGCAACACAAAAAACCCGTTCGGTATAATCATCTTCACGGTTATTGACATAACTGCTTAGTTATGCTAAAATGAATCCACTGCCACCGGGTAGGAATGTTCAGCATTCGTTTACACATCATTAGGTCTTTGAAGATGTGTATGCGGATGCTTATTTTTTTGGAGGTCAGGATGCTTAAGAAAATTACTTCATATTTTACAAAAACCGAAAAATGTCTGTGGTGTATATCCGTATCCGCCATAGCTGCATCATATATAATTTTTCCTCAGGACAGTCCCCTGTCACTGATAGCAAGCCTGACGGGAGTCACTTCCCTTATTTTCTGCGCCAAGGGAAATCCCTTCGGTCAGGTGCTTATGGTAATATTCAGTGTAATTTATACAGTAATTTCATATTCCTTTGCCTACTACGGTGAAATGATAACATATTTCTGTATGACACTGCCGATGGCTGTTTTTTCACTGATTTCATGGCTTAGGCACCCCTACAAGGGTAAGAAAAGTCAGGTAGAGGTCAACAGAATTTCAAGAAATGAAATTATTTTCCTTGTTTTTCTCACTTCAGCCGTCACACTTATTTTCTTTTTTGTACTAAAATGGCTTAATACCGAAAATCTACCTGTAAGCACACTGTCCGTTGCTACAAGCTTTGCGGCAGCATATCTCACATTCAGAAGAAATCCGTATTTATCCGTACTATATGCGCTGAATGATGTAGTGCTGGTCGCACTATGGATTTATGCTTCCCTCAGGGATATATCATACGTTTCTGTTGTAATCTGCTTCTCTGTTTTTCTTGTCAATGATATTTACTGCTTTGTAAGCTGGAAGAAAATGGAACATCAGCAATCACAGGGATGAATACAAATAAAACGGCTTCTCCGTACGCCTGCAGTGTACGTTTTTGATTAGCCCGTCTCCAAGGAAAACTTGCCTTCTGTTCTAAGTGACGTATAATTCTTTTACATTATTGGCGGAATTTCCTATAACACAAAAAAGGCACAAAACTACTTTTACTGTAGTCTTGTGCCTTGAATTATTTTATCAGATTATTTTGCAGTCCCGCTCATATTGAAAACAAGCTTTCCGCCTGCCATCAGCTGATCGTGAGTTATATATGTGCCTGTAAGTGCCTTGCCGTTAAGTGTTACGGATTCAACATATACATTGTCGGCACCCTGATTAACTGCTTCAATCTCAAGAGTGTTGCCGTTACCGAGAATGATAACTGCACTGTCAACATTGGGAGAACCGATCCAGTACTTGTCTGTACCTGCAAGAGGATAGAAGCCGAGAGCTGAGAATACATACCATGCGCTGAGTGTACCGCCGTCATCGTTACCGTCAAGACCGTTTATATCGGAGCTGAAACGATTTGCAAGAGTCCAGCGTACCCACTTCTGTGTAAGATCTGCACGTCCTGCATTGCTGAAAAGGTAGGGAGTGTGAATATCATGCTGATTTCCTACCCAGAAACCATGACCGGGATCAATGGCTGCACGGTTGACGGAAGCATCCTTCATAAAGTCTTCAAGTTCACTTACGAAGTATTCCTCACCGCCGAAGAGCTCAATCATACCGTCAATATCCTGAAGTGCATTCCATCTCCACTGTCTTGCGCTGCCTTCACAGTAGCAGTCTGCAAATTTTTCAATCATAACTGCATCGTAGAAGCTGGTAATATAGGGGCTGAAGTTCCATACATAAGAGCCGTCAGAATTTCTTGCCTGGAAATACTTGGTCTCGGGATTGAAGGTGTTCTTGTAGTACATTGATTTCTCATAGTACTTAGCGGCATCCTCCTCATAACCGAGAGCCGCGGCAAGAGTTGCAATTGCACCGTCTTCCCATGAATATTCAATAGTTCTTGCTACAGATTCATCTGCAGGAGCAAGATCATCAGGAACAAAGCCGTACTTATTGTAAAGATCAACATAGTCTCTGCCGACCTTTGAGGGCTTGCTCTCGGAGGACTCCTTCATATATTCATAAGCAGTCTGAACATCAAAATCAAAGCCCTTAAGGTAGCTTTCGGTAATCATAATATTTGCAGGATCACCGAGCATTGAGCCTGCATAGCCTGCACCCTGAGGCCAACGGGGAAGCGCACCGCCCTTGTCTGCCATATCAAGAAGTGAATTGAGACAGTCTGTCTGAATTTCAGGAGCAATAAGAGTATAAAGAGAATGAGTTGTTCTTACTGTATCCCAGAGAGACATATCTGTTCTGTAGGTATAACCGTCTGCTACGGCAACCTCCTTGTTGAAATCAAGATATTCACCGTTGACATCGGTAAAGTTTGTGGGCATTATCATTGAATGATAAAGAGAGGTATAGAAAACAGTTCTGATTTCAGCATCCTCTGACTCCATATCAATAACCGAAAGTGCCTCCTCCCAGTCTGCAAGAGCATTCTTTCTTACATCGTCAAAGGAAAGGTTGCCTGCTTCAGCTTCAAGGTTAAGCTTTGCGTTTTCTGCACTTACAAAGCTGATACCTACCTTCATTTCAACCGGCTGCCCCTGAAGGTCACCAAAGTTAATATCAATACCGAGATCATTTTCATCACCGATAATATTATAACTCTTGATTGCTTTATCAGCAACAGCCGCAAAATATACGGGAAGTCCGTCATAACGGGAAGAAAAAGCAGCACCGAGAACTGCCGAGCCTGTGATAACACCGTTTTCATCAACATTTACGGCACCCTTTACGGCATTATAATTACCAGCAGTGCTTGTAACATCAATGAACAGACGAGCATCGGAGGAATTACCGAAGGTATATCTGTGTACACCTGTATGAACGTCAGCAGTAAACTCTGCAAGACAATCAATGGTAGGAAGATATACGGAGTAATATCCGGGAACAGCTGTTTCATAAAGATGAGAATATGTGAGAACACCTGCATCAGCATTGCCTATGGCGGGAGTTACTCTGAACATCTGATAGTCTTCAGCGCCTGTACCCGAAAGTCTTGAATGGCTGAATCCCTTGATGTGTCCGTGCTCATAATAATAGCCCGATGTGTTGGTCTTGACGATATATGCACCGCCAAGGAAGGATGTATCGGGACCGAGTCTGACACTTCCGAAGGGAACGGTAGCAGCAGGACTGAGCATACCTGCAGTCCAGGGCGTACCGCCTGTTCCGATAAACGGATCAACATACTGAGTGTATTCACCTGTTTCGGCATCGGGCATATCATAAGGCTTTACAAGCACACCTGCAAAAATACCCGAAAATACCATTTCAAGTGACAAGAACATTGAAACAAAAACTCTGATCAAGGGCCACAACATAAAAAATTCCCCCATAATGTTAAAGTTAATTTAATAATACCCTATAATGCAGTTATTGTCAATAATATACTGCGACATAATTCTGTTTTTGAATAATAAAAATGCTAAAACCGTGTCAGAACTAAAAAAAGAGCACCTGCCGTTAAGTTACAACAGATACTCTTTAATACTACATACGCATCAAAGGTAAGTATTTTCAGACAGTTTATCTGAGTCCGAAGTTTTCGAGAACATAATCCATATCCTTATCGCCTCTGCCCGAGAGATTGATAAGAACAGAGCCGTGCTCCATAGTTTTTGCAAGCTTCATTCCGTAAGCAACGGCGTGAGAGCTTTCAATTGCGGGAATGATACCCTCAAGACGTGACAGCTTGAAGAAAGCATCTATTGACTCATTATCGTCAATAACATCATACTTAACTCTGCCGATATCCTGAAGGAACGCGTGCTCGGGACCTGAGGAAGGATAATCAAGTCCGCTTGCAACGGAGTAAACGGGAGCAGGTTCACCGTTTTCATCCTTAAGCATTATACTGTTGAAGCCGTGCATAATACCCTCGGTACCGTACTTAAGAGATGCTGCATGGTCACCAAGCTTTTCACCCTTACCGAGAGGCTCAATACCGTAAATATCAACGGGATCATTAAGAAAGCCCGAGAAAAGTCCTGCAGCATTGGAGCCGCCGCCGACACAGGCAACGATTGCGGAGGGTAAATGTCCTGTCATTTCAATAAACTGCTCTCTTGCTTCAATACCTATTACACTCTGAAAATCTCTTACCATCATTGGGAAGGGATGAGGACCGAGCACCGAGCCGATACAGTAAATTGCGGTTTCATATTCCTTGCTGTATGCATCAAAAGCAGCATCAACAGCCCTCTTGAGAGTCTGAAGAGCGTGAGTTACTTCTATGACATTAGCACCGAGTATCTTCATTCTTGCAACATTGGGAGCCTGCTTCTTTATATCGACAGCACCCATATAGATATCACATTCAAGACCGAAGTAAGCAGCCGCAGTAGCAAGAGCAACACCGTGCTGACCTGCACCTGTTTCTGCAATAACCTTCTTCTTGCCCATATACTTTGCGAGAAGAGCCTCTCCCATACAATGATTGAGCTTATGAGCACCTGAGTGATTGAGATCCTCTCTCTTTGCGTAAAGCTGAACCTTACCGCCTAAGGAATCGGAAAGCCTTTCAAGGTGTGTCACGGGAGTGGGTCTGCCCTGAAACTCTTTTCTGATTCTGCGAAGCTCAGCAATAAACTTTCTTGACTGACAGATTGAAAAATAAGCCTGAGTGATTTCATCCATTGCTTTTACAAGCTTTTCTTCAACGAAAACACCGCCGTATTTTCCGAAATAACCGTTATTATCGGGATAATTATTAAAATAGGTATCAAAATTTACATCATTAAGTATCATTTTTATATCTCCTTACAGTAAAACAAAATTTTAATCAGGATGTTTCAGCATCGCCATCGTTTAGTAAGCAACATAAATATTCCTCCGAAAAAAACAAAATCCCCGACAGAAAAGACTTCTGTCAAGGACGAATAAGCTTATCCGCGGTGCCACCTTGATTCACGGTTTACCGTGCACTTTAAGGATACTGACATATCCCCGAAAACTGACGCATTTCATCGCGTTGCAGAATACTCTGTGAAAACACATTTGACTGCACCCTCAGCGGCCCATTTGATAAAGGGTGTCTGACCTGCATTGCACCGCCACAGGCTCTCTGTACAGTCCTCATTTACCTTTACTTCCGCTTCATCGGTTTAATATATTAAAACAATAATATCACCCGAAAAAATTTTTGTCAATATATATAATCTATTTTTTTATTCATTCAACAATTTTTCTTGACAAAAATATAAACCCGTGATAATATGAAAAGCGTTGTGAGGGAGTAGCAGACGCATAATGCGTAACAAGTCAACACACTGACCGAAAGGTCTGGCTTGTTTTAATTTGCGAGACTCATGTAAGCTGACAGCGGCCTGCATGGGAGTCTTTATACATTAAAGTTTATGGGCATGCTTTTAGCTTGCTCATTTTTATTTTATCCGGAGTGTAAAAAAAATGAATCTTGGATTTTCTTTCTTTTTTAACAGTGTATTGCTTGGTGTAGGACTTGCTATGGATGCTTTCTCTGTATCTCTTGCAAACGGTCTTAATGAACCTTGCATGAAAAAAGGCAAAATTTTGGGTACTGCAGGAATCTTCTCTGTTTTTCAGGCTCTGATGCCGCTTATAGGCTGGATATGCGTTTCTACCGTGGCTCAGAAATTTGAAGCATTTTCATCCTTAATACCTTGGATAGCGCTCATTCTTCTCGGCATCATCGGAGGAAAGATGCTTTATGAGGGAATTAAGAACAAAAACAGCGACTGTGAAGAAAAGCCTGCAATCGGCATTACGGGACTTCTTGTTCAGGGAGTAGCAACCTCTATTGATGCTCTCTCTGTTGGCTTTACAATTGCCGATTACAACTTCACCGAAGCCCTGCTCGCTTGTGTTCTTATCGGCATTGTGACCTTCTTCATTTGCTTTGCAGGCATTATCATCGGCAAAAAAGCCGGAACAAAGCTTTCCGGCAAGGCAGGAATTTTCGGCGGTGCAATTCTCATTTTTATCGGGCTCGAAATATTCATTTCAAGCTTTATAAAATAACCGCACATTTTAACAGAAAATATCACTTATAAATCTGAACTGACTTCGTTTTATCCGGAGTCAGTTTTTTCATTTTACCTATTGACAATTCAGTCTACAGATTGTAGACTAATATTGTAGTCTACAATATGTAAACCAAGGGGTGATATTAATGGCAGATTTTAAGCCGGGAACTGTTGAAAGCCGTTTTGCAGAGCTTATATGGGACAATGAACCTGTTTTGTCCTCAGATATAGTAAAAATGGCAGAAAAGGAATTCGGGTGGAAAAAGTCCACTACATTTACGGTGCTTCGCCGTCTTTGTGACAAGGGACTTTTCAGAAACGATAAGGGCACAGTAATTGCCCTTGTATCAAAACAGGATTTTTATTCAATGCAGAGTGAAAAATTTGTGGAGGACACCTTCGGTGGCTCACTTCCTGCGTTTATTGCGGCTTTTACCACAAGAAAAAAGCTCTCCGCCGAAGAAATTGAAGAGCTGAGAAAAATGGTAGCAGATTTTAAGGAGGGGTAACAATGGAAGACATTTTCATTAAAATACTGAATATGAGTATAACAGCCTCATATTTTGTAATTGCCCTTATTTTACTCAGAACAGCTTTCAGAAAAATACCAAAGTGGATCAGCTGTATGTTATGGGGATTTGTGGGACTAAGGCTCATCCTCCCCTTCTCCTTTGAAAGCATATTAAGCCTTATTCCGAGCTCTCAGACCGTCCCGCCGGATATTATGCTTCAGCAAAGTCCCCATATCACAAGCGGAATCCCCCTTGCCGATTCAGTTGCAGAGCACATACTTTACAGAACGGTAAAGCCTGAGCTTGCAAACAGCGCAAATCCATTGCAGGTGATTACCTTTATTGCCGCCGTCATATGGCTTACAGGAATAGCCGTAATGCTAATTTACACTTTTATAAGCTACATCCTTATAAGACGAAAAACACGCGAATGTATAAAAGAAGCAGACGGTTCTTATTCCTGCGATGCTATAGACACACCTTTTATTTTAGGGATAATAAGCCCACGAATTTTTATTCCCACTTCAATTAACGAGGCAGACCGACAGCATATAATTGCACACGAAAAAGCGCACATAAAAAGACTGGATCATCTTTGGAAGCCGGTGGGATTTATTCTTCTTTCCGTTTACTGGTTCAATCCGCTTATGTGGGCAGCCTATATTTTCCTCTGCCGTGACATTGAGGCTGCCTGCGATGAAAGGGTACTGAAAAACGGTGACACCGACACAAAGAAGAGCTATTCCGAGGCACTTATAAACTGTTCAGCCCCGAAAAGGCTCATCACCGCCTGTCCCCTTGCCTTCGGTGAAACGGGAGTAAGACAGAGAATAAAAAGCATTTTAAGCTATAAAAAGCCTGCTCTCCGGATAATAATTTCTGCACTTGTTGTAAGTATAATTCTCTCTGTCTGCTTTATGACAAATCCGCGGGGCACTCGTATTGATGACATTAAGGGCTACGAGGCAATATTCCGCGATGTTGAGAAGCTGCAGTTTTTTACGGGGGAAAATACCATATACACCACCGAAGACCCTGCATACGAGCTTCGCGCTCTGAAAAAAGTAAAAATCAATCCCCAGCCCCTGGAATTTGAAATAAATGAGTATTACATAATCGAAATAAATGATAAATTTGCAATACTCATCGACCGTGATTTTGAATATCTTCAGCTGAAAGACTTAAATTACGATGATACGGAAATTGTGACCGATTCCGCAATCCTCTCCTACGATGACGGAATAAAGCTCTCTTCAATTTACGAAATCGAAGATGCAGGAAAAATCAAGGATTTTTTCATACCTGAACCAAACAGAGTGTTAATCGCTCCTGCAACAGATAACAAAACGGGAATCACCGATTACCCCGGAGTATACATCACTCTCGATAGTGTTGAAACCAACACAAACGGCTTTGTGTACTTCAATGTCACCTGGCACAATGAAACCGATGAAATCATCACCTTCGGAGAATCGTTCTCAACAGAGTTTGATGACGGAACGGGATATATTTTTATCACACCTAAGGATGCTGAGTTTAATACAATAGCATATATTCTTAAGCCCCGCACGGAAATCTCCCACACCTACACTGTTCACGGACTTGATATCAGCCGCAGCGGCACATACCGCATAACAACGGGATTTACCCCCGAAAATGTCGGTTATTATGTGGCTCAGATTATTTTCACACTTACTGAAAACGACACCTCCTCACAAAGCAGCATCGGCGGTGTGTCGGGCCCCACAACCGTTATTACAACAAAGACTCTTGCACTCGATGATGTAATAAAGCTGTCAGAAAAAGGCGATGACCTTACCTGGGATGATTTTGCACTCTATTCATACTCAGAGCCCACAAGAGGCTCCCCCCTCCCGGAAATTGCAAGGATATATAAAATTGATGAAAGATTTCATCTGTATATCACAGGAAACAGAACCGAAAAACCCTCTGCAATATTGCTGAATGCACCCGGCAGCGGCTCAGCCGGCCACAGCCTCGACATAAGAAACGGAAAGGTAGAGGAATTTATAAAAGAGCACGAAAATGATCCTTTAGTAAAACAGCTCACATTTTCTCAAAGGCATATTCCTGTTGACAATACCGGAGATAACTTTAATGAGTTCATTAAATTCGGCTGCAGCAGCTTCCCCCGCCCGGTTGAACACACAGCGTATCTGCCGACAATAACAATTGAAAGCATTGAGGAGCTTCAAAGATTCAGAGACTATTTTGAGGATAAAATGAATTATGACGGTGTAAACGGCTACGCAGGTATTCCCTTTGATGCTCTTTGTAAATCATATGAGAAGGATTATGCTGATTTCTTCAAAAACCATATTCTCTACATAAGCTACTGTACCTCAGGCAATACGGCGGATTGCTTTTATCTCGGCTATGCTCAGGTGTGTGAAGGCAATCTAAGCATCTGTATCAATAAAAAAATCCCTGAGGAAGAGGCAGAGGATGCAATTACAGGCTGGATTGTTATTTCAGAAATTGCGAGAAAGGATCTCAAAGGTGTCAAAAACACAGAAGTCTTCTGTCACACTGTCGCAAATGATATCATATCCGACTAAGTGAATATACAAAAAAAACTCAGCTCTGCTTTCTGCAGGGCTGAGCCTTTTTATGCCTTAATTTATCTTTTGATCATTCCGCCTGAGAATTTATTACCGATATCATAGTAAAAATCTCCGCCTGTTTTTTCTGTTTCGTGAATAACGAGAATAGAGTTTGTACGGTAAGTGAAGCCGACAAGAACATAGTTACAGGAGGTCATAATAGAAACATTATGACGGACACCGTCCTCAACATAGGACATAAGGAAGTCCTTTGAATGAACTGCAGAGCCATTCTTAATACTTCTGTAACCGATATCCTTACCAACCTTAAGCTTGCTGACAGCAGTTGTATCAAGATTGGTAACCTGAAGTGAAAGCTTATTTTTAGGATTGCGATTTCCGCAAAATGCCTGCTCGATCATATCACTTATAGTAACACCGAGATATCTGTTTTCAAAGGCAAATTCATTCCAGGCAAGCTCAATATAATCCTCAGACTGAGTTAACTTATCTATATACTTGCAGATAGGATTATACACCGTATCCCAGGTATCTATACCGCCGCCGATAGGAGTGAAATACAGCTCAAATACAGGATCGGTATCCCGTCCGAGATAAACAATCTGCTCATCCTTCGGAATTTTGTTTTCCTTGCCTGCGAGAATCAGCTCCATCTGCTCGTGATTCTGATCATATATATACTTTCTGAATTCCTGGAACTGTTCCTTTTTCTGATAATCACTCATCCGCTGAATGTAATTCTTTGTGACACGGTAAATAGCCTCGTGATCAGAAACAATAACACCGCTCTGTGCACGTCCGTTACCGTTCTGTCCCTTATAGTCGATATCGTCAAGGTTAGCAGTTGTGAAGAAGGTTGCATTTTTATGGACAGAGCCATCAGTTGCAAGATAATGTGAAACAGCGGCACTCTTTACATGCTGCATTTCTGAGCCCCAGTCATTGATGGTCCATTCAACAATAGCAAGATTCATAAAATCCGAAACCTTTTTGCCTTTTGCATACTTATCATAGCAATCCGTCTTGACTGCAGCATTGAAATACTTCTTAAGGCTGACAAGCTGGCCCGACTTAGCCTTGCCTGTTGCAGGATTGTACTGCTTAACGACATAAGAGCCCAACTGAAGCACATTATTAACCTTTATACCCATTCTTGCCGCCTCAGTAAGAAGATAAGAAATACGTACAAATCCGTGCTCATCATAGTTTGTAGTAAACAAAGAACGGACATAACCGTAATATTTACTCTCGGGAAGCACACAAACCGCAGTGGATGCAGAGGTTCTGTAATAGGTAAAGGAAATTTCCACATCCTCATCAGGATGAGCCTGCTTATACTTGATGCACTGATAAATCAGAAGTCCGCCGCCTGCATTAGGATCACACAGAGCGTCACCCTTTACACGGTAGAAGGATTCTGCAGTAACAGTTTCTCCGTTTATGTTAGCATAAGTGGATTTGCCGAGTCCCTGAAAATTTTCAGGATTATTGGCAAGAGGAAGTTTATCGTAATAGGGGCTTATCGAATGCTTGTTATTCTCCTTGATATTAGCCTGTATTTCGGGAAGCACAACATCAAAGAAGGGAGCCTTCTGATCAGTAGCACCGACAAGGACAATTTTCCCGAAGGGATTGGTTTCAGCAGGAAGAGAAATTGCTCCCAGTGCAACAGCCGTTCCTCCGCCGAGAACCGTAGCTATAACAAGTAAGGATATTATAATTTTTCTGAATATATTATTCTTTTTCATTCCGAACACCTCACAAATCAAAGGAATTACCCTACAGCACCGTCAACAGTAACGGTAGCACCTGTTTCAGAATCAATTGCTTTGCCCTTTGCAGCATTGTTGGAGGTATAGCTGCTGGCAGTTGAAGTATAAGTTCCTGCCTTTGCATAAACAGCAGCTCCGTAATCTGCAGAGTTCTTTGTAAACTGGGAATTACTGATCTTTGCTTTTGTACCGCCATGTACATATATGCCACCGGCACAATCTTCAGCCGAATTTCCCGTAAACTGACACTTGTTGACAATGACATCAGCAAGCTTTGTTGCGTATATCGCACCGCCGCAGCCGCTACCGTCACCGGTCTCGGCAACATTATTACTGAATACACTGCTCTTGATTGATGCATATGTTCCCGACTTTGTTGCAGCTTCTACAGCACCGAGAGCTATAGCACCGCCGTAAGGTGCTTTATTACCGTCAAAGGTACAATCAGACACTGTAAGATCACGGCGTGTAACCGTAGTATCGGCATAATTATGATATATAGCACCGCCGAGAGAAGCGCTGCGGTTACCGATAAACTGAGTATTTCTTATGGTAAGTCCGCCTGCGGTATATATAGCACCGCCTATGGACTTTGAACTGTTATTTCTGAAGGTGGTATTTCCGTATATAACAATGGGGCTTCTTGTATTTGAATATAAAGCACCGCCTGACTTGACAGAGCTGTTATCAGCAATAACAACCTTCTTACTGCCTGTTGCAGTACCGATGAAGGTCTGGGAATCTAAGGCACTGGATGTTGAAATACCGCCGCCGTATGATGCCGAATAGTTGGAGGAAATATTTCCGCATTCAATAATCAGCCATTCGTCATTGTAAATACCGCCGCCTCTTAATGCCTTATTATTTTTGATTTCACCGCCGTACATATTAAAGCTTGAACGGTTGAAAACTGCACCGCCGCAGCCGTTTGATTCTTCACCTGTATCATCCAAAGCTGTGGCTACCTCATTACCGCTCATAACACCGCCGTACATATTGAAGGTACCGTTTACAACAGAAACCGCGGCACCGCCGGCTCGGTTAAGTGCTTTTTCAGAAACGAAATCAAGACTTTCAAAAATTCTGTCGTTTCCGAGCTTTTTATTATCAATAAGCTTTACGCCGTCATACATATTGACAATACCGCTGTCGGTAAGATAGATAAGACTTCCATTAACCTGAGTCTTTACAGCAGACTTATTGCCGTCAATGGTAAGCGAACCGCCTTTTTCAGTTTTGAGTGTAAGAACAGCTTTTCTGTGTTTAAGAACAGCTGATTGGCCGGATTTATCGTAACCGACAACAAATATGTCACCTGTATAATCAGGATGCCTCTTTATTGTATATTTTCCGTCTGTATATATTTCAGTATCATAAGAAATGAAAATGGGGCTGTCAACAGTAATATCTGCTGTAATTTTAATCTTATCTACACCCTTATCGGTTCTGTCAATAAGCTCCTTGAGAGTATCTGTTGAATCAATCTCCCAGACGGCATTAACAGTTTTATTTGCCTTTACAGTACCGCTTGCGGCAAATTCTTTCCCTGCTGAATCCTTCCAGCCCTTGAAAACATATCCTGTTTTCTGAGGTGCCGTAAGAGTGTATTTTCCGTCTGAAGCAACAGTAATCTTATACTGTGCTTTCACTCCGTCATTAACGGTTATATAGTAGTGAGCACTGAGCTTTGCCACAGTTCTTTCCTCATAGTGACTGCACTGTGAGCAGCTGCGTCTCTCAAGTCCTTCCTTTGCAAGGGTAGGCTTAACTTTTACTGTCCATGAGCCGAGCTTATGACCGGTTGCATTGATGGTTTCTGTTTTTGTTGCAGAACAGATTTTGCAGACACCGGTCTTTACGCCGTTCTTGGTACAGGTTGCAGCTGTTGTTACATCATAAGCATAGTCGTGCTTATGCTCAAGCTTAGGAAGAACACGCTCCTCATAGTAGCTGCACTTTGAGCAATTACGGCGCTCGCTGCCTACACTCAGCACGGTAGGCTTAGTATAAACAGCCCATTTTCCGATATTATGACCTGTTGCCTTGACAGTTTCGGTCTTACTGAATGAGCAGATCTTACAAACCAATGTCATCTCACCTGCTTTTGTACAGGTAGGCTTTGTTGTAACAGAAGATTTGTATTTATGCTCGTGGTCCGTCTTGGGAAGCACACGCTCCTCATAATGACTGCACTGTGAGCACTTACGGCGCTCACTGCCGTCTTTTACAGCTGTAGGCTTGACATAAACGCTCCATTCGCTCATATCGTGACCTGTAGCCTTGACAGTTTCCTTCTTTGTTACGGAACAGATTTCACAGACTCCTGTTCTGACACCGTCCTTAAGACAGGTAGGAGCCAGAGTTGTTTCATACTTATAGATATGCTTATGTGCTGTCTTGGGAAGTAAGCGTTCCTCATAGATACCGCACTGCGAGCATGTACGGCGTTCACTGCCCTCTTTATCTGCAGTAGGCTTGATATGAACGGTCCATGCGCCCATTTTGTGACCTGTAGCCTCTATTGTCTGAGTAGCCTTATAGGAGCAGATTTTACAGATAAGCGTCTCAGTACCGTTTGAAGTACAGGCAGGTTTAACTGTTACAGACGAAACATAATCATGCTCATGATCCATAATTTTCAATTCGTCAAGTCCTACAGCCATACGTAAGGCACTTCGTGCATCCGCAGAGGAAATATATCCGTCACCGTCTATATCTGCACATAAAAGCTGCATTTTATCAAACGACTCAAGTCTTACCGAAGCCCTCAATATACTGCGGGCATCGTCAGCAGTCAGTGATCCGTCATTGTCCACATCGCCGAAATAAGCAGCAGATGCGAAAACAACAAAGAAAACGAATACTGTTGCCAGTGTGACAAATAACAACGATTTTTTCAAAGCTTTCTTCATTAAACTTCCTCCATTACGGACATAATCATTCATTTTCATTCTAATACATTTATAAAATTATTGCAACTATGTAAAATGCTGTTTTTTGATAAAAAAAATATGTCATTTAAACAAAAAAGCTGCCGATTTAACGGCAGCTTAAGATAAGATTTGATCAGATTTCAAAATCAAGACAGCTTCTTTGTTTTGTAAAAGGCCTTACCTTTGTATTTGCAACCTCCACGTGAAGAGGATGTGAAGCATAGAATTTCAATGCTTCTCCACTTTCAAAGGTTGAATCGAGCATTAAATCAGCAGTAGAAGAACTGAGTCCTTCTGTATTGACCTTTATATCAACAAGTCCTTCTATTTTTCCTGCGAGACCTTCAAGACCTTCCCTGATCCCCTGCTTTATATTTTCCTTTTCCTCATTTGAAAACTCATCCTTGAGATTCCATAAAATAATATGCTTGACCATAAACACCTACTCCGTAACCACTTCAATTTTATCTATTCCGTAATACTTAAAACAGCAGACGGCATTAGTACTAAGTCTTTCACCGCAGATAGCTATCGGAACAGCAGGCGGACAGCTGACAGATGGGGACGCGAGAACCCTGCCTTCAGCATTATTCACACTTATTGTTTCACTATCCTTGAAAAGAGCTTCTTTTATTTCCATAACCTGAACACAAGGGGAAATTACAGGCATTATGCTCTGAATTTTCTCCTTTTTCTGCAGAGTCAATAAAATATTTTCAAGAAACTTCAGTTCCTTTATGTCATTTTCGGGAGAAATCATCATAACTGCAAAATCAGGGTCTGCAAATTCACACTCAATGCCGTGATATCTCATAATTTCTGAAAATTCAGTACCCTCATACCCGTATTCTTTTGTACGGATTGACAATTTCAGAGGTTCATTTCCTGCTAAAGAATACCCGTTTTCAGAAAGCTGTTTTTTTAATTCTCCGACTCTCTCTGCAATCATCCTTATTCTTTCAGCATACCCATCAGAGAGAGTTTTATTAAACTTATCAAGGGATGAAAGTATAAGATATGAAGGACTTGTAGACGCGAATATAGACATTGCCCTTTTCCCGTTCTCGGAAAGAAATCCGGGAGCATTGCGGGATATGTGAAGATATGCACCGCCCGTCAGTACGGGAAGAGTTTTGTGTGCGGAATCACAGCACATATCCGCACCGAGAGATATAGGATGAATATCTTCATTCAGAAAGTGCAGATACGCTCCGTGCGCATTATCAACCGCAAGAAGAGCCCCATATTTATGCGCAACCTCACAGAGTCCCCTTATATCCGCCATATTCCCGATATAGTCGGGGCTTGTAATATACACCGCAACAGGCTTTTCTTCGCAGCTTATGAAAAATTCTTCAAGCCCTTCGGGTGATATTTCAGCAGAAACAACACTCTCTGTATTATCGGGATAAAGCCATTTCACATCAATTCCGAGAACGGCACCTGCCGTCATAAAAACCTTATGTGCATTTCTTCCTGCAGCAACAACAGGCCTTCTGCCTGATTTTTCTGCATACATCTTTATAAGCGTGAGCATTGCCCTTATTCCGAGAGATGAGCCCTCTGCAGAATATATTGTCCTTGCAGTACCGAAAATAACAGCAGCATTCTGCTGACTTTCTTCAAGAATACCGTTCTCGTGATAAAGCACATCAGCTCCCTGTATTTCCGTAATATCATAAGGATTCTCATTCCCCTTATGACCGGGCACGTGAAGTCTGATAAATCTGTCGTTTTTGTATTTTTCTACAAAATCACATACAGGCGTATTCATCATCAGTTGCCTTCCAGGGACTTTGCAGCCTCAAGCATTATTGCACATTCCATTCTCTTTCTGAAAAGGTCACAGCCGTAGGAATAAACACCTTTTACTGAGCCTGTTGCATGATATGCATTTGCGGCACATCCGCCGGAGCAGTAAAGCTTTGCCCAACAATCAGCACACTCAGGTCTCGTGTAAACATTGCAGGACATAAATTCATCCTGGATTTCAGTATTTGTAACACCCTCATATACGCTGCCGAGACGGAATTTTTCTTCGCCGACAAACTGATGGCAGGGGTAAAGATCACCCCAGGGCGTAACTGCCATATATTCGGTACCCGAGCCGCAACCCGAAACCCTCTTATAAATACAGGGACCGCCCTTAAGATCTATCATATAGTGGTAAAATGTAAAGGGCTTACCTTCACGGTGACGCTTAAGCATCAAATCAGCAAGTTCCTCATACTGCCTCATAACGACAACCTTGTCCTCCTCTGTAAGAGCAGACGGATCATCTGCCGCACAGACTACAGGCTCCATACTCAGCTCCGTAAAGCCGAGATCAAGCATTGTCTTTATATCCTCAAGGAAGTCGGGATTTGCGTGGGTAAAGGTACCTCTCATATAGTAATTTTTGTTATCTCTTGCCTTGACAAATTTCTGAAATTTCGGAACAATCTGCTCCCAGGAGCCTCTGCCCTGATAATCTACACGGAAGCGGTCATGAATTTCTTTTCTGCCGTCAAGACTGAGAACAACATTGCTCATTTCACGGTTGGAAAACTCAATGACATCATCATCCACGAGCATACCGTTGGTTGTAAGCGTAAAGCGGAAATTCTTTCCCTTTTCCTTTTCGATGCTTCTTGCATATTCAACAAGCTGTTTTACAACGGTGAAATTCATAAGAGGCTCACCGCCGAAGAAGTCAACCTCAAGATTTCTTCTTGTACCCGAATTTTCAACAAGAAAATCGAGAGCCTGTTTTCCCACCTCAAAGCTCATAACGGCACGGTCGCCGTGATATTTTCCCTGACTTGCAAAGCAGTATGAGCAGTTGAGATTACAGGTATGTGCAATGTGAAGGCACAAAGCCTTTACCACACCCGAGGTTCTCTTTTTAAGCTCACCGGCAATCGGTCTGAAGGAATCCTCGGTAAAGAGCTTTCCTGCCTTTTTAAGCTCCTCCAGCTGTGTAAGACAGTCTGCAATTTCTTCTTCGGTCACATCGGGATTATCCGGATACTTAGCCATTATCTCCTTTGTGATTTCTTCTGCGGAGTGTGCTTCGTACATATTGATAATGTCAAAGGAAGCATCATCAACAACATGCACCGAGCCCGAATTTGTATCAAGCACAATATTCATTCCGCTGAGTTTATATGAGTGTATCATAAATATTTCTCCGATTCACAAAAAATGCCGCCACGCGGCGGCAAAATCTGTTAAATTAAATTAGTCCTGATTCTTGTTTTCGCACTGCTGATTAGCAATACCGCAGCTGGTCTTGCAAGCTGACTGACAGGATGTCTGGCATTCGCCGCAGCCGCCGTTCTTAGCGCTTTCGCAAAGATTCTTTGTTTCAATTGTCTGAATTTTCATATCAAATATCCTCCGGAACATTTTTTTATAGTTTAACACATCATTTATAATAAGTCAATCGACATATTGAATTTTTTTGCAAAAAAGATTATTTGACACAACCCCTTTACAGTGCTATAATTGTTGCATAAAAAATGAAAGAGGTACAGACTATGACAGCAATTCTCAACAAATTCATTTCACTTGTGCTGGTTCCCCTTTTCTTCAGCACATTCCTTCCTTTCTTACAGATAGCACAGATTTTCAATCCTCCTCAGACAGTGATTTCACTCTCCGCAAACGGCATAGGCTCCGATGAGGATCCCGTTTTTCTTACTGCACACAGAGGTGTTCAGGCTGAAGCTCCCCAGAACACAATTCCCGCTTATGAAAAGGCTGTTGAATACGGCTATTACACAGCAGAATGTGACATTCAGCTTACAAAGGACAATGAATGGGTGCTTAATCACAACAGCGATACAGGTACTATGTTCTGCGAAATTGCCGAGATTTCAGAATGTACTCTTGCTGAGCTTAAGACCTTCTCATACAAATCCGGTGCAAACTTCTGGAAATATGAGAACCTCAGAATTCCCACACTCGGCGAATATCTTGATGTTTTCGTAGGCACACAAACCCGTCCCCAGATTGAAATCAAGGCAGACAACTTTGATATGCTTTACAAAATAATCGACGAAGTCAAGGCAAGAGATATGGTAGAGCAGGCAATTATCATCAGCTTCGATTACGAGCAGCTCAAGTACATTGATGAAATGAACGCAGGAATAGAGCTTTGGTATCTCTGCGATACAATCACTCCCGAAATCATAGAAAAAGCAGCAGCCCTTAATTCAGAGTGCTGGCTGTCCCCCAATTTTGAAGCAAATGATGCCGCTTCCATTCAGCTTGCAATTGATGCAGGCATCGGCTGCTCCTTCTGGACAGTAAATGACCTTGAGGATGCAAAAATGCTTTATGATATGGGCATAAGATATATCGAAACCGATATTTTTGTTAACTGATTAACATCAAGGCTGTTACGGTAGTAACAGCCTTAGTTTTTTATGCTTGACTTGATGCTTTCCTTTGATATATAATAATATTTAATTAAATTTCTGAGAGGAGATCTTTATGAAACATCCCGAAATAGTAAATAAAATGTCACTCGAGCAGAAGGCAGCCTTTGTTTCCGGTCTTGACTACTGGCATACTCAGGGCTGCAAGGAGCTTGATCTTCCTTCCATCAACATTACTGACGGGCCTCACGGTCTGCGTAAAAAGAATGAGAACAAAAAGACAAGTGACGGCATAGGTCTCGGAAATTCCGTGCCTGCAACCTGCTTCCCTCCCGCATCTGCTACAGCATGCTCATGGGATCCCGATCTTATAGAATTTATGGGTAAGGCTCTTGCAGACGAATGTCTCAAGGAAAAGGTTTCCGTTATTCTCGGCCCCGGTATGAACATCAAGCGTGCTCCTACCTGCGGAAGAAACTTCGAATACTTCTCGGAAGATCCCGTACTTGCAGGTAAAATGGCTGCAGGTCTTGTAAAGGGTGTTCAGTCCAAAGGTGTGGGTACATCACTCAAGCACTATGCCTGCAACTCCCAGGAAGCATACAGAATGATTGTTGATGAGGTTGTTGACGAAAGAGCTTTAAGAGAGCTTTATCTTTCTGCCTTTGAAATTGCTGTTAAAGAGGCTTCTCCCTGGACAATTATGAACTCATATAACAGAATCAACGGCGAATATGCATCTCAGAACAGCTATCTTCAGAAGAAGGTATTAAGAGATGAGTGGGGCTTTGACGGTCTTATTGTTACAGACTGGGGCTCATCCGTTGACAGAATCCCCGGACTTCTTTGCGGTACAGACCTTGAAATGCCTTCCTCCGGCGGATATAACACAAAGAAAATCATTGATGCCGTAAACAGCGGCGAGCTTAAAATTGAAGACCTTGATGAAAGAGTTGATGTTGTAGTTGACCTTATTATCAAGTCCAAGCCCGCCCTTGCAAAGGGTGCGGATTTCACCTTTGATGCTCACCACGAGGTAGCAAGAAAGGTAGCAGAGGGCTCAATGGTGCTTCTTAAGAATGATGACGGAATTCTTCCTCTTAAAAAGGGTATGAAGGTTGCAGTTATCGGTGAACTCGCAGCTGCTCCCCGTTATCAGGGCGCAGGCTCATCCGTAATCAATCCCACAAAGCTTGACAATGCTCTTGAAGAGTTAAAGAAGCTCGGTGTTGATGTTACATATGCAAAGGGCTATGAAAAGAGCAAGAACGAAGTAAACGCTGAGCTTTTTGCTGAAGCTGAAAATGCAGCAAGAAATGCAGATATCGCTCTTGTATTCGTAGGACTTACAGAAGAATTTGAAGGCGAAGGATATGACAGATCTGATATCGAAATGCCCTCATCCCATAATGCTCTCGTAAGCGCAATTGCAAAAGCTAATGCAAATACTGCAGTTGTTCTCGCAGCAGGCTCTGTAGTAAATATGCCCTGGATAAATGAAGTAAAGGCTCTTCTTGATTCCCGTCTCGGCGGTCAGGCAAGTGGCAGCGCTGTTGCCAACATTCTTACAGGTGCGGTAAATCCCTCCGGTAAGACAAGTGAAACATATCCCCTCTCCTACTCAGACAATCCCACCTTCGGCAACTATCCCGCAGGTCCCGTCACAAGCGAGCACAGAGAGTCAATCTATATCGGCTACCGCTATTATGACAAGGCAAAGAAAGATGTCCTCTTCCCCTTCGGCTACGGTCTTTCCTACACAACTTTCGAGTACAGCGATTTAAGTGTTTCCGCCGAAGAAATCAGCTCAGATGACACACTTACTGTTTCCTTCAAGGTAAAGAACACAGGCGATGTTGCTGGTGCAGAGTCTGCTCAGCTTTATGTAGGTGACATCGAATCCACAATTTTCCGTCCTCTCAAGGAGCTCAGAGCGTTCTCCAAGGTATTCCTTCAGCCCGGTGAAGAAAAAGAAGTTACATTCACTCTTTCAAAGAGAGATTTTGCTTTCTTCAATGTATATGCAGGCGAATATCAGGTAGAAAGCGGCGATTTCGCAATTCTTATCGGCGCCTCCTCAAGAGATATCAAGCTTATAAAGACAGTTAAGGTAAATTCAACAGATACAGCACCTATCCCTGACTACTCACTCAGTGCGCCCGCTTACTATACAGCTGACATCGCAGCAATGAACGGTGCACAGTTTGAAGCAGTTCTCGGAAGACCTGTTCCATCACCCGAGCGTGATACAACCAAGCCCATCGACATCTACTGCTGTCTTGATGATGCAAGACACACCAAGTGGGGCGGCAAGATCTGCAACCTTATCGAGGGTATGATGTCAAAATTCGGCTCAGATGCAAACGGTGACGGTAAAATGATTGCAGCAATGGCAACTCAGATTCCCATCAGAAACTTCATCGCAATGAGCATGGGTGTATTCTCCGTTGAAATGGCAGACGGACTTCTTATGATTCTCAACGATGACAAATCAAGCTTCAAGGGACTTATGAAAATTATCGGCAGAATCGGACCTGCTGTTACAAAGCTCCCTGCACTTATAAAGTCTATCTGACAAAAATTTACAAGCCTGTCGATTTTTACGGCAGGCTTTTTTAATCTAACAATAATTTAACAATAATGTGATAAAATAAATACAATTATTTTTGATCGGAGGCTTTTTATGTTCAACATCCTTGTTTTAGAAGATGATAACGCACTGAACAAATCATTCTGTTCATTTCTGAATCAGCATGGCTATAACACAACAGGCTGTCTTAATGCGGATGCTGCTCTTGATGCTATGTATGAAACAGTTTTTGATATTATCATATCCGACATTATGATGCCGGGTACAGACGGCTTTGAGTTTGCAAAAAGTGTCCGCAGAATAAACGAATCCATTCCTATTCTTTTCGTCTCTGCCAAGGATGATTTTGCATCAAAGGAAAAGGGCTACAGAATCGGAATAGATGACTATATGGTGAAGCCCATAGACCTTGATGAGCTCCTTCTGAAAATCGGTGCAATTCTGCGCCGCGCAGGCATAAATAACAGCAAGATTCTGACTATCGGCAACTTTACCATGAATCTCAATGAATACACAGCAAGCCTCAACGGTAAAGAAATCACACTTACAACAAGAGAGTTCAGCCTTCTTTATAAGCTTCTGTCCTATCCGAAAAAGGCATTTACCCGTTCACAGCTTATGGATGAATTCTGGGAGGCAGATACTGAATCAGGGACACGTACCGTAGATGTATATATCACAAAGCTGCGAGCTAAGCTTTCAGAATGCGATGCGTTTGAAATCGTAACCGTAAGAGGGCTTGGTTATAAGGCGGTGCTCAAGGATTGAATAAGCACTCAAAAAGAAGACTGATTCTTAACTTTATACTCACCTTTCTCGGATTTTTCATTCTTTCCGGTTTTACTGTAACAGTTTCATTTTTGCTGTTCTTCAAATTTGCCGATCTCCCGAATACAGATTTTGACTTCTTCACACCGATTGTTTTAATAAACCAACTGACAGTTTCTTTAATCTTCGGTTTTATAGGCACCATCTGGAGAAAGCTCACTGTAGAAAAACCAATTTCCGAAATCAATGATGTACTGCGAAAAATAAAAAAGGGCAATCTTGATTTAAAGCTTAACAGAAGAGGATACTTATCGAGATATTCTTCTATGGTACGAAACATAAATCTTATCGCGTCAGAGCTGTCAAGTCTTGATAATTTTAAAGTTTCTCTGATGTCAAATGTGTCTCACGAATTAAAAACTCCCATAAGCGTTATAAGCAATTACGCTGCACTTCTGCAGGAGAAAAATCTTTCCGATGAAAAAAGAATTGAATACGCAAAGAACATCAGCGACTCTTCAAAGAAAGTAACTGAACTTATAACCAATGTTCTGAAGCTCAATCAACTTGAAAATCAGAATCTTTCAACTAATATGAAAGATTATAATCTCAGTGAGCAGCTGTGTGAGTGTATTCTTACTTTTGAAAATGTCTGGGAAGAAAAGAACATTGATATAATTACAGAAATAGCAGAGGATGTTAATGTTATTAACGATATGCAGCTTATGAGCATAGTATGGAATAATCTTCTTTCAAATGCTTTTAAGTTTACTCCTGAAAACGGTCAGGTAACAATAAACCTTTCTGAAGGAAAAAAATATGCCGTAGTTAAGATTTCCGACACCGGATGCGGCATTTCCGAGGATCATATTGAAAACATTTTTGAAAAATTCTATCAATGCGACACCTCCCGTGCAACCGACGGCAACGGTCTCGGACTCGCTCTTGTTAAAAGAATAATCAATCTTACCGACAGCATCATAAAGGTTGAAAGCGAAGAAGGCACGGGCACAACATTCACTGTAAAAATCCATAAAGAGCAATGACAAAAAAAGCGGGAGGGAAAGCCCTCCCGTTTTCAGTTTTTAAATCTGACTGTAAAAACAGTTCCGTTTTCCGTATTGCTTACAACATCAATATCTGCGCCGTGAAGAGCTGCAAGATTCTTACATATTGAAAGCCCCAGCCCGTAACCGCCGCCCGTTGTGCGGGCCTTGTCCGATCGGTAAAAGCGATCAAAAATATGAGGAATATCCTCTTCGGGAATCGGTGTTCCCGTATTTTTTGCAGAAAGATAAATATCATATCCGATGAAGTGCCTGAGATGATATGCTCTCCTTTTCTTAAGTGAAAGCACTGCTTCTCCTCCGATACCTGCGTATTTCACGGCATTATCAAGAAGAATATGAATAATCTGATTCAGAGCTACAATATCGCCCTCTATAAGAATATTATCCTCTACATCGGTAATAAGGTTTACACCGTTTTCGAAGGCCACAGGCTCAAACTGAAGTGCTGACTGCATTGCAAGATCTGAAATATTCACAGTTTCAAACTGATTTGTCCTGCTCATATTATCAGTTTTTGCAAGAAGCAACAGCTTTTCAACCAGTTCCTTCATATGATTTGCTTCTTCTCCGGTGCTGTTTATCCATTGAAGCTGACTTTCCACTGTTTCATTTTTATGGGACTGCAGTATTCCGTTATTGGTAAGAATTACCGTAAGCGGAGTTTTAAGCTCATGTGAAGCATCTGCAATAAAATTCTTCTGCTGCACCCATGCCCTTTCAACCGGCTTCAGACACATTTTTGCTAGGAAACGCATTATTACCCAAAGGAACATTGACGACAGAAGCATAAAAATGCCGCCGCCTGCAAGAATCAGCTTCAGATACTGAAAATACTGACTGGAATCAGCAAAAGCAATTCTTGTGCCGTTAAGAAATGAGTGCTTGTAATAAAAGAGACTCAGCTCATAAATATGTCCGAATTCATACTCAGTTTCAAGAGCAAATGAAACTGCCGTTGAAACTATATTCTCATCCATATTTGCGCGGCTGAAATCAAGAATGGTTATATTGCCGAACTCCTTTGCTTCAACAACACATACATTTCCCGCATGAAGAGCAAAAAGAGAATCCTGAGAATTATTTGTACCGATCTGCGGATAAAGAATTGTTTCGGGAGTTGCTGCAAAAGTATAAAGCACAGACCTCATATCAACAGTTATTGTCAGGAAAAACACCACAGCCGATACAATATAAAAGAATGCAAGTACGATCGAAATAATTGACATTGAAATCGCAACAAAGCGACGCCTGAGTTTATTCAGCATTTTCCTTCACCTCGAGGCGGTATCCGATTTTTCTCAGAGATGCAATCTCAACCTTGCTGCCGATGAAATCAAGCTTTTTTCTGAGGAATGAAATATAAACCTCAACATTATTATCAACCGCATTAGAGTCATATCCCCATACCTTCACGATAAGATCATCCTTAGTGACAACTATACCGGGACTGCTCATAAATATCTTCATTATCTCAAATTCCTTGAAATTAAGATGAACACTTTTGTCATTGCACTTAAGGTCGCAGGTAGAGAGATTAAGTCCCAGGCCGTTAAAGGAAAGCTCATCTATCACAACCTCACCCTGTCTTCTTGTAAGGGCGCGGACACGCGCAAGAAGCTCCTCGGGATCAAAAGGCTTTGTCATATAATCATCTGCACCGGAGTCAAGCCCTTTAACCTTATCGGCAACCTGATCCTTCGCAGTAAGCATAAGAATGGGAGTTGCAATCTTTTCTTTGCGCAGGCGGGAGGCTACCTCATAACCGTCAATGCCCGGAAGCATAACATCAAGAATTATAATATCATAAATTCCGCTGACAGCACAGTCATAGCCGTCATTACCGTCATATGCCACATCCACCATATATTTCTGCTGAGTTAAAATATGCTCCAGCGCCGCCGCAAGGCGCTTTTCATCTTCTACTACCAGAATCTGCATAAAAACCCCTCCTTCTGATTTTTTATTATCTCATATTTATCTATTTCTTTCAATACTTTATTCTTTGCCGCTTAAAACACACTTAAATCTGAGTATTACTAATATTTATATTAATTATTATAATTTCTCGCACACAAAATATTGACTTATGGCTAATTAGATGATACATTATAGTTTAATTGGCTTATTATCTGCCGCATTTAATATAATTTTCAGGAGACATATAAAGCATGCCCATAACCGAAATTTTACAGAAAAATGCAGATTTTTATCCGAATGATTTAAGTCTTGTTGAAATCAATCCTAAGCTTGACAATAAGACAAAAATGACATGGAGAGAATATTCTCTTATTGTTACCGATCCGGCACAGGCTTACCGCCGTGAAATGACCTGGGGAGAATTCAACAAAACAGCTAACCGTTTTGCAAACCTTCTTCTCACAAGAGGCATCAAAAAGGGAGATAAGGTTGCTATTCTTATGATGAACTGCATCGAGTGGCTCCCCGTTTACTTCGGTGTTCTGAAAACAGGTGCCGTTGTTGTTCCTCTTAACTACAGATATACAGCCGATGAAATCAAATATTGCATAAATAAGGCTGATGCTGATTTTATTGTGTTCGGTCCCGAATTTACGGGAAGAATTGAAGAAATCTGTCACAGAGTTCCCCGCGTTAAAATGTGGCTCTACTGCGGTGAGGATTGTCCCTCCTTTGCAGACAGTCTCGATGAGCTTATTTCCTACTGCTCCTCAAAATCTCCCAGAATCCGTCTGACAGATGATGATGACGCAGCAATTTATTATTCTTCGGGAACAACAGGCTTTCCAAAGGCAATTCTACATTCCCACAGATCACTTATGCATTCCTGTATGACAGAGCAGGCACATCACTCCCAGACAAAGGATGATGTTTTTCTTCTCATTCCTCCCCTTTATCATACCGGAGCAAAAATGCACTGGTTCGGCTCCTTCCTTGTAGGCGCAAAGTCAGTTATTCTCAAGGGTATCAGGCCCGAATGGATAATAAATACAGCAAGTGAGGAAAAGTGCTCAATTGTCTGGCTTTTAGTACCCTGGGCTCAGGATATACTTGATGCGATAGACTCAGGAGAAATTGATCTTTCACAGTATGACCTTTCCCGTTGGAGACTTATGCACATAGGCGCTCAGCCCGTGCCTCCCTCTCTTATCAAGAGATGGCAGAGCGTATTCCCCAATCATCAGTATGACACAAACTACGGACTCAGTGAATCCATAGGGCCGGGCTGTGTACATCTCGGTGTTGAGAATATACATAAGGTAGGCGCAATCGGAAAAGCAGGCTACGGCTGGCAAGTAAAAATCGCCGATGAAAACGGAAACGAGGTTTCTCATGGTGAGGTCGGTGAGCTGGCGGTTAAGGGCCCCGGTGTTATGAAGTGCTACTATAAGGACGAAAAGGCTACCGAAGAAATACTCAAGGGCGAATGGCTTTTCACGGGCGATATGGCAATGTGTGATGAAGACGGCTTTATTTTTCTTGTTGACCGCAAAAAGGATGTTATTATATCCGGCGGCGAAAACATCTATCCCGTACAGATTGAGGATTTCTTAAGGCATCACGAGGGTATAAAGGACGTTGCGGTTATCGGTATTGCCCATCCCCGTCTCGGTGAAATTGCAGCAGCAATCATAGAAGCCAAGGAGGGAGTTACTCTTACCGAAGAAGAAATCAGTGATTTCTGTCTTGATTTACCCAAATACAAAAGACCCCGTAAGATAATTTTTGCGGATGTTCCGAGAAATCCCACCGGTAAGATTGAAAAGCCGGTACTCAGAAAGAAATATCAGAGTGAAAATCTTATAAAAATGCAGAACGAAATCAATTAAGGTGAGAAAACAGATGAAACAGTTAATGTTAGGCAATGCAGCCGTTGCAAGAGGCTGCTATGAAGCAGGTGTAAGGGTTATATCCTCATATCCGGGAACACCCAGCACGGAAATTACCGAAAATGCGGCAAAATACGATGAAATTTACTGCGAATGGGCACCCAACGAAAAGGTTGGTGCAGAGGTGGCTATAGGCGCTGCTATCGCAGGAGCAAGAGCTATGACCTGCTGTAAGCACGTTGGTCTCAATGTTATGGCTGACCCCATATTCACAGCATCCTATACCGGAGTAAACGGCGGTCTTGTTGTTGCCGTGGCAGATGACCCGGGAATGCACTCATCCCAGAATGAGCAGGACTCCCGCCACTATGCAAAGGCATCAAAAATTATGATGCTTGAGCCATCCGATTCCGCAGAATGCAAGGAATTCACAAAAATGGCTTTCAGCCTCAGTGAAGAATTTGATACTCCCGTTTTCCTTCGTCTCACAACAAGAGTTTCTCACTCTCAGAGCCTTGTTGAATTAAATGACAGAGAAAACGATACTCTCAAGGATTACGAAAAGAATCCTGCAAAATACGTTATGATGCCCGGCAACGCAATCAAGAGACACGTTGATGTTGAAAACAGAATGAGAGCTCTTGAAGCCTATGCAGAAACATCTCCTCTCAATGCGGTGGAGGATAACGGTGCCGAAATCGGTATCATTACAGCAGGTATTACATATGCATATGCTAAAGAAGCTCTCGGCACAAAGGCAAATTTCTTAAAGCTCGGTATGGCTTATCCTATGCCCGTAAAGCTTATAAAGGATTTTGCAGCAAAATGCAAGAAGGTTTATGTACTTGAAGAGCTTGATCCCTTCATTGAAGAGCACTGCAAGGTAAACGGTATTGATGTTATCGGAAAGGAATCTTTCACTCTTCTCGGTGAATACAGTGTAAATCTCATAAAGAAGGTTGTTCTCGGTGAAGCTGTACCTGATGTAAAGCCCGAGCCTATTCCCGTGCGTCCTCCCGTTATGTGTGCCGGCTGTCCCCACAGAGGAACATTCTATGTTCTTAAAAAGCTTGGTCTTACCGTATCGGGCGATATCGGCTGCTACACTCTCGGTGCTGCCGCTCCCCTTAATGCGATAGACACAACAATCTGTATGGGTGCATCCGTCAGTGCTGCTCACGGTATGGCAAAGGCAAGAGGCGCCAAATTCAACAAGAAGCTTGTTTCCGTCATCGGAGATTCAACCTTTATGCACTCAGGCATCACAGGTCTTATTGATATCGTATATAATAAGGGCGCTAACACCGTTCTTATTCTTGACAACTCCATCACAGGTATGACAGGACATCAGGACAATCCCACAACAGGCAGAACAATCAAGGGTGAGCCTACAAAGCAGGTTGATCTTGAGCTTCTCTGCAAGGCTGTAGGCATTGACAGTGTAAGGATTGCAGATCCCTTCGATGTAAAGGAATTTGAAAAGGTAGTAAAGGAAGAAACTGCGAAGGATGAGCCATCGGTTATTATCGCTCAGCGTCCCTGCGCACTTCTTAAGACCGTGAAATATACAGGCAGATGCGTTATCACCGATAAGTGTAAAAACTGCAAAATGTGTCTGAAGGCAGGCTGCCCCGCAATTACTGTCAAGGACGGAAAACCCGTAATTGATGCAACTCAGTGCAACGGCTGCGGTCTTTGTATGAATATATGCCCCTTTGATGCTATAGAAAAGGAGGAGGCTTAAAATGGAAACCAGAAGCATAATGATAGTCGGTGTCGGCGGTCAGGGAACTCTTCTTGCCAGCCGCATCCTCGGAAATGCAGTTATCAGCCAGGGCTATGACGTTAAGGTGTCCGAGGTTCACGGAATGAGCCAAAGAGGCGGATCTGTTGTAACATATGTGCGTTACGGTGAAAAGGTTCACTCTCCCATTATTGACAAGGGCGGTGCCGATATGATATTGGCGTTTGAGCTTCTTGAAGCAAAGCGCGCACTCCCCTTCCTTAAAAATAACGGTAAAATCATTGTAAACACACAAGAAATAGATCCTATGCCCGTAATCATCGGTGCTGCAGAATATCCTGCAGAAATAGAAGCTGACCTCAAATCCAAGGCAGACACAACAGCAGTTGATGCACTGTCTCTTGCAAAAGAAGCAGGAAATGCCAAAGCCGTAAATGTTGTTCTCATCGGTGTTATGGCAAAAAACTGGGATATCCCCTACGAAGTCTGGACAGACACCATTAAAAAGACCGTTCCCGAAAAGTTCCTCGAAGTAAACCTTAAAGCCTTTGAACTCGGCTACAACTCATAAGGAGAATAAAAATGAAAGAATTAAACAGAAAAATAGAACATCTTTCCGATTCCGTTATCCGCAGAATGACAAGAATTTCAATGGAATGCGGCGCAATTAACCTTTCTCAGGGCTTCCCTGATTTTGATCCCCCTCAGTTCATTATGGACAACCTCGCAAGAGTTGCTTCCCAGGGCCCTCACCAGTATTCTCCCACATGGGGCGCATACAACTACAGAGCCGCAGTTGCAAAAAAGGTCGGAATGTTTATGGGCATTGACCTCGACCCCGACAAGAACGTTTTAGGTACAATAGGCAGCACAGAAGCTATGATGGCTACAATGATGGCTATTTCTAATCCCGGCGATAAGATAGTAATATTCTCCCCCTATTTTGAAAACTATGCTGCACAAAGCCTTTTCAACTCAATTGAGCCTATCTTTGTTCCCCTTGTTCCCCCTGCCTTCACATTTGATGCAGACAGACTTGAGGAAGCCTTCAAGGATCCAAAGACAAAGGCAATGCTGCTTTGCAATCCCTCAAATCCCTCAGGCCGTGTATTCACAAAGGATGAGCTTCAGACAATTGCAGATCTTGCAATCAAGTATGATGTTATCATAATTACCGATGAGGTTTACGAGCACATAATTTTTGAGCCCCACAAGCATACATACATTGCTTCTCTTCCCGGAATGTGGGAAAGAACAATCTGCTGCTCTTCACTTTCAAAGACATACTCCATCACAGGCTGGAGACTGGGTTACATCGTAGCTTGTGAGGAGCTTATGAACCGTTGTAAGAAGATACACGACTTCCTTACTGTTTGCGCTCCCTCTCCCCTTCAGGAGGCTATCGTTGCCGGTCTCGAAGCTCCGATGTCATACTACAAGGAGCTGCAGGATCATTACACTCACATGAGAGACATTTTTGTAGGCGGCCTCAGAGATCTCGGCTGGAAATTCACAGAGCCCGAAGGCTCATACTTTATGATGGTTGACATATCCGACTTCCAGAAAGGCAGAACAGATATCGAATTCTGCGAAGAGCTGGCATATAAAGTAGGTGTCGCAGCTGTTCCCGGTTCCTCCTTCTTCAAGGAAGATGTAAACCACCTTGCACGTTTCCACTTCGCAAAGAAGGACGAAACACTTTACGAGGCACTTGAAAGACTTTCAAAAATCAAGGATTTAATGTAAATTAATAAAAAAAGAACTGACACGAAGATAAAATCGAGTCAGTTCTTTTTATTTTGTTAACAAGCATTGTCACTGTCATATGATGTCCTGTAACGATTACCGGAGCTATCAAGAAATTCGCCGCTATAGTCTCCGTTTCTTATAGGAAACGAAGAACCATTCCGCTCAACATAATATTCTCCGTTGGCACCTTTTGAAACATGAAAAGTTTCCCCGGTGTTCATATCTGTTATTTCAGACGGAACACTGCCGCCTGAGGTACCACCACTTGCAACGGTACCACCGAAGAAAAACATTACGATCAGAATTATTCCGACAAAAACAAGCGCAAGGATACCCAGAGATGCAAATGCACCAAAAACGATATGCATGATTGAAAACATTACACCGCCTATTATACCGTATGTAATCAGATTCCATAAAAAAACAATCACACACATACCGATAGTAGCGATAACAATATACTTCAACGGAAAAGTCTCAACCTCGGGTATAAACATAACGAGCGCACCGTAAACAGTGGGAACCAGCGCTATTATAATCGTTTTTATAAGTGTATGCGATGGTCTTCCGCTTTGACTTTCAACCATAAAACAGGCTTTCACAAGGATATAAAAAAAATATACAACCAGAATACCGCCGAGAACAAGAAGAATAAGCCAAATTATATTATCTGCACTTACTTCCTGTGTAAACAGTTCTTTGAAATTATCAAGCATCTGTTTCTTCGCCCTTGCCTATAATAAGATAATCCTGTTTTTTTATAATAACAATAATCCCTTTTATCGCATAAACAATGGATTTAAAAGATTCAATAATCATAGAAAGAATCGGAATGGGAGCTACCATACCAAGCAGAATTTTTCCGAAATTAAAGCTTACACCAAAGCACTCTATCGGAAAAACTATTACAATACATAACAACATCAATGCAGCATATATTAACGGCATACCTGCTGCTGTAATGTTAATTACTGCTACAGCAATACCGACAATAATACCCAACACTGAACAAACTATCAGTCTTTTTTTCAAATGCTCTCTTGAATACTTTTTCATTTTTCTTTTATCCGATGCAGAAAATCGGAACCTCCTTTTTTCGTTAATATTTTTTTCTGCTATCACATAATAAACTAATAGTAATCATTTGTCAATACTGTTAGTAAGTTTTTATTATTACTATCTGATATTATAATAAATATATAACATTGAAAGAGAGCATCAAATGAAAAAGAACATTAATTTAGAAATCGGAGAAAGGGTTCGCCTGACACGAACCGCACGAGGTTTTTCGCGAGAAGAGCTCGCGGAATTTCTCGGAATTTCCACATTGTTTCTCGGATATATTGAATGCGGTCAAAGGGGTATGTCCCTGGCAACAATGCAGAATATGTGTAATGTCTTGCAGGTATCCGCTGATTATCTTCTGTTAGGTATCCAAAGCAAAAAAGAGACTAATCAGGAGTTAATTGATGCAATACAAGACCTGGATAAAAAATATTATCCCCTTGCAATTGACAGCATAAATCATCTGAAACATCTTATTGCATTAACAGAGCATCAGCATAAAAAGGATCAATAAAAGAAGCATATCGGAAGCCCTCTCTCTCCGATATGCTTTTTTATTAACTATTCAATTATCCTCTGTTTTTTCAGCGATGATACTTAAGCCACTTAACATACAAGGGCATCCATGCTTCTGCTAAAGGCTGATTTTCAGCCTTGCCGAGACCGTGTCCGCCATAGGGAAAAATATGTAATTCACAGGGAATTTTCGCGTTAATAAGGCTTGACGCAAAGCGAAGAGAGCATTCGGGATTAACCGCACTATCCTCCGCCGTGTGCCATAAAAATGCAGGTGGAGTATCCTCACGGACAATATTTTCTGATGAGAGCATTTTTATCATCTCTTCATCTGGATTTTCACCTAAAAGGTTGTGAAGTGTCCCGTCGTGAGTAATTTCAGGATTCAGAGAAGCCACAGCATAGCACGGAGCAAAGGTATCGGGACGGGAGGATACCTTATCAATTTCATCACCTTGAGCCAACCCGTAATCAAAACGAAGTCCCGTCATGCAGGTAAGGTGTCCACCTGCAGAGAATCCGAGGGTTCCGATTTTTTCGGGATCTATCCCCCACTTTTTTGCATTAAATCGTATGAGCCTTATTGCCCTTCTTGCATCTTCTTCCATTACCGGATGCTTATAGGGCGCCGTGCGGTAATTAAGATAAGCCGCAGATATACCGTTATCATTGAGATATCTGCAGATAACATCACCCTCGTGATCTGTGCACACAGTCCAATAGGCACCACCGGGAATAACAAGCACACAGCCGTTCTCCCTGCCGTTATCGAGAAAATATTCTGTAATTGACGGAGGCTCCTGATTAAAATCGGGGTTAAAATACGGAACATCCTTTTCCCAAAGATAAATCTTATTCATCATATGTCATCATCCTCAGATCCTTCTCATTACATTCCGAAAAGACTTCTGAAAAACTCTGCAATTGAGTTAAAGAAATCAGTTATTGAACGAAGAATTCGGTTAAAGAAAGTTATATCCTCCCATTGAGCGTAAAGAGTTATATTATCATTAACCGTAATCTTATCTCCTGCATTGTACAATTGACCGCTGCCGTCAGGATTTGTTGCCCAACCGATAAACTCGGCATTTCCTCCTGTTGTTTCAGGCGCACGGAGAAGCTTTGCTGTATCCCCGGCTTTATATATGTTCTTATCGTGAACAAGCTGAGCACCGTTACTTCCGATATCATATTTAACAAAATATGTATCCTTTGCATAAACCTCGTTAAGGAAAGCAAATCTTGTCTCAGCATAAGTCTTGATTCTATCAGTCTGACTGTTCTGTCCCTTTAAGATTGCTTTTTCATCAACACCGCCGTAATTATTCCATCTTACAGAGTTCATTATAAATGACTTACTGATCTGAGAACTGAAGGCAGTGATATTTTCGAGAAATTCCGGATAGCAGGAAACAAATTCATCAGCCCAGATCTCTTCAACCTTTGCCTGAAAATCATTATGTGTAAAAGCCTGAGCAAGAAGAGATTTTTTGTTTTCTGCATGGTTACCTATAAAGCAGGTCTGTGCATAAAGAAGGTGGGGATCTGCAGTGTCCGGAACATGATTTATAAGATTATTGGGAGAACCCTGTCCGAGTGAAAGGTCAAAATCCCACGCAGGGCCTGCGGTCAATTTTCCGCCCACATCCTTCCAGAGGTAGAAGCTCGAGCTGCAGCCGTCAAAATTGGCAGTATATTCAATCATCAGATACATTTTAGCAAGAGAATCAACATCAATATATTCCGAATAATGCTTTCCCTTTGAATTGTAACCTGTACCCGAATAAAGCGCATCCTCAAAATCCTGATAATAGCCGCTTATATACTCAACCTGAGCCTTACTTGCATATTCGGGTGTTTTTACAACAACCGCCTGACCGTTATCGGTAATGAAGCCGGATACTTCATCAGTATAACGATATATTTTTTCAAGCTCAAGCAGATATCCGCCTGTAATATCCTCAGGATTATTGGGAATTGCCGCATATTTGATTGTACCCCTTATCTGTGAATCCTGCCAACCGGCAAGAGGATATTCATCAAGCTCCTTTGAATTAAGCTCCTCTGTTTTTCCTTCAAGATCATAAATATCAATGCGGTTTTCACCGATATCTACCTTTTCTGTCAGCAGATAAAGTCCTGCATATTCACCGTTAAGATAAAGGTTTACCTGACGTGTAGGGCTTGTGGTATCAATACCGAGATTATATGCCAAATCATATGCCAGCTGATTTCTTATCATAGATGCTTCCGAAGCATTGGCAAGAAGACACCAGCTCTTATTCTTACCCATACCAAATAAATCGGTTTTCTTCTCCAGCTTGATATTATAGGGCTTCTTTATGTGATTCCAGGTTGAGTTTCCTCTGCCTTTAATGTAATCAAGCTTGCCGTTATACTCGATGCCACCGTTTTCATCAAGAATGACGATAGTACCGGGCTCCTTATGAGACTTATCATTATGGACACCGGTCATATTGCCTGACTTTGTGTTTACATATATTGTAGCCTCATTTTCAGACTGAAGAACACGAAGATTGTAGCTCTTTTCACCGCAAGTAAGCACAAAGCTGTCCCCGCCTGCAAAAATATCTGTTACCTCACCGTTTTCAAGTACTGTATCCGAGCACATTACCTCTCCGTCGGCCTCAAACTGCACGGAAAGCTTACTGCGGTCAGCAGAAGACGGAAGAAAAATGAAATAAGTACCGTCTGATGCCTTAAACCAGGATATATCTTCAGCAACACCATTCTGTGATGATGCATCAGTCACGGAAAAAGCCGCGATATCACCCGTATCGGCACCAGCTGTCACAAATAAAACGGCTGACATGAGCACAATAATACAAATAGTTGCAAAAAATTTTACTGTTTTCTTCATTTTAATTCCTCCTTATTGAATTCAGTATAACACATTCAGCCGACAAACACAAGTTTAAGGCATAAGAAAAATTCATATATTATGTTGCCCCCTGCACCAAGCTTAACGGAATCGATTTTTGGATTTCTTATGAATTACTCTCTATCAATAATTATCCTGAAAAAAAAACTGCCGGAACATAAATGCTCCGGCAATTATTAAAATATTAAGCTTATTTAACCATGCTTGCGATTTCAGCTGCGAAATCGTCAGCCTTCTTTTCAATACCTTCGCCCTTTGCAAAACGGGTAAAGCTCTTAACAGAAATTTCTGCGCCGAGAGCCTTTGCAACTGATGCAACATAACCCTTTACATCGCCATCAAAGAGGTCTGAACGAACGAATGCCTGTTCAAGAAGACAAACTTCCTTAAGCTGCTTTGAAAGACGGCCCTGAACAAGTCCGTTGAAGATTTTGTTGTCAACAATTTCAGCCTTGCGAGCAAGTGCAATTTCAACAAGAGTAGCATAAGCTTCCTTTGAAATGAAATTGAAGAAGTTCTTTCTCTGCTGCTGATCAAGACCCTGATAAATTGTGATGTCTTCGTCGTTCCACTTCTTATTGTCAATTGCTTCAGCAATGATGCTGTTGAGGATGGGAGCGGGAAGAGAATCAGGCTTGTTAAGTGCGCTTTCAATAGTGATTGTTTCCATCTTAGCAAGCTCTTCAGCAGAAATATCACTCTTGCTTAAATATTCGGGGCTCATAGCTGCAACCTGCATTGCAATGTTCTTACCCATATCAGCAACCTCTGCCTTAGCAGCTGTAGCATCGTCTGTATCAAAAGCAACAATAACACCTACTGAACCGCCAGCGTGAATGTAAGTTGCTGTGTGACCTTCAACGATAGCAAATCTTCTAACCTTAAGGTTTTCACGAAGAGCAAGGAAAACCTCCTGAACTTCTTCTTCAACTGTCATATCTGAATCTACAACCTTTGTAACAAGGAGAGCTTCAAGATCAGCGGGCTTTGCTGCAAGAACTGTCTTTGCAACCTTAGCGGAAAGCTCTACGAAGGGAGCACCCTTAGCAACGAAGTCTGTTTCGCAGTTAAGCTCAACAAGAACACCTGCTTTGTCGTCTGCACATGTAGCAACAATACCTTCAGCTGCAACACGGCTTGCCTTCTTAGCAGCGGAAGCAAGACCCTTTTCTCTGAGAATATCAATAGCCTTGTCGATATCACCGTCTGTTTCAACAAGAGCCTTCTTACAATCCATCATACCAACGCCTGTCTTTTCACGAAGAGCCTGAACGTCTTTAGCTGTAAATGCCATTTTTATTTCCTCCTGATTATCTTACTTTTATCGAAATAAAGCCCGCACAACGTACGGGCTATTAAAATTATTCAGCGAATTCAGCTGTTTCTTCAACTGCTTCCTCAGCAGCTTCAGCAACTACTTCACCCTGTCTGCCGGCGATAACTGCATCAGCCATTGCACCTGCAATAAGCTTAACAGCTCTGATAGCATCATCGTTACCGGGGATTACATAGTCAACTTCGTCGGGATCGCAGTTTGTGTCTACGATAGCAACGATCGGAATACCGAGCTTCTTTGCTTCAAGAACAGCAATTCTTTCTTTTCTGGGGTCAACAATGAACATAGCAGCGGGCTGCTTCTTCATTTCTGTGATACCGCCCATGAACTTTTCGAGCTTTTCTCTTTCGAGCTTAAGCTTGATAACTTCCTTCTTGGGGAGAAGATCGAATGTGCCGTCTTCTTCCATCTTCTTGAGCTGTTCAAGTCTCTTGATTCTTCTCTTGATTGTGCTGAAGTTTGTAAGCATACCGCCGAGCCATCTTGCATTAACGAAGGGCAT
>JAZRNB010000002.1:0-16272 GCA_045647985.1 Acutalibacteraceae bacterium
ATAGCCATCTTGTCACCGCGGAGATCAATGCCCTCTGTCTTCATAAATTCGGAAACGATCCAGTCAATAACTCTCTGGTCAAAGTCGTCACCGCCGAGACGGTTGTTACCTGCTGTAGCAAGAACCTCCTGAACACCGTCGCCCATTTCAATGATTGAAACGTCGAAGGTACCGCCGCCAAGGTCATATACCATAACCTTCTGGTCATTTTCCTTATCAATACCGTAAGCGAGAGCAGCTGCTGTGGGCTCGTTGATAATTCTCTTTACCTCAAGACCTGCAATTCTGCCTGCGTCCTTTGTTGCCTGACGCTGTGCGTCTGTAAAGTATGCGGGAACGGTGATAACTGCCTCTGTAACAGTTGTTCCGAGATAGCTTTCTGCATCGGACTTCAGCTTCTGAAGAATCATAGCTGAAATTTCCTGAGGTGTGAAAGCCTTGTCATCAATCTTTACACGATATTCCGTACCCATCTGTCTCTTGATGGATGCAATTGTCTTATCGGGATTTGTGATAGCCTGGCGCTTAGCAACCTGTCCTACCATTCTTTCACCGGTCTTACCGAATGCAACTACAGAGGGAGTTGTTCTTGCACCTTCTGCATTTGCAATAACTACGGGCTCACCGCCCTCGATAACTGCTACGCATGAGTTTGTTGTACCTAAGTCGATACCAATGATTTTTGCCATTATTTTTTCCTCCAAATCAGTATTTATATCAGTTTGCAACTATTACAGTAGCGTGACGGATAACCTTGTCACCCATCTTATAGCCCTTCATATAGACATCGGAAATTACATTCTCACCTAAGCTCTCATCGTCTATATGCATGACACCGTTGTGAATATTGGGGTCAAATTCTTCACCCTTTTCACCGTAAGCCTCAACTCCCAGAGCCTTGAAAACATCAAGAAGCTGATTAACGGTCATTTCAATTCCCTTCTTGTAGCTTTCAAGATCGGTTTCTGCTGCTGCAGCTCTCTCAAAGTTATCAATTACGGGAAGGAATTTTCCTATTATATCAGTTTTTGAATCGGAGAATATTGCCTCCTTTTCCTTCTGGGACCGTTTACGGAAATTATCATATTCCGCAACGGTACGGAGATATTTGTCATTTGCATCAAGCAGCTTTTTGTTAAGCTCCTCGATTATTGCGTCTCTTTCATCGGCAGAGCATTCTTCTGCCTTTTCCTCTGCCGCTGCTTCCTTTTCAACGGTTTCGGGAGACTCTTCAGTCTGTGTCTTTTTCTTATTCATAATCCGGGACACTTTCCTTTCTCAGTCTGTCATTTCAGCAAGAATAACACCCGTTATCTCACTGATATATTTCACCAGAGGTAAAACTCTTGAATAATCTGTTTTTGTAGGTCCTATAACACCTATAGAGCCGTATGCATTCTCAGCGACCTTATAGGGAGCCTTGATAACTGCCGCGCGCCGCAGACAGGAGAATTCGTTTTCCGTGCCTATCTGAAGCTCCACCGGGCTGTCCTTGTCGGTATCCATAAGGCTTACCGCCGCATCACGGTTTCTTAAAAGCTGTATGATTTCAAGTCCTGAGGAAATAAGCTCCTCCGATGAAAGGACAGCCTCATGCCCCGCAACAATCACATCCGCACCCGATGCTTCAAGAGAAGCCTCAAAGAAGGATACGACGAGAGGCATTATATCCAGGGATTTTTCACCGAGATTTATAAGCGTGCTCTGAAGCTTTGCCGTTGTGAATTCATAAGACGGTGTGCCTATAAAGTTTGCTGCGGTAACATTATGAAAAAGCTCAATAAGCTCATAATCAATATCACATTCAAGCTTTGCAATTCTGCTTTTTGTGACTCCTGCCGAGGTTTTCACCACAACCATTGCGGTTTTTACACTTAAGGGAATTACCTGGGCACCGGTTATTACCGAGCTGTCACTGTGAGGAGTAACCGCAACCGCCGTAAGACCTGTCACAAGGGAAAGCACATTGCATATCTGGGTAAGCACACCTACCGAATCACCATCCGTTCTGTCTATGGCAGAAAGTATTCTGAACATATCCGCATCTGACGGACTGAAATTCATAAGAAGCTTATCTATATAATATCTGTAGCCCTTATCGGAGGGTATTCTGCCGGCTGATGTGTGAGGCTGGCTTAAATATCCCATATCGGAGAGATATGCCATTTCATTTCTTACGGTAGCTGAAGATACGGGAAAGGACAGAACCTCTACGAGAAACTTGGAGCCTACGGGCTCACCCGTGGTTATAAATCTTTCAATAATTGCAGAAAGAATTTTTTCCTTTCTTTCAGAAAGTTCCACCGAAAGCCCTCCCTTTTTGACTTTAGCACTCTCATATTGCGAGTGCTAACTACATATATAATATATATCCACACGGGGCTTTTGTCAATAGAATTTATGATATTTTCTTCATTTTTTTCAAATTCATACCGATTTTTAATAGCAAACAGCGTCCGAGTGTGCCAATACTTCATTATATACAGCAGATTTTTTGTCACATCACTTAATAATGTTTAAATAATACTTGTATTAATTGTGTGTTTATGGTAAACTGTAATGTGACTTAATATCTATATATACGGAGTTGAAAAATATGACTGATATTTCAAATCTTTGTATGGAATGTCTGGGAACAAAGAATGAATCCGGCGTTTGTTCCCGATGCGGCAAAGAAGAAGATATTATTCAGACTTCCCCCCTTCTTCCCATAAAAAGTGTTATTGCACAAAGGTATCTCATTGCTAAGGCACATAAACAGAACAGTGAGGGAATAACATATTCCGCATACGATATGGCGCTTGAAAAACCCGTTTCTGTAAGAGAGTTTTTCCCCGAAAAATCTGCTGCCAGAGACATTGATCTTATAAATATTATTCCGAAGGAAGGAATGAGCAAGGTCTATTTACAGCACCTCAGTTCATTTATTTCCCTCTGGAAGAAAATTATGCGTCTTAAGGGTGTTTCCTCCCTTATAACAGTAAACGAGGTTTTCGAATGTAACGGCACTGCCTATGCGGTATATGATGAATCAGAAAGACTCACTCTCAGAGATTATCTTCTCAACACCACCGAAGGATTTATTACATGGGAGCAGGCAAGAATCCTTTTTATGCCTGTCCTTTCCACCCTCGGAACACTTCATACCTCAGGCATTGTGCATAAGGGCATAAATCCGGATGCCTTCATTTTCTCGAAGGACGGAAAGCTTAAGCTGACTGATTTCTGTACTGACCATGTGCGCATAAACGGCGGCTTTACAAGGGCTGAGATCTTTGACGGATATGCTCCCGTTGAACAGTATGCCGTACCTGCAAAAACAGATGCCAGAACAGATATTTATTCCTTCTGCTGTGTGCTTTACCGTTCACTTATAGGTGCACTACCCATCGATGCAAGAGAAAGAGCACAGAATGACAGAATGATGATACCTGCCCGCTTTGCCGAGCAGCTTCCCGCTTATGTTATCAATGCTCTTATAAACGGTATGATGATATATCCTGCAGACAGAACCGACAATATTGAGCAGCTCAGAAGCGACCTTTCTGCTTCACAGAGAGCAATCGGAGCATCAGCCCCCGACTACACTCCCGAAAAAGCTGTCACGCCCCCCGCAAAAACCTCTCCTTTCGTAAATAAGCTTTCTGAAACAGACAAAACAGAGCCCGTTACAAAGGAGCAGGCAAAGTCACAGGCACAGCCGCCTGTCGGAAAAGAAAAGAAAAAGCAGAATACAAAGAATAAAAAGGACAACAAAGCAGATAAGAAGGCTGCTAAAAAGGAAAAGAAAAAAGAAAAGCGCGCAAGAAGAAGAAAAAATTTCAAAATAGCATTTCTTGCTATAGTTCTTGCCGTGCTGCTCGGTCTCATAGGCTTCCTTTCATTAAAAATAATTGATATGACAAAGCAGCCTGAGCAGACCACCGGTGCTTCCTCTATAATAACTGTTCCGAATTTTGTAGGCTCCAAAATTTCCGACATCATAGCGAAGCCCGAATATACCGATTATTTTATTTTCAATACTATAAAAGAGCATCATCCTACAATTATGCCCGGTGTAGTTATTGAACAGAATATCCCCGTAAATTCAACTGCATCAAAGGGGGATACGATAATCCTCACAATAAGCGCAGGTCCAAAGTCTGTTGAAATACCCGATGTTACAGGTTATTCTTATACAGAGGCTGAAAAGCTGCTCACCGCACAAGGGCTGATATGTAAGAAATCACTTATTCACAATGACGGTACACATCCCGGAAATACGGTTGCGGAAACAATTCCTGCAAAGGGTGAGATTATTACGGAGGGCAATGAAATCACGATTATTGTCTACACATCCCTTGAGGAGGTAACCTCCGGAAATAATCAGCAGAGCAATCAGCCGGATAATCAGCAGAACACCAGCGGCAATGCAGTACAGGAATTCCTTGAAAGCCTTTCCGGAAACCCGGTGCCTGCACAGTAAAAAATACAAAGAAAAGGAGTGACAGCCGTAAATGAATTATTTCCGACGGCTCAGAGAAGATATACAATGCGTCAAGGACCGCGACCCTGCAGCTACCTCTGCAATTGAAATCCTTCTTCTCTATCCCGGCCTTAAGGCTGTCCGTTCCCATCGCAGAGCTAACTGGTTCTACAGACACAATATGCCGTTTCTCGCAAGATACATTTCACAGAGAACAGCAAGGAAAACAAATATCGAAATCCACCCGGGTGCAACAATAGGAAGACGGCTTTTTATAGACCACGGCACGGGTGTGGTTATAGGTGAAACCGCCGTTATCGGCGATGATGTAACACTGTATCAGGGAGTAACTCTCGGAGGTACGGGTAAGGATGTAGGCAAAAGACATCCCACTGTAGGCTCAGGAGTTATGATCGGTGCGGGAGCTAAGGTGCTTGGTCCATTTTCCATCGGCAACAATACGAAAATTGCCGCAGGCAGCCTTGTGCTTCACGAAATTCCCGAAAACTGCACCGCAGTCGGTGCCCCTGCAAGGGTTGTAAAGAGAGACGGCAAGCGCGTGGATATGCTTGACCAGGTTCACATTCCTGACCCCGTAATGCAGGAATTTGATAAGCTATATAAACGCATAGATCAGCTTGAAGCAGAGCTGAGTCTGTTAAAAGGAGAAGATACAAATGAAGGTGTATAATACACTCACAAGACAGAAGGAAGAGCTGAAGCCTCTCAGAGAGGGAGAATTCAGAATATATGCCTGCGGCCCCACGGTATATAACTTCATCCACATAGGAAACGCACGTCCCATCTGCGTTTTTGATGTTTTAAGACGTTATCTTGAATATAAGGGTAACAAGGTTACTTTTGTTCAGAATTTCACGGATATCGACGATAAAATCATCAACCGTGCAAACGATGAGGGAGTTACTTTTTCTGAGATTTCAGAAAAGTACATTGCAGAATATAAGACTGATGCCGGCGGACTCAATGTCAGAGAAGCTACAATTCACCCCAAGGCAACGGAAAATATTGATGAGATTATTTCCATTATTGAAACTCTCATTGAAAAGGGCTTTGCATATGAGGCAGGCGGTGACGTATATTTCAGCCCTCTTAAGTTCAAGGAATACGGCAAGCTTTCACATCAGCCTCTTGATGACCTTATGGCAGGCGCAAGAATCAATGTAGGTGAAAAGAAAAAGGAGAGTATGGACTTTGCTCTCTGGAAGGCATCAAAGCCCGGCGAGCCCTATTGGGAATCTCCCTGGGGTCAGGGACGTCCCGGATGGCACATCGAATGCTCCGCAATGAGCAGAAGATATCTCGGTGAAACAATTGATATTCACTGCGGCGGCCAGGATCTTGTATTCCCCCACCATGAAAACGAAATAGCACAGAGTGAATGCTGCAACGGTGTTCAGTTTGCAAATTACTGGATGCACAACGGCTTCATTACCGTTGACAACGAGAAAATGTCAAAGTCAAAGGGCAATTTCTTTACAGTACGAGATGTTGCAAAGCAGTTCGGATATGAGCCCATAAGACTTCTTATGATTTCCTGTCACTACAGAAGCCCCATCAACTATTCATATGATTCACTTATGCAGTGTAAGGCTTCCCTTACCCGTCTTCACACCTGCAGAGATTCTCTTGATTTCAATCTTAAGTCTGCAACTGAAAAGGGCTTTGTAACAGAGGCTATTGCAAAGGAATTTGACTCATTCAAGGAAAAATTCTGTGTAGCCCTTGACGATGACCTTAACACAGCAGATGCAATTGGCACGCTTTTTGACCTTACAAGATACATAAACAAGGAAATTCTTTCAGCGGATACATCTGCTGAAGACATCAGGGCTGCTATTGAAGTTTTCGATGAGCTGACAGGCATTCTCGGTATCGTATATAATGAAAAGACCGAAGAAGCAGAGGACGGTGCAGAGGAAATTGAGGCACTCATTGCAGAAAGAACTGCAGCAAGAAAAGAAAAGAACTGGGCAAGGGCTGACGAAATAAGAAACAAGCTCACCGAAATGGGCATTGTTCTCGAGGATACCCCCCAGGGCGTAAAATGGCACAGAGCATAACAGAAAAAAATCACATAAAAGTTCAAGCACAAGGCTACGGCAGAATGTAGCTTTGTGCTTGTTTTTTTATTATACAATCTTCAAGGTTGTTTTATCCCCTGCTTGCAGCAGACCTCTCAGCTCGGACATACAGCTTTACCTTCTGTATTTGTCCTGCAGATCGAGAATTGCATTCTGAAGCTCTTTTGTAAGTTCCTCGGTAGTTTTGCCGGCAGAGCTTATTGGCGCGCCGAAAACAACATCAACATCAAACCTCTTACGGTTTTTTGTGTCATAGAACTTAATCATCTTCTTGTTCTTCGGAAACAGCTCATATGCACCGTGAATATACACGGGTACCACAGGCACCCCTGTCTCAATTGCAATAACCGATGCGCCGCTTTTTATTCTGCGAAAAATTCCGTCCTCACTTCTTGTCCCTTCGGGATGAATAAGAACACACCAGCCCTCACGGAGCTTCGCCTTTATGCTGTTCATGGTATTCATATTAATTCCGCCACGGTCAACAGGCACCATTCCCGTTGATTTTATAAGCTGGCGGCTGAACGGATCCTTCCTGAAAAGCTCTATTTTTGCCATAGCACAGAGCTTCATAAATTTTTCCTTTGTAATTGCGGTAGAAACAAAAAGATAATCAATTTTCGTAACATGATTGGGACAGATTATAAAGCCTCCGTTTGAAGGAAGGTTTTCGGGATTTACCGCGTTGATATTATAGCAGAATTTCGCAAAGCTGCGGAAGGCGGCAAAAATCTTGTAATCTCTCTCTGTTTTTTCCTGAGGATAAATTCCTGTTGCTTCAGATTTTTCCTCTACCGTATTGCCTCTTTTTATAACATCCATAAGACCGCTTACTGTCATTTCCTTCGAATAAGCCTTTTCGACATTTACGGAATATCTGCTTTCAATTTCCATTGCAAGATCAACAGCACTGAGAGAGTCAATTGCAAGCTCTGAAAAAATGCATGTATTTTCACCTATTTCGCATGCAGGTGTATTGGAGATTCTTGCAATAATTTCTATGAGCTCTGCAATTTCCCCGTCTGCAGCAGGCATAGTTATTTTATCTTCCTTTATACCGTTTCTCTCATCAACAGCCTGTTTTCTGAGAATGTATCTCTTAGCCTTCTGCAGGGAGGTTCTCGGAATTTCATTTACAAAATGTATTCTGTAAATTCTCATATAAGAAGGCTCCTCAGCATTAATCTTCCTGATTTCCTCTTCAATTTCCGTCTTCGATGAGCCATTATCCGTTACGGCAAATGCGTGAATTTCATCGTAGTCACCGTTCTCCGCAGGCACTCCGCAGATTGCAAAATCCTTAAGATTTTTAATATCTCTGTATTTTGCTTCAAGATCATCCGGAGAAACCTTTTTGCCTGAGGAAAGCACAATACTCTCCTTAACTCTGCCCGTAATTCTGACATTTCCGTGTGCATCAATTTCGGCAAGATCTCCCGAACGGAACCAGCCATCCTCGGTAAAGGCATTTCTTGTGGCTTCATCATCACGGAAATAGCCCTTCATCATAAACGGAGTTTTTATAAGCAGCTCACCACTGTCGGCAATACATACATCAACCACAGGATAAGGCTTTGAGCAGGAGTCTGTGCTTATATCCGACTCTGTACTTCCGAGAGTAGGCACATTAGTTTCACTGGCTCCGTAGGTACTGAGAATATTAAAGCCCAATCCGTAATAAAACTCAGCAGTCTCCTGACTTAAGGGCGCTCCGCCCGAAAAAAGACGCACAAGATTTCCGCCGAAGGTTTTATGAATACTCTTAAAAACCGTCTTGCCCAGAAGCATACCGTTCTTTCTGCGAAGATGAAGACATAACGGGAAAAGCTTTTCAAACGCAAGCCTCGTAAGAGGATGACCGTTGATTTTACGCAACGCTGCCGTTCTGAAAAGATCATACACCTTCGGCACGGCAGGAAAAGCGGTAGGCTTATATTCGCGGAATGCACCGAGCATCGCATCAGCAGAAAGCGACTCAATAAAGTGAACATCCGAGCCGGTAATCAGCGGTCCCATAACAAGGCTGAAAAGACCGTATATATGACTTAAAGGAAGTATTCCGAGAAAACGGGATTTTTCGGTAATATCCTGCACCTTCTCCGTCATTTTCGTAGTATTGATGAGGCTGTCGTGGTAGTGCATTATTCCTGCAGCGGTACGAGTCGTACCTGAAGAAAAAATGATACAGGCAACACTCTCATCCGTATCGGCTGAGTCGGGTGTGCTGTCAGGAACGGCAGCTACAGAGCCCGGCATCAGCGAGCAGTCGCGTGTATTGAAGCAGGGAAACTCAAAGCGATCATTATCGGAGATTTTCTTATAGGTTTTTTCCGAAAAAAACGCACCACGCACATCAGAGCAGTTTATAAAGCTTATAATGTCATCTCCGCCAAGGGAAGCATCAATAAGCGCTGCCGTGCAACGGATTTTACATATTGCAAAAAAAGATATAATCCACCAGGGACTGCTTTCTGCAGCAATTGCAACTCTATCCCCTGCCCTGACACCTGCCGACAGGAGCACAGAAGCATACTTTTCGGCTTCGCTGAAAAGCTCTCCGTAGGTAAAAACAAATGTTTTACCGTCATCAGTTGCCATTGACATTGCCCTTTTGCCAAGCCGCCGGGAATTTATTCTGTAAACTTCATCAAAAATATTCATAGGTTCCAACTTCACAAATTAAAAATTATCTTTCAGATTTTATCATACCCGGCATTTGGTGTCAATTGCACAGTACTGTCATTATTTTACCGATTTCCGACTATTTATTACATCGACTCATTTTATTAAAAAACAAAGGCAGTCAAGCAAAAAGCTCAACCACCCTGATTTTATAAATTCGATTAATTATCCGTTATTACGATTCTGAGAAATAAAACAAACGGTAAAATCCTGTTTACAAGCTGCATTATAGCCATATAATGCCTGCTTGCCGCTTGAAGCTTACTTACGAGACTTCTTTTTTATGCCTTCCTCTGCATAGCGCTTATTGTAGATTTCCTCTGTTGCAAGGGCAATTTTTGTTACCCGGACATCCTTATCCTCAGGGAAAACATACCAGGTATCCTCTAAGGTATTGAGGTTGATGCAATCACGTTTCCAACCGTAACGGTATTTATATTCAATATGGCAGGAATACTGCAGAAGTGCGGGAATATCCATACTGAATTCCTCACCGTCATAATCGCGTATTCCCTTGAGCTTGAATCCGTCATAATCGTGAACAAGATGTCCCTTACCCATATAGATAAAGCCCTTTGCATTGGGAAGATCATTTACCTTAACATCACATTCCGTGCGGTATGTTCCTGCATAAACCTCTTTTTTAACCTCTTCACGCTCCCACCTGTACCAATCAGAGGGGAATTTGAATTCGGTTTCACCCTTATCTGCCGATAATTCACCATAGTAATTGAGAGTCCAGCTCTTACCGCATTCACTGCAGAAAATCTGTGCCCCCTTTGTTGACATCTTTGTTTCACAGCCGCAGGCAGGACATTTATAAAGAACATTGTGAAGCCCCTCAGCACGGGTTTTCTTCTTGATTGCAACTCTGTTCTTGCTCTGCCATCTCCAGTCGTCGTGCTCGAGAGCAGCTCTCAGCTTTTCGTTGATTTCCTCAACAGTAGACGCTCTTACCTCGTCAGCAGACATAAGAAGACCGTGTTCAACCTCTGTTTTTAAAAACCAACGCAATGATTTCTGATTCCAGAAGGGATTGTAAACGTGATGTCCCTTCATCTTCATTGTAACAACAGGAACTCTGCAGAGCTTTACAAGCTGACCTGCTGAATCGGGAATGGTCTCGGTAATACCGCAAAGAGAGTACTTTGCTTCAGGATAAAGACCGTAAAACTCCCCGTTTTTCAGAATCTTCCGCGCTACAAACACAAGATTCATATCTGTAGTGAATTTTCTGGTAGGGAAAATTCCGATTCTTCTTGCCATCCATTCTCTTCCGATAAAATCATCAACAGCACCGGGAAAATGTCCCCTGTGACCTATCAGAAGCGATGTCATTATATAAAAATCATAAAAGCAATTGTGATTACAGAAAAGAATATACGGAGGCTTCACACCATAAGACCCGACTGTTTTCGATTTTACACGGTGCAAATCCTTTCTCAGCTTTGTACCTGCCCATATAGGACCGATAAAAATAGGCCACTGACCGTGGGGCTCCTCCTCCATATCAAATTTTTTTGTTGCAGGTGGTCCCTGCCATATTCGGTTTCCGATTTTTTTGTACTTCATAATCCCACAACATCCCTGAATAGTGTATTCTTTTTTATTATAACAGAATCATTTGTATTTTCAATAACAAATATTTAAATGATATTTGAACACACAGGTAATATCTGCAGAATATCCCGTTTAATACCGTAAACAGAAAGCTTTTTTATATTTACAGATTAACATAAGTGAAGACTTCAGATCAAAAAAAACGAACAAAAAAATACAAAAGCCGAAAAATCTTGTAAAATAAAGGTTTTTCGGCTCTTTTTTTGGCACCCCCTGCGAGAATCGAACTCACATCTAATCCTTAGGAGCAAAAAAGTGGGCATTTTGTATATTCTTTCGTGATATTATGAAATCGCCCACAAGCCCTTAATTTTCAACGGTTTTGCATATTCGACTTCCCTTTTTATCTTGTGTAGGTTTATGTGTTATTACACCATTTTAACTGAGAATGTTTGCAAATTTAAGCCAATATAGCAACTCAATTAAAACAACAACTTATGTAACAAAGAAAGTTTTTTACAGTGTCAATTCTTCAGTTAAGTGTAGATGAAATATCAGAATTATATAACTTTGATGATGAACAAAAAGCATTGTTAGAAGAATTGATGAGTGATGAATATTCTGACTTGTGAGGAGAACTTCTCGGTGCAAGTGGACAGATTATTCAAAGTGGCAGTTCTTTTGTCGGTACAGGTATGTTTGTATGGCCGTTTGCGGAAGACCAATATATTTCCTCTCCGTTTGGTACTCGTATTGACCCAATTTCGGGTGAAATAAAAACTCACGGTGGTACAGATATTGCAGCTTCGCTAGGTACGCCTATTCTTGCGGTGGCAGATGGTGTTGTAGTAGCTGCAACTTGGCACAATTCCTACGGATATTATGTCAAAATTAAACACGATGACACTTACTCTACGCTTTATGCTCATTGTTCTGCTCTGTATGTGTCTGTTGGACAGACAGTAAAGCAAGGACAAGTAATTGCGGATTGTGGTTCAACCGGATATTCAACTGGATCACATCTTCATTATGAGGTTATTCAGAATGGAATAAGAGTTAATTCCTTGCTGTTTTATAAAAAAATTTTTTTGACTAATTCTTCATTTAGTCGTTAATTTTCTGCAGTTGTGTAATTGATATTGTTTAGCAAAAAATTTAATAGTAAGTTAAAGACGGAAAAAAGATATAAGTTCTTTTCCTAAAATCTAAGAAAAACAGTCAAACACTCAAAACCATTTTTTACAGACAATATTTTATCAAAAGTAAAAGGAGGAATAAAAACTAAATTCCAATAGTGTTCATCACAATTTAGGATGCACAGCTTACAGAAAGGAGCACTAAAATGAAGACACTAAAAAAATGTTTATCCGTATTTCTCGTAATTGTAACAATCTTTACGACATTTTCTGTTGCAATGCCGGTATTTGCGTCTGAAACAGGAATTGAAAACGAATCAGAGGAATCATCTGAAACTGTTGAAAACAGCACTGAAATTCTTTATGAAATTACGGATGACAGAACAGCAAACACAAAGAGCTTTATGCAGTCGGACGGAACAAAGCTTATTGTACAGTATAAAGACAATATTCATTATAAAAGTCCCGAGGGAGAGTTTGTTGAATATGATAACTCTCTTTCTGAAACCGAATCTGATGAAAACCAAAAAGAATACAAAACAAATGCATCAGATATTGATATAAGGATATCAAAGAAAACCAATGGCAAGAAGCTTGTGCGTATTGCAAAGGATAAGGATACCCTTTCGTGGAGCTTTGCCGACATTTCTAAAGTAACTGGCAAGGTTTCTGAAAAAACTCTCGATGATGATGCCACTTCTCTTGAGAATTTCGCAAGTGAGGTGACATTTTCCGATGCTTTCGAAAAAACCGACCTGCAATATATAATTTACGGAGATTCCATTAAAGAAAACATTATTCTCAACGGAAAAGATGCACCTAATGAATTCAGAATTGAATATAAATATTCAGGGCTCACTCCCCTGCTCTCCGCAGACAAAAAAACTATTACACTCAAAAACAGCGAAAATGAAACAGTATTTGTAATTACTGCACCTTTGATGACGGACAGCAATGGTGAAGAAAATACTGACTTATATTACGAGCTTGGCGAAATAAAGAACAATCAGTTTACAGCAACGTTGATTTGTGACAGAGAATGGCTTAATGCAGAAAATCGCACATATCCCGTAACGGTTGACCCTGTTATTTTTACAGAACAGACCTGGACCGAAACGAATTATCAGTCTGCTTACATTTCTTCATATAAGGCTACATCCTGCTTTGGCAGAGGCGGAGCGGCTTATGAAGGAAGCTTGTATGCAGGCTACGAATATGCATCATCTTCGGGTAGACGTGAAAAGGTCAGAAGCCTTATAAAATTCAGTCTGCCTACTCTTAGCAAGGGGGACAGAGTTGTAAAGGCAGAGATACAGACTTACTTTGTTGATAGCGGTAATGATACAACAGTTAATATAAAAAGAGTTACCGGAAGCTGGAATCAGTCAAGCGTCACATGGAATACGCAGCCTTCAGTATCATCATTAGTCTCCGAATATAAAGTTTTCAATTTATCTGATTCAGCCGGATTTAAAAGCTGGGATATAACAACACTGGTAAATGACTGGTATATGGGAACATATACAAATAACGGAATTATGATGATATCCCCCTCTGAAAACGATGGTACACACCACAGAGCGCGCTTTTATTCAAGCGGATATTCAAGCGATACCCAAGCAAGACCGTATCTTACTATTTCCGTTCGAAATATGGCAGGACTTGAGGATTACTATTCCTACACAACATTTGATGCCGGAACAGCAGGAACGGCATATGTGAATAATTTTACGGGAAATCTTGTATTTATTCACACAGATATTAGTACAAGCGGAATGCTTATGCCTGTATCAGTTTCAGGAGTATACAATACTACCTCTTCAGGAAAGCTTCTCTCAAAATATCCCCGTCTCGGTCGAGGTAAGAAGCTTAGCGTTCAGCAAACCTTGCAGGAATCCTCAGTTTACGGATTGACGGGAGACAGCCTCAGCATGTATCCGTATGCCTATGAGGATGCTGACGGAACGGTACATTACTTCTATAAAGAAACAAAGAACGGAACAACAACATATATTGATGAAGATGGTCTTAATCTTAATCTGCAGGTAAATAGTAACACGTATGAGATTACAGATAAAGACGGCAACAAAAAAGTTTTCAATGAAAGAGGCTTGCTTGTTTCAGCATCAGATGCCGATGGCAATACAGCAACATTCAGTTACAAAACCGATACTCTTAATGACGGAACTGCACATCAATTCCTTTATTTGATTACAGACGGAGCAGGTCACAAAATCACACTGGAATACGAAAAATCTCTCGGATATCTCACAAAAATAACAGGACCTGACGGTAAAAGTATTTCATATACATATACAAATGAGCTTCATACGGGAATAACATATGCAGACGACACAAAAAGCAGTTATAGCTATAATAGCAATGGTATGCTTACAATGGTAAAGGCGGCAGATGGTTATCGCTTTGATTTTACATACTCAGATGACGGTACCAAAGGCATTGAAACCGTAACAGAAAAAAGCGGAAGCACAAATGGACAATATGTAAAAATTACAAGAAAATCACCGTATCAGACTATTATCAGAGATTCGGGACAGGACAGAGTATACGCAAACTCCGATGATATCAGAGCAGTATATCAGTTTGACACCTACGGCAGAGTTTCAAGCGTGAAAACGGAGCTCGGAAGCGGAGAATTAGTTTCAACGGGCAGCTATGACTTTACTATGGGCGTAAACGGCTCAGGTACGGATGTACGAAAGCGCAACCGTCTTGAAGCAGCATCGGCAACGGGTAAAACCGCAAACAATCTGCTTGTAAACCACAGCTTTGAGAGCAGCGGTAATTGGGTAGAGTCTCATTGGCTGAATGAGGGTTATGCCGATAACAGCACTGCAGGCTACGACAGCACCCAGGCATATATAGGTGCAAAATCCCTTAAGGTGACCGTCAATTCCGCAAGCGTCAAGGGCGGCTATTCGATGTATCAGGATGTATTCAGCAGGGTACAGGAGGGAAAAACATATACGGTATCTGCCTATATAAAAACGAATTCCGTAACAAAAATGGAAAATGTCACGGTAGGCGGTGCGGGTATCGGAGTACGGGTTGTCACCGGCGGCACAACAGTCAAAAGAATTTATTCCGATACTATTACGGGTACAACCAATTCCGAGATTGATAACGGCTGGCAGAGGGTTGAAATAACCTTTACTGTGCCTGAAAACACAACGGGATTAAGAATTTATCCTATGGTATACAGCGCCACGGGTACAGCATATTTTGACTGCATTCAGCTTGAGGAAGGCACGGCGGCAAGTAATTACAATCTTCTTGTCAATTCCGATTTTGAATATTCAACCTCAGGCTGGTCAATTCAGAACGGTGCCTCTGCAGACGGTGCAAGCACAGCTCAGCATAACAAAGGAAGCAAAAGCTTCCTGCTCACAGGTGAGTCAAATAAGGTTAAAAGCATCTATCAGTCAGTTAATGTCAGCGGCACAGAAAACGATACATACATTGTTTCGGGTTTTGCAAAAGCCAATGCCGTACCTTTTTCTGAAACAAATTACAAAAGGTTTGCAATTTGTATAAAAATATGGTATACTGATAATACATACATAATGAAATATCCCGCAGCATTTAATTGTGCTGTGAGTGATTGGCAGAATGTTTCAGGTGTTTTCACGCTTTCGGACAAAAATGATGCAACTCAAAAAACCCCTAAAAGCATAGTCTTTTACTGCGGTTATTATAATCAGGCGAACACTTGTTATTTCGATGATGTATGCCTTATAAAAGATCCTGTTCCCACATATTCATATGATGACAACGGCAATCTTACTTCTGCTCGGGAAAATGCAGAAAATAAATCTACGCTTACCTATGATGCAAAGGATAACCTGACGGGTGTCAAGGATGAGAATAATGTAAACTATACCTATACCTACGGTAATTCATCAAATCCTCATCAGCTTACATCTGCAAAGGACAGCATTACAGGCATCAAGAATAATTTTGAATATTTCTCAAACGGCACCATTAAGGCTGTAAATGTCACACATAATGATACCTCTGAAACCATCAGAACAAGTGTAGCCTATTCGGACGCCGGCAGCAATATCAGTGCAGGAGCATATCTTTACAGATATGTTGACGAGCACGGCAGAAATACATATTATGATTATAACAAGCAGTCGGGGCTTCTGAATAATGTTAAGGATGCCAACGGCAATTATACCTACTATACATATAACACGAATAACGGTCTTGTGACATCCGTTTCAAGCGGAAATTCAAGTGTAGACTATTCTTATGACAGCACATATACAAGGCTCAGCTCAATCACACATAACGGCTTTAAATA
>JAZRNB010000003.1:0-11444 GCA_045647985.1 Acutalibacteraceae bacterium
GTGTAAGTGGTAATTCATCAATGGCATTGATAAACAAGGTTGTTTCATTTTTTGTAAAAGCATCAACCTTGTGTCGTTTTAACTTGGGTGACTCAACACCTTTCATCGGATTTTCAGAAATATAGCCTCTCTGAATTGCATACTTAAAAATCAGATTTAGTGTTGAATGGTGATGCTTTCGTGTTTGCGGTGAGAGTGGTTTTCCTTTTGCGTTCTTGCGGTCAGTTTTAAGATAATCAAGATATGCACTTGCTTTCCTTGTGTCAATATCAGAAATCAGAGCATCTCCAAAATAGGGAAGAATAGTCTGTAAAAGATATGTGCGGAACTCATAAGTTGTAGCACGGCACTCATCATCTAAAAGAGAAGGTAACCATTCATTATTTACGAAATCGCAAAATCTGATAACCGGGATAGTTATTTCTTCTTCCTGCGATGATTTGACCCCTTGCACAATCTCTCGTTCCCAGAGAGCTGCTTCCGCTTCTGCAAGTTTGATTAATCGCTTCTCACTACACTCTATTTCTGGCTTCCACATCTTTGTTTTGAACTGTTGTCTTCCATTAGCATCTCTACCGATGAACACTCTGAACCTGAACGAAACTATCTTTCCGTTCTTCTTGTTTGCTGTGATATTTGCCATAAATTTTCACCCTTTTCTCATACCGGCACAAGGCAAAATTTCAGACTTTTGTTGACCTTCTGTTGACACTTTGTTGACACAAAGTTGACATTTTCGGTTTTTTGGGCTTTTTTATGGCAAGTGATGAAAAAGAAAAAAGCATTGAAAACCTAAGGTTTTCAAGGACTTTTTCTTGGTGAAGACAAGTGGACTTGAACCACCGACCCCTTGCATGTCAAGCAAGTACTCTAACCAACTGAGCTATGCCTTCATAGGTCATTAAATTCTTGCGCAATTCTGATAAAGAGTAAGTGAAAATAAAACCGAATGCTTATTGCATTCGGCTTTCTGGAGCGGATGACGAGGCTCGAACTCGCTACCTCCACCTTGGCAAGGTGGCGCTCTACCAGATGAGCTACATCCGCACTTTTCGGAACAAGTGGTATTATACACACTTTATATGCGCTTGTCAAGAGTTATTTTCATTTTTAAAAAAGAGCTGTAAAAAAACTTGCGTTTTTTTACAGCTGAGTAAATTTATCAGTCGTTTTCTTCTGCTTCCTTGATTAATTCATCGGGAATTGCTTCACCATGCTTAACGAAGCAGATAAGAATAACTGCGAGAGCAAACATAACGGGACTGTAGTAGAACAGCGACATATATGTGCCTGCGAACATTCTTATAAAGCCGTAGAGAATGGGAGATGCAATCTGTGCAGAGAAGGTTGCTGTGTAGTAATAGCCTGTAAATGTACCTACCTTTTCAACACCACCGATTTCAAGAACAAGAGGAAGGGTATTAACGGTAATGAACATATTAGCGGCACCGCCGAGTATAAGAACGGGATAAATAAGAACTCTGAGAATACCTGTTACGGAATCAACCGTATCAACTATAGCAGCAAGAGCAGTAACAAAATCTTCTGTTCCGGTAGCAAGAACTGAATTTGCAACGGAAACAACCTCACCATAAATGTTCTCACCGAGATCCTTGGTAAGCTGTGCTTCATAAGCTTCATAATATCCCTTGACAGTATCGGACATTTCTTCATTGCCCTTATATGCGAGGAAACCTTCAATGCTGAGGATCTCTTCATCGGCAAGTGTTCTTCCTTCGCTCTGAGCCGCTGCACTTACATCGGCATTATAAGCATTTATGTTTTCGTCAATAGCAATATATGCATTATTTATTGTGACATAGTTATTGATTGAAAGGCTCTTGCTTCCGAGCATACCGATGAATACACCGAAGAAAACGATGAAGGCTGCAAGGAAAACGGAAAGACCTGCAATAATGGTCTTCTTTCTGCCGAACTTCTTACCCATCTTACCTGCAGGAATAGCAGCAGCACCTGAACATACTGCAAAGATAAGCATAATAAAGGTGGCTTCGGAGGTAATCATATGGAGGATTTCCTGTGCAAACAGAGAGAAGAATGTTGTGATTGCGTTTGAAGCACAGAAAAGGAAGAAAAGTGTTCCGAGCATAAAGATAAGACTCTTTCTTTCTCCCTTGGAAAGCTTGATAGCCTTAAGCTCAGCCTTCTTTTTCTTTGCCTCTTCCTTCTGAGCCTTTCTGAGTGCCTTGCTATCTGCATACTGATTCATTTCACCCTTGAGTCTGATGCTTGTATCTTCTTCTTTAACAAAGAAGAGAAGAACCAGCATTCCTGCAATCATAACGAGTGAGCCTACAATGAAAACATAGGGGAATGAAACAGTTTCATCTGCAGTGATTTCAGCCTTGCTGTAACCTGCAATAAGTGTGCAGAGTGCAATACCTATAGTACCTGCAACCATACCTACGGCACTGCCGACACCGCCCATAAGATTTATGACAGCATTACCCTCGGAGCGAAGGTGGGGAGGTGTGAGATCGGGCATAAGAGCAACAACGGGAGCTCTCCATAAGGACATAGAAAAAACAAAGAGAATAACCGTTATCATTGTAAGAGGAAGCTGAATGCTACCTGATGTATTGAGTGCAACGATGGGAATGAGAGCGAAAAGTATTGCCGAAACAGGAGCACAGCTTACGATAAAGGGACGGCGCTTACCGAGCTTTGAATGGCAGTTATCGGAAAGCTTTCCGAATGTAGGCTGGAAAATAACACCGAAAATATTATCAAAGGTCATTATAATACCTATGAAAAGGGGAACAAGAGAGAATCCTCCGGTAGAGGAGATTGTGCTTTGTCCCTGAGCCTCGGCAAATTTGCCGATCCACGGAATTGCATTTGCGAGAGAATTACTGAGTGTGGTGATAAATTCACTCTCGGAAAGAATTTTATTGAGAATCTTTGTGATATAGGGGTCATAAATTGCCCAGGCGATTGATGTTGCAAGAAAGCCGAAGCCTGTAAGTATGGTCTTCTTGACATCAAGTTTGCCGTTTGCTTTGACATTCATTAAAAAGCACTCCTTTTGTATTGAGCATTGTATTGAATTTATTACAAAGAAATACCTTGTTTTTCAGAATTATTGAAAAAACGCAATATCTCTTGAAGTAAAACCGCAGCTTTACTTTTTAATCGACCAGAAATCGAACTCGTCAGCACCTCCGTTCTCTGCTTCCTCCCGCTGTCTTCTGATATCAGCAAAAGCCTTATCGTCTTCATCTGTATCAAATGAAGCGAAAAACTCATCATTGTAAAGAGTCGAGACTCTGTCCACCTCAGGAGGCTGGAATGTTGCCTTAAGCGGATCCTCATCTTCATCCTTTTTGCTGAGATCATATTTCGGCGGAGGTGCTAATTTTTCTTCGTTTGCAAAAAGAGAAAAGCTGTTGCTCTTCTTTTCATTTACGGGAGCTTCTTCATTTATCTCAGCCTTTTCACCGAAGCCGAGCTTTTCAAAGAAGCCTGCTTTTCTGGGAACTCTTGCGGTAACGACTCTGTCGCTTTCCTGTGCAAAGAGATCAAGTATATCATCTGTTATTGAAACGGGCTCGTCCGTGCTGCTGTCATCCTCAGCAGGCATAATTCTCGAGAAATCTATTACCCGGGGAGGCTCTGTATATGGTGCACCCTGCATTACCATCTGCTCGCCTTCGTTTCTGCCGGAGGAAGCCTTTTGTATTTTCTTTTCTGCGGCACCCAGGATTCTTCTGATTCTTCCTGCGGTTTTCTTCTTTCTGATGACCTCACTGTCATCATCAGCGGAAACACCGTCATCATCGGCTTCATCATCGGAAGAGTCATCCGTGTCCTCGTAATCCTCATCCTCTTCAGCTTCTTCCTCTGCAGTATCTTCACCGTACATATCGAAAAGATCCTTATCATCTACAGAGGTATTAATTCTAAGCTGCTCTGTCATTTTTTCCGGAAGCACAATCTTTTTCTTTATTGCACTTGCTGCCATAACGGGAGTTACAACAAAGCTCAGAAGAACCATACATAACTGTAAGAATATAACGGGCCAGCCGCACATAAGAGAAAGCGCCCCCGTCGCGGAAAGAAGTATACCGAGAAGCATACCTGCAACACTTACAGCCTCACAGAGTGTTTTTGCGACACGTCTGAATTTTTCAAGCTTTACTGCGCCCTCCATTGTACGGGCAAAAGCCTCAAATGAATCAGAGAAAACAATTCCTGTATCCTCGGAATCGGTTACTGTATTCTTGTTCTTTATAAAGTCCTCGTTTGCATCCTTTTTCATAACACGCAGCGACTCTCTCGGGAGACCGAGAAGCTCTTCGCCGAATTCCTCTGTTATGTTAGGATCAAGTATGCTTATGAGAATATTTGCTCCGTTTGACGCAAGTGAGCGCAGACTCCTTGCTGCAGAGCCGTGGCAGGAATACTTTACGGAAAAAACAGAGGCAAAATGTCCTTCTATTGCAAGGAACAAAGGTCTTGTAGTTTCATCGAGAACAAAAGGAACCGTATTCTCCTCGGGAAGCTCAACATTATGGTTTATGAGAAGCTGCTTTGTGCCGAGAAGAACTCTGCAATCACTTATCCATGCAGAAATTCCCAGCTTATCTTCAATAGTAAGCCCCTCAACCTCGGGATATCTGTCCTCAAGGCCGCCCGAAAAAACGGAAAATGCCTTACCGAGAATTCCGCCTGCATTATTTGAGATTACAGCGGCACAGAATTCTGCCTGACGGGGAGATACACTCTTGCTGCAGGAGGAGGATACCACCTCAGCAGAGAAAATATCCTCACCCTTTAAGATTATATCGTCGATACAATAAAAGCTGTAAGCATCATTATAGCTGCCTACGAAAGAGGATTTTACGGAAAGAGCATTATTTTCAGTTGAAATGGCAAAGCCTGTAAAAATAAGGCAGCTTACGGGGAAGGAAAACGCAGAGGTAATGGTGAAGCAGCCCAGAGCATAAACAACACTTTTTGTAAGAATGAATCCGATAACCCCTGCAATTAATGAAGCAAGCGCCGAAATAACAACTACTCTTGAGGACACCTGTCCTGCAAAAGCTGCAGAAGCACTTCTTTTGAGGAAATTCGAGATAAATCTTGTTTTTCCTGCGTATACAACATTTTTTTCTGTTGTATCCTTATCCTTGAGAAGCTGTGAAACAAGCCCCTCATCGGAAATTTTTCTTAAATAACACTTATCACTTGTTGTACCTACTGCCTTGAAGCAATGCCTTGTGCTGTCCAGATAAAATGCCTTTGCAACAAGCATTGAAGCAGCAAGTATTATAACCGCACCTGTGAGCAGATGATATTCGCTTTCCGTTTTTGCAACGGTAAAGAATGAAGCTATATTCTGAGCAAGTGCACCAAGATACATAATAAGAAGCGCACTATCCGTTTTAGGTCTTACCTTGAGAACAGAAAACAGACCTTTTTTCAACTCATCTCTCACAATTACCGCAGAAATCAGCAGGCTGACAATGTTTACGATGTTATATGCTACGGCAGAACCGCCGAATATAGTAAAAAAGCCATTATTCATTTCGGCAGAGATACCGGCGGCAATATTTATTATCAGAAGTATAATTCCTATAATTCCCGTAACAAAAGCCGTTATAATTGTGTACTTTCTTGCTGAAATAAGGCGGGAGAAGATCTCCTTTCTTCTTGAGGGATCCTGATATTCTTCCTCTCCCACGGGAGTAAAATCTGTATCAAGATGTCGGAATTTCTCACGGATTTTAAGAAGAAATCCGGGAAGCTTCAGTTCTTCGCGGCCGGGAGCAAAGCTTTTATCTTCACTTTCTCCCGTTTCTACAGCGGATTTTGTCCAGAATCGGAAATTTTTAATTCTCTTTTCCCTTACTCTTGAAAGCTCTTCCCTGAGAGCCTCATCATCCGATGATATATCGGGAATATTTTCGTTATCCTCCTCATTGAAGCCATCCATTGTAAGCTGATCCTCATCGGGAAGACTTCCGTCACTGGTCTTTGCAATTTCTCTTAAAAGCTTTCCCTTTGCCTGAAGAGGCTTTGTTTCACCCGACACGGTACCCTCGGGAATTTTTTCAAGAATAACCTTAGGCTCAAGATCCTCATCGGTTTCTGTTTCAACAAGAGAGGGTATTATTCTTGTCTGACTCTCTGCGGTAGCGGCAGGAGTTGCTTTTACAGAAGCGGACTTTCTTGCCGCATCCTTTTCTTCGTCACCTAAAGGAATTATTTTGCGCTCTGAATCCTTGGGTGCGTGATTGTCGGAATATGTATTTGTTTTGGGAGATTCCTCAACAACCGCCTTTTTTTCGGGAATACCCGGCAGAAGTCTGTCCGTGTATTTCTTTGCTGCGGTAGGAATATCCTTATCATTATTACCCTTGACAGAAATATACTGAGCATCATTTTTCTTTATAAAACGATGTCCGGGAATACTGTCGGTTTCTTTTTCATCACTTGCCGGAATTTCAGTGACCGCATCATTTTCTGTTGTTTCACCGGCATCTGCATCCGCTATAACCTCTGTATCTGCCGAAGAGGTCACGATATTCTGCTGCTCTTCATTATCCTTTACAGCAGGCTCCGCAGGATTTCTTACGGGGATTATGTCCTCTCTCTCAGAAAGGGAAGCATCCTCATCCGCGGCTTGTGATTTATTGAAATGCTTAAGGAATTTATTATATTCGCTCATATTATCTCTTTCTCTCCCTTTTATTATCGGGTCAGCGATGCTTCAAAAATAAGTACGGCTGCAGCAACGGATGCATTAAGAGAATTTACATTTCCCTTCATAGGTATTGATAACACTCCGTCACAGTTTTCCTTTACAAGTCTGCTGACACCCGAGCCTTCTCCGCCTACAACAAGCGCTATTGCCCCGGAAAGATCTGCCTTTCTGTAGGGGGTTCCGTCCATATCGGCACAGTAAACCCATATACCCTTTTCTTTAAGGTCCTTTATGGTATTTGTTATGTTTTTTACTCTTGCTACGGGCACATATTCGAGGGCTCCTGCAGAGGTTTTGCCCACAATACCCGAAAGACTTACGCTTCTTCTTTCGGGGATGATAACACCGTGTGCCCCTGCTGCATCGGCAGTTCTTATTATTGCACCGAGATTATGGGGATCCTCAAGTCCGTCACAGATAACAATAAAGGGAGGCTCGTTCTTTTCCTCAGCTTTTTTAAGGATTTCCTCAACAGTCGAGTATTCGTGTGCAGCGGCTACCATAATAACCCCCTGATGGTGGGCATGACCGCACATAAAATCAAGCTTTTTACTGTCAACTTCCTTTACTATAATACCCTTTTCCTTACATTCTGCAATAATGGGACGGATGCTGCCGGACAGTTCACCTCTCTGAACAAGAAGCGAATCGGCAGGTCTGCCTGCCTTCAGCGCCTCTTTCACGGCATTTCTTCCTATTACAAGGTCTGTTCTGGGCTCGGGACGGTCATTTTCATCCCTGTCATCCCTCTTCTCTCTGAAGGGCTTTCTTTCTCTGCTTCCCTCAGATTTATCTCTTCTCCCGAAATCTTTTTTCTCGTTTCCGTATGCCATTTTTTTACACAACTTTCTCTTACAATTATACAGAGTATATTATATATTAATAAAAAAGAGTTTTCAAGTACCAATAAAAGAAAAAAGGCTGATTTTCTCAGCCTTCCAATCATTATTTGGATTTTATAAATGTAATTACTTTATTCCAGTCCTCACGGGAGTAAAAATGTCTGCCTTCCCTCAGGAAATAACCTATACTGCCCTCAAAAAAGCATTCCCCCACCTCTGCTTTTTTATCACAGACAAAGCCCTTCATTCCTTTTTTCTCAAATATGGGAGAGGCGGCAAAGCAGGAGAGTTGTTCTCCGGTGGGATCTGCCCAGTCATCCTCGGAGGCAGAGCCTACCGATACAAAATTGGGAGCCGCAGCTGCAATAAGAAAATGCTGATCAAAGGGCATATTTCCCTCATTTTCTGCATATTTTTTATAGTTTTCACAAAACCAGTAGGGAAAAACACGGCATATATCGGAAACTGTTTCACCGGTATTTTCTCTTGCGATTGCGGCACCTGAACAGCCTGAACAATTTGAATGAACAAAACGGAAGCGAGGATCAAATGCACCTGCAACCAATGCAGTTTTTCCCAGTCTCGAATGACCGCAGACAGCAGCTCTTGTCATATCAAGAGTGGGCTCCTCGGCAGCATAATCAAGCACACGAGATGCAGCCCATGCCCACATCGCAATTTTACCGGGATCTGTATTTTCTCTCTTTCCGTCGGGATACAGAATACCTGCAATACCGTCCGTAAAATCATCATTATCAGAGGTAATATCCTTAAAATACAGATTGAATGCACCAAATCCGTTATCAAGCACTTCCTCAGCAGGAAAATAGAAATTGGGAACATTTTTTTCAAAGCTGATATTCACAAAAAACGGATGGGGACCATCTCCTGACGGAAGCATAAGAGAAACGGGGAAAGCGAATTCCTTCCCTTTGAGCGTACAGGTAATTGTAATTTCCCACATTTTTCCCTTTCCGCAAAAATCATTATCACTTCTCATTGCTTTTTTTGTAAAGCTTATTTTTTCGGGCGGAACTATCATATAGCCGTACTCCTCGCGCTGGAGAATCTCAAGCATTTCCTCACGGGAAAGAAGCCCCGGAAGCTTTCTTTCTGTAATCAGGTTTTTCATAATAACCACCTTATCCGTATTACGGTAATTTTATTGTAATTTCGTGTTCACCTTCGGAAATCTCTGCACCTGCCATATAGCCTGCAATACAGAGAGTTTCTGCCTGCTTCCCGTCAATTTCTATTTCTGCATCCGCTGCAGGAAGAGAAATAACAAGCACACCGTCCTTTACAGAGTTTACCTTGCCGTGTATTTCTGTTTTTCCGAATTTTGTTATGGTACATTTGCTTCTGAGGATATTTTCTATTCCCTTCACAAATTCCTGCGAATGGATAAAGTATCCTTCACAACTGTCTCTGTCATAAATACCGCTGCCCCACAGAACATCTCCGCTGCCCGAAATTTTCTTAAAAATTTCATTTGTAAATGCGTGTCCCGAAAGGCTCATATCAAGATTCAGAACATCCTTTTCCGCAACATAGAAAAGAGGAAGAGCTGCCGTATTTTCGTGAATATAAAGCTTTCCTGCCGTACCTGCGTTGACACTGACATCATCCGTAACGGGTGATGTGCTTACTATATATCTTATTCCGAAAAGGGAATTGAGAACGGGATTGGGAATATATTCGGTGCTGACATTTCTTGCATAAACACCCATACCGAGCTTTTTGAAGAAATTGTAGCAATCGCCCGACATTGTGGAGGAATAATGAGAGATTCCGTTATAGCCGTAAAGCTGACCTCCGTTGTAGCGGTGAGAAGCAAGCTCTACTCGCCAGAATTCGTTTTTATCAGGATCACTTGTGTAGTTTTTCCTGACAATACCCATTTCCTCTTCGTCACGTATAATTGATTCTACATAAACGCATCTTGCATCATTTGCAAGCTTATGGATAGCATTAGCACCCACCTCAGCACATATAAGAGCACATAATGCAACAGATACAATTACTTTTATATTACTTTTATCCTTGAAGAAACCGATAACATACCGATAGCCGCTGAAGGCAATCACAAGCCCCAGAAACGCAAACAGAAAGCTCTGTCTGCCGGGTAGCTGATTGGGGAAATGGAAACCGTGCCAGATAAAATCAAGAAGATTGAAATTAAAGGACACAAACATAAATACAAACAGGAAAAGATATGAAAGCTTTTTAACAAGCTTTTCCTTTGAAAGCACTGCTGCAAGACAGAAAACAAGAGGCACAATTCCGAAATATATGTTCGGTGCTTCAAAGGCAAGAGATGAAGCCCGGAAGGGTAAGAACATCATAAGCATATCTTTAAGACTGTGGTAGAACCTGAAGGTGTTTCCAAAGCCCATATCTGAAGCAAGTGTATTGCCTATTGCCCTTAAAAGCGGAATAAGCACGGGAAGATTCAACATACCTGCAAGAAGTGAGCATATTCCGAAGCGGAATGCGGAAATAAACATATTTCTGATTCCCCTGAACATACATACCGTCTGCAGAAGGTACCACAGAACAGAAAACAGGCATACGGAAAAAGCTATATAGAAATTCGAGAATATGGTAAGAAAAAGAGATACAAAATAAAGACTCATTCCCTTTTCTCCCTTTATGAGCTGTTCTGTGCCGAGCATCACAAGAGGAAGAAGAATAACCGCGTCCATCCACATAAACTGATTGATAAATGCGAGAGTATAGCCTGAAAGTGCGTAGGCTGAGGCAAAAAATATCATTCCGAGATCCTTTTTGCCGTAATGGGAGGATATGTAATGAAAAAATGTAAGTCCGCAGAGCCCGAAACGGATAAACACCATTAAATCAACCTGCCCCGGGGTTATTTCTCCGGGAAGAAGAAACAGCAGGCACCACAATGGACTGTTTGTGTAATAGGCACTCTGTGCAGTGAGATCAAAGCCGAGAGCTCCCGTAAAGGAATAGCTGAAATTGAAGTCTCTGAAGGCGCGCTTCATCTCTCTGAGCATAGGGAAATACTGTCCCCATGCATCAATTGCAATAAGTGAATTATTGCCGAAAGGGGCTAATTCCCGGGCAATTGCTCCGGCAATAATAAAAATGAAGGGCACAAGAAAAGCTGCACCGTACCAGGAAAGCAGATCAAGCTTTTCATTCCGCGACAAAGGACTTTTCGGTTTTTTATCAAAAACAAAAATGTCTTTTACAAAAGAGGTTATCATATTACGACTCCGTTTTACTAAGATGTCTTAATTATATCAATTAAGACGCGGTTTACAAGTCAATATTTCTTAAAAAATGTTTAATTCTCAATTAAAAAAGCTGCAAATACGGAATCTGCAGCTTTTTTCTTATTTCAGCGTAACTATGGTAACACCGTTTTCACCCTCACCGTACACACCGAGTCGGAAGGATTTTACAAACTTATTGTTTTTAAGATGCTTCTGAACGGCGGCCCGGAGTGCTCCCGTGCCCTTGCCGTGAATTACGGTAAATTCACCCATATTTGCCATAAGCATTGAATCAAGGAAGCTGTCAAGTGTAAGCAGTGCCTCATCAACGGTCATACCTCTTAAATCACAGCGATTATCCGCACTTGCGGTAAGACGTGCTTCCATTGAGCCGCTTCTTGACATAGATGCTGTTTTCTGTTTTTTCTCTTTCTTTTTTTCTATGAGACGAAGCTTATTTACATCAACCCTCATTCTCATAGCACCCGAAAGAACTTCAACCTGATTCCTCTTATCAGAATCGCCCGGAATACACAAGGAACATAATATCCACCTCGTACGGATACAATGGAAACATCGACAACCGCTTCTTCTATCAGGTATATCCTATACAGATGAACATTGTCAACC
>JAZRNB010000004.1:0-3343 GCA_045647985.1 Acutalibacteraceae bacterium
AAGGGTCTTTTCTTCAAACACTTTTTCTAACACTTTGTCCTCTTTTTTCTCTTGTTCCGAATTTAATTTGTCAAGAGTGTCTGCAATGCTGATTTTTGAACTTTTATCAACGTGAGCATAGAAATTAAGTGTTGTTGATGCACTTCCGTGACCCAGCCACTCCTGAACCTGAACAACCGAAAATCCGAGATTCAACAGATTGCTCGCAACGCTGTGGCGTAAATCGTGCAGTCTTATCTGCGGTAGTGTACTGTTCTGAATGACCGAGTGAAAAGTGCGTGTCAGATAATTCGGTGCAATTACTTCGCCGTTACCCCATGTGCAGACATAGTCATTATATATGTAATAATTGCCCATAAGCAGTTTGCGTTCGTCCTGAAGCTTCTTCTGTTCTTTCAGAAGGTCATAAGCCGTATTGTTTAACGGCAGAGTTCTGTAACTGCTTTCTGTCTTGGGATGGTCGGTATAATTGCCGCCCGTGTGCTGTTGAAGTGTTTCGCTTATTGTTATTGTGCGGTTGATGAAATCGACGTTCTTCCATTTAAGACCAAGCACCTCACTTCTGCGGAAACCGTAAATTGCACAAAGTCTGACGGGCAATTCAACGGGACTTCCTTTGAACAGAGAAATAAGTTCGTCAAGCTGTTCGTGGTTGAGAAATTCAGCTTTGTATTTCTCTTTCTTCGGCAATCTTGCAGAGCTTGCGGGATTGAGCGGAATATATCCTTTTCTGACCGCATCGGCAAGTGCCTTGCTTATGTTCTGATGGTGGTGCCTTATTGTTGTTGCGGAAAGTGCCGCACCGTTTTCAAGGTTGCTTTCGGGTCTGAGAAGCGAGAAATAGTAATCCTCAAGGTCGATAGGTTTGATTGACTGAAGCTGAATCTTCGTGTTCCTGAAATACGGAATAATGTGATTTGTCATATTACCCTTATAGGAACGGAAGGTGTTCGGTCTGACTTCTTTTTCAATCTCCGTCAGCCATATTTCAAAGTATTCCGCAACCGAAATACCGTAATAAACGCCGTTATGGTAGTTCCATTTTTCAAGCTCCTGATTCAGGAATTGCTCGGCGTTTTTCTTGTTGCCTCTGACGGGCAGACCCGTGCTGACCCATTTCTGCTTTCTTTTGCCGGTTTCATCTCTGAGATTGACAACGGCATAATACTTGCCGTCTTTGATTTGCAGATTGCCTGTTACCATTGAAACTCCTTTCTGATTGGAAAACAGTCAATCATTCCGTAATTAAAATTATACATAATATTTTACTGTTTACAAGAGTTAAGACGCTGTTTCAAGAAAATTTATAACGCTTGTTTTCGGAATGATATATCGTTTGCCGATTCTGATAGTTTTGATTTTGCCTTCCTTGACAATGTCATAGGCAGCGTTTCTGCCGATGTGAAGCATATCCTGAAGTTCTTCAATGCTCACGACATCGGGGTAATCTCTGAAAGTATTGTTCATTTGTTTCTCCTTAAGATAAATTTTGATAATATGCAAATTCTGCCGAAACAGAGTTTGCTATTGTTGTCGGTGCATTAAACAAAGCTGAAATCAGATATGCTTTTATGTTTTTAATTTTTGTTTCACTGCTTTCAATACAACCGATAATGTATTCAATGTGTTCTGCAGTAAGTTTTCTGAATCGTGAAATAACAACTTCTCTCGGAAAATCACTTCCGCCGATTCTGACGGTGGAGCTTGTCCCGGAAATAACATCTGCCATAATGAGAATTATTTCCCTGACTATTTCCGCATCTGCGTTTATGCAATCATATTCAATCTGTTCTTCGATGCTTTCTATCAACCGTTCATACTCGATAGATGGATGGAGGTAACTGATGTTATTGTAACTGTTGTTATTATAGATTCCTTCCGATATTGAGAACTTTTGATTCCCGTTTTCGGGAACTTCTGAATTCTCATTATCGGATTTCTTATGTACTGTTTTGAGAATTCTCAGAACGGATGGTAAAACAATGATTTTATTCGGTTTCCCGCAACCTTTTCTTTGCTTGAAAATAAGTCCATGATATTCAAGTTCGTTGACAAGTCTTACCGCTTTTCCGTGACTACAGCCAAGCTTTATGCAGATTTCTTGAATGGTGTAGTACACAAACAGATTACCGTTCTTATCCGTAAATCTGTCCGCATTTATCTGCGATACCCCCATCCTGTCAAGAATAAGAGAAAATAATAGTTTGGCTTCTGCAGATAATCCTGAAAAATTCGGATCGTCAATCAATGCTCTCGGCAATTTAATAAACGGGAAATTGTTGCTTGAATTATCGCTCAATTTATCACCCCGCTTTTCTTCCGAGACCGACGTTTTTTGCGTGTTCTTTTGCCTTCTTTTTCTGTTCATCCGTTCTCGGAGGGAGCAGTCTGATTGATATGCAGTTTTTCGGAACTTTGTATAATTCGCCTCCGTATTGGTCTGTATGCTCGTGAATCAAAATGCCGGCATATTTGTCATCATACTCCTTAAAACGCCTTTTAAACGGCTTTGAGTTAATGTAAACAGACCAGTAATCTTCCGCAGCATTTGAGAGAAAGATATTCTCTTTTTCATATTTGGTTAATCGTTTCATTTATGCCTCCTTTTAAGTCTTTGTTTTTATCCTCAAATCGTCTGATTTATGAGTTTCGAGCATGGTAGGGTAAATATACCCTAAGGCGGTTTACTCTTAAAAAAACTGTTGTTTGAGACTATATTTCTGAAGTTAATTTTCATGTTTGGCTCCTTTTTCGGTAGTCTTTTGTGGTGTGAATTAACTTGTAAATATTTCTTACAAAATCATTTATAAATTTCAAATACCCAGAAAAGTTGGTTATTTGTTGAACGTTTAGAAATTGTTTACATTTGATGTTGTACTATCCCGATAAGTGTCTTTAATTATCTTTTAACACCTAAAGTGGCAAGATTTTTGCCCATTTAAAAAAATTTTTTTAATTTTTTTAAATTTTTTGCTGTTTCGTTTGAATAGACTGTTTCATAAAATTACAATAAACCTAAAACCGGAAGCTTTACTTCCGCTTTGAAAAATTTTTACAACAGTAAAATAAACCTTAAAATGGAAACCTAATGTCCACTTTTTAAAAATTTTTCAAAAAAATTACTCCTCCGACGGTTTGTCCATCGAAGGAGTTTAATGTATATTATTAAATTTAATTCGACAAATTGGAATTTGTTGTCAACCGCAGCAGTCACAACAATTATCCGTTATATTCTGCCGCAAAACGGGTAAGGTCGGGACCGTCAGATCTTGTGTCATATCCTTGCCAGGCGACCACTCTGTTTTCACAGGGAATTACAAGCAGATTTTGTCCGTTCATTCCG
>JAZRNB010000005.1:0-101012 GCA_045647985.1 Acutalibacteraceae bacterium
ACAAAGAAGCCTCAGGAGACCACCACAAAGAAACCTCAGGGGACCACCACAAAGAAACCTCAGGAGACTACCACAAAGAAACCTCAGGAGACTACTACAAAGAAGCCTCAGGAGACTACCACAAAGAAGCCTCAGGAGACCACTACAGAAAAAAACGTGGAAACTACAACTGAGAAGCCACAGGAGACTACTACAATGAAGCCTCAGGAGACCACCACAGAAAAAACCGTGGAAACTACAACTGAGAAGCCTGTGGCAAACACAACTGAAAAACCTCAGGAAACAACCACGGTTGTTACGGAATCAGTATCAACTGATGCTGCTGAGGAGCCTTCACAGGAAGAAACTGAAGAGGATACATCTGTTGAGGCTGAAGAGGATATTATGGCAGATGTTGATGAGGGATCGGATCAGAATTCTGATAACTCTGAAATAACCACTTCTGTTGATTAATTATCCTTTTCATTTGAGTTAGTGGGGCAGTGATTGAATTTGTTATTTTCAGTAATATTCGGAGTATTTGAATGAAGCAAATTAACGGAAGAATAATACAATCTATCAGCGGCTTTTACTTTGTTGAAGCCGCTGATGCGGTTTTTGAATGTAAGGCCAAGGGGAGTTTTCGGAAAAAGAATATTACTCCTCTTGTAGGTGACAATGTTATAATTGAGGTTGATGAATTAAAGGGTACTGTGGTTAAAATTCTTCCCAGAAAAAATTTTTTAATTCGCCCTCCGATTGCCAATATTGACAGGCTTTTTATTGTGTCTTCAGTACTGGATCCGAAGCCTAATCTTTATGTTATTGATAAACTCAGTGCATTTGCTGTATTTCATGAAATAGAGCCCGTTATTGTTTTTTCAAAATCTGACCTGGCAGATGTATCTCTTTATGAAGCAATTTATGCTAAGAGTAAAATCAGGACTGTTTGTTGTTCGTCTGTCAATAAATGCGGAATTGATGAATTGCTTAGTCTTATAGACGGTAATATATGTGCGTTTACCGGAAATTCGGGTGTAGGGAAATCAAGCATTCTTAATGCAATATCTCCGGAGTTATCTCTTGCAACAGGTGAAACAAGTTCAAAACTCGGTCGCGGTAAGCATACAACCCGAACAGTCAGCCTATACAGAATCGGAAATGGATTTGTTGCTGACACTCCGGGATTTTCATCTGTTGATTTAGAAAATTCTTCGGAAAGAATTTATAAGGATATTCTTCCCCAATGTTTTCCTGAGTTTTCGGCTTTTGTTGATGAATGCAAGTTTTCTCTTTCATGCTCTCATAATAATGATAAGGGCTGTGCAATTGTTAAGGCTGTAGAAAGCGGTATTATTGCAAAAGAGCGGCATGAAAGCTATATGAGAATGTATGAAGAGGTAAAAAAATTCAAAAAATGGGAAGAAAACTGATCTGACAGGCACTTATGCAGTATCTTGTGCGTATTATGAATTGTGACATTAACTGTTGCTATGAGTTTGCACGAGGTGGAGTATGAGAAGACGAGGTTTACCTAAGGGCTTGATTGTAATCAGTTTCGGTGCAGGATTGTTTCTTGCATATTGTTTCCCGACGAAATTTCTTGTTATTGCTCTTGCGGTACTACTGATAGCTTCAGGTGTAATTCTTCTGAAATGCTGATGAAGGAGGCTTCTGTATGCGTATTTTTGTTTTCAGCAGTCCTGCAATAGTAAGAAAAATATTCAGATTATTCTATAAGGATTAAGATTTTATGAGAATTAAAAGGATTAAGCTTCAGAAGCTTATAAATACGCGTGAATTTGGCGGATATCCTACATCTGACGGTCATAAAATAAAGAATAATATGCTTATAAGAAGCGGTCATCTTGCAAATGCTACCGATGATGACATTAAAACTCTTATTATTGATTATCGGCTTAAGACTGTTATAGATTTGAGAATTGATAATGAAGTTTCGGAAAAGCCGGATAATATCCCCGATTCTGTTAATTATGTCAGAATTCCTCTTCTTGATAAGGCATATCTCGGAATTACAAGAGATGAATATTCCATTAAATCATGGTTCAATCTTTTTACAGATGAAAGCCGAAGACCGGAGGACATATTTTTTGATATGTATGAGTTGCTTGTTTTCGGTGACCGATCCAAGGAATTGATTCCTCAGATCTTTTCTGTTTTTGCAGGAGATAATGACGCTGTTTTGTGGCATTGTAGTGCGGGAAAAGACAGAGTCGGTGTTGTTTCGATGCTCATTCTTCTTGCTCTCGGTGTTGAGGACGAAGTGATTGTAGAAGATTTTCTTGCAACTAACAGGTTTTCTGCAGGTGAAATTATAAAAACAAGAGTTTTTGCTCCTTTTATTATAAAAAGCAGATGGCAAAGAAAATGTCTGGCGATACTTATGGGAGTAAAGAGAGAATATATGGACAGACTTTTATCCCGTATTCATAATGACTATTCTGATATCTTTGAATTTTTTCAAAAGGTGTACGGTATTGATAAGGAAATTATTCTTGAACTCAGGAAAAAATATCTTCAGTAAAGGATGATTAATATGAAAAACAGAGATATTAATATAAGAGATCCGTTTGTTCTTGTTAGAGGCGGAAAATACTATCTTTACGGCACAAGAGGCAAGGACTTCGGTATTTCAACAGGCGGCTTTGATGTATATGTGGGAAATGATCTTGAAAACTGGTCTGATCCTGTTCATGTTTTTGATTCTGAAAAATTCAATATGAACAGTAGCTCAAACTGGGCTCCTGAGGTTCATGAGTTCAACGGTAAATACTATATTTTTGCTACATTTGAGCAGGATAACGGGTTCAGAGGTACTTATTCGCTTGTCTCGGACACTCCTGACGGAGAATTTGTTCCATGCTCAAAAAAATCACTTACTCCGACTGAGTGGTGGAGCCTGGACGGGACACTCTATGTTTCTTCATGCGGTGTGCCTTATCTTGTTTTTTGCCATGAGCATGTTCAGATTCTGAATGGTACAATATGTTATGTGCGGCTTAATCAGTCTCTGACCGAAGCCATTGGTGAACCTGTAATGCTGTTTAAGGGTTCAGATGCATATGGTACTTGTCCTAATACAGAACACAGATATGTTACAGACGGTCCGTTTATGTACAGAGGAATCAATGACAGACTTTATATGATATGGTCTACAATAGTTAATGGACAATACTATCAATGTATAGCCGTTTCAGATAATGGTGATATTGACGGTAACTGGATTCAGTTAGAACCAATATTTACAAAAGACGGCGGTCACGGAATGGTATTCAAAGATCTTGACGGAAAGCTAAAGCTTACTCTTCATTGTCCTAATCGTTCTTTATTTGAAAGACCTGCGTTCTTTAATCTTAAAGATACCGGCGAAACATTAGTTATAGAATAAAATCAGGCAGTCACTTTTTGTGACTGCCTTTTTTTGTGATCAGTATATTAGTTTTTTGAAATCCTTTGTCAATTCATACATCTGTCTGATCTCAGCCTGGCGATTTGGTGTAAATTCAGCCTTGTTACGAGCACGGCTGTCAATATTGATGTCAATGCCGTCAAGAGAAAGATAGTATTTTGCGTTTACGGGGTAGCACTGACATTCAGCAACTGAGAAAAATCCTGCAAAATTCTGAAGCTTTTCAGCTTTTTCCGGATCGTCCTTATAGCAAGCACAGAGATCTGCATAAATCTCGGGATGGAAGTTTGCCATAACACCTGAGAAACCTGCACAGCCGATTTTAAGAGAATCAAGAAGTGTTGCTGAGTTTGCGTTGTAAATTTTAAGCTCTGAGCCTTTAACCGCATCGAGCTTCAGTCTGATTTGTTCGATGTCACAGCAGGTATCCTTAAGGAACTGATATTTTCCTGTTTCAGCCATTCTTTTAAGTACATAAGGAGTGAGAATTCGTTTATATGGATAAGGACATTCATAAACGCCAAGACCGATTTCAGGGATATTTGATGCAACATATTCCATGTTTCTGAGAAGAACATCATCATCCTCATCCGACTTTGCAAAGCGGTTAGAAATAAAAACATAAGAATCAATTCCGCAGTCGATAAAAGCCTTAGCTTCATCAATCTGAGTGTCAAGATCATCTGCCGTGTGACCGCTGGCTACAATTGAGAGACCTTCGGGCTTATGTGCCATAATAAATTTGAGGAGCTCGAGCTTTTCCTCAAAGGATAAAAAGAATATCTCGCTTGACTGACATATTGCAAAAATACCGGCTACACCTCTTTCATTGTACCAATGAAGGAGCTGTTCAACAGCATTGTAGTCGATCTTGTTGTCAGTAGTATAAGGTGTAATCATTGTAGGATATACACCATTCGGAATAGATTTAATCATTATTATTACCTCCATTATTTCTGAAATTAAGTATAATACATTTACGGAATTTGTCAATAAAAAAGGTAAATATTGCAAACTAAGAACAATAGTGCTAATATTGTTCAGAGGTGATTATAATGGGAATTTTTGACGGTTTTCTTGTTGCATCGGATTTTGACGGTACGCTCACCGGTTCTGACGGAAGTATTCCTGCAAGAAACATTAATGCTATAAGACATTTTATTGCGGAAGGGGGATACTTTACCGTATCAACCGGAAGAACAAAGGAAGGCTTTCATAATTATTCTGATGAGTTTATAAATGCCCCTGTACTTCTCGGTAACGGTGCAATGGCATTTGACTATAAGAGAAATGCTGTTGCTTTTACTAATGGAATATCAGTCGAAAATATAGCCGTTTTAAATAAAATGATTGAAGACAATCCGCATCTCGGAGTAGAGCTTTATACTGTTGACGGAAGAGTTTTTGTTATCAATAAAAATGAGGCAAACCTCAGGCATTTTGAAGGTCTGAAACTTGCTTCATATTCAGAGACCGAAAAATTTATTGAAGACTTTTTCCCTATTGTAAAAGTAATGGTAAGTGCAGGGGAGAGAGCAAAGGAACTTCAAGCATATTTTGATTCGGTAAATATGAACAGTATCAAATACATTCCCACTGACGGGACATTTGTTGAGATACTTTCATCTAATTCAGGAAAAGGCAATGCTTTATTGCAGTTGGCTGATTATCTCGGAATTGACAGAAAAAAAACGTTCTGTGTCGGAGACGGATCTAATGATACCGATATGCTCAGTACGGCAGAAATCAGCTTCTGTCCCGCAAGCGGTGAGAAGCTTGCAAAGGAAGCTGCAAAAATAATAGTATGTTCTTCAGATGAAGGATGCGTTGCTGATGTGATCGGATATATTGAAAATAATCTTACTTAAAACAAGAAATTGTTGTTTTTTCTGATTGTATCACATACTTCTCTTACGGTAAGGGCTGTATTTTTTGCAAAAATGTATTCGGCGGAGCAGAAATCTTTTGTCTTACACATTTCTTGGAAGAATTTTATCTCGCCGCTCATTATATCATCCCGTGAGACTTCATCGGGTATGAGGCACTCTTTGCTGTCCTTGTGTCTGAAATATGAACCTGTGAGCTGAGAAACGGACTCAATAAGAATTGTACCTTTATCACCGATAATTTCAGAATATGAATATGTCTGTCCGACCTTTGAGTAGTTAAGAACAGCAGATTTATCTTTGTATCTCAGAATTGCTGAGCCGGCAGCGTCGCAGTTATTATCAAGAAATACAGTATCTGATATAATTTCTTCGGGTTTGCCGAAAAGACCTATGCAGAGATACAAATTGTAAACTCCTATATCCATAAGACAGCCTGTATGCATATCGGGGTTGAATATATTCGGATTTTTGCCTTCTGTAAACAACGGGTATTTTGATGAAAGCTGATAAAAATCAAAATGAGCAGATCGTATATTGCCGAGCTTCCCAAGACAATCCTGGATCAGCCTGAAGCCATCTGTGTGAATTGTCATTATTGCTTCACAGTATACAAGATTATTTCTTTCGGCAAGAGTAATCAGCTCTTCCATTTGCTCTTTTGTGGTTGTTGCGGGTTTTTCGCATATTACATTTTTACCGTGCTCGAGAAACAGCTTGCATTGCTCGTAATGGCAGACATTGGGGCTTGCAATATATACCGCCTCAAAATCGTCGCTTTCTGCCATTTTGTTGATATCTGTGAAAAATTTATCGCAATTGTGCTTACTTGCGAAGGCGGCAGCCTTTTCTGTGCTTCTTGAATATACTGCGGTAAGCTTTATGTTTTCCACCGTGTTTGCTGATGAAATAAATTTTTCAGTTATCCAGGATGTGCCGATTGTTGCATAATTCATATTGTTTTTTCTCCGTGACTTATTATTGTAAAGTAAATATAACATATTTTTGAAAAAAATAATACAGTTTCTGTAGACATTTTTGAAATTAAATTATATAATTAAAAAAAATACTTGAGGTGAAATATGGTTTCCGTAAGAGCTTATAAAGAATCTGACAAGGAGAGAGTGCAGAATATCTGTATTGTTAATGCAGGATGTGTCGATTCTCCTGAGGCAACAAAGAAATATATTCTTCTTATGTACTGCAATTATTATATTGAACAGGAGCCTGAGAATTGCTTTGTTGCTGTCAATGAAGATGATGAGGCTGTGGGATATATAATCTGTGCTGAAAATTATGATAGATATGAACAGATATTCAAGGATGAATATTTAAATCAGTGCGCATCTATCAGTCCCAGAAGATATGTTGAAGCAAAGCTTGATCTCTTGTCGCATTCAATGTTCAAGAAGGATTATCCGGCACATTTCCATATCGATATTTATGATAATTATCAGCGTATGGGACTCGGTTCTCTTTTAATAAGCACTCTTAAAGCACATCTTCGTCATAAGGGACTTGACAGTATGATGATGGTTTGCGGTGCTGACAATGAAAATGCGATCAATTTTTACAGAAAAAATGGTTTTAAGGATCTCATTACAACAAAAATGGGACATGCTATGGCCTTGGAGTTTGACGAATAATGAACAGATTTAGTGACGGTAACCTTGAGCTTCTTAAGGCTCTTATTACTGACTGCGGTAGTTTTATGATATCTGCTGCCTTTGATGAAAATGATTCTTCCGATGTTATGAAAAAAGCAGGAGATGCAGATTTTGTAACAATATATGACAAGGGTGTTCAGGAAAGGCTTATTGCGGGGCTTCAGAGTATTTTTCCTGATGCACATTTTTTTGCAGAAGAAAAAGAAAATTTTGCAGATGATACGAAAATCGGTCTTTGTTTTGTGATAGATCCTATTGATGGTACTACTAATTTTATACATAATCTCGGTGCCTCAACAATTTCAGTCGGAGCACTTATAGACGGAAGCCCTGTATTCGGTTGTGTATATGATCCTTACAGGAATGATTTGTTTTTGGCTGTAGAAGGAAAAGGTGCTTATAAAAACGGAGAAAGAATATTTGTATCAGACAGAGATCTTGATGCTTCAGTTATAGCTTTCGGCACAACACCTTACAGAAAGAAGGAATATGCCCCTGTTGGTTTTGAAATAGCAAAAAATATATTCTGTAATTGTGCAGATATCAGAAGAAGCGGTAGTGCCGCTCTCGATATGGCATACATTGCCTGCGGAAAGCTTGACGGTTTCTTTGAATGCATATTAAGTCCGTGGGACTATATGGCAGGAACCGTTATTATCCGCGAAGCCGGCGGTGTAGTTACTGATTTTGCAGGTGTTGATATCGGTTTTTCTGAACCAAGTCCCGTTCTCTGCTCAAATAAAGTTATTCAAAATAAGCTTTTGGCTTTAATAAACAAATAAAACGGAGGTTTTTATTATGTCAAATATTCTTGATCGTTTCAAGGAAGGCGCTGTTGAAGAAAAGGCAGTTGATACTTCTAAAAAAGTTAAGGTTGGTATTATCGGTACTGGTTGGATTGCAGAAGCACATGTTGCTAATTATCTGAGATGTCCTGATGTTGAAATTGTTGCAGCTGCCGATCTTATTCCCGGTAAGGCTGAAAAGTTCTGCAAAGATAACGGAATTGAAGGTGCAAGATGTTATCCTGATCATAAGTCGATGCTTGATGCTGAAGAGCTTGATGCTGTAAGTGTATGTACATACAACAGAACGCATGCCGAATGTACCATTTACGCACTTGAAAAGGGTGTTAATGTTCTTCTTGAAAAGCCTATGTGTGTAACACTTGAAGAGGCTGTTGATATCTGCCGTGCTGAAAAGAAGAGCGGAAAGATTCTTTCAATCGGCTTCCAGCCCAGATTTGATGAAAATATGAAGATGGTGAAGAAGATTGTTGAATCCGGTGAGCTTGGTGATGTTTATTATATCCAGACCGGCGGCGGCAGAAGACGCGGTATTCCTACACCTTACGGAACCAGCTTTATTGAAGATAAAACAGCAGGTATCGGCGCTCTTGCTGATATCGGTTGTTATTCGCTTGATATGGTGCTCAATGCTGTAGGCTATCCCAAGCCGCTTACCGTTTCAGGTTATACATCAGCTTTCTTCGGAAAGGACCCCGTAACCTTCCCCGAACATCCTGAATACGCTGAACTTTTCAGTGTTGATGATTTTGCTGCAGCATTTGTGCGTCTTGAAGGCGGTATCATTCTTGACTTCAGAATTTCCTGGGCTATGAATCTTGATACTCCCGGTGATACAATTATCCTCGGTACTAAGGCAGGTCTTCGTATTCCTTCTACAGAATGTTGGAATGGCAGCATCGGCGGACCTCTTAAAATATACAGAACTATTGCCGGCAGCGATGTTGAGACAATTGTTCCAGAGAGAGATAATCACGAAGACAATTTCTACAATAAGATCAGACTCTTCGTTGATGCAGTCAAGGATGGCGGCTCTGCTCCCGTTCCCTCAAGCCAGATTATTTATAATCAGGCTATTATTGACGGTATTTCTCGTTCTGCAAAGTGCGGTAGGGAAGTTACTGTAGAAATTCCTGAAATCTGATTATGAAAAAAGACTATCTTGAATTAGGACAGATAGTCGGAACACACGGAATAAAAGGGGAGATGCGCATCAATCCCTGGTGCGACTCTCCCGATTTTGCTAAAGGCTTCAAAACCGTGTATTTCGACTCAAAAGGTACTCAGCCTGTCAAGGTCAGTACCTGCCGTCCCCACGGTAATGTTATTCTGATGAAACTTGAAAGCATCAATACAATGTCGGATGCTGAAAAAATGAAAAACAGAATGCTTTATATCAGAAGAGAAGATGCTCGTTTGCCTGAGGGGACATGGTTTATTGAAGAGCTTATAGGATGCAGTGTTTTAGATGCTGATTCCGATAAATGCTACGGTAAGATTTCAGATATTTCACCAACTGGTGCTAATGATGTCTGGCATATTTCAGATGAAAACAATATCGAATTTCTTATTCCTGCGATTAAAGATGTTGTTGTTGATGTTAATGTAGAAGACAATATTGTAAAGATCAGACCTATGAAAGGAATTTTTGATGATGAGGATTGATATTCTTACTCTGTTCCCTGAAATGTGCTCTGGTGTATATTCACAGAGCATAGTTGGTAGGGCAATCAATAAGAATATTCTTGAGATTAATTCTCATAATATCAGAGATTATACTCTTAATAAACATAAGAATGTAGATGATACACCTTATGGCGGCGGAATGGGTATGCTTATGATGGCTCAGCCGATTTATGATTGTTATCTTGATGTTACAAGGAATTTACCGGAGAAGCCTTATGTAATTTATATGTCTCCGCAGGGAAAAGTATTGACGCAGCAAAAGGCTGTCGAGTTGTCAAAGCTCAGTAATCTTGTCATCCTTTGCGGTCATTACGAAGGTGTTGATGAACGCGTTCTTGAAGAAATTGTTGACGAGGAAATATCCATCGGAGACTATGTTCTCACCGGCGGCGAATTGCCTGCTCTTGTGCTGATTGACTGTATTTCAAGAATGATTGAGGGTGTTTTGCCTAACGAAGAAGCCTATTCCGGTGAAAGTATATATAACGGATTTCTTGAACATCCGCAATATACGAAGCCTTATTCCTGGAATGGTAAAACTGTACCTGATGTTCTCGTTTCAGGCCATCATGCAAATATAGAAAAATGGAAGCATGAACAATCGCTTCTTCGGACTTTAAAAAAACGTCCGGATCTTTTAAATTCAGTAAAACTGACAAAAGAGGACAGAAAATTATTGGACAAACTTAAATCCGATTAAAAATTTTAGCTTAATTGCTGTTTTTGTTGCGTAACTTATAGTAATGTTCAACAAATTCGAAAAATTAATTTTGTATGTTTTTAGTCTTTCAAACGAATTGTTTTTTTGTTCAAGGTTTTTGATTGACTGAAAATCGGTTTGTGATATAATATATTAGAAATCAATATCCGAGAGGAGATCACCATATGATAGAGCAGACATTTACAATAAAGAATGATGTTGGACTTCATTCAAAGGTTGCTACTCGTTTTATCAGCAAGACAACAAATTATAAACCCAGCATTTTTATTGAAAAGGATAGCCGCAGAGCAAACGCAAAGAGCCTTTTAGGTGTTCTCTCGCTTGGTATTGTTGGCGGAGACGTTATTACCCTTATTATTGAAGATAAGGATGAAAAAGAGGCTGTTGAAGCTAAGCAGGCTCTTGAAGAGCTCGGTGCATTTATCAACAACGGATGCATAGACTAAGCTGACAGATTTTATGTGTATCGGTTTTCCGGTACACATTTTTTTATGGGTGAAAATTATGTCTGAAATCAGAGAATTATTGCTGAAAAAGGCCCGTGCATTACCTGAACAGCCGGGTGTATATATTATGAAAAATTCAGCAAAGCAGATCATTTATATAGGAAAGGCAAAGAATCTCAGAAACCGTGTCAGTCAGTATTTCGGTTCGCAGTACAGGCATACAGTTAAAGTCAGGAAAATGGTGGAAAATGTCAATGACTTTGATTATATTATCGTATCATCTGAGTTTGAAGCATTGGTGCTTGAATGCAGTCTGATTAAGCAGAATATGCCGAAATATAATATTTTGCTTAAGGATGATAAAGGATATTCTTATGTAAGGGTAAAAAATGACGGTTGGAAAGATATTTCCTGTGTATTTCATAAAAAAGATGACGGCTGTGTATATTACGGACCTTATATGTCAAAGGATTATGTAAATACTGCTGTAAAAGAAGCTTTGGATATTTTTATGCTGCCTCATTGCGGTAAATCCTTCCCGCAAGATATAAAAAGAAAAGGCAGACCGTGTCTTAATTATCATATCAAGCTTTGTTCAGGAGCTTGTGCAGGCTTGATTGATGAAAAGGAACACAATAACAATTGTGCAAATGCACTGAGATTTATTCTCGGCGAGAAAAACGAGATTATTGCCGAGTTGAGAGCCGAAATGGAATCAGCTGCGGAGAATCTCGAATTTGAGCGAGCAGCAAAGCTTCGTGATAAGCTAAAATCAATAGAAAAAATTGCTCAGAAGCAGACGGTTGTTGAAATGCGCTATAAGAATCAGGATGTTTTCGGCGTGGAAAGCATTGAAGAAAAGACCTGTCTTAATGTTCTTTCTGTCAGAAACGGTACAATTGTAAATACTGAAAGCTTTGTTTTTGACAGAATTGAAGGTACTATAGATGATTATGTTGAAATGATCACAAATTATTATACTCTCAGAAATGATTATCCTGACAGAATTTGTACCGATATTGATCTCAGTGATAATGAACTGCTTCGTGAATTTTTTGAGAAGTATGCCGCTTCTGCTGTTACGTTTTTTACTCCGAAAATCGGTGAAGGCGCAACGCTAATCGCCATGGCTAAACAGAATGCTGCCGAAAAGCTTTCAAGATTGTTGACTTATAATAACAAGCGAACTGCAGTTTTATTGGAACTTAAGGAATTGCTCGGTCTTGAAAAAATTCCGTATGTAATTGAGGCATATGATATTTCAAATATGAACGGCAGTGAAAATGTAGGTGCTATGGTAGTTTACAGTGATGGAAGACCTGATAAAAAGGCTTATAGAAAATTTGAAATCAAATCCTTTATAGGTCAGGATGACTATCGTTCACTTGCTGAGGTAATAACCCGAAGGATCAATGAATATGAAAGGTTTAAGGGAGAGGATAATTCCTTCGGAATTAAGCCAGATCTGATTCTTCTTGACGGCGGTATCGGTCAGGTTAATGCTGTTATGCCTGTTTTGATAGAGAGAAAATTTGATGTTCCTTTATTCGGAATGGTCAAGGATTCTAAGCATCGGACTAGAGCTGTTACTACAGGTGGTAATGAAATTTCAATTAATGACAACAGAAGCGTGTTTACCTTTATTTCGGATATTCAGGAAGAGGTTCATCGTTTTGCAATCGGATACCACAGACAATTAAAGAATAAAAACACCTATATTTCTGCACTCACCGCAATTTCCGGTGTAGGTGAGAAGCGTGCTAAAGCATTAATGAAAAAATTCGGATCACTGAATAAAATTAAAGAAGCCGGTATTGATGAGCTTAAAAATACCGAAGGTATCAGTGAGGCAACAGCTCGTTTGATATATAATTATTTCAGAACGTAAAAGTTTTTGTCAAAAAAACAAAAATAATAGTTGACAAAACAATATGTTTAATGTGATAATATAGTGAATATTATTGTTTGGTGAGCTATATGCGTGTTATAACAGGTCAGGCCAGAGGCAGAAGGCTGATTTCTCCCGAAGGTTATGATGTCAGACCTACAACTGATAAGGTAAAAGAGTCAATTTTTAACATTATACAGTTTCAGCTTGCTGATGCTGTAGTTCTTGATCTGTTTGCAGGTTCGGGACAGCTTGGTATTGAGGCATTGAGCAGGGGAGCGGCAAAGGCAGTTTTTGTTGATTCTTCAAGAAAATCTCTTGATGTTGTAAAAAAGAATATTGAGCTTTGTAAATTCCAGTCCTGTTCACAGACATTTCTTTGTGATGCTTCTGCTTTTCTCAGAAGTACCTCAGAAAAATTTGATGTGGTATTTCTTGATCCGCCGTATCATAATAATCTTTGTATTTCTGCGCTTGAGCTTCTTGGCAGCACAGTGAATGAAGATTCTGTCATAATTTGTGAAACTCAGAATGATGAAGAGCTTCCTGAATCAGTCGGTGGTTTCAGTGTTGAACGTGTTTATTCTTATTCCTCGATAAAATTGACGGTTTATCGGGTTGATTCCTGAAACGGAGTGATAAGCTATATATGAATTCTGTTGCAATATGTCCCGGAAGTTTTGATCCGATTACCATCGGACATCTGAATATTATTTCGCGTACCGCAAAAATGTTCAGCAAGGTAATTGTCGTAGTGCTTATTAATTCCAAAAAATCAGGCGGTCTTTTTTCTCCGGAGGAGAGAATGGAGTTTATCAGAAAATGTACTGCGGATATTCCGAATGTTGAAGTCGATTTTTATGATGGTCTTCTTGCTGATTATGCAGTTAAGAAGGGTGCCGTTGCAATCGTAAAGGGGCTCAGAGTTTTGTCTGATTATGAGGATGAATTCAAGCAGGCGCTTACAAATAAAAAGTTGGCAAAAGATGTTGAAACCATATTTATGGTAACTGATACGGAATATATGTTCCTTAGTTCCAGTGTAGTTAAAGAGGTTTGCAGATTCGGCGGAGATATCAGCGATTTTGTACCTCATGAAATAAAAGATGATATTGTCAAAAGAATAAGAGAAAGGTGATCTTAAAATGAAAATTGATGATTTAATCAATCAGATTGAAAACATTCTTGATGAAGGCAAGAGCGCATTCGGCGGTAACAAGGTAAAGGTTGATGCTGATGCTATCCGTTCGATTCTTGTCGATCTCAGGGTAGCTCTTCCTGACGAGGTTGTTAAGGCAAGACAGATTGCTTCTGAAAGAAAGCAGATTCTTTCTCAGGCAAATGATGCTGCTGATGTTAAAATCAGACAGGCTGAAGCTCAGGCTCGTAAGCTCGTAGAGGAGCATGAAATTACAAAAGCTGCTCAGTCTAATGCTTCTGATATTATTACTGAAGCAAAGCAGCAGGCTGCAGATATTATTACTGCTGCAAAAGCAAGTTCAAATGAAATTGTTGATAATGCTCAGAAATGGGCATCGGATCTTCGCAGCAGTGCAAGTGCCTTTGTTGATTCTATTATGAATGAAACCGATGATATTCTTGCTGAAAGCATTGATAATTTCACAAAGAGCCTCAACAGAGTAAGAGTTGCTTCAAAGCAGCTTAAGTCTGTTACAGAAAAGAAAATCGGTCAGTAATCGAATTATTGTTAAATGCCTCGCATATTATTGTGCGAGGTGTTTGTTTATGAAGATATTTTGTGTCAGATATCCGAGAGATATTGTGACAGATGTTCTGATTTGTCTGATGTGTATATTCAGTATTAATCTCATTTTAATCAGAGCCGACAGTGATGTTAAGGATGTTTGCGGCACATCCTATGACATTATAAATAAATTTTTATCCGAAAACTTATGGGAAGCAGATTTTTCTGCCTGTGAAATTTCTTATAAAACAATACCTTATGTATTTGATGAGACATATTCTGAATATTCTTTTTTGCAGAAAAGTCAAGGCTTTGATATTGAGGAATTAAAGGGGAAAGACGTTATAAAAATTTCCATGCCGATAAAAAACTATCCGGGTTACGAAAATAATGATGCTGTATACATAAATTTTCTCGTCTATGATAACAGAATAGTCGCAGCAGATATTCTATGTACTTCAATTAACGGATTTATTACAGGAGCTGTCAGAGATGTCAATTATCAGAATTGATAAATTTCTATCATCACAATTGAATATTTCAAGATCTGATGCTAAAAAGCTTTTAAGACAAAAAGGTGTTAAGGTTAATAATTCTATCATTGTTAAAGGTGAATTTCAGTTTGATTGCGTAAAAGATATAGTGACAGTTAACGGAAAGAAAATTGACTATAAAGAGTTTGTTTATATAATGCTGAATAAGCCAAAGGGTGTTGTCTCTGCGACAGAGGATCCTTCTGATGTTACTGTTATTGATATTCTCCCTGAGGATTTGAAGAGAAGCGGATTGTTTCCTGCAGGAAGACTTGATAAGAATACAACCGGCTTTGTTCTGATTACCGATAACGGCTCATTTGCTCATGAAATACTTTCTCCCTCTCATCATGTGCCGAAAACATATATTGTTGATGTTGAACGCGAAGTGACTGAAGATGAATACAGATGCTTTACGGAAGGAATGCTTATCGGAGATGAGCTGTTCAAACCTGCCAAGCTTAAATTTTTGGAAATGAATGCTGATAATAATGCATTCAGATATGAAATTATTATTGTTGAAGGAAGATACCATCAGATCAGGCGAATGTTTGGTTGTACAGGAAATCCTGTTATAGAGCTTGAACGTGTTGCTATAGGTAATTTACCTCTCGACCGAAATCTTGAGCTCGGTGAAGCAAAGGAATTGAGTGAAACTGACATTGATTTGCTAAAAATGCATTAGTATGCAATTTGCACTTGGTGAAAATACACAACAGCCGATTTTACAAAAAAACGGGGCAACTGTTGTGTATTTTTTTTAACTTGTTTAGCAAATCTTACCGAATTGAATAAAAAAAACAAAAAAATTTGTAATATTCTCTAAAAGGACTTGCATTGAATATCGATAATGTGTATAATAACATTGTTTAGTTTTGTGAATTTGTCTAATAGCGTATTTCTTAAACATTGTTAAAAGTTGAGAGGATGAAAATTATGTCAAACCGTCTTTTTCAGAGTGTGCTTCATCAAATGAAGGAAGCAGTAGGCAGAACTATTGGTGTTATTGATGAAACCGGAACTATCGTTGCTTGCTCAGAACTTACCAGAATCGGTGATGTTGTGAATGTAAGCATTTCTGAGATTTTTTCAAATAATTCTGCGACTGCTGTCAGCGGAAATACATACAAGGCCTTCGGTTCAGTTATGCAGCCTGAATACACTGTTTTTGTTGAAGGTAATGACACTCTTGCAGAAAAATATGTTTCAATGCTTGCAGTATCTCTTTCAAGCATCAAGCAGTATTATGATGAAAAGTATGACAGAGGAAATTTTATAAAGAATGTTATGCTTGATAATATTCTCCCCGGAGATATCTATCTTAAGGCAAGAGAGCTCCATTTTAATAATGATACTATGAGGGTTGTGCTTCTCGTAAGATTTTCTGAGGTTTGCGAATCCTCAATGTTTGATACTATCCAGTCTCTTTTCCCTGATAAGAATAAAGATTTTGTTATCAGTATAAATGAGAATGATGTTGCTATTATCAAGGATATTGCTAATGCTTCCGACAGTAAGGATCTTGAAAAGCTTGCCCGTTGCGTAATTGATTCTCTCGGAACACTGTCATCCAATCATGCTGTAGTCGGTATCGGTACCGCTGTCAAGAGCATCAAGGATCTTGCAAAGAGCTTTAAAGAAGCACAGATTGCTCTTGAGGTTGGAAAGGTTTTTGATACCGAAAAGGTTATCATTAATTGCGAAAACCTTGGTATTGCACGTCTTATCTATCAGCTGCCTACCACTCTTTGTGATATGTTTCTCAAGGAAGTTTTTAAGGTTGGCTCAATTGATTCTCTTGACCACGAAACTCTCTTTACCATTCAGAAGTTCTTTGAAAACAATCTGAATGTTTCCGAAACTTCAAGAAAACTTTTCGTTCACAGAAATACTCTTGTATACAGACTTGAAAAAATCAGAAAGTTAACAGGTCTTGATCTTCGTGAATTTGATGACGCTATCGTATTTAAGGTAGCACTTATGGTTAAGAAGTATCTTGATTCTTCGCCCATTAAATATTGATTTATACATAATTTTAGCTAAAGGAATTACTTTTTATGATAAAATTCTCCGATGTGTCGAAAACATATGAGAACGGAACAAAAGCACTCAATAATCTTAATCTTCATATAGATAAAGGTGAGTTTGTTTTTGTTGTTGGTGCTTCCGGTGCAGGTAAGAGTACTTTTTTAAAAATGATAATGAGAGAGGAAGTACCTACTTCAGGTTCTATTGTTATTGACGGTATAGAATTGAATTCTCTTAAAGCCTCAAAAATACCTTATTATCGCAGAAAACTCGGAATAGTTTTTCAGGATTTCAGACTTATTCCTAATCGTACAGTTTATGATAATGTTGCTTTTGCTATGCATGTTATCGGTGCTAAAAACAGGGATATTTCAAGAAGGGTTGCTTATGCGCTCAGTCTTGTAGGTCTTTCCTCCAAGGTTAAGTGTTATCCTAATCAGCTTTCCGGCGGTGAACAGCAGAGAGTTGCTCTTGCTCGTGCACTTGTCAATCAGGCTGATATTATTGTAGCTGACGAGCCTACAGGTAATATTGATCCTGAAATGTCAAAGGAAATTGTTGATCTTCTTACGCATATTAATCAGAACAAAAATACAACCGTTATTATGGTTACTCACGCTGTCGATCTTGTAAAACAGTACAATAAGCGTATTATCACAATAAAAAACGGTACTGTGTTTTCTGATACCGCACATCCTGAAATTGTCGGCATAGATTTCGGAACTCCCGAAAAAACATCTCCCAATGCTTATTATGAAGCTCCTCTTGAGGATGATGACATTGAAAGCTTTATTGACAATTACGGTAAGAACAGAGATAGCGGAAATTCATCAGAATCTGCTTATTGATTTAAGTATTATCCGGAAGGTAAAATATGAAAAACAGAAATATACAATATCTGACCCGTGAGGGTATTAAAAATATAGGTATTAACAGACTGATGTCAGTAGCCTCTATTGCGGTTCTTATGTCTTGTCTTGTTATTATCGGTTTTGCTTTCATGCTGTTTCTTAATGTTGATTCAATGCTTCAGTATGTTGAATCACAGAATGTTGTTATGGCATTCTGTGAGGTTGAAGCATCTGATGAGACAGTAAACAAGACTAAGTCAGCATTGGAAGAAATTGAGAATATTTCATCTTGTGTTGTTATCTCCAAAGAGGATGCTTTTAATGATGTTAAAGAAGCTTACGGTGAGAATGCAGAAATCTTAAAGAATCTCGACCCCTCTTTTTTGCCGGTAGGTTTTGAACTTACGATTGCTGATATGAAGCTTTTTAATGAAACTGTTGCTGAAATTTCTGCAATCGAGTCTGTTGACAGTGTTCAGCAGAATAGCTCTCTTGCTGCAAAACTTGAAGAAATCAGACAGGCCATTTCTTTTATCAGTATTGGTGTTATCTTGGTTCTCTTTGTTGTTTCAATGTTTATTATAGCTAATACTGTCCGCATAACTATGTTTTCAAGAAAGCTTGAGATAAGTATTATGAAGGCAGTTGGCGCAACAAATTGGTTTATAAGATGGCCTTTCCTGGTTGAAGGTGTGGTAATCGGATTAATCTCTTCTGTGGTGTCTTTCTTTGTCCTCGCACTTCTTTATCATCTTCTTGCAGGTCCTTTTGCTTCAGTTTTTGCAATTCTCGGAAATTCCGTTGTTAATTTCTGGGAATATGCGCTTATAATTTTTGCAGGCTTCTTGTCTGTCAGTGTTGTTACCGGCGGACTCGGCAGTCTCATTTCAATGAGAAAATATCTCAAAGAGCAGGGGAGTGTCGTTGTAGATGAAAACTGATTTTATTAAGAGGCTCCTTGCTGTTGTGCTATGCTTTATTTCTCTGTTATCTTCACCACTTTTGATTTATGCTACTGTAAGCTCCGAGGATCAGGCAAAGATTGATGAATATGAGAAACAGCAAGAAGAGCTTCAGGATAAGATTGATGCTGCTAAGGAAGAAATAGATAAACTTAAAGGTAATATCGAAGAAAAAGAGGTATACGCTTCTAAGCTTGCAGGTCAGATTGACAATTTCCAGGCACAGATTGATGTTCTTGATTCAAAAATTGACGATCTTGAAGGTCAGAAGGCTGTTATTCAGGAAAAAATTGATGGTCTGAATGAGGAAATAGCAGGCATTGAATCTGATATTGCAGAAAATGAAGCTCAGGTTGAAAGAACTGAAGCAGAAATTGACGATGTTTTCCTCAAGCTTCGTGACAGAATCAGAGAAAATTATGTAAATGGTGCGACTTCTGATCTTGAGCTTTTGCTTGATTTTGATAATAATTGTGACTTTTCTACATATCTTATTATTACCGAAATCAATCAGCGACGTGCAAAAAGTGATGATCAGCTTGTTGAAACGCTTAATGAAGATATTGCCAAGCTTGAAATTCTGAATGATGAATATGAGCTGATGATAGACACCATTGAGGTTAAGCGTGATGAGCATCAGGTTAAGGTTGATGAGCTTAATGTCAAGGAAAATGAAATTGTTGTTTCCCGTTCTAAGCTTGAGGATTCTCAGGACGAGCTTATCGATCTTCAGGAGGAAGCATATGCTTATATAAAGCAGCTTGATTCTGAAAGTGCAACTTATGAAAAGCTTGTTAAGAGCTATGAGGCCGATATTAAAGCATTTGAAGATAAAATTGATGCTATTATAAATTCTGCATCCCGCGGAGAAGGTAACGTTGCCTCTAAACCGGGCGGTTTTATATGGCCCTTACAATATGATGATGCTTATGTTTCTTCCGCTTACGGATACAGATATGATCCTATTTCAGGCGTTTATAAGCTTCACGGCGGTACAGATTCGTGTTGTTGGAGTGGAACTATGGGTAAGGCTGTACGAGCTTCAGCATCAGGTACTGTTATTATTTCAACGTGGCATTCTGCCTACGGCTATTATGTTGGTATTGATCACGGTGACGGTATCGTTACCATTTATGCTCATAATAGTTCTCTTAATGTTTCTGTCGGTCAAAGTGTCAAGCAAGGCGATGTTGTTGCATATGCAGGATCGACCGGATATTCGACCGGTGCTCATTGCCACTTTGAGGTAAGAGTAAACGGAACAAAAGTTGATCCCTCAAATTATGCCTCTCTTCCGTAATTCTTTTTGAAAGTAGATTAAAGATGACAAGAAAAATTTCTTTTGGGATAACTGCTATTCTCATTATTATTTCTATAGTTTCCTCATCTGTTATTACTCTGTTGTTTGTTTTGAAGACTTATGATGATCTGCTCGTTGATTTACCGCAGCGGGCAGAACAATATATCAGGCTCGGAGAAATTGATGAAATTATCAGAAATGAATATATTGGTGTTGCAGATGATGTTGCTATTGATGATTCTCTGGCATCAGGTTATATCAGTGGTCTTAATGATCCTTATAGTATGTATATTTCGGATGATGATATCACTACCTTCAGAAATAATCTCAGTGGCAAAAATGAAGGCACGGGAATTAATGCATACTATGAAAAAGCAGGCAATCATCTGATTGTCAGTTTTGTTCAGGCAGGTTCACCGGCTGAAAAATCCGGAATTCTTGTCAATGACATTATTGTATCGGTCAACGGAGAATCCGTTTCAGAACAGAATTATCAGTTCCTTCTTGATTCAATAACAACTTCATTTGACAATAAAGTAAAAATTGCTGTTCAAAGAAACGGAAAAGATGAAGTTACTCAGGAAAGTTTTGAGATCAGTACAGGATATGAGTTATCCTCATGTATTTTCTCAGTAGAGAATGGTATCGGTTATATAAGACTCAATGCTTTTTATGAAAATACATTTTCATTATTCTGCGTAGCTTTAGAGCATTTTGGTAAAGAAAAGATAACTGATGTTATTCTTGATCTACGCAACAGCTCTGGACAGAATTATAATGTTGCTGCTAAAATTATTGATTATATTGTTCCTGTCGGTACAGAAGGTTCCGGAGTAATTTTTACAGCAAAAAATTCATCCGGTGATATTGTTGATCGTTTTTCTTCTGATTCTAATGCAGTTAATATGAAATTTGCTGTTCTCATAAATACCCGTACTGAAGCAGCTGCTGAGCTTGTTGCATCTGATTTAAAAGATTTCGGAAAAGGAATTCTTATCGGAGAGGTTTCTGCTGGATACGGTACAATGCAAAAGCTTTTTGAGCTTTCCTCAGGTGGTGCAATATATCTTTCTGTTGCAGAGGTGTTTCCGTATATTTCGGATACATTCAATAATAAAGGAATAAAACCTGATATTATAATAGAAACAAGCGAGGCTTTTAAAAATCAGCTGGGAGGAAATGATTTTTCTGCTGATGAACAGTATAAAACCGCTGTTTCGTATTTTACAGGAAAAAAATAAGGTATCTCTCAGAGATACCTTTTTATTTTTCAACGTATATGTATTCTTTAAGATTATTGAATGTATTCTGTCCGATACCGTTTACATTCAGTAATTCATCGGTATTATGAAAATCACCGTTTTCTTTTCTGTATTCAAGAATTGCATTCGCTTTGGCTTCACCAATACCCGGTAACAAGCAAAGCTCATAGATACTATCTGTGTTTATGTTTACATGAAGCTTCATAGTAGTATTGCTTTCATCATCTGTTTTGCCTGAACTGTGAGAAATGCTTTCTTGCTCAGTTAAAGTAAGATCAGATACTATCTCTGTTGCTGTTATCCATTCTTTCTTTTCAATGTTTGCCGAGAATCTCATTCCGATTATATATAGCAGCAAAACACAAATCATCAGGGTAAGCAGTATTATAACTGATTTCTCAGACAGTACATCTTTTTTGAAAAAATCGTAAATTTTGTTTTCTTTTTTATCCATATTATTTCTCATCTGTAATATTTTTTTACATTATACTTATTTTTTCGAGTTATGTCAACAAAACACGCATTTGTAAATTATTAGACATAAGTAGTATGAATAAGAGAATCAGAATAGCTCATAATATAAACGAATAAAAAAAAGAGGTGAGATTAATGCTTGATAAGCTTGCTTTAATTCTTGTGATTATAGGTGCTGTTAACTGGGGATCAATCGGTTTGTTTCAGTTTGATATAGTTGGCTGGATTTTTGGCGGTCAGTCTGCAATTGTCAGCAGAATTATATTTACCTTAGTAGCTCTTGCAGGTATATGGTGTATTTCTCTGTTATTCAGAGAAAATGAAGTGCTTGTTGATAATAAGGACGTATAAAGGAGAAAGGCTTGATAACTTATATTGTTATCAAGCCCTTATTATTTATTTAATTGCAGCTTTTAATTCATCAATCTTATCGGTTCTTTCCCATGTAAGATCAAGGTCTGATCTGCCGATGTGGCCGTAAGCCGCGATATTGTGATAAATCGGCTTTCTTAAGTCGAGAGTATCAATAATAGCTGCAGGTCTTAAATCGAATACCTTTGAAACAGCTTCAGAAATTTTTTCATCAGTTACAGTTCCTGTGCCGAAGGTATCAACCAACACGGAAACAGGCTTAGCAACACCGATAGCATATGCAAGCTCAACCTGACAGCGTTTTGCAATTCCTGCTGCAACAATATTTTTTGCAACATATCTTGCAGCGTATGCTGCAGATCTGTCAACCTTTGTCGGATCCTTACCGGAGAACGCACCTCCGCCGTGACAAGCGTAGCCGCCGTATGTATCAACTATAATCTTTCTGCCGGTAAGACCGCTGTCACCAACGGGACCTCCTGTAACAAATCTTCCTGTAGGATTGATAAAGAATTTTGTGTCACAATCCATAAGAGAAGCATCAATAGTAGGTATGATAACCTTTTCGATCATATCCTTCTTTATTGTTTCGAGATCAACATATTCTTTGTGCTGAGTTGAAATGACAACAGTATCAACTCTTACAGGTTTATTATCATTGTATTCAATTGTAACCTGAGTTTTTCCGTCAGGACGAAGGTAGGGAAGTGTTCCGTCTTTTCTTATCTCAGAGAGTTTTTTTGCTAATTTGTGAGCAAGAGTAATGGGCATGGGCATAAGCTCAGGAGTTTCGTCACAGGCATATCCGAACATCATACCCTGGTCACCTGCACCATGCAGGTTGTAACTGTCCTCTTCTCCGTTTCTGAGTTCAAGTGACTCGCTGACTCCCATATCAATATCGGGAGACTGCTTGTCTATTGTAGTCATAACAGCACAGGAATTACCGTCAAAGCCTGCATCGGGAGAATCGAAGCCGGTTTCACAGATAGCTTTTCTTACGATTGCAGGAATATCGACATTCGCTTTAGTTGTAATTTCACCCATAACAAGTGCCATACCTGTTGTGCATATAGATTCGCAGGCAACACGGGAATAGGGATCCTGCTCAAGAAGAGCATCGAGCACGGCATCGGAAATCTGATCGCAGACTTTATCGGGATGTCCTTCAGTTACTGATTCTGATGTAAAAAAGTGTTTTGCCATTGTTTACCTCCATAAAAATACCTCACAGGCTTACCCGTGAGGTCTTGATTTACCTTATCTCTCGGTTAAACCGCGGAATTAGCACCTTGCAAATGCAGGTTGCCGGGCTTCGCAGGGCCGGTCCCTCAGCCACTCATCATAAGGATTATGAACATATCAATATTATAGTATATTTTTTTGTAATTGTCAACATATTATGACTTTATTTTTTGTTCAACATGTTGGATTTTGTAAGTATTTCCTTTAACGGTCTGTAAAGAAGAATAATAATCAGAGAATTAATTATACCTTTGATGAAATTGAAGGGTATAATTGCAGGGAGCATAAGCTTCAGAACTGCCTCAACAGTGGTGTTGAGATACAGAGGAGTAAAAATAAGATTAAGCGGAATCATAATAGCAGTTAATGCTATTGTTGAGACTGCTGCACCGATCGCAAGATTTTTTGCTGAATCATTCTTTTTTGTAAAGATTCGGAGTATAACTACATAAGCACCGGTAGATAAAATATGCATTACAAAGCCTTGCCAGCTGCTGGCTGCACTGACTGTCAACGATTGAATGAGTGACACAAAGAAAAGTACAAATGCACCGGCAGGAGTTCCGATAAATAATGTGGAAAGAATTACAGGTATATCGCCCATATCATATTCAAGAAACTTAGCTCCGGGGAGCAGATAGAAGCGAACAAGAAACATAAAAACAACACTGAGTGCTGCCATCATAGCCGTTAAAACAAGCTTGATTATATTTGTTTTTGACTTATTTTGCATAAAAAAGCACCTCGAAATATAATTTTCGGGGTGTAATATGTTATATAAATTACTTCTTTCATCCGGACTATACCGTCGGTACCGGAATTTCACCGGTTCAGCCATTGGGCTCGCGGACTTTACCGCCGGTGGGGAGTTTCACCCCGCCCCCGAAGTGTATGTTTTAATTATATCACTCGCTATTGATTTGTCAAGTATTATAATATATAATATTCTTATCCGAACAGGGAGTGATTATAATGGCCGGAAAACAGAATTCTAAACTTAAGCTTCTTTATCTTAAGGAAATTTTTATGAAATATTCCGACGAGGAGCATATTCTGAATTCTATGGATATAGCAGATTATCTTTTGCAATACGGAATTGAATGTGAACGTAAGTCTATTTATAAGGACATAGATATTCTGATTGAATACGGGCTTGATATTATCAAGACTACAAAGCCGAAGAACGGATATTTTCTTGCTTCCCGTGATTTTGAGGTAGCTGAACTAAGACTTATTAATGATGCTATTCAGTCCGCAGGCTTCATATCAAGAAAAAAAACACTTAGTCTGCTTAAGAAAACAGACTCTCTGTTAAGTGTATTTCAGGCAGACCGTCTTAAGGATCAGGTTTTTATTGATAGGAGAAACAAGTGCACCAATGAAGAGATATTCTATAATATTGATGCGCTTGATTATGCTATAAAAAATGAAAAAAAGGTTAAGCTTAATTATTGCCGCAGAAAGCTTGATGAAAAGTATACAGCAGCTAATGAAACAAGGGAATTCAGATTGAGTCCCTATGCACTTATATGGTCGGACGATCATTATTATCTTATTGCCAATAACGAGAAATATGACAATCTTATGAATCTGCGAATTGACCGCATTAAAAAGGTTGAGGTTCTTGATTCAAATCGACGCCATATGTCTGAGGTCAGTGAATATAAGAATGTATTTGATACAGCTGATTATGTTTCAAAAACATTTAATATGTTCACAGGAAAGCCTGAAATGACACAGCTTAAATGTAAAACTGAAATTCTCGAAGAAATGCTTGATCGATTCGGCGAAAAGATTTCTATTAAGAAGGGTGAAGAAGGCTGGTTTTATGTTTATGATGAATTATTTATAAATGACGGTCTTGCTTCATGGATAATGCAATTCGGAAATAAAATTGAGGTTATTTATCCGACAGAACTTAAAAATATGATACAGAATAAAGCTGAGACTATTCTCAGGATGTACAATAACGGGTGATAAATTGATTTATAGAATATTTAATATCAACGATATGACTGAAGAACTTGCCGGACACTATTTTTCTTTGATGGGTGAGAGTAAAAGACAGAAAATTATTAATGCAAAAGATAAACTCAAGGGTGCTCAGGCTTTTGTTGCGGATATGCTTGCACGTCAAAGCCTTTCTGAGCTTGCTGATGCTCCTGAGTTTTCTTTTTCTCTCCTATTAAATCCTGATTCAAAGAGTGTGGTTTCTAATTTTGATGCAAAAATTAGTATTGGAACTGCAGATGAGTATGTGGGTTGTGCGGTTTCGCGTTTACCTATAGGAATTGCATTAGAAAAGGCAGAGTCTTTTACTTTTGCCGAGGCACAGTCATTATTGACAGACAGTGAAATGAGAAATCTGTTTTCATATTCAAAATATTCTTTTGCAGAAAATCTGAATAAAGAAATATGTGATGAAAGAGTTCTGCAGAAAAAATTTGCCGGTTATAAGGCACTGAAAACTGCGCAATTCCGTAGCTCCGGTAGAGGCATCAGAGATAAAAGAAATAATATTTCTTTTGATTGTACAGAAGCCGGAATAGTTTGCAGTGATTGTCACTATCAGGTTATAGTTTCTGAATTTTATGAAGATAAGAATCTTTCTGTATCGATTATTGAGAAGGTGATATAAATGAATGAATTCATAATAGGTAAAGAAGAATTCTTGCTTAACGGAGAGCCCTTTAAAGTATACGCAGGTGCAATGCATTGTGTATGTAAATGATGTATTTAAATGTATACTCGATAGAAACGACAAGAAAAAGAAATTTAAGCTTGGTATACCTGAAGAAGGTCTTAAGCTCAGTATTCTCGTTGAGAATATGGGCAGAATAAACTACGGCTCACGGCTTTTGGACAAAAAGGGAATTATTTCAGATGTACGATTAGGGCAGCAATGTATTTATCACTGGGATGCGTACACTCTTCCGCTTGATGATGTGTCGGAAATTCAATTTCAACGCAACATGAAGCCCGGATTCAATAAACATCCCTTGTTCTTAAGAGGAATTCTGAATATTGAAGGTGATGTTAAGGATACCTTCATTTCTCCTGACGGCTTTAAGAAAGGCCTTGTGTGGGTTAACGGAAGACTGCTTTCACGGTATTGGAAAAAGGGTCCGCAGCATACATTATATCTTCCGGCTCCTTGGCTTAAGAAAGGTTATAATGAAATTGTTGTTCTTGAATTTGAAGGCTTCAGAAAGCCGATTCTTAATTTTTCGGACACACCAATTCTGGACAAATAATAAAAACCACCGGCTTATCCGGTGGCTTTTTTCAGATGTTAAGAATAACTGAAGCAAAATAAAAATAAACAAGAAGAGAAACAGTATCAATAAGAGTAGTAATCAGCGGGCTTGCCATAACTGCCGGGTCAAGACCAGTCTTTTTTGCAAGCAAGGGAAGTGCGCAACCGATAATTTTTGCTGAAACTATTGTTGCAAAAAGTGTAATTCCGACAACAATAGCTACAAAAATAGTCACATCGGGATTTTTCATCAGAAAATTGTCTACCAGCATTACTTTACCGATAGCGGCAATTCCGAGAACAACGCCGCAAAGAATTGAGACTCTGCATTCCTTCCAGAGTACTTTAAAGAAATCTCTGAATTCAACCTGTCCAAGGGAAATTCCTCGGATAACTGTAACTGAAGCCTGACTGCCTGCATTACCTCCTGTTCCCATAAGCATAGGGATAAAAGCTGTAAGAATGGGCAGAACTGCAAGAGCACTTTCAAATTTTGATATAATCATTCCGGTAAAAGTCGCCGAAATCATAAGTATCATAAGCCACGGAATACGTGAAGCCCAAAGCTTGAAAACAGATGTTTTGAGATATTCAGTATCATTAGGAGTGATAGCTGAAATTTTTGAGAAATCCTCTTCTGTTTCTTCCTGCATAACATCTATAGCATCGTCAACAGTGATAATGCCGACAAGTCTGTTTTCGTTGTCAACAACAGGTAAAGCAAGAAAGTCATATTTGCCGAACATTAATGCAATGCTTTCTGTGTCTGCAAGAGTATTTACGGAAATAACATTTTCTTCCATTATGTCAGAAATAATTTCATTTCTTTCTGAAAGCAGAAGATCTTTTGCTGTAATAATTCCTATAAGATGATTCTTTTCATCAGTTACATAACAGGTGTAAATTGTTTCCTTGTTTACGCCGACGCTTCTTATAAATTCGAGGGATTCTTCAACCGAGTAAGATTTTCTGAGTCGAACAAACTCAGTAGTCATAATGCTGCCGGCACTGTCCTCAGGATATTTAAGAAGATCATTAACGGCTTTTCTTACATCGGGAGACGCAACCTTTAATATTCGTTTTACAACATTTGCAGGCATTTCTTCGATGATGTCCGCTGTATCATCGTAATATAGCTCGTCAATAACATCCTTCAGCTGCGAGTCACTGAAAATGTTAATCAGATACTCCTGCTTGTCGCTGTCCATTTCAACGAAAACCTCGGCAGCAACCTCTTTTGGTAAAAGTCTGTAAATAAGCACCGATTTTTCATCCGAAAGCTCATCAATAATGTCATTGATATCAGCAGGATTCTGTTCCTCAAGAAGACTTCTCAGTTCGGAAAAACGTTTATTTTCGAGAAGCTCCAATGCTTGTTCAATGAGCTTGGTATCAATAATTTCAATGTCTATAATTTCGTCCATCTGTATTCCTCCTTTTAATTTGCATTAATGCTTTACAGGAGCAACACAAAAACGAGTGGGGAAGGGAGGTTAAACTCCAATGCCCTGCGGTGAGTTTAAGAAAATAAATTCATCGTATAATAAGCACGTACTTCGGCCGCCCGTATTCGTGCTACTATCGCCTGTATCCATAAACTCACTTCCTTTGTTCTGAATTAAAAATAAAATCCCGTCACAGCTGAACGGGATCAGTGGCGGAGAGTCAGGGATTCGAACCCTGGGTGAGTTTCCCCACACAGCATTTCGAGTGCTGCACCTTCGACCACTCGGACAACTCTCCAAATTTTATTTCTTAAACATTTTATCAAATAAATGCAGTATTGTCAAGAAATATATCAGCTCTTTTCTTTGACATGCAAATAATTAAATGTTGAAAATTTAATATTTTGTAGTATAATATACTAAAATGTTTTTGGAGGGTGAATTATGGCTTTTTCTATGCCCAGATATATTATACCCGATTTCTCAGAGGAAAAATTTTTAAATGCACCGGATTGTGCGTATGCTGTTGTCGAGACAGACGGTGTTGCGCCTGAATATTTCCACAGTACCTCTATGTATCCCGAGTATTTTAAGATTAAAGGTGAATGGAAGCTCGCCGAAGAGAGTCGAATGGACTCTTGTGTGGTTATTGATGAAAACAACAGCCTTAATGTTATTGAAGCCCGCAATCTTAAAAAAGGTGATAAAGTAATTCTCGGAAGAACGGAGAAGTGCGAAGAAGGTATTTTTCTTTATGTAAACGGATTCGTAACTGATGATGAAGTCCTTGAAGATCAGTTTGTTTTTCGTCAGGGCAGAAGCCGTGAAACTTCGTACTCAAGAGATTATGATAATCTTTTTGAACTTCTGAAATATGAAAAGGAGTATGGCAATATCATTTGGGTAATGGGGCCTGCTTTTTCCTTTGATGCTGATGCGAGAAAGGCAATGTCTCTTCTTATTGACAACGGATATGCTCACGGAGTTCTCGCGGGCAATGCTCTTGCGACCCATGATCTTGAAGGTGCACTTCTTCATACTGCTCTCGGACAGGATATATATACTCAGAAATCTCAGCCTAACGGACATTATAATCATCTTGATATCTGCAATAAGGTCAGAAGAAGCGGTTCAATACCTCAGTTTATCCGGGATTACAATCTTGACGACGGCATAATGTGCAGCTGTGTGAAGAATGATGTACCCTTTGTGCTTGCAGGATCTATTCGTGATGACGGTCCGCTTCCTGAAGTAATCGCTGATGTATATAAGGCTGCTGATGCAATGCGTAATCTTGTAAAGAATTCCACAACAGTAATTTGTATGGCTACCATGCTTCACACTATTGCGACCGGCAATATGACCCCCTCATTCAGGGTGACGGAAGACGGCACTGTACGTCCTGTATATATCTATACAGTAGATATCGACGAGTTTGTTGTAAACAAGCTTCTTGACAGAGGCAGTCTTAGCGCAACAACTGTTGTTGCTAACGTTCAGGATTTTATTACCCTTGTAGCTAAGGGCTTAAATCTTATGTAAATTTGTTTGCTTTTGCACTGTTATTTAAGCTTTTCTTGTTGCCTATTAACTATGACGAACAATATCAAACGTCAGTAGAAACGCATCCAGCTTTTAATTTCGCACAAAAGACTGTTCATCTAAATTTGGCAATGATATACGGTATATAACTCCTTTGTTTATTTCAAAGGAGTTTTTCTTTTTTAAGTATAAATCGCATCAAATAACAGATACTAACAACACAATTTGCAATTTAAGGAGAAATGTATATATGAAGGCAACAGGTATTGTCAGAAGAATTGATGATTTGGGAAGGGTAGTAATACCTAAGGAAATCAGAAGGACTATGAGAATACGTGAGGGAGATCCTCTTGAGATCTATACAGACATTGATGGTGAAGTTATTTTTAAGAAGTATTCACCTATGGGAGAATTACAGGAATTTACAGCACAATACTGCGAAGTTCTTTATAAGGCAATGGGTATGCCCGTTTTAATTACTGACAGAGATCATGTAGTATGTTGTATGGGGATACCTAAGAAGGAAGCGCTGGAAAAGAGAATAAGTTCCTCCCTTGAAAAGGTCATGGAAAACAGAAGCAGCTTTATTGCATCTGCAATGGAAAGAGCAATGCTTACTCCTGTAGACGGTCTCGAGAAAAATGCTTGTATTGCAGTGCCAATACTCGGAAACGGTGATGTATCCGGTTGTGTTATTGCATTATTTAATGAAAAAAATGAATATCCCTCACAGGCTGAAATTAAATTAGCTGAGGTTGCGGCACAATTCTTAGGAAAGCAAACTGAAGAATAAATCTCTTGACAAGTTTTTCATATTTTGTTATTATTATTTTAATAACAGAGCTTGAGGGAGTAGTTTGCGCCGTTTTCGGCGTGGTATGTCAACATCTTGGTTGATTTCCAGCCTGGCATATCTTAATTGACGAGACTCGCAGACAGTGTTTTTGCTGTATTGAGTCTCATATCGGGACTTTAGTACAAAAAAATGTACTGAGGTCTTTTTTTTCTTACTCTGTTAAAGAAAAAATGTAAAGGAGTTTCCGCTAATGAAGCACTATCTGGAAAACGTTGATGTTGTTTTTGAAGATGTAAAATCAAGTCCTTCAGGTTTAACAGCTGCAGAAGCCGCAAAACGTATTGAACAGAATGGCAAAAACAAACTTGCAGAAGCAAAAAAAGATTCAATGCTCAAAAAGTTTTTTGATCAGATGAAGGATCCTATGATCATCATTCTTATTATTGCTGCAGCAATTTCTGCTGTTACCGAGTATATTGAAGCATCATCTGCAGGACATAATTTCTTCCCCACTGATACTTGTATTATTCTTGCTGTTGTACTTATAAATGCTCTTCTCGGTGTTATTCAGGAAAATAAAGCTGAAAAGGCTGTTGAGGCTCTTCAGAAGATGTCTGCAGCTACAACTAAGACCTTAAGAGACGGAAAGGTTGAAACAATCAAAAGTGAAGATCTTGTTGTCGGAGACGTAATTCTTCTTGATGCCGGTGATGCAATCCCTGCAGACTGCCGTATTTTTGAATGCGCAAGTATGAAAATAGAAGAAGCTGCTCTTACCGGTGAATCTGTTCCTGTTACAAAGCTCGTAAATGCTCTTATGGGTAAAAATAACACAGATGAGGTTCCTCTCGGTGACCGTAAGAATATGGCTTATATGGGCTCCACTCTTGTTTACGGTCGTGGTAAGGCTGTTGTTACCGCTACAGGTATGAATACCGAAATGGGTAAGATTGCTAATGCTATTGCTCTTGCTGAACAGGGTAAAACTCCTCTTGAAATCAAGCTCGAACAGCTTTCAAAGATTCTAACTAAGCTTGTTCTTGCTGTTTGTGTTATTATTTTCGGCTATAACATTGCAATGTATTTCATTTCAGGCAGTACCGCTGAATTTTATCAAGTTGCCCTTAACTCATTCATAACAGCTATTGCACTTGCTGTTGCCGCTATTCCCGAAGGTCTTGTTGCGGTTATGACTATCGTTCTTTCTATCGGTGTTACCAATATGTCGAAGAAGAACGCAATCATCCGTAAAATGAATGCTGTTGAAACTCTTGGATGTACTCAGATAATCTGTTCTGATAAGACAGGTACTCTTACTCAGAATGTAATGACCGTTGTTGATCATTATGCAGAGGACGAAAAGGTTCTTGCGACCGCAATGGCTCTTTGTACTAATGCTGAGGTTGATGAAAATGGCAAGGGTACAGGCGAACCAGATGAAGTTGCTCTTATTAATTATGCAAAATCAATCGGTCTTAATAAGGCCGATCTTGTAGCGGCTCACCCCAGAGTCGGTGAAGTTCCCTTTGATTCCGGCAGAAAGATGATGAGTACTGTTCACTCTGTTAACGGACTTTATATTCAGTATACAAAGGGTGCTCCCGATGAAATTCTTAAGAAGTGTAACCGTGCTTTTGTAAACGGTCAGGTTGTTGATATTAATGACGATATCCGTGCTAAGGCTGCTGAAGAGAACACCAGAATGGGTAACAAGGCTCTTCGTGTATTTGCTGTTGCATTCAAGGAATATACTGCTGAGCCCTCTGTTTATGAATCATCCGAACTTGAACATGATATGATTTTTATCGGTCTTACCGGTATGATTGACCCTGTTCGTCCTGAGGTTAAGGATGCTATTGTTGAGTGCCGCGGTGCAGGTATTACACCTATTATGATTACAGGTGACCATATTAATACTGCTAAGGCTATTGCAAGGGAGCTTGGAATTCTTACCGATGACAGCCAGGCAATGATGGGTGCAGATATCGATAAGTACACTGATGAAGAATTTGAAAAAATTGTAGAGAATATTTTTGTTTACGCTCGTGTTCAGCCTGAGCATAAGACAAGAATTGTCAATGCTTGGAGAAGCAAGGGTTATGTAACTGCTATGACCGGTGACGGTGTTAATGACGCACCTTCTATCAAGAGCGCTGATATCGGTGTCGGTATGGGCATCACCGGTACTGATGTTACAAAGAATGTTGCAGATATGGTTCTTACTGACGATAACTTTGCAACGATTGTTTCTGCTGTCGGTGAAGGCAGAAGAATTTATGATAATATCCGTAAGGCAATACAGTTCCTTCTCGGATCTAACCTTTCTGAGGTTATTTCTATCTTCTTTGCTACCATAATGAGCTTTACTATTCTTGAAGCTCCGCATCTTCTTTTCATAAATCTTGTTACAGACAGTATTCCTGCTCTTGCTCTCGGTCTTGAAAAACCTGAAGCAAATATAATGAGAAGAAAGCCCAGAAGCAAGAATGACGGCATTTTTGCCGGAGGTCTCGGTTTTGACTGTGCATATCAAGGTGTCCTTGTAAGTGTTCTTACAATTATTGCGTTTTATATCGGTGAATTCCTTGAAACAGGTCACCTTGTTTTCAGAAATATTCCTGATAGCTCTGAGGGTATGACAATGGCTTTCTTCACAATGGCTATGTGTGAAATTTTCCATTCATTCAATATGAGATCTCAGAGAGGTTCTTCTATCGGCATGGTAATCAAGGGACATCACAATGTCGCACTCTATGGTGCTATGATCGGATCATTCCTTCTTACAACAGCAGTTGTTGAGATTCCTTTCCTGTCTGACATTTTCGGTTTTGCTCATCTTGATATGAAGGCATATCTCATTTCTCTCGGTCTCTCTGTTCTCATTATTCCCTCAGTTGAAATAATGAAAGCTATCCAGAGATTAATGTCAAAAAATAAAGAACAGTAAAATATAAAAGGGGAGTCCTTTTAAGGACTCCCTTAATTTTATTATTCAAGAATATCAGTTGTAATGTAGTCAAGTCCCCAAGATACAAGCTTTTCGCCTTCTTCTTTATTGTCACAGGTCCAGCAGTTTACTTTGATTCCGTTTTCGTGTAAAAGCTTTACGATATCTTCCGTAAGCTCATTGTAATCTATATCAAGCTCAAAATTATGCTTTTTAAGCAGTTCAGGCAAGTCATCGGAATAGTGCTCAACAAGAAACTGAACATGGTGATTCGGGTAAATTTCGCGAAGTTTAACAAGATTATTAAATGCAAATGAGATAAAAATGACTTTATGAAGGTAATTAAGCTCAATAATTTCATCGCAGATTTTTGCAATGTCATCTTTTTCGAATTCGTTCTTAAGCTCAAGAACGGCAATTTTTTCGTATCTTTTACAGGTTGAAATATATTCTTTAAGGGTAGGGATTTTCATATCTTCTCTGCCTTTTATCCCATCGGTGTCTGTAAGAAGAAGCTTTCTTAATGTGTCGAAGGTTGTTTCTTCTATTGTCATATTGTCAATTGCAACTCTGCCTGTTGTGTCGTCGTGTATGCATACGAATTTACCGTCAAGAGTTCTGTGTACGTCAGTTTCAATGCCGTAATAACTCTTATTGCCGGCTGCAATAAATGCTGCGTTTGTGTTTTCCTTTTCAATGCCGCTTAAGCCTCTGTGTGCTATAATTCTTGTGTTTTTAGAGTCAATTTTTATTGTATCCATACTAATACCCCTCCTTAATCAGCAATATAATAACATATTTCACTATTTTTATCAATATAAAGTTTTCCCGGGACATCTGAGTTTCAGTGTCCCGGGAAGCTTAATTAAATAATATTAATTCATATTACATAAAGAGTGATCTGAAGAAATTTGCGATTCGGTTGAAGAAATCTCTGATTCTTTCAAAGAATCCGTTGAAGCCTGATTCTTGTTCATTGCAATCATCACATTTTCCATCGCCGTTATTGTCGACATGTTCACCGTAGTGTCTGAATCTTCCTGTTGATCCGAATGAATAGATTTCACCGTCGATTTCAATGCTTTCATTTACAAGCATATAAGTGTCTTCAGAATCAAAATAATAGGTATAACCGTCAATATCTCTGAGACCTGTAACAGGATTGGGACCGTCATAATAGCTTGTACCAAGTGCTGTTTCTACCCAGCAGCCTTTTTCTACATAGCCTTCCTTTGAGAAGGTGAATTCCATCTTATTGACGGTCTGCCTGCCGCTGTGAGTCTTATAACCCTTGGATTTGCTGAAATAGTACCACTTTCCGTCAATATCGAACCAGCCGCGCTGTTTTTCACCATTGATATAGTAAGTATAAGTTCCGTCGGAATTCTTTTCAAGTGAACCTTTTATAAGCTTACCGTTTTCATCAAAGAGATACTCATGACCGTCTATTACGATTTTTCCGGTCTGCATGAGACCGTTTTCGTCGAATATGTAATGATCAGTACCGAGAGTATACCAGCCTGTTATGTACTTACCGCCGATGAAGTACATCTGCTTATCAGATTCGTCATCATATGCCCAACCTGTGTAGTTATCAGATGAAATCGTATATCCGCACATCTTACAGGAGAGGAATTTTCCTGTGTATGCGTAGCTATGAGTTCCGTTTTCAGTACAGGTAACAGGTCTTGTTGCCTTATATGTATCAAATACAAGATGCTCATAACCATCGTAGTTCCAGGCAGTGATTTCCATTTCAGTATCTGTTGTTGAAACAGTCATGTAAATTGAATTATATTCATCTGTTGCAATTTCGTGATACTGAGGATAAGCGGTGATAGCATAAGTCTTATCTGCAGAGGTTGCTGCACAGATGAAATGAACAGTTCCGTTTGCATCCTGGACACCATTCTTAAGAGGATATGTTCTTGCATAAGAATGATCATGACCGGAGAATACAAAATCAATACCGATTTCGTCAACTGCAGCTGCAAGCTTGTCCATCATTTCTCTTGATGTGCCGCCACCTGCATTTGTGAAGTAAATAGGCTGGTGAAGTGTAAGAATCTTCCAGTTGGCAGTAGACTGTGCGGCGTCATTCTTAAGCCACTCAGCAGCTGCTTCAACAGTTGAGCCCGAAAGATATGTCATAGCTGCTACATAAACATTACCATATTCAAAGGAATAGGCGAGGGGAGCAGCATCAGTTGTTCCGGGAAGATTGAAGTAATGTGCTGCATTGATAGCATTTGTGTCACCGGTGTATTCGTGGTTACCGAGGACGTGAACAATATCAGTTTTTCCGAGAAGACCGCCGGAGAATACATTACCGATTCCGTTCCAATAAGAGTAAGATCCAGCATTATCTACTGCATCACCGGTCTGAATACCGAAATCATATCTTATGCCTGATGCAGCAAGCTGTTCTGTTATGGCAGTAATATTAGTAGTATCAGCATCCTGAGTATCGCCAAAAATAAAGAAGTTAGTATTCTTGCCTTTTACATCTGTTGTAAATTCTTTTATTTCAGACCAATTTGTACCATCACCAACACAGTAAACATATTCCGTACCGTGATTAAGGCCTGTAATAACTGCAGAGTTAAATCTTACAGCATAGTTTGTTTCAATTTTACCTGAAGCAGCAGCAACATCAAGATGGCTGATGCCTTCAAATTCAACAAATGCAGCATCACCATTTGCTTCATAGTCGGATTTTTCTGCATATTTTACAACTGCTTTATCAGTTGTTGAAATGGGAGATGCCATCCAGGAAATATTCTGCTGAACAGCTGGATCTTCTGCAGCGTTGAGAAGAACATTCGTGGGAAGTCCTGTTGCATCGCCGCCGGCGGCATATGTCTGAGATTTGTAAATGAAGGAACGCTCTTCACCTCTTACTGCGTAAATAGAGAATGTATTTACTTCAGTTACAAACATATCTGTGAAAAGCTTACCCTCTGTATCTGTTGTGCCGACGAGTACATCATCAGTTGTGTAAACTTCTACAGCTTCAGCTACATTATTGTCACTGTCCTTGATGTAGATATTTCCGCCAAGAGATCCCTGAATCATAAAGTCAGTTGATATAATGAATGCAGAAGCACAGTTATCAGAGATCTTTGCAGAGAAGCCGTTAATATAGTTTTCAGCCTTTTCTGAAGCATAAGTGAGCTCGCCTTTCGCAATTCTGTGAGTGACATTAAGGTTTTCAGGAGTGTTTGAGGGAACAGCTGTTATAATCTCAGCAAGAGTGCCGTCATCAAGTGATGTGTCTGCATCAGCTTTTCTTACAACTTTGAATGCGAAAGTATCTTTAATGCTATTGTAGACAGGTTCACCGTCAAGCTCATAGTTGGCTGAAGGAACAACTGACATATTTCTCCAGTAAGAAGTAAAGTCAGAAAGAACCTTGATTACTATATCGGCTGATGTTACGTCGGCTGCTTTATTGGTAGCTACAGTAAAGATGTAGTTTTTGCCGAGAATAGGAGCATTGGCAGGAAGGAAGGTGAGTTCTGTTTCCTCTGTGTTGCTATCTACTGTGAAATAACGCATTTCTGATGAAACATTACCGAAAACGTCAGCAACTTGAATTTCAATATTGTGAACGCCGTCAGCAAGTACTGCATCATAGAAATAGATTTCATCGTCACCTTCATTGATATAGCATTTGTCTGTTACATCAACACCGTCAATAAACATCTTTGTTGCTTCATCATTAATACCGGACATATATTTATCTTCAACATCAGCATATGAAGCCTTAAAAGATATTGTGTTGGTATTGAAGACAGTTTCACCGTCTACAATACCTTCATTGACATCGCCGATATAAGTGACCTGAGGATTGATTGTATCTGATGTATTTGCGCCGTAAATAAGGGTAATGTCATCAATATAAATGGTATCTGCTGTTACCTGGCTCATATTTTTAGGCTGGTATGAAATCCAGAATATACCTGATCCGGGATTTTCGCCGTAGGGTTGGAATCCTTCTGCAACATTGCTTGATCCTGCGACTGTACCGTCTGTAAGCTTGAATTCAAGATATTTCCAGCCTGTCCAGTTGATACCGGATTTTCCGTTTTCATCAACCTCATTTGTGATACACTGATAAGACTGAACCGTGTGACCAACACCTTTTTCGATATTATCAGCTGTCATCTGGCTTGCACAGTTGAGATAAAGAAGGTAATTGTTAGTTCCTTCAGGAGCATATACCCAGACACCGATAGCTGTGGGAGAGCCTTCAAATGCATATGCGGGTGATGTGGTTCTGAGATAGAAGTTTGCATTCTTTGAATAATCATATGAAGAATAGTCAAATGTGATTCTTAATGCATTCTGACCAAATCTGACAGGCTCACCGTCTTTTGCATCAATTATATCAGCAAGAACAGTATCGTTCTGAACTGTTGCATTGGGCCACATAAAGAGAGGCCAACCTTCGTTTCCGAGCTCTTCAGCTCTGTTTCTGTAGCCGCTATAACCATTTGCTGTTAACCAGTTAGCACCGTTAATCGGTAAAGACATACCGGGGATATAATTTTCTGCATCTTTATTTTCTTCGCCTGATACATATTCGAAGTCATAAAGAGTTTTCTGCATAGAACCTATAAAAATTGTAAGCTTTATGGGAGGTATTGCATCATTGCATTTAAGCTCAGCGGTAATAAAAGCATTGTATGATCCGTCAGCAGCACCTGTGAAGGTCAATCCGTTAAAGGAGCCGACTAATCCGGCTTTGAAAAATAATGTTTCACGGATGTAATCATAGGCCAGGATATTTTCATCGACGGCAATTTTACTGGCTATAATTGAGTCAATGTCGCATCCGGCATAAGAAGGTGATCTTGCGGTATATTTAACGATAGCATAATCACCATCTTCATAAACAACTTCAGGTGTATTTACATAATAATTTGCTTTATAATCAGCGGTCTTTTTATATTTGCCGAAAACACTCTTGTTTTTATAGGTACTTAAGTGTTCTGCGGGAATTAATACATAACATATGTTTGCTTCAGTTTCTGAGAGCTTCTGAGGTGCAATTGTCCAATCAATGTCGTCATCCTTAAGAGTCACAGCCCTGTCCATATACTTTGCAACGATACCGAAATCTGTGGTTTCTTCGGGACCAACAGCCTGCTCTGTGTTTGCAACATAAAGCTCATCGGGAATCTGAATTTCGATTGAAACAGTGCCGCATACAGTACCTTCGGATAAATAGTTAACTTTAACTTCACCGATTTTGCCGTTGGATGTGAATTTGCCGTCATCGGTAATTGATCCGAATGAGGAGTCTGCAAGTTCGAATCTGCCGTCAGCGGGAAGATCAGCAGCATAGCCTGATGAGTCTACACCACGAGCAGAAAATTCTACAGTGGATCCGGGAGTGTAAATGACATTATTGGGTGTAAGGGTAGCATGGTGAAATACACCAGAGGGTTTTGCAGATGAGCATACAAGAAGTGAGGAGGAAACAGTTCTTTCAACACCGTCTGAGGGTCTGTTTCTGCAAACAATATCATTTTCACCTTCGTGCTGAGAAACATAAGTAGTGGATCCGCCGCCGTCGAGACATAAAGCGGTTTCGCAGCCTAATGCTGCAAGAGTGTGAGCCAGTTCATAAAAATACTGTCCTGATGAATAAGGTGCCTGTCTGCCGTCAGCAACATATATAATTACCTTACCTTCTGTTGTGATACCGACTGCTGTTCTGGGGGCGAGGATCTTTCCAAGGTCATGCTCAAGAGCTTCTTCAGTTACTTCGCCGTTTTTAACAAGAAGCACTCTGCCGCCGACAGCTTCCGCAATATCAGAGGTAAGCTTACCTTCACTGATAACAGGCTTGCCGTCTTTGGTGATACCAAACCAGGGAAGCTTAGATTCACTGTGATAGACAGTGCCCTGCATTACAAGTGCACCGTAGGGTTCGCCGGTCTGCATATTAAAGAAGTCTGCATTTGTGCCGGCTACTACATTAAGACCTCTCTTTTCTTCTGCAGCATAAGCCTGGTCACGCACCTTCTGGAAACCGAGCTTTTTACCGTTGTAGTCCTTATAACCGGCAATAATGGAGGTTGTCGGATTGCTGAGGTCAATTTCGACCGCATAAGAAGCTATCTGATTATTACCTTCAGCATTGTTTGTTGTGATGTGAGTTTCAGTTATGCCGGGAGCCAGCACATAGTCTGTTCTTGATGTGAAATAGATGTCATCGCCAAGCTTTGCGGTGTCGAATTCTATTGCAGCAAGAGCAGTCATTGGCGCCATTACAGTTAAAATCATAATAACTGTCAGAAGCACACTTAAAAACGATTTTGTGAATGCATTGCTTTTCATTAGAAACGTCCTTTCTGTTTATTATATAATATATAGTAAACTAAAAACGAATTTAAGTCAAATGATAATAGATTTAAAAATAATTTTTATTAGAATCGTACATTTTTAAACTGTTTTTTTCTACATTTTGGAAACAAAAAAATCCTGAAAACCAACATGTGTTGATCTTCAGGATAAAAAATTATTTAAACCAACCAGCAATCATATCAAAGAATGCTTTTATTGCTAAAATGAGTTTTTCAAAGAGATTAAGTGACTCCTCAACATCAGGTACACTTATATCCATCGAAAGAGCACCAATCAGCATAAAGCCGTCTACAACAACAGTTATCTGATTTGGAGCAGTTTCCGGGACCTTGAATCCGTTAACATAGAATTCAAAGTCATCATCAATCCAGAGATCCTGGATTCTGACAATAAGTACATCACCTTTTTGAACCTCCAGAGTGGAGTTTGGTCCCTGCGGGAAGAAATCACCGCCGTTAATTGAAACCTCATACCAACCGATGCCATCGGTTTTTCCGAAACAGATATGGAATGTCTGAGGTATTTCGACAGGAGCCGTTACAATCACCTGAATAGGTCGGATATCGCCATTTCCGAAGTCTGCATAAATTGTAGTGCTTCCGGGAAGAATGCCGACGAGCATACCGTTTTCATTAATAAATGCTATGTTTTCATTGTCAGATGTCAATGTGAATTCGATATCGTGTCCTTCAGGATGAACCTTAATACCAATTTGTGTTGGAATTCCTGCGACAAGAACTATCTTTTCAGGTACTTCAATTATGTAATTATCATCCTCGGGAATTGTAGGATGTTCGGGCTTCGTAGTATCCTCAGGAGTTGTTGTCGCTTCAGGAGTAGTAGTGGTTTCTTCAGGAGCTGTAGTAGTTTCTTCTGCCTCAGTAGTAGTTTCTTCTGCCTCAGTAGTTGTCTCTTCAGCTTCAGTAGTTGTCTCTTCAGCCTCAGTAGTAGTCTCTTCAGCCTCAGTAGTAGTCTCTTCAGCCTCAGTAGTAGTCTCTTCAGCTTCAGTAGTAGTCTCTACAGCTTCAGTAGTAGTCTCTTCAGCTTCAGTAGTAGTCTCTTCAGCTTCAGTAGTAGTTTCTTCAGGAGTATAAGGCTTTTTTACCTTTACAGTAATCAGATCGTATTTTGAATTATCATCTTTTGATTTAACTGTTATGGTTGCAGTGCCTTCACCGACTGCAATAATGTTTCCGCTGGAGTCAACCTTTGCTACGCTTTCGTTATCAGATTCAAATATAACATCCTTCACAGTTGCATTATCAGGAGTAACTGTAGTTGTAATTTTGTCGGTTTCGCCTATTTCAAGCACTATTTCTGTTTTATCTGCTTCGACATTATCTACATTAATATGAGGTTTTTTTACACTTATAGTAACTTCATCAGTTTTTGTCGAATCACTCTTTAATGTTGCTGTTATTTTTGCAATTCCTTCGCCGATTGCTGTTATATTGCCATTTTCATCAACAGTAACTACGGATTCATCACTTGATTTGTAGATGACATCCTTATTTGTTGCGTTCTCTGGGGTTATAATTGTTGTTAAGGCATCGGTGTCACCGATTTCAAGATCGAAGCTATCTTCAACTATAATAACTTTATCAACAGGAATTTTTACCGTTACAGTAACTTCAGTTTTGACAGAAGGGTTGTCTTCCGAAGTGATGGTGATGGTAGTTGAGCCTTCTCCTACGGCAGTTATTTTTCCTTCTGAATCAACAATAGCAACATTTTCGTTGTATGATTTGTATGTAAGTGTTTTATTAGTTGTGTTGTCAGGTTTAACGACAGCTGATATTTTTTCTGTTTCGCCGATATTAAGCTCATAATCAGAATTATTGATGATAATATCTTCAGCAGGAATTTTAACGGTTACGGTTACTGTTTCAGTAATATCAGGATTATCTTTTGAGGTTATTGTAATTATTGCAGAGCCTTCACCGACTGCCACAGCATTACCATCTGAATCAACCTTTACAGCACCGGGGTTTGATGAATCATATATTAACCCTTTGTTTGTTGCATCGTCATTTGTTTTTGCTTCAACATTTTTTGACTCACCGAGATTAATAGTGAAATCATCAGCTGCAGTAATTTCTGTCACAGGAATCTTTACGGTAACTACGACAGTTTCAGTAATATCAGGGTTATCCTTAGATTTAACAGTAATTATTGCAGTGCCCTCACCGACAGCCGTAATCTTTCCGTCTTTGTTGACAGTGACAATATTTTCATTTGTGGAAGAAAATTCTACTTCCTTATTAGTAGCATTATTGGGATTAACTGTAACAGTAATAGTTTCATTTTCGCCTTTGTTGATAACAATGTCATTTTTATCAACTTCAATATCAGTTACCGGGTTCTTTACTGTCACGGTAATTGTGTCAGATTTTGTAGGATCATCTTTTGAAGAAACAGATATTACAGCCTTACCTTCTCCGACGGTTGAAATTCTACCGTTTTTATCAATTGTAACAACGTTTTCGTTGTCGGAAGAATAAATAATATCTTTTACGGTAGCATCATCAGGTCTAACAGTAACATTTATAACCGGTTGCTCACCGATATTTACTATGAGGTCTCCACCATTAATTTCAATACTTTCTACAGGTCGTTTAAAATAGCCGTAAAGAGTTACGTCTGATTCAGGCATTATAAACTTGTTTTCATTAATAGTAGCATCTATGCTTGTCCAGCCTTCAAAAACAAAACCGTCAACAAAGGGGATATCGTCTAATGTTACATTTTCTCCGGCAGTAAATTCATAAGAGGGGAGAGCAGGAGCACCATCAGGAATGATGTAATTATCATTGTATTTATATGTAACTTTATAAAGCTTCTCCCAAGAACCAACGATATGAACGTCATTATTTATAACAAATGTTCCGCTTGTGATATCTGCATCATCCGTTGACCAGCCTGAGAATTTATATCCGTCTGCAGAGGGGATATCAGCGACATTAACAGTGCTGCCTTCCTCGTAAATTGTCTCGGGACTAAGTGATAATCCGTCGGGAATTATGCTGCCGATAAATTCATAAGTGACTTTATATTCTTTTTTTTCTGGTTGTGGTTTTTCGCTTATGTGAGTTAAATAGCCGCCGTCAGCTTCAAGCTTTGCAAATGAAGCTCCCGGGGCAGAATATGCATGTTTTGCATCGTAAACATCCTTGCCGCCAACTATTGCGTAACAACAATTAAAAACGCCGTCATTTAAATTTTGAATAGACTCTATTGACCAATCGGAACCGATATAGACATATTCAAGTGTGCTACAATAATAAAACATATATTTCATTGTAGTAACTTTTTTAGTATTGAAGGAGCTTAAATCGAGTTCCTTGAGAACATGACAGTTTCTGAACATATAGCTCATATCTGTAACATTCGATGTATTCCAATCAATTCCGGTTATTGTCTCGATCTTTTTGCAATCGAGGAACATTCCATAAAAAGAAGTTGCGTTATCAGTATGAAATGCATTGTTAAAGTTAACGTAATTCAATTCGGAAAAAGAATAGAATATATATTTTGAGTTTTTATTTGCTCCTACGCCGCCCTTACCTGCAATGTATACATCATATCTGTTATCACCGGCTTCAGCAGTTGCTGATTCATTGAGATACATCCACGACATTACCTCTTTGCTTCCTGCGTTTTCTGAAATATCCCAGCTTTCCAATGCTCCGTCTATGGCAGCATTATCAATTTCATCAAGGAATGTAACAGAATATACCTTGTTGTAATATCTGTGGAAATCTGCGCTTGAGCCTGAAGAAAACCCCATCATTACAGGATAGTCACCTGCAGCAGATGAAATAACTGCAATCGGTAGAGATGTGATTATTATCAACAAGGATAAAAACAATGCTAAAGATCTTTTGACTTTCGAGGTACACATAACAGTGACTCCTTTTAATTTTTTTACGTAATTATTATAACATAATTACTAAAATTTTCAATATAATAATCTTTTATTTGTAACGAACGGCAGTTTTTATACAAAACAAAACAAAAATATAAAAGAATTTTTCAAAAAATGCAATATATTGTTAAAATATTGTTAAAATTTTCTTAAAAACAAAAAAAGAGATAACCCTATAACGGATTATCTCTTAAAAAATATGGCGGAGAGTAAGGGATTCGAACCCTTGATACGCTTATGACGTATACACGATTTCCAATCGTGCTCCTTCGACCAACTCGGACAACTCTCCAAAGGACGAATGATATTATAACTGAACAATTTGAAAAAATCAAGTACTTTTTAAATTATTTTTTTGTATATCATTCTTTAATTTCCGTAACCTTTTCTGCGAGAAGTTTTAACTCATCTAAAGTTCCGACGACACTGAACTCGCTTCTGAGTTTAGCCGAGCCTCGAAGCCCTTTTGTATACCATAGGGCGTGTTTTCTTATTTCACACATACCGTGATCTGTACCACGGATTTTACAGATTGCATCAGCATGTTGAAGCATTATTTTCATTCGTTCATCAGGGGATGGATCCGGTGCATAAGCTCCTGTGGTCAAATATTCATTTATCTGTGAAAAAAGCCATGGACGTCCAAGTGCTCCGCGGCCTATCATTACAAGATCGACGCCGGTTATCTCGTACATTCTCTTTGCATCCTCAGGCGTAAAAATATCACCGTTACCGATAACAGGAATTGAGACAGCTTTTTTAACGGATGATATTGAATCGATGTCAACGGGAGGAGCATACATCTGTTCCTTGGTTCTGCCGTGAATGGTAATAAACGAAGCACCGTTAGCTTCTATTCTTTTTGCGAACTCGGTACAGTTCTTATTGTTTTCGTCCCATCCTGTTCTGAATTTAACTGATACCGGTATTTTTACTGCATCGGTGACTGCTTTAGTAATTTTTCCTGCAAGCACAGGATCCTTCATAAGATAGCTCCCTGACTTATTCTTTATGATCTTGGGGGCAGGGCAGCCCATATTGATGTCAATTATATCAGGAGAAAATAAAAGGGCATATTTCGCGGCTTCTGCCATTATTTCAGGTTCATTTCCGAATATCTGTATCGCAGCAGGATGTTCGCGCTCATCAAGCTTCATAAGCTCCTGAGATTTTTTATCATTCATGCTTATTCCCTTAGCACTGACCATTTCGCCTACTGTATATGCGGCACCGAATTCCTTGCAAATAACTCTGAATGATAAATCGGCAACACCTGCCATAGGTGCTAATGCGGCAAATCCGTTTATTTCTGTATCTTTAATTCTCATTTAATCACCAATGTGTATAATAACACAAAAATTTTTAAAAATAAAGTAGCCTTTTTATTTTTTTTGTGTTATAGTATTATGTAATAAATATGTTAGGATGTCTCGTTATGAAATACCTCATTATTGATGGCAACAGTATTATTAATCGTGCTTTTTACGGCATCAAACTTCTTAATGCAAAAGACGGTCATTTTACAAACGCCATATTCGGTTTTTTTAATATATTACTTGGGCTTGATGAGAAATATCAACCTGATGCCATTATTGTTGCTTTCGATGTTCATAAACCGACATTTCGCCATGAGATGTACGGTGAATACAAGGCAGGCAGAAAAAGTCCTCCGCCTGAGCTTTTAGAGCAGTTTGAGCCTCTTAAGGCACTTCTTCTTGCTTACGGATGTAAAATAATCGAATGTCCGGGCTTTGAGGCAGATGATATACTAGGTACCTTGTCTGTTGCTGTAAATAAGGATGACCACTGTTATATTGCTACAGGAGACCGTGATTCATTACAGCTTGTCAACGATAATGTTTCGGTTCTTCTTACAACTACAAAAATGGGAAAAACTCAGACAGTTGAATATGATAAAGCTCTTTTATTCGAAGAGTATGGTGTTGAACCAGCTGGAATGATTGAGTTAAAGGCATTGCAAGGGGATACATCCGATAATATTCCGGGCGTGGCAGGAATTGGTCCTAAAACAGCTGGAGAGCTTATCAGAAGGTATAAAACTATTGATAACATTTATGCCGATATTGATGCTGTAGAAGCTACCGCTGGTGTAAAGACAAAGCTCATTAACGGAAAGGCAAGTGCTTACTTCTCAAGAAAGCTCGGTACTATATCTCTTGAAGCACCTGTCAATACAAATATGTCTGATTATCTTACGGATACGCGTAATAATGATATTCTGCTGATAGAGCTTGCTCGCCACGAGATGTTTAAGATTATATCCCGTCTCGGATTGTCGGAAGAAAAATCTAAAGTCTTGTCATGTGTTAACGGAAGCTCTGTTGTTTCTGTGATGAAATATTCGATTTCGGATATTTCTGCAGCAGAAGAGCTTCTGAAAAATTACACCAAAGTGTATATTCTTCCATTGATCAGCAATTCTTATATGTCTGCTGTTTCATTTGTTGTTGATAATCAGATTATTACTGTTGAAAACACCACACTCGAATTTTTACCTTTTGTTAAAAAGATAATTGAGTCAGATTGTGTTAAGTATACTGCAGACTGTAAAGAATTATATTATTTCTGTTATGATAATGGTATAGAAGCCCTGAATATTACATTTGACATTACTCTTGCATCATATCTTCTTGATGTTAATTCATCCGATTATTCTCTGCAGTCGCTGGCTTTGTCTTACAATGTAAAATCTGTTGTTCCAGAGTTTTCTGATGATATGTCAAGGGCTTTCTGTGAAGCAAATGCTGAATATTGTGAAAAGCTGTTTCTTATGAAGGTTCTGTCTGACAGACTTTCATCTATAATTATTGAGCGTGATCAGATTGAGCTTCTGAAAAATATTGAAATTCCACTTTCCCGTGTTCTTGTGTCTATGGAGCGCGAAGGAATGAAGGTTGATGCTGACGGAATCAGGAATTTTGCGGAAAAGCTGTCTTCTGACATCGGAATTCTTGAAAATGATATTTATACTCTCTCAGGTGAGAAATTTAATATAAATTCTCCCAAGCAATTAGGTGTGATACTCTTTGAAAAGATGGGACTTCCTGCAAAAAAGAAAACAAAAACAGGATATTCGACTAATGCTGATGTTCTTGAATCTTTAGCTGAAGATTATCCTGTTGTTTCTAAAATACTTGAATACAGAGCACTTACAAAGCTCAGATCAACATATTGTGAAGGATTATTAAAAGCTGTAGATTCCGATAACAGAGTGAGGTGCACTTTCAATCAGACAGAAACCCGTACAGGTAGACTTTCTTCTACTGAGCCTAATTTGCAGAATATTCCTGTTAGAACAACTCTCGGCAGAGAAATGAGAAAGTTTTTTATCGCCCGTGACGGATATTTGATTGTAGATGCGGACTATTCTCAGATCGAATTACGTGTTCTTGCCGCTTTGTCGGGAGATATTAATATGATCGATGCTTTTAACAGCGGTGTCGATATTCATACTGTTACGGCAGCCCGCGTTTTTGGTGTTCCTGAGAATGAAGTAACCTCAGAGCTGAGAAGTAAGGCAAAGGCCGTTAATTTCGGCATAGTATATGGTATTGGTGCATTTTCACTTGCGAAGGATATCGGAACTACCCGTGCTGAGGCTGATTCTTTCATTAAGTCATATCTCTCGCTTTATTCATCTGTCGATAAATATATGAATAACTGTATTCTTTATGCTAAAGAAAAAGGTTATTCTGAAACTTACTTCAAGAGAAGAAGATATTTGCCAGAGCTTTCTTCTTCTAACGGAATGCTGCGCTCCTTCGGCGAAAGAGTTGCAAGAAACATGCCTATTCAGGGTACCGCTGCAGATATCATCAAAATTGCAATGATTAATGTTTATAACAGATTGAAGGAAGAGTGTCCCGAAGCTCGTCTTATAATGCAGGTGCACGATGAGCTTATGGCTGAAGCCCCCTGTGATGATGCTGAAAAGGTAGCGTCGATTATAAAAGAGGAAATGGAAAATACGGTGAATTTAGCTGTGAAATTTACGGCTGATACCGCTATAGGTAAATCATGGTATGAAGCAAAAGATTGATTTTGAAATAAGACAAGCTATACCTGCTGATGCGCTTGATGTTTCTTATGTAGAAAAAGAATGCTTTTCCGCACCATGGTCAGAACAACAGATTTTAGATGAGATTAACAAAAGCAATGCAATCTTTCTTATTGCTCATCGTTATGATGATTTTTGCGGATATATAAGCGGACAGATGATTCTTGATGAGTTTTATATCAACAATGTTGCAGTAACGGAAAAGTACAGAAGAAATGGTATTGCATCTGATCTTATTGAGTTTTTAATTTATGAGCTTAAGTGCCGAGCTTGCTCGCTTGCTACACTTGAAGTCAGAGAATCTAATCTTTCAGCTCGTTCTCTTTATGAAAATTTCGGCTTTAAGAATCTCGGTATAAGAAAGAACTTTTACTCTCATCCTGCAGAAAATGCCTGCATATACACTTTGTATTTTATTAATGAAAGTGAGTGAAACAATTGAAAATTCTTGCTATAGAATCCTCCTGTGATGATACTGCCGCAGCTGTTGTGGAAGATGGAAGGAAAGTGCTTTCCTCTGTTATTGCATCTCAGGTTCCGGAGCATATCTTATATGGCGGTGTTGTTCCCGAAATTGCATCCAGAAGACACTGTGAATCCATTTCAGGTGTTTGTCGTAAGGCTTTAGAGGAAGCAGATCTGTCACTTGATGATATTGATGCCGTTGCATGCACATATGCCCCCGGTCTTATTGGTGCTTTGCTTGTAGGTGTTAATTTTGCCAAGGGGCTATCTTACAGCACCGGAAAACCGCTGATACCCGTTCATCATTTGAGAAGTCATATTGCATCAAACTATATAACTTCTGAATGCCTCAGACCTCCTTTTCTTGCTTTGGTTGTATCAGGCGGACACACGCATCTGATTAACGTAAAATCATATACAGATTATGAAATTATCGGAAGAACCCGTGACGATGCTGCCGGTGAAGCAATGGATAAGGCTGCAAGAACAATGGGGTTGCCTTATCCCGGCGGTCTGAATATGGACAGAGTCGCTGCGGACGGAGATCCTAAGTCATATAAGTTTCCTTCACCAAAGGTACAGGATTCTGAATTGGATTTCAGTTTTTCAGGTCTTAAAACTGCTGTTATTAATCTTGTTCATAATCTCACACAGAAGGGTGCAGAGATAGATGTCCGGAATATCGGAGCTTCTTATATCTCCCGTGTTGTAAATATCCTCTGTGACAGAACTCAGAAGGCTATAGATATAATTTATCCCGACAAGTTGGTTCTTGCCGGTGGTGTTTCTGCTAATTCCGTACTACGGCGCGAAATGAAAGTGCTTTCCGATAAAAACGGAATAAAGCTTTATGTTCCTGAACTGAAGTATTGCGGAGATAATGCAGCAATGGTCGGCGCTCAGGCTTATTACGAATATCTTGACGGAAAAATTGCCTCATTAAAACTTAACGCAACTGCTGCATTAGATATTGACAAAAATATGACAATATAATATAATATCTTTGATTTGAAATTTTTTCTATATAAGGAGAGAACCAAATGTCACTTACTACAAACAAGTCAATTCTTTCTTGGATTGAAGAAAAAGTTGAACTCGTTAAACCTGACAAGATCGTCTGGATTGACGGTTCAAAGGAGCAGATTGATGCTTTAAGAGCAGAAGCTTGCTCAACAGGTGAAATGGAAAAGCTTAATGATGAGCTTCTTCCCGAATGCTACCTTCACAGAACGCATCCTACTGATGTTGCCCGTGTCGAAGACAGAACTCTTATCTGTACTCCCACAAAGGAAGAGGCGGGTCCTACTAATCATTGGATGGAACCCGGTGAATGCTATGAAATGCTTTACAACATCGCCCGTGATTCTTACAAAGGAAGAACAATGTATGTAATTCCTTATTCTATGGGTCCTGTTGGTTCAAAGTTCTCAAAGGCAGGTATTGAACTTACTGACTCTATTTACGTTGTTCTTAATATGGCTATTATGACAAGAGTCGGCAAGTCGGTTCTTGATGTTCTCGGAGATTCAAATGACTGGGTTCGCGGTCTTCACTGCAAATGTGATATCGATCCCGAAAAGAGATGGATCTGTCAGTTCCCTCAGGATAATACCATCATCTCCGTTAACTCAGGTTACGGCGGAAATGTTCTTCTCGGAAAGAAGTGCTTCGCACTCCGTATAGCATCCTACCAGGGCTGGAAGGAAGGCTGGCAGGCAGAGCATATGCTTATCCTTGGTGTTGAAAATCCCCAGGGCGAAACAAAGTATATCTGTGCTGCATTCCCCTCTGCATGCGGTAAGACCAACCTTGCTATGCTTATTCCTCCCGAAGGATATAAGAAGGCCGGCTACAAGGTATGGTGTGTTGGTGATGACATCTCCTGGATCCGTAAGGGTGAGGACGGCAGACTTTATGCTATTAACCCTGAAAACGGTTTCTTCGGTGTTGCCCCCGGAACAAACATGAAGTCTAACCCCAATGCTCTTCTTTCAACAAAGCAGGGAACAATTTTCACAAACGTTGCTCATAATCTTGACGATAATACCGTTTGGTGGGAAGGTCTTGACAAGAATCCTCCTGCAAACGCTAAGGATTGGAACGGCAATCCCTGGAATGGTAAGACAAGTGAAATCAAGGGTGCTCATCCCAATTCAAGATTCACAGCTCCTGCTGTTAATTGTCCTTGTCTCAGCTCCGAATTCGAGAATCCCCAGGGTGTTCCGATTTCTGCATTCGTTTTCGGCGGCAGACGTGCTAAGCTCGCTCCTCTTGTATACCAGTCAAAGGATTGGAACAACGGCGTTTTCGTTGGTTCAATAATGGCTTCTGAAACAACAGCAGCTGCTGCAGGTGCTGTAGGTGTTGTTCGTCGTGATCCTATGGCTATGCTTCCTTTCTGCGGTTACAATATGGGTGACTACTGGCAGCATTGGATTGAGATCGGTAAGACTCTTGATCCTGAAAAGGCTCCCAAAATTTTCAATGTTAACTGGTTCAGAAAAGATGATGACGGTAACTTCTTATGGCCCGGATTCGGTGACAACCTCAGAGTTCTTAACTGGATTCTTGACCGTTGTGAAGGTAAAGTTGATGCAAGAGAAACAGCTATCGGTTATGTTCCCTTTGCTGATGACATTGATCTTTCCGGCATCGAGGATGAAGTTTCTAAGGAAACACTTGAATCTATCCTTGTTGTTGATAATGATCTCTGGAAGGGTGAAATTCCCGGTATCGAAGAGTTCTATGCTAAGTTTGGTGATAAGCTTCCCGAAACACTTAAAGCTGAACTTGAAAATCTGAGAGCAAGCCTCAACTGATAATATAGAGTCCGACTTGTTAGAAGTCGGACTCTTTTGCGTAATTAATTATACAATGAATAATTATTTTAATGATAACAAGCATAAATCCCATTCCGATAGTGGAATGGGATTTTCTGTGTGTTATGTGTAATTAATAGAGGCTGGAAGCATTCTTGCAGGCTTCACTTGCTGCAAAATTGAGGAATGTCATTTCTGTAGCAGTTCCTTCTGTTTCTTTGGCTACGCCTTCTTCATATTTCTCGTACTTTTCTGTACCGAGTGTTTCTCTTGCTGCAGCCTTCCAAGCTGCTTCTTCGTGCTGCTTTACGAAATACATAATGTGCCAACCATAGTTAGTCATAACAATTTCAACATCACCGGTTTTTCTGTCTTTATCATAAATCCAGTTTTCAAAGGGTTCAACCATCTTGCCCTTTTCTATACCCTCATAAAGTCCGCCGCCGAGAGTATTTTCACCGATAGAGCCGGGATCATTACTGTTCTCTTCAGCAAGCTTTGCGAATGAAGTTTCTGTCTTTTCACCGCTCATATATTTGTCATAAATACCTTTTGTTTTTTCATAAGCAGCTTTTACAAGTTCGATTGAATAGCCCGTATCCTTGTTTGAAATTGTTGTTCCATCATCAGCCTTAGTCTTCTCGACCTTAACATCTGCCTTCTTTTCGGTGTTGATTTTGTTACCTTCAACCTTCTTCAGCTCTTCAGCCATTTTTTCGAAGGAAATAAGAATATGTCTTGCATCAACAAGGGGAGTTTCTTCTCTGTATGCTTTATTGATAACATAGATTACATATACGTAATCATCAGTTTTGTAAACCTTCTTGTCGCCTTCAGTTCTGTCAGAAGAGTAGAGCCACTCAGCAAGATCTTCACCGATCTGCTTCTGAACAATAGACTTTTTGATGTTTTTTGCAAGAGTAGCTGTGTCGTCAGCAAAAGTTTCTTTATCTTTATCTGCACAATATTCACGAGCGAGCTCAATAAAGGAAGCTTCATCTGTAATCTTATCAAGCATTTCGTTTGCAAGGATTTCAGTTTTTGTGGGTTCCTTCTTCTCTTCTTTAGCTGCATCAGTTGTCTCTTCAGCAGCAGTAGTTTCTTCAGCAGCAGTAGTTTCTTCAGCTGCGGTTGTCTCTTCAGCTTTTTCCGTAGTCTTTTCGTCTGTCTTCTTTTCATCAGCAGGTAATTCAAAGCCGAAAAGTCTGATATCTACAGCCTGGAAGTCGCCGGGGTTTTCATTGTAAGCTTCTTCAAGCTCCTTATCAGTGAAATCCTTGCTGAGATCCTTTTCAACATCTTCAATATACTGAGCTACGAGGAACTGTTCAGTCAGAAGATCTCTGAACATTTTTTCATTAAGACCCTTACCATAGATAACGCTGATGTATCTTGAAGGGGAGAGAGCTTGTGTTGAGGCATTAGTTGCAAGAGAGGAGATAAGGGAATCGATCTCTGACTTATGATCTTCAGAAAGCTCTACACCTTCTTCTTTACACTTGTTGAGATAATAGTTTGTTGTCTCAAGTGTTGCTATTACACTTTTTCTGAAAAGCTCGTCATAAGTAACCTGCTTGCCGTCTTCATCAGTTGTGGACTGAAGAGAAGGATCTTTGGTATAATCAAAGCCTTTAAAACCAACGGAGCTCTGAAGTGAGCTGGACTGCTCAGCATAGTTCTGGAATACAGAAGAATAATAGTAGCTGTATTCAGCAACAGAGTATGTTCTGTCGCCAACCTTAACAGCGGGGAGGAGCTTCTGAGGTACGCCGAACTGATAAAGAGCAAATGCAGTGATGCAAAGAACAAGAATCACTGTTGCAACTCTTACAACCCAAGTAACGACCTTTACTGAGTCAACACTCTTTTTTCCGTTCTTCTTGGCATTGGCAGCCAATCTCTTTTTTCTTTCAGCACGGTAATCATTCTGCTGATTTTCAACTTTTGACATAGTAAATGCACCTTTCTTAAACAAAAAAATATAGAGGGTGAAAACCACACTGAAACATTATATAATAAATATAATAAAAGTACAAGCCCTAATTTAATTTTTACCTTATTTTTGTGCAGAATGTAATCTTTTTCAGTTGACCGAATGTGAATAATGTGTTAAGATTAAAAAAAATGTTGAGGAATGTCAAAAAATGAAAATATTAATTGTCAACGGAAGCCCGAAAGCTGAATATAGTATTACATTGCAGACTTGCCGTTATCTTGAGATTATGTTCCCTGAACACAGTTTTTCTTATTTGCATATCGGAAGAAAGATAAGATCTTTAGAAAAGGATTTTTCATCTGCAGAGAGCGCACTATGTGATGCTGAGCTGATTATTTTTTCTTATCCCGTTTATACATTTATTGCACCATCTCAGCTTCACAGGTTTATTGAACTGATGAAAGCTTCCGGTGCTGATTTCAGTGGTAAATGGGCTACCCAGATAACAACTTCTAAACATTTTTATGATGTTACTGCTCATAATTATATTGAAGACAATTGTTATGATATGGGATTGCGTTATGTCAGGGGACTGTCTGCTGATATGGATGATCTCACAAGAAAAAAGGGACAGCAAGAGGCTGTTGATTTTCTGAAATTTGTCATATGGAGTATAAATAAGGGCTTTTCTGAGAAACCAAAAAGAGTATATTCTGCAAAAGAGTCAGTAATTGCTTCTGTGCCTGAAAAGTTCTGTCAGAATAAGTCAGGCGATGTTGTGGTTGTTACCGATGCTACGAATAATGACTATAGTCTTAAAAAGATGATTGATCGATTTTGTGTCGTATCACCAAGAAATGTCCGTGTGCTTAATCTCCATGACTTTGATATGAAGGGCGGATGCCTCGGTTGCATGAATTGTGCTGTAACAAGTGAATGCGTATATAAGGACGGATTCAGTGAAATTCTCAGAAAAAGTATTCAGCAGTCTGAAGCAATCATTTATGCGTTTACGATTAAAGATCATTCAATGGGCTCGCTCTTTAAGATGTACGATGACAGGCAGTTCTGTAACGGACACAGAAGTGTTACTATGGGCAGACCTGTTGCGTATCTTATAAGCGGTAATTATTCCGATGAATCCAATCTTCAGCTTATAATTGAAGGTAGGGGAGAGGTTGGCGGAAACTTTATTGCAGGTATCGCAACGGACGAAGCTGATACAGATTATAACATTGACAAGCTTGCAGAAAATCTTGAGTATGCAATTGAAAACAGCTTCAATAAGCCTGCTAACTTCCTTGGTGTCGGTGGTGCAAAGATTTTCCGTGATCTTGTTTATCAGATGCGCGGTATGATGAAGGCGGATCATAAGTTCTATAAGGAACATAATCAGTATGATTTCCCTCAGAAGCATAAGGTTATGTCTATGGCAATGTATCTTGTAGGTGCAATGCTTGGTTCAGATAAAGTCAGGGCTAAAATGGGAAACAAGATGAATGAAGGTATGCTTATGCCTTATAAAAAGATTCTCGAGGATACAAAGAAAAATAAATAAAAATATGGCTCTCCATAAGGAGAGCCTTCAGTTTTACTGCTTTGTAACATTACCTTTTTTGATATTGAATGAAAACTCCTTCTGCTTACCCTCAAGCTCAGTGATAATTGTAATATTCTCAGCGTCGGTATATTCAGCGCTGATAATCTTTTCATTAGTTTTTCTGAAGAACTTTCTGAGATAGTCCATCTGTTCGGCATCATAATCGCCTGCGTTGTCAGATACAAACAGAACGTTACCGCAGAGATTGTTGATTTTTGCAAGAAGCAGCTTCTGCTCCTTTGTGAACTTCAGATTATTGTTTCTGAGGAAGAATACATCGGGGTCATTCATAAAGACTCTTCCGTTAAGATGTCTTCTGAAAATTGAGTTATTTATAGCATTCTGTGCGCTGAGAATTTCATTTGAAACCTCAAGGAAATTGTAAATCTTACCCTTGTAGGTAAGGTCAACATCACAGCTGATTCTGCAGGCATCAACCAATCCGAAGCAAGCACTCATAGGAACACCGCAGCCGAGAAGAAGCTTGTCACCTACAAGCTCACGAAGGAATTCCATTGCTTCGCGCATAATTTCACCGCGGCACTTACCGTTACGGGGATACATGCACTGACTGTAAAGGAAATCAAGCTTAACCATATCATAGTGCCATACATTAAGAACTGTATCAAATACCTCTCTGAGATAATTTCTTGCACCTTCGTTATAGATGTCAAGAACATAAGCACCGCCCCAGGCAAGTACACCCTGGAGTGGCTTACCGTTTTCGTCTTTTATAAGCCAGTCGGGATGCTCCTTAGCAGTCCTTGATACCTTCTGGCAGCTGAAGGGTGCAAGCCAGATGCCTGCTTTATAACCTTTCTCGTGAATCTTATCTGCAATATAGCCCATTCCGTTTGGAAAACGTGAAGGATTGGGATCTAACCAGTCACCGACAAATGTTTCGTAACCGTCATCTATCTGAAAAATTGAAACATCTTCTTTAACAGGATCAAGACCGTTGAGGTCACGGAGAATTATTTCTTCGTTGATGTTCTGGAAGTAGTTATACCATGAGGTATAGCCGCTCATCATTCCGTTTCTTGTTTCAGGCATCTTGAAGAGACCAAAATACTTGTCAAACACCTCATCATATCCGCCTTCAAAGTAAACTATATCAAAAACTTTATATGCTTCGGTTACAAATTTTCCGAGTACATCCTTATGATAAATGAATTTATTGTCATTCATCTTAACCTTAAAAAGGGTATAGCCGGTATCCTCACAAAGAGAGCCCCAGAGTTTAACGTCGGCTTTGTTTCTGATGTATGTGTAGCCGTGTGAATGGAATTCACCGGGAATTTCAGAATATGTGACCATTCTTTCATCACTTGTCATAGATGCAAGGTGCTTTACCTTTTTATGGATGTTTGCAAGCTTGATTGTGCTCTTCTGAACATCATCCTTGGATCTTTCCTTGGTTACAGTCCATGACTGATAACCTGCACAGAAGAACTTGTCACCATCATTGAAGGAATAGGGCATCTCAACATCAAAATCAACAAGCTCAAAGGTTTTTTTAGGATTAAGAACAACGGAAAATCGTTCAGCTGTATCAGTGATTTCAAGTGAATAAAAGCTGTTTTCGGTTTCATGTGTTGTTACAATCTGGCTTCCGCATTTGTATGTAATAGTAAACTTTTTCATCTCATTTTTCTCCGTTCTGCGTTATTTAAATAAATGATTTATTAATGCTTCACTGTTTTCAAAATCGGGGACAACTGCGTGTGCTCCCGCCGAAAGAAGACGGGCTCGCTTTTGCTCGTTTACACCTTTTTGTGTCTGTTCATCAGTTGCTACGGCAACAGCATAACCGCCGACATTTTTTACAAGCTCAATTTCTACAAAGCCGTCACCGAAGGAGAGAAGATTTTCTCCCTTGACATTTTTATCAGAGAGAACTCTATTAATAACAAGCTCCTTTGAGCACCTGCTTGCATGCTCATCGAGAGCACCGAAAATATTATCACCGAAATATTTGTCGAGACCGAGAAGCTTGGCTTCTTCAATTACTTGAGGCTGGTCGGTTCCGCTTGCACAGAAAATCTCAATTCCTTTATTTTTAAGAGCAGAAAGAAATGCTTCAGATCCTTTTACAAGTAAGGATTCCGGTCGGATGCTGCCGTCGTCAAGACCTTGACGTTTACTTTCAATTTTAAGGAAAAGTCTGCGAAGATATTCATTCTTATACTCCATAGCTTCTTTTGCAGTACCGCCGCGCTTTTCTATTTCAGCTTTAAGCTGCATACATTGAAAGATTGTCTGCTTACCTGTTAGCTCATCGACAAAGTCAGTGACAAGTTTTCTTACATCCTCATCGCTTTCTTTCCTGCCAGGCAGAGAATCGAAGAACTCCTCACAGAAGTAAGGAATCATAATTTCCTGCCATCCCTCGCGGATAAGACTTAAGGTACCGTCAAAATCGAACATTGCAATTTTGAATTTTCTGCCGTCTGCAACAGGTTCGATTATTTCGAGAGACCAATCAGGAAACAAATTAACATTATCCATAATTTTCCTCCGGTATTAGTTTGCTCTTATTATAAGCAATAATTATAATATAAGCAAGTGAAAATTATGAATATTTTCACATAAAAAAAAGAGGAATCACATAAGCTGTGATTCCTTATCAGTTTAATTGTATGAATATTCCTCGATATTATTTTCCTTGTTATATCCGGTAATGATTGCATTGACATCATTCTTTCCCTTGTGTCTGTAGGGGATAAAGCAAAGAACCCAATACATTATGAATGCACCGATAAAATTAAGCACAATGTCGCCCATTGTATCCATAAGTGCAAATCTCATAGGATCATCGACGGGGAAGAGGTTGAAGATTTTTTCGGGATCACCGCCGGCTACAGCAAGTGCATTTTCATAGCTCCAGTGCTGGGCATCCCCGCCAAAGAATTGGTCAAATATAAACTCAAAGAGCTCCCAGGCACTTGAGAGTATGAATCCGAAGCCGAGAGCAGTAAGATTTGCTATCTGGTGAGGACAGGTCTTTTTGAACTTAAGCTGTGTTGCAGCGATATATTCATAACCAATATACACACCTTCTGCAGTGCCGAGGGCATGAAGCACTTTGTCATATCCCGGAAGAATGTAATAAAAATTGAGATATGCACCGCCAAAGGAACCGAGGAAAAATCCCAGGGCAGTTATATGCTGAAATTTATGTGAAAACAGCCTTAAGCGATTATTCTTCGGAAGCATCTGAAATACCTCATAGCCGAACATGCCGCACAAATTTGCAAACATCTGAAGCGGCTGATTGCTTCCGAGATATTCATCACCGAAAACGAGAGATTCGACTATACCGTAAATCATAAGTAACCGGAGAATCCACCAATAAATCAGCTCAAGCTTTGAAACATCCTTGTAAACACGTCTGAAATAATCTTTAATAATATCCTTCATATTCATCACCTTTGTGAATAATATCATTAATTAAAGAAAATATAATTCTTAATAAGAATAATTATATCATTTAATACTTTCTTAAAAATAATTAATTACATTAACCTTAATGGTTGATTTGATAAGAAAAAAGTGATATAATCTCAAAAAAAACAAGGGGATTAATTATGAGCTTCAAAACAAAATTAAGATTCATCGTAACAAGTGATATTCATTATAAAGTTGATACTGATGTGGAAAAGGAAAGATTCGAAAAGGGAATGATCCGTGCCTACGAATATGCTGAAAAGTCTGATTATAAGAGAATTGATGCTTTCTTTGCTGTCGGAGATTTTGCAAACAGCGGTAGGGAAGAAGAAATGTTGAAATTCAAGGCATCGCTTGATAAAGTAATTACCCCTGATACTACTAAGATTATGATGCTCGCAAGCCATGAATTCCATAATGAAAGCGGTCAGGCAGGAGCAGAAAAGAGACTTAAGGAGATTTTCGGACTTGAGCCCGATAATCATTTTGCAATAGCGGGATGTAATTTTATATGTCTGTCAACGGAGGACGGATGCAGAATTAAAGAAAAGAAACAGGCCTGGCTCAAGGAAAAGCTTGCTCTTTCCGTAAAAAACGGCAGAAAAGCACCGATATTTGTATTTCAGCATCCGCATCTTACAGATACTGTGTACGGCAGCATAAACTGGGGTGAGGACGATATTATCGCAATTCTTGCGGATTATCCTCAGGTAATTGATTTTTCGGGACATTCTCATGCCCCCATAAATGACCCGAGAAGTATTCACCAGAAATATGTCACTTCGCTCAATACAGGCTCTCTTTCATACTTTGAGCTTGATGAATTTGATCTTATGTACGGTACTGTCCCCCCTGATGCAAAGCAGTGTGCTCAGTTTTACATTGTTGAGGTTGATGAAAATAATGCTGTAAGAATTCTTTCTTATGATATACTTACCGAAAGATTTTTTGATAATGAATACATTATTGAAACTCCCTGGGATCCGGATAGCTTTGTATATACTCCCGACAGGGCATTTTCTGAATCAAAACCGTATTTTTCTGAAGATACTGATTGCAGCATAAAATATGAAGATGATAAGCTTAATGTTGAATTCAAGCAAGCTGAGACTGATGATTACAGAGTAAATGCATACACCCTTTCCGTAAAAAATTCGGCTGATGAAACTGTTCTTCAGAAGAGAATTTGTTCTTCTTACTATCTTAACGATATGCCGGAGAAAGTAACTGCTATATTTGATTTTCCTTTTGAATCAGGAGATTACACACTTGAAATTACTGCACACGGATTCTGGATTGTAAAGTCTGACAAAATTTCTTTTCAGTTTTCAGTCTGAGGTGTATGATGACAGAAAAATTGTATTATTCCGACAGTAAGCTGTTTGAATTTTCCGCAAGGATTATTGCAACAGAAGCTTACGGTAAATCATATGCAGTTATTCTTGATAAAACAGCATTTTTTCCCGAAGGCGGAGGACAACAGTCTGATACCGGTTATATTGAGAATTATCCGGTTGTTGATGTCCAGGAAGTAAATGGCAGTATACTTCATATTCTCAAATGTGATTGTCTTCCTTCCTTAGGTGAAGAGGTTTTTTGCAGAATTGATGCCGAAAAGAGATTTTACCGTATGCAGTCACATTCTGGTGAACACATTGTTTCAGGTATTGCTCACAGTCTTTACGGTGCCGAAAATGTCGGATTTCATATGGATGACACCTTGATGACTGTTGATTTCGACATTCCTCTTACAAAAGAACAGTTAATTGTTATTGAAGAAAAAGCCAATGAATGCGTTTACAGAAATTTACCTGTCAAAGCATTTATTGTTTCTACAGAAGAGGCTGCCCAATTTTCCTATCGCAGTAAACTTGAATTCACAGATGATGTAAGATTGGTAGAAATTGAAAATATTGATTTGTGTGCATGCTGCGCTCCCCATGTTTCATACACAGGCGAAATAGGAATTATAAAAATCTTAACCTGTGTAAGTCACAGAGGCGGGGTTCGAATTACTCTCATCTGCGGAAAAACTGCCCTTGATGATTACATAATGAAGCACAATTCAACAATGGATATTGCTTCTCAGCTTTGTTCAAAACACAATGAAACTGCCTCTGCTGTAAAAAAGCTTACAGAAAGTAACTCCTCTCAGAAATATGGTTTTTCAGTCAAGCAAAAGATACTTTTAGAAATCATTGCTGACAGAATAAGAGACGACAGTATCATCGTTGAATTTTTCAATAACCTTTCTATGGATGATCTGCGTGAGCTTTGCAATTTTACAAAGAATAAGTGCTCTCTAATGTGTATTATGTTGTCCGGCGATGATAATAACGGGTATTCTTATTGTGCTTTTTCCGAATCGCAGCATTTATCAAGCATAATTAAATGTTTCAATGAAGAATGTAATGGCTCGGGCGGCGGCAGAGGAAATATGCTTCAGGGCAAGGCTAAAGCCGAAAGAGCGTTAATAGAAAAATTTTTCGCAGAATTGGAGATAAAATAATATGAGAATGAGAAGAAAGAAAAATCTTGAGGAAAGACTGGCTTCCTTTGATAATATCATTCTGATTCCCAAGGTTACGGATGATCACAGAAATATTATTGCAACTAAGGAATATATTGATTTTGTTGATTTGTTCGGGAACGATAATCCCGTTCATATGGAAATCGGCTGCGGAAAAGGTCAGTTTATGTTTGAGCTTGCGGGAAGAACTCCTGATATAAACTATATTGCTGTTGAAGTCAATGAAAGTGTAATTTCGGATGCTTGTAAAAAAGCGAAAGATGCAGGAATAAATAATGTTGTTTTTATGAAATGCGGAGCCGAGATTCTTTCAAAATATATAAGCCCTGATTCTGTTGAAAGACTATATCTTAACTTTTCTTGTCCGCTTCCTAAAAAGGCAAATGAAAACAGAAGACTCACAAATGTCAGATTTCTTGAAATATATAAGGAATTTCTTAAGGATGGTGCAGAAATTCATCAGAAAACAGATAATATGCATTTTTTCGAGTATTCAATTGAACAGTATACTCTTGCAGGATTCAGATTAAAAAATATTTCTCTTGATCTGCACAAGAGCGACTTCCCCGATAATATTATTACGGAATATGAAAGAAAGTTTTCATCAATGGGAATGCCGATTTACAGACTTGAGGCTTATAAATAACACCTTGCCGGCAGTTTTGCCGGTATTTTTTTTGTAATAAACAGGACATGTGTCTCATAAAATTTACTGACAACTATTAAGGAGCGGTGAATATGAATTTTGAAACACTTTGTCTGAAAAGTATTGAGGACAGCATAAAGCTTACGGGACAGCAGAATATTGATGCTGATATTATTCTGCCGGATTATTATGATACTGTCGGGAAGATCATTAAGTGCAATTTATACCCGGTAACTGAAGCAGTTACAACAAATGGTGATAAAATAAGCATATCCGGTATAGCAAAATATTCAATTGTTTATGTCGGTGAAGATAAAAAAATGTATTGTTATGAAAATGAATGTAAATATACTAAGGTCTTTCAATCAAAGTATGCAGAAAACTGCGTGAGCATAAAAGCAGAACAGACAGCATTTTCATTGAATTGTCGTGCAACGGGACCAAAAAGGTTAGAAATCAGGGCTGTTATTCAGCTTAATGCTGTTATATGTAACATTAAAGAAAATACTCTGATATCAAAAGTAGATGATGAATTTACCGTAACTAAAAGCGAAGAGATAACATTCGTGTCACAAATAAATGATGTAGTTGCAAACTTTTCGGTGTCAAATTCATTCTCTTCTTCTGACTTTAAAGAAACCCCCGATGTTATTCTGAAGAAATACAGCAAAATTAAGCTATCTGAAATAAAAACTATTCACAATAAAGCTTACATTAAAGGAATTGCAGAAACAAATATAGTATATTTCAGTAACGAAACAGGGAATATTTCTACAACAATACTTACTATTCCCGTGTCCGAGATTATTGACATTTTTGGTGTTGCTGAAGATGATATCTGTAATGTCAAGATAAATGATATTTACACGGATATTATAATAAAGGAAAACACGCCGTCAGATAAATCCGTTGAATTAAGACTTGAAGTATACGTTCAAGCTACAGTGAGCAGAAGCTCAACCGACAAAATTGTGACAGACTTATATTCAACTAAAAATGAGCTTACTGTAACAAAGACAATTGCAGATATTATAACTTCCGCAGAATCGGTATCAAAAACAGAAGCTATAGTTTTTGATACAGACACATATGAAGAATGCTCATATACTGACACGCAATGCTGGATAGAAAACATCAAAATTTCACCTGAAAAACGAGGAAAAAAATATAATCTGCTTATTACTGCAACTTTTAATGCATTGCTTAAGTCTGAAAACGGGGAAATATCCGTCATTGCACGAGAACATACATTTGAATCAGAAATTAATTGTAAGCATAATGATGCAACATTAAAAAGAATTGAATCAAGTGTGTTAAGCGTTTCTGCTTTACACTCAGGTGCAGGAAAAATCAGATTTACGGCAGACCTGTTATTAGAATATGAGATCCACAACATTTGTAAAGTAAACGGTTTTACAAATGTTGAAGCGGAGCAGTCGGGAATTTTATCAAATAACAGTAAATACATTGTATACTTTGCAAAACAGAATGAGGATGTCTGGTCAGTTGCCAAAGAAAACAGAACATCTGTTGATAAAATAAAGCAATTGAATAACCTTACTGAAGATATTCTTTCTGATGATAAAATGCTTTTGTTTCCTTCTTTCTGATAATTTTCTTGATTTATTCTTCTGAATTGTATATATTATTATCAGAAACATTTTCAGGAGAAAAATCATGGATAGCATTAGTAAAAAGACAATGGAATCACTGAAAGAGCTTTATAAAATCGGTGTCGGACCTTCAAGTTCACACACAATGGGACCTGAACGGGCGGCAAAAATAATATCTTTGCGTTATCCTGATGCGGATAAGTACAAAGTAACACTTTATGGCTCACTTTCAAAAACAGGAACAGGACACAGAACAGATTATATTATCAGAAAAACCTTATCCGAGCATAAAACTGAGATAATTTTCGATAATACAATAACGGATATTCCGCATCCAAACACTATGCGGTTTGAAATATTAAAAGATGAAGAAACCGTTGCCGATTTTACTGTTCTGAGCGTTGGAGGCGGGGCAATCCGCTTTACGGGTGAGGATGTCAAGCCCCCTGCAAGACCGTATAAGCTGTCAACCTTTTCTGAAATTTCGGCATACTGTAAAGAAAAAGATATCAGACTCTGGCAGTATGTAGAAGAGGTTGAGGGCTTTGAAATATGGGATTTTCTGCAATCCGTCTGGGATGCTATGAAAAACTCCATAAAGGAAGGCGTAAGTGCAGATGGTGAGATTTTCGGTGGCCTGAATGTTATTCGTAAAGCAAAACAGCTTTATAATTACAGACATATGGATGAGCTTGCTGAAACAAAAGAGAATCGTCTTGTCTGTGCATATGCATTTGCTGTCAGTGAGCAGAACGCCTCATGTAACGGTAAAATAGTTACAGCTCCTACCTGCGGTGCAAGCGGTGTTCTCCCTGCTGTCCTGAAATATACTCAGGATAAAAGAAAGCTTTCTGACTCTGATATTCTGCGTGCACTTGCTACCGGCGGACTCATCGGAAATATCATCAAGACCAATGCATCAATAAGCGGTGCTGAGGCAGGCTGTCAGGCAGAAATCGGCAGTGCTTGCTCAATGGCAGCAGCGGCACTCGCAGAGCTTTATGAAATGGATATTGAGCAGATTGAATATGCTGCAGAGGTTGCAATGGAGCATCATCTCGGTCTTACCTGCGATCCCGTAAGAGGACTTGTACAGATTCCTTGTATAGAAAGAAATGCAGTTGCCGCAATGCGTGCAATTAACGCGGTGAATCTTGCTAATTTCCTTTACGGTTCAAGAAAAATATCATTTGATCTTGTAGTAAAAACTATGTATGAAACGGGAAAAGATCTTCATAATAATTACCGTGAAACCAGCGAGGGTGGTCTTGCAAAATTATATAATTAATTTAATCGGAGTCAAATTGACTCCGATTTTTTTATAAAGGTATTGTATTATTATTTTTTAGTGATAAAATATACAAGTAAAAAATTTTTTAAGGATGTTGCATATGACAAAAATTGATATTTACTCAGGCTTTCTTGGGGCAGGTAAAACCACGCTTATAAAAAAGCTGATTGCTGATTGCTATAAAGGTGAAAAGCTTGTGCTCATTGAGAATGAATTCGGAGAAATAGGAATTGACGGCGGTTTTCTTAAGGATGCCGGTATTGAGATAACCGAAATGAATTCAGGCTGTATTTGCTGCAGCCTCGTCGGTGATTTTCGTACAGCTCTCTCCAAGGTAATTGCAGAATATACTCCTGACAGAATACTTATTGAACCCTCAGGTGTCGGAAAGTTATCTGATATTATCCGTGCAGTTGAAAGCATTGCTGATGAAAACGTGATACTTAATGCTTTTACAACTGTTGTTGATGCAGGTAAATGTAAAATGTATATGAAGAATTTCGGTGAATTCTTCAATGACCAGATTGAGCACGCAGGTACAATTATTATGAGTCATGCTGACAGTGTAAAAGCGGATAAGCTTGCAAATGCTGTTGAGCTTGTAAGAAGCAAGAACACTGATGCCGTTATTGTTACTACTCCAATCTCTCAGCTTTCTCCCGAAACTCTTGTTGATGCTATCGAGAGAAAGGACACACTTGAAGCAGTTATTGAATCAATGCACAAGGTGCATGAGCACCATCACCATGATGAGGATTGCGACTGCGGTTGTCATGACCACGATCACGGGCATTACCACCATCATCATGACGAGGACTGCGACTGCGGTTGTCATGACCACGAACACGGACATCACCACCATCATGACGAGGACTGTGACTGTGGTTGTCATGACCACGATCACGGACATCACCACCATCATCATGCAGATGAGGTATTTGTCAGCATAGGAAGAGAAACTTCAAAGAAATTCAACTTTTCAGAAATTTCGGAAATCCTTGATCTTCTTTGTGATGAAGACAGGTTCGGTCTTGTACTTCGTGCAAAGGGCATTGTTGATTCAACAGAAGAGGACTGGATACATTTTGACTATACGCCGGGTGAAGCTGATGTCAGACACGGCAGCGCCGGTATTATAGGCAGAATTTGTGTAATCGGTTCAAATCTTAATGAAACAGCAATTGAAGAAATTTTCGGTTTATAATCGGAGGATAAGATATGTCAATTCCCGTTTATATTTTTTCCGGCTTTTTAGAGTCAGGCAAAACAACTTTTATTCAGGATACTCTTGAGGATAAAAGATTCAATTCCGGTGAAAAAACTCTTCTTCTTGTTTTTGAAGATGGAGAAGAAGAATATGTGCCTCTGAAATTCAGCGGCAAGAATGTTAAAATCTGCACTATTGACAGCAAAGATGATCTGAATGAAAAGAAACTTCAGCAGCTTGCTGATTCATTTAATGCAGAAAGGGTACTTGTTGAATACAACGGTATGTGGCTCATACAGGATTTTTATGACAATATGCCTGAGGATTGGGTACCTTATCAGAATATGCTGTTTATTGATTGCAATACATTTATTTCTTACAATTCTAATATGAGAAGCCTTGTAGTTGACAAGCTTTCTGATTGTGATGTTGTCGTATTCAACAGAATCCCGAAGGGCTTTGATACTATGCAGCTTCACAAAATTGTCAGAGGAACATCGAGAAGAACACAGATTCTTTATGAATATCAGGACGGAACTCTTATTCCCGATGAAATTGAAGATCCGTTACCTTTTGATATTGATGCCCCTGTGGTGGAAATTGAAGATAAGGATTTTGCTTTGTTTTACAGAGACCTGACGGAAGAAATGAAAAAGTATAAGGGAAAAACCGTAAAATTCCGTGCTATGGCCGCTGTCGATCCTAAGTTTCCTTCAGGCACTTGTGCCATTGGCAGACATATTATGACCTGCTGTGCCGATGATATTGCATTCTGCGGTCTTGTTTCAAAGGTTAAGGATATATCGCAGGTTGAAAATTCCTGCTGGTATATAGTTACTGCGGAAATTGATATAAGATTTTCAAGAATGTACGGAAAAAAAGGTCCTGTATTCAATGTTATAAAAATGGAAAATGCTGAAGCACCGGAAGAAATGGTTGCAACATTTTATTGATAAGGAGAATATTTATGAGCATTCCGAGATGTGAACATCCCAAGCCTCAGTTTCAGAGAGAAAACTGGATAAATCTTAACGGTGAGTGGGACTTCTGCTTCGATAACGGCAGAAGCGGTATTGCAAGAAGGTTTTATGAGGATTACTCAGTTTTTGATAAGAAAATTACCGTTCCTTTCTGCGTAGAATCCGAGCTTTCCGGTATCGGACATAAGGATTTTATGTATGGTGTATGGTATAAAAGAAATTTTGATATTTCAGCAGAAAACGCAAACAAAAGAACCGTTCTTCATATAGGCGCTGCTGATCATACAACAACTGTTTTTATTAACTCAAAAAAAGTCGGAATTCATAAGGGCGGTTATGTTTCATTCTCTTTTGATATTACAGATTTTATTACTGCAGGTGAAAATACTGTTGTTATTTACTGTGAGGATGATACAAGATGTCCTATGATCCCGCGCGGAAAGCAGAGTGAAGAATATTACTCTCACAGCTGCGATTACACAAGAACTACCGGTATCTGGCAGACTGTTTGGCTTGAATTTACCGAAAAAGCCTACATTAAGCATATTAAATATTATCCCGATTACAGAGCAGGAACTCTTTGTGTTAACGGTGAAGTCTGCGGAAAGGAAAATCTTGTTCTTAAAGCTTTTTATGAGGGCAGGGAAGTCGGTTGTGCTGAGATTACAGCCTGCTCGGGAACTTTTTCACTCACTGTCAATCTTTCAGAGATTCATCTGTGGGAAGTAGGTCACGGACGACTTTATGATCTTGAATTAACGTACGGTGCTGATAAGGTAAAGAGTTACTTCGGACTTCGCAATATCTGGTTTGACGGCTTTAAGTTTATGCTTAACGGTAAATCTGTATTCCAGAGACTAATTCTCGATCAAGGCTTCTATCCGGACGGTATCTATACTGCTCCGTCAGATGCAGAGCTTCTTAATGATATAAAACGCTCAATGGTTTGCGGATTTAACGGTGCGAGACTTCACGAAAAGGTGTTTGAAGAAAGATTCCTGTATCATTGTGATAAGGAAGGCTATCTTGTATGGGGTGAGTATGCAAACTGGGGACTTGATCATACACGTCCTGAAAGCATTTATTCCTTCCTTCCTGAATGGCTTTCCGAAATTGACCGTGACTTCAATCATCCTGCAATTATCGGTTGGTGTCCCTTTAATGAAACATGGGATATGAACGGAAGAAAGCAGTATGATGATGTTTTGAGTCTTGTTTACAGAGCTACAAAAACAGTGGATAAAACAAGGCCCTGCATTGATACAAGCGGAAATTTCCATGTTGAAACTGATATTTTTGATCTGCATGACTATGAGCAGAATGTTGAGGTTTTCAAGGAAAACAATGATAAAATCATAGAATCCGGTATCCCGTGGGACAGATTTGATGACAGACAGACCTATATCAAGGGGCAGCCGGTATTTATCAGTGAATACGGCGGAATAAAATGGAGTGCGACTGAGGGTAATTCAAGACACATCTCCTGGGGATATGGTGATGCCCCTCAGACTGAGGAGGAATTCAAGACACGCTATAAGGGACTTACCGATGCGCTACTTGATAATCCTTGCTTCTTCGGCTTCTGTTATACTCAGCTCACTGACGTTGAGCAGGAGCAGAATGGCGTTTATACTTATGACAGAAAAGAAAAGTTCCCTGCAGAATTTTTCTATAGCGTTAATTCGAGAAAAGCCGCTATTGAAGACTGATTTAAGAGTCTTTTAAGTTTGAGAGAATATGATGATCCTGTCAGGAAATATTTCCTGTTTCCCTTTCTCTTAATCTAATCTTTTTTGGCAGGGCTTCGGAATTGTCTTCCGGAGCTTTTGTCTTTTCAAAATATAAGGAGAGATTTACATGAAACAAAAGCAGTTCAAGGCTGAATCCAAGAAGCTTCTTGATCTTATGATAAATTCAATATATACGCACAAGGAAATCTTTTTACGCGAACTTATTTCTAATGCAAGTGATGCAATTGATAAATTATACTTTAAATCATTGACTGACAATTCTGTAGGTCTTTCGAAGAATGATTTCAGAATTCTTATAGTTGCCGATAAGAAAAACAGAAAGCTGACAATTTCCGATAACGGTATCGGTATGACTGCTGAAGAGCTTGAAAACAATCTCGGCGTTATAGCAAAAAGCGGATCTCAGAAATTCAAGGCGGAAAATTCCGATGAAAATATCGATATTATCGGACAGTTCGGTGTCGGATTCTACTCTTCTTTTATGGTAAGTAAGAATGTCAAAGTAATTACTAAAGCTCATGGCAGTGATGAAGCCTTTTGTTGGGAATCATCCGGTGCGGAGGGATACACTGTAACTCCTTGTGAAAAAGATAACGTAGGTACTGATATTATTCTTTCTATTAATGACAACAGCGAAGAAGTAAGCTATGATGAATATCTTGACAGTTACAGGATTTCTGCACTTATTAAAAAATATTCTAATTATATCCGTTATCCTATAAAAATGGAGTTTGAAACTTCTGTTCCCGTTGAGGGCAAGGAAGGGGAGTACGAGAAGATCACTGAGCTTCGTACACTTAACTCAATGCTTCCTTTATGGAAAAAATCAAAGAGTGAAATAACGGAAGAGGAATATAATTCATTCTACAAAGAGGTTTTTTATGATTATGAAGAGCCTCTTCGTGTAATTCATGCAAAAACAGAGGGAAATGCTACTTACAATGCTTTGCTTTATGTACCTTCTCATGCTCCCTTTGATTATTATTCCAAGGATTTCCAGAAGGGGCTTCAGCTTTTTTCAAAGGGTGTTCTGATTTCCGACAAATGCTCAGAACTGATTCCTGATTACTTCAATTTTGTCAGAGGTATTGTTGATAGTGAGGATTTATCTCTTAATATCTCCCGTGAAATGCTTCAGCAGGATTACCAGTTAAAGCTTATTGCAAAGACCCTTGAAAAGAAAATCAGATCTGAGCTAACAAAGATGCTTTCAACTGACAGAGATAAGTATGAAAAGTTTTTTGAAGCATTCGGCAATTCTCTTAAATTCGGAGTGTACAGTGATTACGGAATGCACAAGGATGAACTTATTGACCTTCTTATGTTCCGCAGCAGCAACGATAAAAAACTTGTTACTCTTAAAGAGTATACAGAAAGAATGAAGGAAAATCAGCCCAGTATTTATTACGCATCCGGAGAAACGATAGACAGAATAGAAATGCTCCCTCAAGTTGAAAAGGTTAAAGATTTAGGATATGAGATACTTTATCTGACGGATTATATTGATGAGTTCTCACTAAAGACAGCAATTACTTATGAAAATAAGCCGTTTGTCAATATTTGCGCAGATGATGCGGACTTTTCAACAGATGAGGAGAAAAACACAATTAAGGCCGAAAATGAAGCAAATTCTGATATGTTTGCTTATATGGCAGAGACAATTTCTGATATAACTGCTGTACGCTTTACAAATAAGCTTAAGTCACATCCTGTATGCCTTACAAATGAAGGTCAGATATCTTCTGAAATGGAAAAGTTTCTCAGATCAATGCCGGATGCTAAGGATATTAGGGCAGAATATGCTCTTGAAATCAATATCGATCATCCCATTGCAGGTAAACTAAAAACTCTTTTTGCTGAGAATAAGGAAAAGCTTGCGGACTATTCTAAGCTTCTGTATAATCTGGCAAAACTTATCGGTGGAATGACAATTAACGATCCGCTTGAGTTTTCAAAACTTATATGTGAACTGATGTAATTTTAACAGGACTGCTGAAAAATGCAGTCCTGTTTTTTTGTGATACCTTTTTCAAAAAAATAGTAAAAAGTGCTTGACTTTTTATTTGAATACCTATATAATAATCAAGCAGCTTGAAACGGGGCATTAGCTCAGTTGGTTAGAGCAACCGGCTCATAACCGGTTGGTCCGGGGTTCGAGTCCCTGATGCCCCACCAATTTTCAGGTTTCAGCATTGTAAATAGGGGTATAGCTCAGTTGGTAGAGCAGCGGTCTCCAAAACCGCGTGCCGAGGGTTCGAGCCCTTCTGCCCCTGCCAGAACGGATACCGAAAGGTGTCCGTTTTTTTATGTATGAAAAAGCAAGCCGCTGAATTGATCTCAGTGACTATGTTTATAATTATGTGTTCTGTTTCTTTTTGTTATCGGCTATAATCTTTTTTGTGATAAAGCCTGAAATTATAACAAATACAATAATTGCTGCAACGGGTATGGCGGCAAGCCACGGCTTTTCACCGACGCTTCTGAGTGCAACTCCGAAGCCGGTATACACAAGAACAAGAGGAAGATTTCCGAGATTTGCGCCGATCATATAATTCTTATAAGATACATTCATTGCACCGAAAAGCAGACTTGAAAGGTCTCCGGGAAGAAGCCCCGAAAGCTTAACAACAAAGGTCATCTGTGCTTCATTTGCACCTGCAAAATCATCAATTTTCTTTACTGCCTTAAACTTTGTTTTAAGTGCATCGACCATTCCCGAGCCGGTAAATTTACCGAGAAACCACGGAACAGAAAGGCTTAAAAATACAGAAACGATATTTATCAGTACACCTATAAAATAATTCGGCATAAGATATCCGCAAACTGAGAATACAACTGCAGGAGGGAATACCAGAGCAAATGATTTGACAACAGAAAACGCAATAATTGCAAGTGCCATAATAAATGTGCCGCCCTGAATCATCTGAGCAAGCTGCGGTATATTGGTGACCTTAATATTGTATTTATTCATAAGAATGATACAGAGTATGACCATTCCGAGCATCAGTATTCCTGATGCTATCTGCAATAACTTAATAATTTTTGAAAAGTTTTTATTTTCCATAGGAATCCTCTTTTGTATATTTATGGTAGAGAAACTTATATTTAGCTGTCAAAATATTCAGAGAAATATCGTCCTGTAATTTTATCTGTTTTGTCAGTATGAATAACTAATATTCGGTTTTCGGAATTCAGGATGACAATGCGGACATTCTTATGCAACAACTCCGTATATTTTTTCTTAATCCGCTTATACATAGGATTATACAGCACAACAGAATCAGGAATGTGAATGTTAACAGGTAAAGAATATATATCACTGAGAATACACTCTCTGAGTTTATCTTCATTGCATTTATCTTTGAAAAATAACCAGACCTTTTCAACTAAATCCGATAGGCTCATACCGTTAAAATCATATGCTCTTCCGAAACTGCAGAAAGTATCAAACGGATCGAGCTTCAATTCATCGAAAAGGTAGCTTAAGGTTATTGTGAACCGTCCGCTGTTTGATAATCTGTCAAGAGCTTCTTCGCAGCACTTCAAGGTTACAATATCTTCTTCAGACAGCCAACGATTTGATATAATTTCATATGGGGGCTCTTTTTTGTAGCAGCAAGGGAAATCGGCTTCATTTTTTCTCATTTCAGCACCAAACAGCAGTTTCAGAAAGCCGAGCTGAAGCATATCGGCTTTAAGAAAAAAAGCCTTATTGAAGCTATTTTTGAAGCTATCAATATTTTCATAAGGAAGTCCTGCAATAAGATCGATATGAATATGCATATTTCTGAAATAAACAAGTCTTCTGATATTCTCAGTAAGCTTTTCCAAGTCCGATTTTCGGTTAATTGAAAAAAGTGTATCACGATTGAAGCTCTGTATGCCTATTTCAAGCTGACAAAGCCCCTCGGGCATAGAAGATAGAATTTTCAGGGTGCTTTCTTTCAGAATATCGGCTGCAATTTCGAAGTGAAAACAGACATTTTCACAAATCGCTTTTCCGTAATTATCTTTTATGAATCCGAGAATTCTGTCTGCTCGTTTTACATCAGCATTAAATGTTCTGTCAATAAACTTAATTGTTTTTGTTCCGCTGTGAGACAGCTTAATGATATTTTCAAATACTGTTGACTCATCAAAATACCGAAGACCTGATAGTTGCCCTGAAAGACAGTATGCACAGCTGAACGGACAGCCACGGCTTGCTTCTATATAGGCAATTCTTCCGTTAAGTCTATTAAAATATTCTTCGCAATACGGTGAAGGGGGAGAGGCTTTATGAATTTCAGGCGGAACAGAAATAAATTCGTCATTATTAAGATAACTGATGCCCTCGGAAAAGGTTTTTTCGGCATCTGATGATAATGAATTTATCAAAGAAGAAAAAGACCATTCTCCTTCCCCCGAAACAACATAATCGACATCACAGTTATTTCTGAGTATATCCTCTTGTCTGTATTCAACCTCCGGACCGCCGAGAGCAATTTTACAATTAATACGCTTTTTTATTTCACTTGTTACCGAAAGAATTCTTTCAATATTCCATATATAGCAGGAAAAGGCGATTAGTTGGGGAGATTCAGAGCAAATTTTTTCGATAAAGCTTTCTGTGTCGGAATTGACAGTAGATTCTGTTACGGTAATGTCATGCTTTTGTGTACAAAAGGCTTCGATGCCCGCTTTAAGACACCAAAGCGAAAGATTTGAATGTATGAATTTTGAATTCAGTGTAGCTAAAACTATACGCATTATATCTCCGAAAACAAAAAAAGCAAGTACAGAGTATGCACTTGCTTTTCATATATAGATTAAAGAGCAGTTACGATTTCATATGTATCCTGAGCAATCATAAGTTCTTCGTTTGTAGGAATAACGAAAAGCTTAACCTTTGAACCGGGAACTGATATTTCAAGCTCCTCACCGCGCTTTGAATTTGCTTCTTCATTAATAGCAGTACCGAGGAAACCAAGCTTTTCAGCAACTCTTGTACGATAATGAGGATTATTTTCGCCGATACCGCCTGTAAATACAACAGCACCAACGCCGCCCATAGCAGCAGCAAAGCCACCGATGTACTTGGTAAGCTGATGACAAAGCATAGATTCAACAAGCTTTGCTCTTTCATTGCCCTTCTTAGCATCATCTTCGATAGTTCTGTTGTCACTTGTCTTCTGAGTAACACCGAGCATACCTGACTTCTTATTCATAACAGCATCCATCTGATCGGGTGACAGACCTTCTTTTTTCATGATAATGGGAATAATGGCAGGGTCAATTGAGCCGCATCTTGTGCCCATCATAATGCCTTCAAGGGGAGTTACGCCCATAGTTGTATCAAGGCACTTGCCGTCCTGAACGGCAGAAATTGATGAGCCGTTTCCGAGATGACAGGTTACAATCTTTGTTCCTTCCGCATTGCCGCCGAGAAGCTCTATACATCTCTTGCTGACAAATCTGTGAGATGTACCGTGGAAGCCGTAACGACGGATACCGTACTTTTCATAATACTCATAAGGAAGAGCATACATATATGCATAATCGGGCATTGTTGAATGGAAGCCTGTGTCAAACACGGCTACCTGGGGAACACCGGGCATAACCTTTTCACAGGATTCAATACCCATAAGGTTTGCAGGATTATGAAGAGGTCCGAGATCGAAGCATTCTCTGATAGCTTCCTTTACCTTATCTGTTACAAGCACTGAGCCGCTGAATTTTTCACCGCCGTGAAGAACTCTGTGTCCGACAGCAGTAATTTCAGACATAGAAGTGAGCACACCTCTGTCTGCACTGGTAAGAGCTTCAATAACAATTTTGATAGCAGCGGAATGGTCAGCCATTGCCATAGGAACTTCCTTGCAGTTCTTTGTCTCGTCAGCAGGTACTTTATGTGTAAAGGTGCTTTCGCCGGCAATCTGTTCGCAGATGCCCTTGGCAAGTAATTCATTAGTATCCATATCAAAAAGCTGATACTTTAATGAAGAGCTTCCACAGTTAATAACAAGAATTTTCATATTTACCTCCAAAAAATATTGATATTTTTTTAACCACACTGTATTATATTATTATTCTGTAATGATTTCAAGTCTTTTGTTATGTTTGGAGCGATTTTTTTGAATACTGCATTCATCGCAAGTGAATATAATCCGTTTCATAACGGACATCGGCACCATATTGAAGAAACAAGAAAACACGGTGCCGATAATGTTGTCTGTATTATGAGCGGAAATTTTGTTCAGAGAGGCTCAATTGCCGTTGCAGAGAAGCACATAAGGGCAAAAACTGCAATTCTGTCAGGCGCAGATCTCGTAATTGAATTACCGCTTAAATTTGCTGTTTCCACTGCATCATATTTTGCTGAAGGATTTGTAAAAACCGCTAAGGCAACGGGAATAGAAGGCTTCATTTCCTTCGGAGCGAAGGATGATATTGATTTGTTAAGTAAAGCAAAGGATATTATATTCAGTAGAGAGGCTGAGGAATTTACCAATAAATGTCTGACCGAGGGTATAAGCTATCCGAAGGCAAAAGCGTTATTTCTTTTAAATCATTCAGGGGATAATCTTTCCACTGTGCTTAATGATGCGAATAATATTCTTGCTCTTGAATATCTTAATGCAAGGGATAAGTTTTTTCCCGAAGCACCCGCCGTTGCCGTAAAAAGAAAAGGTGCTATGCACGATAGTATTGAAATCAGTGACGATTTCGCAAGTGCAGGCAATATAAGAAGCATAATTTATGATGAAATTTCTCGTGATGATATAATTAACAGAATATATGAAATTAAAAAGCTGGTTCCTGAAGCAGTTTTCAATGAATTGCTAACAGCATATTCATCGGGCATTTTCCCCGCATCTCAAGAAAAATTTGAACTGATAGAGTTTTCGAGATTGCTTTCTCAGAATACATCTGACTTTATAAAATACAATAATGTAACAGGAGGCCTGGAAAACAGAATTGTTGACGGTTTAAGAAAAACTAACTGCATTAATGATTTATGTGATTATGTAAAGAGCAAAAGCTTTACACATTCAAGGCTTCGACAAATAATGCTTTCTGCTTGCCTTGGCATTACAAAAAATCACTTAAATGCACCTTTACAGTACATAAGAGTACTTGCTTTCAACGAAAAGGGCAGAGCTTTACTTAATACAATGCGAAAATCAGCTGAAATTCCTGTTGTTACAAACATTTCGCAGGTTGATACAAACAACTGCATAAGCGCAATTGATGTTCAGTCAGATGTATTTGCGGGAAAGCTTTTTAACTTATGTCTCCCGTGTCCTCTTGATGGTAATCCGGAATATGATATACCGCCTGTATATATAAAAAAATAAGCACCCTCTAAAGGGTGCTTTTTAAATTATCAATATACCAGCTCATCAAGCTCTTTCACGGGCTTTTTAAGATCCTTTGGAATGATTGCAGGTACACCTTTTTTTATGAAAGCTGTATATTTCAAGGACTTTTTATCATTTGAACCTCGGGTCTTTGAGATAAGCTCTGTAAGTAGCTGTGATTTAGGCGGATTTACCTTTCTGACATAGTTATTGAGAGTAACCGTAATCTCATCTTCGGCTTTAATATCTGAAATTTCAATTTTTAAGATGTTTCTGTCACGGATTATCGAGTAATCCTTGTCTTTACCGTTTGATCTGATAGTAATACTATTGCACCCTGCAATATCAATAAAAGATAGAATATAATTTCTTGTTGACGGGATTAAGGATTTATCACCGACAGCAGGTGAAACAGTAAAAATTACAGTATTATCATAATCAGATACAGAGTAGATAGTTTCGCAGAAGGCTCCGTCATTATAATTCAATGTTTCACCATCATCCTCGTAAAGAGTAAAGCTGTTATTTCCTCTTGAAATCAGCAGCTCAAGCTTATCGGGATTTTTAGTTGAATTTGTTTCACACTCAACAGCAAGAGGGATAATTGCGCCTTCCTTTGCGAGAACAGGTATTGATGACTGATCACGGAAAAGAAATGCTTCACAGTTTCCGTTATAAATTCTTCCTGTAAAAATATCTGTATATCTACCCTTCGGCAGGAATGCTTTTGTTCCTGCAAGACCTGTGATATTGTTGCATTTTTTGGTTATAGGACAGACAATGAGCTCTGTTCCGAACATATATTCATTAGGGCAATTGTAAGCTCGTTCATCGCGGGGGGAAGAATAGTACATAGGCTCAATAAGGCATTTTCCGTTCTTTTCCGTCAATCTGTTCATTGAATAGATATAAGGTATGAGGCGATGTCTTAATCGAAGGAATTTTATGGCATTTTCTTCAACAAAATTACTGTACATCCATGGCTCTTTTCCCATAAACTCATTTGAAGTGGAATGAAGGCGGTTTATCGGGCTGAAAACGCCGTACTGAAGCCATCTGAGATACAGCTCATCATCTCTGTAGCCTCTGCAATGACCGCCGATATCGTGGCTCCACCAGCTGTAGCCGATATTGGATGCAGTTGCAGTAAAATAAGGCTGAAAATCTAGGGATTCCCAGGTCTGAACCGTGTCACCGGAGAAACCGAGCGGATATCTGTGTGAACCTGCTCCGGCAAATCTTGAAAGAATAAGAGGACGCTTTCCGTCACGCGCGATATCACCCGAATGATAATGATTAAGTGCCCATAAGGGATCAAGACCTTCGACAGCAGTGTTCTTTCCTTGCTGCCAGTCAATCCACCAGAAATCAACGCCCTCGGCTTCGTGGGGATGATGCAAAAATCTGAAATAACCCTCTATGAACTTTTCATCGGTTATATCAAAGCTGATCTGTTGTCTTGAGCTTTTGTCAATTCCCATATAATCACAGAAATCTTCATATGCGTCTTCATAAAACTTGCATCCTGAGGCCGGATGAAGGTTCATTGTTACCTTAAAACCGTTGTCGCCGAGCCATTTAAGGAAAGACTTATGATCCGGGAATAAATCGGTATTCCATGAATATCCGGTCCATCCGGGAAGTACGACATTATAAAAATATTCAAATAGATTGTTTCTGTTTCCGTTATCAATCGCGTCTTTTCCGAATTTTTTAACAACATCAACCCAATGCCAATCCATATCAATTGTTGCAACAGTAACGGGAATTTTTTCATCAATGAATCTCTGCATCAGAGATGTGTACTCATCCTGGGTATAAGCTTTGTATCTGCTCCACCAGTTACCGAGAACAAAGCGGGGGATAAGGGGAGTGTTGCCCGTAAGATTGAATAAATCCTTTACAGCCTCACGGTAATTGTAGCCGTAGGCAAAGTAATACAGATCACTTTCTTTTGCTTCACGGGGAAGGATTTTACCGTTTTTCTTCAGAATAAGTGATTTACTGTCATCAAGCACTGCGACACCGGAAAGAGATATAACTCCGTCTCCCAGTTTTGTTCTGCCGTTGACATTATCAAGCGTTCTTGTTGTACCTTTCAGATTTCCTTTTCTGAAATCCCTGACAATCCTTCCATCAGAAAGCTTAACAAAAGACATAACATCCTTGTCAACATTATAGTTAAACTCGGCAGAATCAGTAACAATTGTAACAATGCCGCTATGAACGCTTCCATTCATTTTTACGGTACAGAAGTTACGGTTTATCACAGACTGAGTAGGGTAGTCGCAGAATTTTCCGTCTTTCTGTTTTTCAATACGAAGCAGTTTTGGGGTGATAACCGAAAATCTGTATCCTTCATAAACAAAAACCTGAGAAGGATCGGTAATTTCATCTGTTACAAGATCAAACTTATCAAGATATTCTCTCATAAATTCACTTCCGTTCTGGTATTTTTTATATAATATCATTATTTAATCGGCACATCAACAATTTTATAAAGATACATCAAATTTTTTGCGCAGCTTCTTGATGATTTTTGTTTCAAGTCTGCTGACATATGACCTTGATATACCGTAAATTTCCGCTATTTCATGCTGTGTTTTCGGCTCATTCCCATCCAGTCCGTATCTCATTATAATTATATTTCTTTCACGGTCATTTTTGATTTCTTCAATAAATCTGTGAAGCAACTTAATATTACTCTTTGTAATACATTCATCTGCAACATTGTCCTCAATTGCTATTATATCAATCAGTGTCAGAGGGTTGCCTTCTGCATCCGTTTCAATGGGCTCATCAAGAGAAATGTCAAGTGAGGTTTTCTTTCTGTTCCTGAAAAACATAAGAATTTCATTTTCTATACATCTGGATGCATAAGTTGCAAGCCTTACACCTTTTGAATTATCAAAGGAATTTACAGCCTTTATCAGCCCCAGAGTTCCTACGGATATGAGCTCCTCGTTGTCATTTTCGCTTATAGTGAATTTTTTAAGGATATGTGCTACCAATCTAAGGTTATGTTTCACAAGCAGATCCTTGGCCCTTTTATCGCCCTCAGCAAGCAGATTTATATATTTTTCTTCTTCAGATGTTGATAACGGAGGTGGAAAAATTCCGTAATTATCAAGATGAAGAGCGAGAAATATTATTCCCGCAAGAATTTCAAGCATTATATTCACCCTTTCCGAAAGATATAGTCAATTATATGTTATCTTCTTCAATAAATGCCTGTCTTTTATATAATAATTTTGTTGAAAAGATGTACATTTGATGATATAATGATTTTGTATAATTTATCTGAAAGGAGCGTAACGTATTGCGGGAAAGTTCGAAGGCTGCATTATGCGGAATTGTTTCTGCGTTATCAGTCGTTATAATGCTTTCAACTTATCTTTCTCCCTTTCTGGTTTATACGGCTCCCGTTTTCAGCGGACTTTTGCTTTTGCCTGTGATATTTGAGATCGGATACAAATGGGCGGCAGGAACATATCTGTCCGTATGTCTTATTTCGGCTTTTGTTGTTGCTGACAAAGAAGCAGCCGTGTTTTATGCAATGTTTTTCGGGTTCTATCCCATTCTCGGATTTTTTCTCAACAAAAACATCAAAAACCTGCTTCTGAGATATTTCATTAAATTATCTGCTTTCAATGCCTGCTGTATAATTTCTTTTTTGCTCTGTATGTATGTGTTGGCGCTGGATATGAGTGATTTTTCCGAAGACGGAATCATTTTTACAATATTCTTTGCATTGTTGATGAATGTATTATTTCTTGCTTATGACGTTCTTTTTATGAGATTGCAGCAGCTTTATATTTTGAGATTTCAGAAAAAATTCAGAAAACTTTTCAACATCAGGTAAATTTAACATTTTATCCGGCATATCCTTTATTAAATAAAGCTTAAGGGTGATTTAATGAAGGATGCTGCTGCGATTATATTAAGTGTAATTCTGTTCTGCTTATGTATTCTGACCATTATCAAAAAAACCGAAGAAAATATTATTTCTGTTATCGGAACAGAGGTCTCAGAATTTGACAGATATAAGTTTGTTCTTGATGCAGGTCACGGCGGAGAGGATGGCGGAGCAGTTGCATTTGACGGCACACTTGAAAAGGATCTTAATCTTTCTTTCTGTAATAACATTTCCCTCTATTTTGATTTGTTCGGAATAGATTATATAATTATCCGTGACTCTGACTGCAGTGTAGGAGATACATCTCTTGACACCATCAGAAAAAGAAAAGCCTCCGATATTCATAAAAGACACGAAATCATTAACTCTTATGATAATTCTGTTCTTCTGAGCATTCATCAGAATATGTTTTCGGTTGAAAAATATTACGGAACACAGATATTCTACGATCGAAGCTTTCCTGAATCTGAATCTCTGTCAAAAATACTGCAATTTACCGTAAAAAACTTTCTTCAGCCCGAAAACAACAGAAAAATCAAAAAAACTGATGACAGCATTTTTCTTCTTTATAAGGCAGATCGTCCGTCTGTTATGGTTGAATGCGGCTTTATGTCGAATTTTAACGAGCTGTCAATGCTGAAAAGTCCTGAATATCAGTCACAATTTTCATATTTTATTACCAAGGGAATAATTCAATTTTTAATATCATAAAGGAAAAATTATGGCTCAGAAAAATAAAACTACATTTATATGCTCTTCATGCGGTTATTCAACGCCTAAATGGGCAGGGAAGTGCCCTGACTGCGGTGAATGGGATACTCTTGAAGAACAGCTTGTACAATCAGAAAACAACAAAGCTTTCTCTGCTGTTAATTTGAAGCCTATGAAGCTTACAGATATTGAGGACTGTACCGAGCATAGATATGGCACGGGCATCAATGAGCTTAATCGAGTATTAGGCTCAGGGCTTGTAAAGGGCTCTGTGGTGCTGCTCAGCGGTGATCCGGGTATCGGTAAGTCAACATTATTACTGCAGACAACTCAATCCTTGGGACAGCATCGGAGTGTGCTTTATGTTTCGGGTGAAGAATCTCCGCACCAGCTGAAAATCAGAGCCTCAAGAATCGGAGTTACATCTGAAAATCTCACTGTTATATGTGATACAGATGCTGAAGCTGTTTGTGAATACATAAAAAGCTCGAATCCTGATGTTGTAATCATTGACTCAATTCAGACAATGGCTATCAGAGAAATTAATTCTTTGCCGGGCAGCATCACTCAGGTTCGGGAATGCTCAAATCTATTTATGCGATATGCAAAAACACTTAATATTCCTATAATTATTGTCGGCCATGTCAACAAGGACGGTAATATTGCCGGGCCTAAGGTGCTTGAGCATATTGTAGACTGTGTTCTTTATTTTGAAGGCGAAAAAAATCTCTCTTACAGAATATTAAGAGCAGTAAAAAACAGATACGGGTCAACCAATGAAATCGGCGTATTTGAAATGAATGATAAAGGGTTGCAGGAGGTTATAAACCCCTCACAGGCATTAATTTCAGGTAAACCCAACAATGTATCCGGCTCGTGCATTGCATCTGTAATTGAAGGCTCAAGACCGATTTTAGCAGAGGTTCAGGGTTTGGTTAGCCAATCGGGATTCGGCACTCCGAGAAGAATGTCAACAGGCTTCGATTATAACAGAATGTCCTTGCTTATAGCTGTAATAGAAAAGCGTGCAGGCTATTTTATGGGTAATTGTGATATTTTTGTCAATGTTGCGGGCGGTCTTAAAATTGATGAGCCTGCATCTGATTTACCCGTAGCATTAACTCTGATTTCAAGTCTGAAGGATGAAGTTATCAGAGATGATTGCATTGCATTCGGTGAAATCGGACTTGCAGGTGAAATAAGAAGCGTAAGCTTTGCTGAATTACGCATTAAAGAAGCTATAAGGCTCGGCTTTAAGAAATGTATTATATCTGAACATAACATAAAAGAATTGCCGAAAGATTTTTATAATCAGATTGAAATTGTCGGCGTTAATAATATCCGAAGTGCTTATTATGAATCAACAAAATAAGATATAATGTGAGGAATTATAATGAAAAAAGAAATCCGTTCAGCAGCAAATTTCAGAGCTACATTAACTGTAATCGTATTAAGCATTGCAATTACAGCCGTAATTAGAAAATACACAAAATAACAGAACATTTGAAGAAATTCGTATTTCAGTTATAAAAGTACGTGAAAATTATTTGTTATACTCCCCTGAATTATACAAAATATTAATTTTGTATAATTGTATAAATTTTTCAGCACTACTATCTGTTGTGTTTATTTACAAAATAAAGGAACATATTTTACTTAAAATGAATCAGAACTATCTCTCAACTCTTCCGCAAACTGTTGTTCAGTTTATATACTATCAATCTAATGTAAAAAATAAATCTGAGCTTACATTAAATGAATATTGTCTTGATCTGCGACTTTTTCTGCGGTATCTGATTATTTCATCTGAAAAGAAAAAATTTTCAGATGAAGAATTGGATTCCGTTGATATCACTTTATTAAAACCTGATTACTACAGTACAATTACTCTTAATGACGCTTATCGATTTTTGTCTTACTGCAAGGAAGTCCGCGGAAACAAGGAGCGCGCACGTGCAAGAAAGTCATCAGCAATACGTTCCTTTTTCAAATATCTTAAGGTTAATGCTGTTATTGAGGATAATCCGATGATCAGCCTTGACTCCCCCAAGCTAAAAAAAAGCCTTCCTAAATACCTTACAATTGAACAGGCGCAGAAGCTTTTAATGAGTGTGGAGGGCCCGAATAAAGAGCGTGATTACTGTATCCTCACTCTATTTATGAACTGTGGTTTCCGTCTTTCTGAGCTTGTTTCTATTAATTATAATGCAATAAAATACACAGATGATTCTGCTTCGGTGGTAATTACGGGTAAAGGTAACAAAGAAAGAACTGTTTATCTTAATAAGGCCTGTATTCTTTCAATAAAGCGTTATATGAATGTTCGTCCGAAGGACGGTGTCAAGGATAAGGATGCTCTTTTTCTGTCCAACAGACATACAAGAATAAGTATAAAGACTGTACAGCATATAGTTGATATGTACTTAGAAAAAGCAGGCCTTGGCGGACAGGGCTTTTCTGTCCATAAGCTTCGCCATACTGCAGCAACTCTTATGTATCAGACAGGTGAAGTCGATGTTCTTGAGCTTAAGGAACTGCTCGGTCATGAAAGCCTTAATACAACACAGATATATACTCATATAGTCAATGAGAAAATCAAGGACGCGGTAAATGCCAATCCCCTTTCAACATTTGACACAGACAAAAAATAAGGACTTGCCGTTTATAAATCGGTAAGTCCCCTCTTTTTGTCAGATTCTGCAATTAATTGCGGATTTAATTAAGACAGTTATTATTGCGGAAAAAAACAGAATCAGATAATTAATAAGGTATTCCTTGTATCCCGGTGGATTACTTCTGCTAATGAGGTAATTTTTAAGCTCACCTGACATTTTTAATGAAGTAAACTGCGAAGCAGTATACAAAATATAAAGAATAATATAGAACAGTATCTCGCATATTATAAGCTCAAAAAAATTGTCATAAGCGTTCACATATATTCTATAAGAATATAAGGCAGAAATATATATTCCCTCAGCTACTGTTAATATACAGATAAACGGAGCTCCGACAAGACAAAGTCCCATAGAAAAGTTTATTGTCAGAACAAAAAATATCTCAAACAATCCACGGATAAGATTTTTGCGGAAGCTGTTATCATCAATTAACAGAATTTCAAAAATGCTCCTGAAATTCTGAGAATTAACTATAAAGGCAGTTCCCCCAATAAGACCGCAGGCGAATAATATTGTCAACGCAATATACTCATTATATGTACAGATCAGCCCGATAATTTTCCTGAGATCAAATGAAAATGATCTTGTTGTAATTTTATGTTTTTTCATACTTCCCTGTTCCCTATTTCATATTTGAAGTAATAATTCCGCCAATACTTCCCGAAATTGCATAAACAGGTATCAGAAGAATTATAATCGGATTGACAGAAAAGCTATTTATCAGCAGCAAGGTTATTAATAAAACTACAGCAACAGAAACCGAAGAAACGAACCCCCATAAAAATCCTTTTGATCGGACATACTTTCCCGTGACAGCTCCTGCAAAAAAGCCAGATATAATAGCGGGAATAAACAGAAGAAATTTAACTGAATTCAGAGGAATATCATATTTTACGAGAAAACCTGCAAGCAGCATAATGATGAGAACGGTAATTATAATTCCTGTAACAATTCCTGCTGTGATCGACTGCCAGGTTTTTTTTATTCTTAAAGCATTTTTACGTTTCATAAGTTGTCTCCTTTTTTGAATCATCCAATGAAAACATATGCTTTCAATATAATTTTTAGTACAAAAAAACTGCAACAGAAATAATCTGTTGCAGTAAAAATTTATTCTTCGTCGCTTTTCTTGCTTCTTCTCTTTGAAGCCTTCTTTTCTTCCTTTTCAGCAGCCTTAGCAGCCTCAAATGCAGCCTTTTCGCTTTCTGCTCTTTCGTTAGCTGTATTATTAGTCTGAATACCCCAGCGCATAATCTTAAGCTTGGTTCTGTCAGCACCGGTTTCAAGAACAATGGAATCTTCCTTAACGGTAACTACTCTGCCGTTGATACCGCCGATTGTTGTTACCTCATCACCAATCTGAACTGAATCACGAAGCTTCTGTTCTTCCTGCTGCTTCTTCTTCTGAGGTCTTATCATCAGGAAGTACATAACAACGAGCATACCGCCCATCATAAGAATCATGGTTAAGGGATTGCTCTTAGTAGCTTCAGTGCCTGTACCTGCGGCACCTGTGCCCATACATAATAAATTTGCTACATCAAATAACATTAGATTTCCTCCAAATTACATAATGAATGAATTATACCAAATATTAATCTATATTTCAAGTGCTTTTATGAATTTATTTCATATAAGCGGTGCTCTTTTATCAAGGATATTTACATATTTATTATAAAATTCCTCAAAAGTACCGTTATCAAGGGCTTCTCTGATCTTTTTCATCAATGAATTATAGAAATAAAGATTATGCATAACGGCAAGACGAAGTCCTAAAACCTCTTTAGCTTTAAGAAGATGTCTTACATACGCTCTTGAATGATTGCGACATACAGGACAGTCGCAACTCGGATCAATAGGCAGAATATCCTTCTCAAAGCAGGCATTATTAATATTAATGATACCATTCCAGGTAAACAGATGACCGTGTCTTGCATTTCGTGAGGGCATAACGCAATCAAAAAGGTCAACACCGCGATAAACACCTTCAAGAATATTAACGGGAGTACCTACTCCCATAAGATATCTGATTTTATCAGCGGGCATATGAGGCTCAACAGCTGTAACAATCTCATACATAACTTCAGCAGGCTCTCCTACAGCAAGACCTCCGATGGCATAGCCGTCAAGATCAAGCTTTGCAATTTCCTGCATATGCTTAATTCTTAAATCAGCAAATGTACAGCCCTGATTTATGCCGAATAGAAGCTGATTTTTATTAACCGTATCGTGAAGAGCATTAAGTCTTTCGTGTTCTTCTTTACATCTGTAAAGCCAACGGGTTGTCCTTTCGCAGGATTTCATTGAATAATCGTGAGTTGAAGGATTTTCAACACATTCATCAAAAGCCATCGCTATAGTTGATCCGAGATTTGACTGAATCTGCATACTTTCCTCGGGACCCATAAAAATCTTTCTTCCGTCAATGTGGGAATTAAAATATACGCCTTCTTCCTTTATTGAACGGAGCTTTGCAAGTGAAAAAACCTGAAAACCGCCTGAATCTGTAAGAATAGGCTTTTTCCATCCTGTAAACTTGTGAAGTCCACCCATCTCTTTTATAGCCTTATCACCTGTTCTGACGTGAAGATGGTAAGTATTGCAAAGCATAACCTGACAGTTGATTGTTTCAAGATCAAGAGCAGAAAGTCCACCCTTAATTGCCGCAGTTGTTGCAACATTCATAAAACCCGGAGTCTGTACAGTACCGTGTACTGTAGTGAACTCACCTCTGCGTGCATTTCCTTCTTTTTTTATTAATCTATACATAATTCACCTCATCATATCTCATCTGTAATTATTGTAGAATCGCCGAAGGAAAAGAAATGGTATTCGTTTTCAATAGCATGCTTATATGCGTTTAGTGCATTTTCTCTACCGCAGAAGGCAGAAACAAGCATAATCAGAGTGCTTTCAGGCAGATGAAAATTAGTAATAAGCGTATCAATGCACTTAAATCTGTATCCCGGATAAATAAATATGTTGGTTGAATTACTGCAGGGCTTTATGAAGCCGTTTTCATCACAGGCGGATTCAAGGGTTCTGCAGCATGTAGTGCCCGTACATACAATTTTGCCGCCGTTTTTCTTCGTTTCGTTAATTGCCTGAGCAGCCTCGGGAGATATAAAATATGTTTCAAAGTGCATATCATGATCTTCAATATTTTCTGCTTTGACAGGTCTGAAGGTTCCTATTCCCACATGAAGTGTTACATAAGCGATTTTTACGCCTTTTTCCTTAATTTTTTCAAGAAGCTCAGGTGTATAGTGAAGTCCTGCCGTAGGAGCGGCAGCGGAGCCGTCATTTTCTGCATAAACAGTCTGATAGCGGTTTTTATCCTCCAACTTTTTTGTTATGTAATGAGGAAGCGGCATCTCACCGATTTCCTCAAGACGCTGAAGAAACATTCCGTCATATCTGAATTTTACAAGTCTGTTTCCGTTTTCCAGAACACTTATGACTTCACCTGTAAGAACATTGTCACCGAAAACAAATATACTGCCCTCTTTAGCTCGCTTACCCGGTCCTGCTATACATTCCCAGACATCATCACCTTTATTTTTCAGAAGAAGAAATTCTACATTAGCTCCTGTTCCCTGCTTAATTCCGTAAAGCCTCGCCGGCAACACCTTCGAGTTATTGAGAACAAGACAATCTCCCTCGTGCAGGTAATCAATTATATCATAAAAATGTCTGTCCTGAAGATTTCCTGAACTCTTACCGATAACAAGAAGACGGGAATGGTCACGCTTCTCTGCAGGTGACTGAGCTATTAAATTCTCAGGTAAATTAAACCAAAAATCACTTTTTTTCATAAAAATCGCCCTATATCCTATTTTCGAAAAAAATAAATCAATTTGTGTGTTTATTAACTAATTTATTAGTAAATTTAATAATTCTGATAATCAATATTTATTGAATCTGCATATATTATAATTGACATAAATAAAATTAGATGATAAAATTATAAATCGAAATTATGTTAACACAAATTACAAAAAGACGCAAGTCCCAAAAGACTACTTTTTGAATATAATGTTTGTGTCGGAGGTATTATTATGGATAAGCATTATAAGGTTGGTATTATAGGTGCAACCGGTATGGTCGGTCAGAGATTCATTTCTCTTCTTCACGATCATCCCTGGTTTGAAATTGCTGCTCTTGCTGCAAGCCCCCGTTCGGCAGGTAAAACATATGAAGATGCTCTCGGAGGCAGATGGGTAATGAAAACAGAGCTTCCCGATAGCATTAAGACAATGACCGTACTTGATGCTCAGGCTGACATCGAAAAGATTGCTTCTCTCGTTGACTTCGTATTCTGTGCAGTTGATATGAAGAAGGATGAAATCAAGGCACTTGAAGAAGCATACGCAAAGGCAGAATGCCCTGTTGTTTCAAATAACAGTGCACACAGATTCACTCCTGATGTTCCTATGATTGTTCCTGAAATCAACGGTAAACACTGTGATGTTATTGCATCTCAGAAAGAAAGACTCGGTACAAAGAGAGGCTTTATTGCAGTTAAGTCAAACTGCTCACTTCAGAGCTATGTACCTGCTCTTTATCCTCTTGACGAGAAGTTCGGTGTTGAAGATGTTCTCGTATGTACATATCAGGCAATTTCCGGTGCAGGTAAAACATTTGAACGTTGGCCCGAAATTGTTGATAATGTAATCCCCTATATCGGCGGCGAAGAAGAAAAGAGCGAAAAAGAGCCCCTTAAGATCTGGGGTAAGGTTGAAAACGGAGAGATCGTTCCCGCTGCTAAACCTCACTTTACAGCACAGTGCCTTCGTGTTCCTGTATCAGACGGTCATATGGCTGCTGTATTTGTAAGATTTAAGAACAAGCCCTCAAAGGAAGAGATTATCGAAGTATGGAACAGCTTCTCAGGCAGACCTCAGGAGTTAGCACTTCCCCATGCTCCCAAGCAGTTCCTCAATTACTTTACAGATGATAATATGCCTCAGACAAAGCTTAACAGAGAGCTTGAAGGCGGTATGGCAATTTCAATCGGAAGACTCAGAGAAGATACTCAGTATGACTATAAGTTTGTATGTCTTTCTCATAATACACTCAGAGGCGCAGCCGGCGGTGCAGTACTTGCTGCTGAGCTTCTCTGTGCGGAAGGTTATATCGAGCCTAAAAACTGATCCGGTGATATTATTTGAAGAATACTGTTTTTGAAGGTGTTGCAACAGCACTTATTACTCCGTTTACGGAGGATTCAAAGAAGGTTGACTATAAGGCATTTGAAAAACTGGTTCACTTTCAGATTGATAATTGTGCTGATGCTTTGGTAATTTCCGGAACAACAGGAGAATCTCCTGTTTTATCAAGGGAAGAAAAAATCAATTTATTCAGATTGAGTGTCAGAGCTGCCGAAAAGAAAATTCCCGTAATTGCAGGGACAGGATCAAATAACACCGAGGATGCAGTAATAAAATCAAATGATGCTGAAAAAGAGGGAGTAAACGGTCTTCTGATCGTTACTCCCTATTATAATAAATGTACTCAGGACGGTATAATCAAGCATTATTTTTACATAGCAGACAGAGTGTCAACACCAGTCATTGTATATAATGTTCCCTCAAGAACGGGGGTTACGATAGCCCCCGAAACATACAGTGCTTTATCTGAACATAAGAATATTGTTGCGGTAAAGGAAGCTTCATCTGATATAACTGCGTTTATCAAAGCCAGGGAAATATGCGGAAATTCCCTTGACTTTTACAGCGGAAATGATGATCTTACGGTATCAATGATGGCACACGGTGCTAAGGGGGTAGTTTCCGTTGCATCAAACATTACACCGGAAATTATGCATAAGATAACATTATATTGCAATAATAATGACTTTAAATCTGCCTATAAGCTTCACGAAAAATACCTTAAACTGATGATCGCAATGTTTTGTGACATAAACCCGATTCCTGTTAAATATGCCAGCAGCAAGCTTTTTGATATCAATAACACGTTAAGACTGCCGCTGACAGAATTGTCATTTGAAAACAGATTGAAAATTGATAACATATTAAAAAAATACAATTTGATTTCATAAAATATTCAGGCTGCCGTTACAGCAGCCTTTTTGTAATTAAAAATTTGATCCGTTCCATCCCCAATCAGTTCCGCCTTCATATCGGATATAAACACGGGAAGCGGGAATATTGAGATTTACTTCGAGATATTCGCAGACTAATGAAGTAAATTTTTCAGCACTATCAGAATTTACGGCACCAAAAAGCTTTACTTCAATAAAAGCACTGTCTTCTGTGTCAGTCCCCTTGAACCATATATTTTTATCAGAATCTATGCAGCACATAAGCCAGCTTTCACTTTTTCCGGGGAAGGCTTCAATAAATTTACCAAGCTCAGCTTTAAGAGAAGACTCTGCAGCTTTATCAATTTTTTTAGACAGTTTTACATCAATAAAAGGCATATAATCACTCCGTTAATAGTTTTACACAAATACTTTATCACATATCAGTATTTTCGGTCAAGAAGAAAAAAAGCTGCCCCAAAAAGGGACAGCTTTTTTTTTCATTTAACAACCTCAACACTTATAACAGCATTTTCACCGTTAATATCCCATTCCTTGGCAATTGAATAGGTATTGTCAGTTGTTACGCTGTCCGCAAGAACATCTCCTGCGATTTCAGCAGCGTTTGAATTTACAATTGAAGATAATTTCTCACCTGCATTTATACTTACCCTGATATGGTCAGTAACATTGAAGTCAGAATCCTTTCTCATTGTCTGGATCTTTGAAATAATTTCTCTTATAAAGCCTTCGGCAATAAGCTCATCTGTAAGCTTTGTATCAAGAGAAACAGTAACACCGTTATCTGAAAGAGAGAAGGAATCATCCATCTGAGTTGCAGTAATAAGAAGATCATCAGCCGAAAGCTCAATATCTCCAATTGAAATTGAAAGAGTGATAAAGCCCTTGCTGTCAAGCTCCCTCTTTGCAGCAGATCCATCGAGATTTTCAAGAAGACCTCTGATTTCACCTAACTGCTTGCCGTACTTAGGTCCGAGTGTCTTAAGCTGAGGCTTGAAGATATAGGAAACAAGTCCGTCTGCATTATCTGCAAAATCAACAGCCTTTACATTAAGCTCATCACGGATGATATCTGTATACATCTCACTGAGCTTATTTTCAGATACAACGGTAATTGCGCTGAGAGGCTGACGGTTTTTGATGTTGGCACCGTTTCTTGCTGCTCGTCCGAGAACAACAATATTGAGAACTTGCTCCATATTCTTTTCAAGATCTGTATCAATGTAAGCCTCATTTACTTCAGGATAATCACAAAGATGAACGCTTTCGGGAGCAGTATTATCAAGTGAGCATACAAGATTTCTGTAAATATCTTCAGCCATAAAAGGAATAAGAGGAGCAGATGCCTTTGCAATTGTTACAAGGGCAGTATAAAGTGTCATATAAGCATTAATTTTGTCCTCGGGAAGTCCCTGTACCCAGTAACGCTCTCTGCCGCGTCTTACATACCAGTTGGAAAGCTCATCAACAAAGCCTTCAAGAGCCTTAGCTGATTCGGGAATTCTGTAATTTGCAAGATGATTATCAACTTCTTTAACGGTAGAATTAAGACGGGAAAGAAGCCATTTATCCATTACGGGAAGCTTATCATAATCAAGCTCATATTTAGTCGCATCGAACTTGTCAATATTAGCATAAAGCACAAAGAACGCATAGGTATTCCAGAGAGTTCCCATAAACTTTCTCTGTCCCTCCTGAACAGCCTTACCATAGAATCTGTTAGGAAGCCAGGGAGCAGAGTTAGTGTAGAAATACCAACGGATTGCATCAGCACCGTAGGTTTCAAGAGCATCAAAGGGATCAACGGCATTACCCTTAGACTTGGACATTTTCTGTCCGTTTTCATCCTGAACGTGACCGAGAACAATAACATTCTTATAGGGAGCCTTATCAAAAATAAGTGTTGAAATAGCAAGAAGTGAGTAGAACCAACCTCTTGTCTGGTCAACTGCTTCCGAAATAAAGTCTGCAGGGAACTGAGAATCAAAAAGTTCTTTATTTTCAAAAGGATAATGATGCTGAGCAAAGGGCATTGAACCTGAGTCAAACCAACAGTCAATAACCTCAGGAACACGCTTCATTTCCTTTCCGCACTCGGAACATTTAAGAGTTACGGCATCAATATAGGGGCGGTGAAGCTCAATATCATCGGGACAGTTATCGGACATTGCTTTCAATTCTTCGATACTGCCGATACAATGACGGTGACCACATTCGCATTCCCATATATTAAGAGGTGTTCCCCAGTATCGGTTACGTGAAAGTCCCCAGTCCTGAACATTTTCAATAAAGTTACCGAATCTGCCCTTACCGATGCTCTCAGGCATCCAATTAATTGTATTATTGTTCTTTACAAGGTTGTCCTTGACTGCAGTCATCTTAATAAACCAGGACTCTCTTGCATAATAGATAAGAGGAGTATCACATCTCCAACAGTGAGGATAATCGTGTTCAAACTTAGGAGCATCGAAAAGAAGACCGTTCTTTTCAAGATCAACAAGAATGGGCTTGTCTGCATCCTTTACAAAAAGGCCTGCATAGGGAGTTTCCTCTGTCATTTCACCCTTTGAATCAACAAACTGAACAAAGGGAAGACCGTATTTTCTTCCGACATTAGCATCGTCTTCACCGAAAGCAGGAGCTATATGAACAATTCCGGTACCGTCAGAAAGAGTAACATAATTATCGCAAGTCACATAATGACCTTTGATTTTCTGCTTTTCAACAGACTTGCCCGTACATTCAAAGAGAGGTTCATATTCCTTGTGCTCAAGTGCAGTGCCGGGGAAGGTTTCAAGAATTTCATAAGCCTTTTCCCCTTCTTCTCTTTTAAGAGAGCCGAGCACCTTATCAAGAAGAGCAGTTGCCATATAATATGTATAACCGTCACAAGCCTTGACCTTACAGTACTCATTTTCGGGATTTACACAAAGAGCAACGTTTGAAGGAAGAGTCCAGGGAGTTGTTGTCCATGCAAGAAAATGCGCATCCTCACCCTTTACCTTGAAGCGGACAACAGCAGAACGCTCTTTTACACATTTATAGCCCTGAGCTACTTCGTGAGATGAAAGAGGTGTTCCGCAACGGGGGCAATAAGGAACAATCTTAAAGCCCTTATAAAGAAGATCCTTTTCCCAGATTGTCTTAAGAGCCCACCATTCAGACTCAATAAAGTTATTATCATATGTTACATAAGGGTCATCCATATCAGCCCAGAAGCCGACTGTGCCTGAGAAATCCTCCCACATTCCCTTATACTTCCATACACTTTCCTTACATTTATCAATGAAGGGGGCGAGACCATATTCTTCAATCTGTTCCTTTCCGTCAAGACCGAGAAGCTTTTCAACTTCAATTTCAACGGGAAGCCCGTGAGTATCCCAGCCTGCTTTTCGGGGAACCATCTTTCCCTTCATTGTATGATATCTGGGAATCATATCCTTAATAACACGTGTTAACACGTGTCCGATGTGAGGCTTACCGTTTGCCGTGGGAGGGCCGTCATAAAATACATATGATTCACCGTCAGCACGTGAAGCCATACTTTTTCTGAAAATATCATTATCTTTCCAGAACTTTTCAATCTTTTTTTCGCGTTCAACGAAATTAAGATTAGTGGACACTTTTTCGTACATCTTCATTTCCTCCTGAAAAAAAATAATCCCCTGACCGTAACAGGACAAGGGAGCTTGTTTTATATACCACCTATTAACATACTGACATATGTCGTTCTCATAACGGTGAACTGCCGTCTGTCCATACTGATTTCCGGACAGCTGTTCAGAAGTGATTTTCAATAATGCCTACTGACACAGGGCTTTCACCATCCCCTGCTCGCTTAAGCCTTCGGTCAAAATCTACTGTCTTCGTCAACACATTTTATATATTCCCATATATTTTAAGATAACATTAATAGTTTGTCAAGTATTTTTTCTTTTATGTCACTTCGTAAAAGTAACACCATAATATAAAGCGAGGAGGAAAAATTATGAATAAAACTATTTCAGTTATTGGAGGAGATTCACGACAGTTATATGCTGCAGAATATCTGAGCAATAAAGGCTATAAAATCAAGATGTATGCTGCAGAACACGGAAAGAATAAGTGTAATATCAGTGAAGCAAAAGATATTTCTGAGGCCTTTGCTTCGGAGATAATCATTCTTCCCTTGCCGGTCAGCAAAAATGGAACAACTCTTAATACACCTTTATCTTCAAAAGAAATCAAGTTAAAGGATATTACAGACAATGTTAGTGAAAATCATTATGTTTTCTTCGGCATGGGTGCCTCTAACTTCACTAAGCATATACAGGCAAAGTCAAAATACTCCTGTGATTATTTCAATATAGAAAGCCTGATCTATAAAAATGCTCTGTTAACATCTGAAGGCATAATTTCAATAATACTCGATAAGCTACCTACAACATTGTTCGGAATGAGCATTGCTGTAACAGGATACGGAAGAATAGGTAGTTTGACAGTTGACAAGCTTATGAAGCTCGGCGGAAAAGTCAGTGTATTTGCGCGAAATGAAATGCAGAAGATCAAAGCTGCCGTTAACGGAGCATCGGCTTTTGATATAACAGAATTATCTGATATCGCAGACAGATTTGATGCAATAATAAATACAGTACCCTTCCCTGTTGTTGATATCGATACTGTAAAAAACAGCAAAAACTCATGTGTATTCATTGAAAGTGCAAGTGCTCCCTACGGAATTGACGGCGATGCATGTGTACTTCACGGCAGAACATTGATAAAAGCCTTCTCTTTACCCGGAAAAACAGCTCCAAAAAGTGCAGGAATAATTATCGGTGAGACAATTGACAGTATACTTCGGGAGGTGAAATAATGGATAAGCTTAACATTGGTTTTGCATTATGCGGTTCATTCTGTACCTTCAAAAGAGCAATAAATACCATGAGAGAGCTTAAAGAAGTCGGGCATAATATTATTCCTATAATGAGTTATAATGCATATTCGACCGACACCCGATTCGGAAAAGCATATGAATTCAGAGACAGCATAGAAAAAATATGCGAAAGACATATAATCTCTTCTATTGCAGAGGCTGAGCCTATCGGGCCTAAAAAGCTTCTTGATATTCTCATTATTGAGCCTTGTACCGGGAATACACTGGCTAAGCTTGCAAACTCGATTGCAGATACTCCTGTTACTCTGGCAGCAAAATCGCATCTCAGGAACGGCAGACCTGTTCTCATTGCAATATCCACCAATGACGCTCTTTCCGGGGCTTCAAAGAACATCGGTGCACTATTAAATTACAAAAACATATATTTTATACCCTATAATCAGGACGATGCAGAGAATAAACCCACATCAATTGTTGCTGATTTCAGTCTTACAGAAAAAGCTATGATTTCAGCACTTAAGGGTGTACAGCTACAGCCTATGATAACATAGAAAATTAATCAGCCTTCGCTTTTACGAGGGCTGATTTTCAAGCTTGGAAATCTCTTGTGCAATATACTTAAAAACAGGGGCACAATCCAAGGAAGCAGCATTACCGTTTTCATTAAATACAACTACAGTATATAAAGGATTTTCAAAGGGAAAAAATCCTGCAAACCATGTGCAGAGTATTTCTTCATTTTCTTCATTATATCTTCCTGTCTGAGCTGTTGCGGTTTTTCCTGCTGCAGTTGTATTTTCGGGATTTCCATTAACTCCCGTGCCGTTGAGCATATTATTATAAAGACAATTATTGATAATTTCAGTTATATCATTACTAACAACAGTATGACTGTCTTCAGATTTATAGTAAGCATATCCTTTGCCGTCATAATCAATCAGCTCTTTCAGAATATAAGGTTCATTATAAATACCGTTATTTGCAAGAACATTGTATGCAGCAGCAAGCTGTAGAGGTGTCGCCAGAAGACTTCCCTGCCCAAAGCATATATTGGCAAGATCGGCATCAGAGACAATTTCATCCGATGTGGGCATTTTACCTGCTTCAGATACAATAGATGAGCAAAGTTCTATGCGTTTTCCGAAGCCGAAAAGCTGAGCTGTTTCTGCAATTTTTTCTTTGCCTGTCTTTATTCCTGCATTAATGAAATATGTGTTGCAGGATTTTTCTATAGCTGAATTAAGATCTGTTGCTCCATGTTTATTATTGTTATAACAGGAAAAGGTATTCTGACCGACTGTTATACTACCGCTGCAATCAAATGTTTCATCAAACGAAGATTTGCTTAACAAAGAGGCCGCAACAAAGGGTTTAAAAACAGAACCTACAGGATAAGAGCATAACGCTCTGTTCAAAAAAGGAAGATTCTTATCAGATAATGAAGCTTCTATATTTTTAACATCATAACAAGGAACACTCGCTATTGCACGAATCTCAGATGATGCACGGTCAAGCACTACTACTGCTCCGGTAGTAATTTGTGAATTCTCAAGCGCGTTTTCTGCAATTTCCTGGATATTCTTATCAATTGTCAGCCGAACACCTGCCTTTGAGCTGTAATTGTCATTTTTTAACTTTATACCGTCACCCTTTAGAGCATTATCGGAAGCATCAGCATTAAAAACAACAGAAAGCTTTCCTGATGCATCGCTAAGAATTTTATCAAATGACTTTTCGATACCTGCAACTCCCCTGCCCGATGAGTTGATATAGCCTATTATGTGGGAACATAAAAGCCTGTCTGAATATCTTGTTACGCCTGTAAAGCTTTTTACATAATCACTTTCATTAATATCAGCTCCACCATCAATTTTAATAAACATTCCTTTTTTAATTTCATTATCAATTCCGGACTGTGTAAGATGCTTAGTGGATTCATCGGACATTATAATATACTGTTTTTCTGTAATATCATTTACCAACAAAGACATATTAATATCATAAATATTTCCTCGTTTTTCAGATAGAACAATTTCTCTTGAAAACTGCATATCAGCCGCTGCTGAATAATCACTGTTCTGTATAGAATATATTCTTATAAGAAGTACTGCAAACAGAATAACAACAAAAGAAAAAACAGCAATAACGCGCCTGCCATATTTATTATGCATATCATCACCTGCTATTATTTTTATTCATAAGGCTCTAATTATTACAAAAATATTAAATACCCATCAAGTATATTGAATTAAGGTAAAATTTGTAGTATAATGAAAAAAAATAAAGAGGAAGATTAAAATGCCAATTAAAGAAATGCCGGCATTTATAAAATCTAATGTGAATGTAAAGAATTCGCTTGTTTTTTGTATTTTAAGCTGCGTTTGTCTGTTCATTCAGTTGATTTTAATGGATAAGAATGTAATTAACATTGTGTTTGATATAATTATCCCGTTTTCGGCAGCTATTTGCTTTGCCTGTTATTCAATAACCATGGCAATGGACAGACCGATAATACTAATCTGTCCCCCTACCGTATATTTTGTATCTCTTCTTCTCAACAAGCTGATTCTTGTTGAAGTCGGAGTAAAGGATACTTATCCATTCATTACAATGATTGAGATGATTCCTTATGCATTTTTCTGCGTTTGTGTTGCAACCTGCAAGTTCAAAAAGATAACTGACATTATTCTTCATATTTTCAGTGTAGGTCTTATGTGTGCAAGTGTTATTCTTGCAATACTTGCCGTTTTTTTCAGAATCATCATTTTCATCAACAGAGTTCATTATCTTATGAATACATTTGCAATGATTTCCGGTTTTTTCGCAATAATCTTTATTTACTTTTCCATGATCGAGCTGATAAAAATAGCAGGCATAAAAAAACGTTCACGGGAAGGCTGAGTATGTACTGCTAATCAGCAGAATCATAAATTTTCTACATAAAAAAGCGCTGTCAGCATTATACTGACAGCGTTTTCATTTTAATTAATACTTAGGACGAGCGATATATCCTGTGTGAAGAATTTCATGAGCCTTATGAGAATTGGGTTCACCGAAATACTCAGCATAGATAGCCTTTACATCAGGATTGAGATGAGACTTTCTTACAGGAAGATTCTTATCATCATTGTAAAGACCGGCTGCACGCTTAGCACGGATATCAACATTGTTGTGAACAGAAGCAGGCTGAATGGGCTGACCACCACCGTTTACACAACCGCCGGGACAAGCCATAACTTCGATGAAGTCATAAGTCTTTTCGCCTGACTTGATCATTTTAAGAAGCTTCTTAGCATTAGCAGTACCGGATGTAACAGCAACTCTGATTTCATTGCCTGCGATTGTATAAGTAGCTTCCTTGATGCCTTCAACACCTCTTACTTCGTTGAACTCGAGATTTTCAAGTTCTTCACCGGTAAGTGTTTCATAAGCTGTACGAAGAGCTGCCTCCATAACACCGCCGGTAGCACCAAAGATTGTACCTGCACCGGAACCAAGACCGAAGGGTGCATCATATTCTTCATCAGGAAGCTGATTGAAGAGGATACCAGCCTTCTTGATCATTCTTGCAAGCTCACGAACTGTGATAACAGCATCGATATCAGCAAGACCTTCAACAGCTGTATGATCAAGTCTTTCAGCCTCGAATTTCTTTGCTGTGCAGGGCATTACACTGACAACATAGATGTTCTTGGGATCAATTCCCATCTTTTCGGCATAGTATGTCTTAGCAACAGCACCGAACATACCCTGAGGAGACTTACATGAGGAAAGATTAGGAATGAACTCGGGATAATATGTTTCGCAGAACTTGATCCAACCGGGTGAGCAGGAAGTAATAAGAGGAAGGTTTTCCTTCTTAGTATATCTGCCGAGGAATTCGGTAGCTTCTTCCATAATTGTAAGGTCAGCCGAGAAATTGGTATCAAACACCTTATCAAATCCGAGAGCTCTGAGAGCAGCAACAAGCTTACCTGTTACAACTGAGCCCATTTCGTAACCGAATTCTTCACCGAGACCAACTCTTACTGCAGGAGCAGTCTGAACAATTACGTGCTTTTCGGGATCATTGATAGCATCAAGAACCTTCTGAGTATCATCTCTTTCAGCAATAGCACCAGTGGGACAAACAGTGATACACTGACCGCAGGAAATACAGGAAACATCACCGAGAGGCATTTCAAATGCACAACCGATATGAGTATCAAAGCCTCTTGCATTAGCTCCGATTACACCAACACCCTGATTCTTTTCACAAACTGCTACACAACGGCGGCAAAGAATACACTTTTCGTTGTCTCTGTACATATGAGAAGCAGAAGCATCGATATCATAAGTTGTCTTTGCGCCTGCGAAAGCTGTTTCAGTATCAATACCATAATCGTGGCAAAGCTTCTGAAGCTCACAGGAGCCGGAACGAACACAGGAAAGACATTCCTTCTTATGGTTTGAAAGAATAAGCTTGAGAGTTGTTCTTCTTGCTTCGATAACATCGGGAGTATTAGTATAAATCTCCATACCCTCGTTTACGGGGAATACGCAAGCCGCCACAAGGCTTCTTGCACCCTTTACCTTAACAACACAGATACGGCAAGCGCCGATTTCATTAATTTCCTTAAGGAAGCAGAGAGTAGGAATTTCAATACCAGCAATACGTGCAGCTTCAAGAATTGTGCTGCCTGCAGGAACTGTAAAATCTCTGCCGTTGATTTTAATATTTACATCAGCCATTTTTCCGTACCTCCTTATTTCTTAATAATTGCGCCGAACTTACATTTCTCAATACAAGCACCGCACTTAATACACTTAGACTGGTCAATAACATGAGGATTCTTAACAGTGCCGGAAATTGCACCGACAGGACAAACTCTTGAGCAAAGAGTACAACCCTTACACTTATCTTCAACGATTGTAATTGAAAGAAGATCCTTACATACGCCTGCAGGACACTTCTTGTCAACAACGTGAGCAATATATTCATCCTTGAAGCGGTTATATGTAGAAAGAACAGGGTTGGGAGCTGTCTGACCGAGACCACAAAGAGAATTTTCCTTAATATAGTTACACAGAGCTTCCATTTCATCAAGATCAGCAAGAGTTCCCTGACCGCTTGTGATCTTTTCAAGAATTTCATAAAGTCTCTTAGTACCGATACGGCAGGGAGTACACTTACCGCAGGACTCATCAACTGTAAATTCAAGGAAGAACTTAGCGATATCAACCATACAGGTGTCTTCGTCCATAACGATAAGACCGCCTGAACCCATCATTGCACCCTGTGCTACAAGGTTATCATAGTCAATTTCAATATCAAGCATTGAAGCAGGAAGACATCCGCCGGAGGGACCACCTGTCTGTGCAGCCTTGAAGGTCTTACCACCGGGGATACCGCCGCCGATTTCTTCAATAACCTCACGAAGAGTAGTGCCCATAGGAATTTCAACAAGACCGGTACGGTTGATCTTACCGCCGAGTGCGAATACCTTAGTGCCCTTAGATTTTTCTGTACCCATTGTGTTGAAGAATTCAGCACCGTGGAGAAGAATCTGAGGAATGTTAGCAAATGTTTCAACATTGTTTTCTGTTGTGGGCTTGCCGAAAAGACCCTTAACTGCAGGATAAGGAGGTCTGGGACGGGGCTCACCGCGGTTACCTTCAATAGAAGTCATAAGAGCAGTTTCTTCACCGCAAACGAATGCACCTGCACCAAGACGGATAAAGAGATCAAAGTCAAAGCCTGAACCGAAGATATCCTTACCTAAGAGACCGTAGCTGCGAGCATCATCAATAGCCTTCTGAAGTCTTGCAACAGCGATGGGATACTCTGCACGGACATATACATAACCTTCAGAAGCGCCTGTAGCATAGCCGCAGATAGTCATAGCTTCAACGATACAGTGGGGGTCGCCTTCGAGAACTGAACGGTCCATGAAAGCACCGGGGTCACCTTCGTCAGCATTACATACAACATACTTCTGATCAGCCTGATTCTTAGCTGTGAAGCTCCACTTAAGACCGGTGGGGAATCCGCCGCCGCCGCGTCCGCGAAGACCTGAATCCATAACAACCTTTATTACATCCTCAGGCTTCATTTCTGTAAGACACTTACCGAGAGCTGCATAACCGTCCATAGCGATATATTCATCAATGCTTTCAGGATTGATAACACCGCAGTTACGAAGAGCTACTCTCTTCTGCTTAGCATAGAAGGTTGTATCATTAAGAGAAACATTTCCGTTTTCAACTTCAGTTCCTTCTGCAACTTCATTGTAAACAAGACGTTCAACAATACGACCCTTAAGAAGATGCTCTTCTACAATGTCCTTAACGTCCTTTTCTTCAACCTGGCTGTAGAAGGTGCCGTCGGGATAAACGATAACAACGGGACCGAGTGCACAAAGACCGAAGCAACCGGTTCTTACTACCTTGACTTCGTCAACAAGACCGTTTTTTTCGATCTGTGACTCAAATTCTGCAATAAGCTTATTGCTGCCGGAAGATGTACAGCCTGTACCGCCGCAGATTAATACCTGTGCGCGAATCATAATTTTTACCTCCAATATATTTTACTTGAAATTATAAACATTATCAGATATTGCTGATTGTGTATTCAGCAACAACTTTTCCGCCCTTAAGGTGCTTTTCAGCAACTTCCTTTGCCTTTTCGGGAGTCATCTTGACATAAGTAACCTTGTCCTTACCTGCTTCGAAAATTTCAACAACGGGCTCAAACTGACAGATACCGATACAACCTGTCTGAGTAACTGTTACCTTGTCATTGAGTTCAAGGCTGTTTACCTCTTCAACGAAAGCGTTGAGAACAGGTCTTGCACCTGCTGCAATTCCGCATGTTGCCATGCCAACTACAACTCTGACATCAGATGAACCCTCGCGAAGTACAACTTTGTTCTGCATCTTTTCTTTGATTGCTGCAAGTTCTGCTAATGACTTCATAAAAATTTTCCTTTCATTTACTGATTTTTTATTACTAAAATTAATAACCAATATCCTTATACTGCTCCTTCAGATATTCACCTATCCACACAATTACCTCAAAGGTATCAAGAGGAACATCTCCGAGAACATCTCTCAGTTCATCGGTATCAAGATTAACCTCACCCTTTTCGGTTTTATGAGCAAATATCCATCTGATTGAAGGTTGTCCCTGAATCAGCACGGTAATTGTTGAAACTACATCTCCCAGAGGAGTGAAATCAAGATGATCGGTAAAAAAAGTAGCTTCAGTTTCAGTTCCGTGATTATCGGGAAACTCATCCTTATGCCGGGAAGAAATTTTTATGTCTCCTCCCGTCTGCTGAGCAGCAAGCTTGAAAAGCGGAATACCTAGTCCGACTTTTCTTGTTGTTCTCGTGGTGGTAAACGGATCCTGAACGTTTCTCAGGAACTCCTCCTTCATACCGCAGCCGTTATCGGAAATAAGAACAGTAAGCTTATTTCCTTCTTCCGTCAGAATGATGCTGATTGTGTCGGCACGTGCCTTAACAGAGTTCTGTGCAATATCAAGAATATTCAGAGAAAGCTC
>JAZRNB010000006.1:0-35878 GCA_045647985.1 Acutalibacteraceae bacterium
AGGCTCCTGCAACTCAGGCTCCCGCTACACAGGCACCTGCTACAGAAGCTCCTGCAACACAGGCTCCTGCTACAGAAGCTCCTGCAACACAGGCTCCCGCTACAGAGGCTCCTGCAACACAGGCTCCCGCTACTGAAGCTCCTGCAGGCACAGGTATGCCTTCCACAACTGCTGAAATCACAGCTTTCTACAAGAAGGGTGTTGATGACATCAAGGCAGGTAAGGTAGGTTACACAAAGAAGGAATGGCAGAATGTTGACGCAGTTAACATCGGCGGTTCCGCAGTTAACAGTGCTGTTACATCCGTTCTCGGTTCTTTCATGACAGTTGAAGCTGATGCAGAAGAGCAGGTTAATGCTCTCGGCTCAGATGATGCAAAGAGAAGAATTGCAGAGTGGACACTTACAGACCTTTCTCAGGTTGCTTCCGCTACTTGCGTACAGGACGGCTCCAACTACAAGATCACTATCATCATGAAGGATGAAGATACACCCAAGAAGGAAGGCTCAATGCTTGGTCAGGTTACAGGCGCTCTCCTTTACTGGGAAGATATTGAAAAGACCCTCACAGAGGATCCCACCGTTACAAAGATTCTTACAGAGTTCTCTGATATCCACGTTATCTACAAGGGATATAAGATTGAAGCTGTTATGACTCCCGACGGTAAGTTCGTATCCATCGACCACACAGCAGATGTTGATATTCTCATCGGTCACGCTAAGATCCTTGTTTTCAATGTAGACAACAAGTCAGGTCACATGTGGAACTACTGTAAGTTCTATAACTTCGTTTACTAAGTTATAGCTTATAAAAGCAATTGAACATAAGAATTCGGTGCAGGTTTTCCTGCACCGTTTTTTTTTATTCATATAGAAAATCAGCGGTTTTGTGAGCAATTTTACATATATAAAAAAGAACCATCCTACCCCGGAATTTAGTTTAGAGCAGAGGATGAATTATATGATGATTTTTCTTATTTTTCAGACCTATGCTGAAAAAATAACATTGTAGGGGACGCCATTCCCTACAAGCGGAAGGGAAAAATTGCGTTTTTTTTGTGCTATGAAAATGTGTGCCGATTGGGGGGGGTTTTGTAAATTAAGCAGCCATATGCGGGATGTCGGGGATGCCATCCCTTACAATCGGAAGGGAAATGTTACGTTTTTTTGAACAAAAGATTGCATTTGTGTATCATTAACAAAAATAATACGGTATATTGAAAACTTTTATTGAAAATTCTTCTTAATAATAAAAATAATATTGCAAATATTTACCCTAAATGTTATATTAATCTCGTATATGTGTTTATATATATAAATTTCGGGGGGAGGTCAGCCCGAAGATATGTATAAACTGACATATCCGAACGGAAAATTAATAAAAAATCAAAACAAAATCCCGGGAAAGCCCGGGAAAGGGGATAATTTCCCCTTTTGTGCGGCATACAGCTGTGCAATAAATCTTAAAGGAGGATGATTTTTGATGAATAAAACTAATTTCAAAAAAGTTTTTTCAGTTTTTCTTTCCGTATTAATGATACTTTCATGTTGGGTATGGGTTGAACCCCATGACCATACACATGTCAATGCAGCAACAGAGTTTGATGTAAACGGTAGCAAATATACATCAACAGACGATGCCATTATTGTTGTTCCTGAAACAATTTACCTGCAGCCTAATGGCAGTGCTGCAAATGCCGGACAGTATTATGTTAACAATACATTAAATAAGGCCGAAAAGAAAGTAGTGCCTGATGCTGTTAAAGAGTCTGTCAATGCAAATATCTATTTCTATATTCCAGGTGCAACAGATTTCTCTATGGAAGTCAGCACGGTTGAAAGCGGATATGGTGATATTGAACTTTCCTATGGTGCAAGCTACGGCGGATATAATGCAGACCTTATTTTTGACAAGGGGCAGCTTATCGGTGCATCTTATGGTGCTCAGTTTGGCCCTGATGCTGAAGGTTATATGAGTATAGTAGACATTTTAGGTCTTTATATCCCCAGTGGGACAGGTGTTTCTCCTGGACAGTCAATAACTGCTGAATGGAAATTTACAGTAACAATGAATGATGGTTCAACAAGAATCTACTATGCATATTCTGTTCTTTACTCTCCCCACCGTTCAGTAGGTGCTGTTTCCGAATCCAGACGTTCCGGAACATACAATAATGAAATTTCTGTATGGATTACCGGTATCAATGGTACCCCTAACGGAACATGGTCACCTTTATCAAGCGGTGGTGGTGATAAGACCACATGGGGTATATTTAAGTATGATCCCCTTTGGAACGGCTTGCAGGGTGGTTCATCTGAGTCTTCTGACGACTATGTAACTGAATCAAGTACAGAATTGTATGTTGAAGCAAAAGGTACAAGTGGTTCAGACGGCTCAAGAGCTGTAGGTTATCTTGGTTATATCACAGTAGACTCTTCAAGATATACCAACACAAATCAGATTCCTAATTTCAAGATCGGTTCTGATGCACTTCGTGTTAATAGTAGCAAAAAAGACTCTCTTGGAAAGTATTATGCATGGTACATTTTAGGTGATGCAAATACCAACATTGATTCAGGTTACAGTAGCACGCCCAGTGGCTGGACACAATTCGTAAATAAATCAGAGCCAGCAACCACATCTCGAGATACTGTGGTTCCCGCTTTTGATGTGTCAAATATCAACGGTAAATACATTCATGTTGCAAACCAGGGTTATTGTACATATCTTTCAAGTAAGAACTACGCTAATGCATGTGGGTCCGCATTATTTACCACTGTTAATAAGGCAGATCTTCGTAAAGAGATTCTTCTTAGTACATCTTTGAACAAAGATAACTACACAGCTGATTCTTGGGCTGCATACCAGACAGCTCTTAGAACTGCAGCAAAGAATCTTGGTAATCCTACCAGTACAACTGTTGACACATCTGCCCTTACAACAGCAAGAAATAATCTTAAGACAGTTGTAAAGCTTGATAATCTTTTCAATTTTAATGAATGGGTAAACAATAAGAGTTGTGTTGGTGAAAATGGTGTTATCAACAACGGTGTTGCAGTATATGATTCTGAAAGCTCAAGTGTAACTATCACATCTGATGCTATTTTAGGAGAAAGTTACACATTATATTCCAGCGCTTCTGCTTATGGCGTTCCTCTTAAGCCTAACACAAACTATGTGTTTACTTATACTGTAGATGAATTTCGTAGTGATTCTACAGCAGCACAGCATCAAGGGTTTGTATTTATCTATGACAATACCAATAATTGGGTTTCCTTTGGTGATGGAAGTGTTGCAACAAGCAAGAATCTTTACAGAACTGAAAACGGAACATATACGATAGAGTTTTCTACTCCTGATAAGAATGTAGATTTTCGTTTCCGTTTTGGTACAAACAATGGTACTGGAGGAAGTGCAAATAGTGTTACGGCAAGATTCTCAAATATTCGTTTGTATGAAGCCGGAAAAGTAGAAGAGGGTGTTTCATACGAGAAACCCATAACTTATGGCTTTAATGATACATACGGTACACTTCCTACTCCTAAGAGAGATGGTTACTGCTTCGTAGGTTGGGCAGATGCAAATGGCAATTTAGTTAAATCGACAGATAAAGTAGTGCATGGCGCACCGCTTTATTCAAAATGGTCTACTGACCATACTCTTGGTGATGTTGTTAAAGAAAACAATGTTGCAGCTACTTGTACAACTGCAGGCTCTTATGACAATGTAAGATATTGTACAGTCTGCGGTAGTAGAGTCAGTGTCGAACATATTGAAGTCCCCAAATTGGGTCATGAGTTTAATAAGAAGATAATTACTGATACTTATCTCAAGTCTGCAGCAACATGTACTGCTAAGGCGGTTTACTATTATGCTTGTTCTCGTTGTGATGTAAAGGGAACCACAACTTTTGAAAACGGCGAGATGCTTGCTCATACCTATACTAAGCAGATAATTGAAGATGCTTATCGTAAGTCTGCAGCAAAATGTACAGCCAAGGCAGTATACTACTATGCTTGTTCCGTTTGTAATGTTAAGGGCGACACCACATTTGAATATGGTGAAACTCTTGCTCATACATATAGCAAGCAGATAATTTCTGATGATTACCTTAAGTCTGCAGCAACATGTACTGCCAAGGCAGTATACTACTATGCTTGCTCCGGTTGTAACCTTAAGGGAACAACAACCTTTGTATATGGTGATACTCTTGCTCATGTATATGACCAGGAAGTTGTCGCTGATGCTTATTTCAATTCAGCTGCAACCTGTACAGCGAAGGCAACATACTTCAAGTCTTGTTACTGCGGAGCAAAGGGCTTAGAGACCTTTGAAACAGGCAGCCCTATTGCTCATACATATGATCAGCAGGTAGTTGCTAACAAGTTTAAGGCATCAGATGCAACATGTACAGCTAAGGCAACATACTATTATTCCTGTATCTGTGGCGCATGGACCACAGAAAAGACCTTTGAATCCGGCGAAATGCTTGAGCATACATATAACCAGACAGTAGCAACTGATGATTATAAGGCAACAGATGCAACATGTCAGGCAAAGGCTACATACTATTACTCCTGCGAATGCGGAGCTAAGGGAACAGAAACCTTTGAGTCCGGCAATTTTGGTGCTCATGTATATAATAAGGAAGTAGTAACAGATACATATAAAGCAACAGATGCAACATGTACTGCAAAGGCTACATACTATTACTCCTGCGAATGCGGAGCTAAGGGAACAGAAACCTTTGAATCCGGTGAGATGCTTGCTCATACCTTTAATAATAAGGTAATAAAGGACGAATATAAGAAGTCTGATGCAACCTGTACATCACCTGCAATCTATTACTACTCTTGTGCTAACTGTTCTGCTAAGGGCGAAGAGACATTCCCCAATGGTAATGCTATCGAGCATACATATGATCAGCAGGTAGCAACTGATGATTATAAGGCAACAGATGCAACATGTATAGCACAGGCAACATACTATTATTCCTGTACTTGCGGAGCTAAGGGAACAGAAACCTTTGCTTATGGTGAAAAGCTTGATCACGACTATTCAGCTGAATTCTCAGTAGACGTAAAGGCTACATGTGACACTGACGGTTCAAAGTCAAGACATTGTACAAATCCTGATTGTACTGCTAAGACAGATGAAACAGCAATTCTCGCAAGAGGCGACCATAACATGGTTGATGACAAAGTTGTAACACCTGCAAGCTGTGATGAAGCTGGTGTTATGTCTCTCAAGTGTGCTAATTCTGAAACAGAAGAGTATGCAGCTTGCGATCATACCGACACAAGAGAAATTCCCAAGAGAGAACACAATTTTGTTGACGATACAGTTTCAACACCTGCAACATGTCTCACAGACGGTAGAATGAATACAAAGTGTTCACACGAGGCATCTGCTGACGGACAGTATGCAGCTTGTGATGCTACATCTTCCAGAAAGATTGTTGCAACAGGCCACACCTTTGGTGAGGTTGAAAAGGAAGTTCCTCCTTCCTGTACTAAGATCGGCCACTCTGCATATAAGGCCTGTACAAATGAAAACTGCGGTATGTACTTCGCAGCTGATGTTGAGGATAAATTTGCAACAGGTACAACTGATGTAACAGACTTCAATCTTGCTATTGTAGCTCATACAGAAAAAGTTATTTCTGCTGTTCCTGCAACATGTACAAAGACAGGTCTTACAGAAGGTAAGCAGTGTTCAGTCTGCGGTGAGATTCTTGAAGCTCAGGAAGAAATACCTATGATTGCTCACACAGAAGTAGAAATTCCTGCTGTTCCTGCAACATGTACAACAGCCGGTGCAACAGCAGGCGTTAAGTGCTCAGTTTGTGACACTGTTATTACAGCACCTGAGACAGTAGACGCATCAGGTCATACATTCGAAGAAATTCCTGAAACTCCTGCAACCTGTATCTCAACAGGTATAGCTGCCCACAGATATTGTACAGCTTGTAAGTTGTATTTTGCTGCTGACGCAGAAACAAATGCAACTGACGGTGAGGATGATACAAGCTCATTCGTAACAGAAAAGAATGCAGCTAATCACGCAGCTGAAGAAGACCGTGAAGCAGTTAAGGAAGACTGTCTCAATGTTGGTTATACAGCGGGTGTATATTGTACTGCTTGTAAGAATTGGGTATCCGGTCACGAAGAAATTCCTGCAATCGGACACAAGAATAAGGTTCATCACGCAAAGGTTGAATCCACTTGCGTAAAGACAGGTACAATTGAATATTGGTCTTGTCCCAACTGTAGCAAGAACTTCAAGGATGAAGCTTGTACAGAAGAAGTTACAGACCTTACAATTGCAATTAATCCCGATGCTCACGATCTCAAGACAACTGAAGCTAAGGCTCCCACTTGTACAAAAATCGGTTGGGATGAATATGTAACTTGTCAGCGTGAAAACTGTAACTACACAACTTATAAGGAAAAAGAAGCTCTTAAGCATGTTGAAGTAATTGACGAAGCGGTAGCTCCTGACTGTCTGAATACAGGCCTTACTGAAGGTAAGCATTGTAGCAGATGTGACGAAGTTCTTGTTAAGCAGGAAATCGTTAATGCTCTTGGTCATAGCTTTAACGATATTGCTGAAACTCCTGCAACCTGTATCTCAACAGGTATAGCTGCTCACAGATATTGTACAGCTTGTAAGTTGTATTTTGCTGCTGACGCAGAAACAAATGCAGCTGACGGTAAGAATGACACAAGCTCATTCGTAACACCTGAAAATGATAATTATCACGCAAGCACAACAGATCACGAAATAATTCCTGCAACCTGTCTTACTATAGGTTACACAGCAGGTACATATTGTGAAGACTGTAAAACTTGGGTTTCCGGTCACGAAGAAATCAAGGCAATTGCTCATAAGAACAGCATTAAGAATAATAGAACTGAAGCAACTTGCGTAGCTGCAGGTAATCTTCTTTACTGGGCTTGTCCTGATTGCGGTAAGAACTTCCTTAATGATTCTTATACAACAGAAGCCGGAAATGTTGTAATTGGTATTGATCCTGCAAATCACATAAATCTTACAAAGACTGATAAGATTGACGCCGAATGCGAAAAAGCCGGTAATATTGATTACTGGACTTGCGATGGTTGCGCTAAGATTTACAGTGATGAAAAAGCAAATATAGAAATTACAATTGATGATACTGTTATTAAAGCAAAGAATCATCCCAATAAGCAGCATCATACAAAAATTGAAGCAACCTGCGTAGCTGAAGGTACAATTGAATACTGGTCTTGCCCCGACTGTAGCAAGAACTTCTCTGACGAAGCATGCACAACAGAAGCAGCAGAGCTTACAATTGCATTTAATCCCGATGCTCACGCTCTCAAGACAACTGAAGCTAAGTCTCCTACTTGTACAGAAATCGGTTGGAATGAATATGTAACTTGTCAGCGTGACGGCTGTGATTACACAACATATGAAGCAATTGAAGCTATTGCTCATAAGAATAAGGTACATAATCCGCAGATTGACTCAACCTGTGTCGCTCTCGGTAGAATTGAATATTGGTCTTGTCCCGATTGTAAAAAGGATTTCTCTGACGCAGAATGCACAACAGAAGTTACAGATCTTACAATTGCTTTTGGCGATCATACCTACGAAGGTGAGTATGTATTTGATTCTGTTGCAAAGACTCATGCACGCAGGTGTAAGTACTGCAGCGAAATCAATCCTGATGCAGAAACTTGTAATATGGAAGTAACTGAAAAGCTTCCTACATGTACAACAAAGGGAGAAAAGATTTACACATGTACAGAATGTACCGGTTCATATAAGGTAGATATCGCTGCTCTCGGCCATAATGATACAGATCCTCTCGACGGTGAGTGTGACAGATGCGGTATTACTACATGTTACCATAACAGCGGTAAAGAACATGTATTGAAGGATGCAAGATCTGCAACCTGTACAGAAAAGGGTTATACTGGTGACTATCACTGCGCAGATTGTGACCAGATAGTTGTTACCGGTAGTGATGTTGATCCTCTCGACCACAATTACACAGAGGTAAAAGAAATTGTTAAGTACACATGTACAACCAAGGGTTATACTGTCTATGAGTGTGAACGTTGCGATGCAACAGAAAACAGAGACTATACTGATGCAGCTCATACTCCTGAAGCAGAATACATCCAGACAGTAGCACCCACATGCTCAGCAACAGGTGAAGAAAAGCTCTACTGTGAATACTGTGATACAGTTCTTGATACAAGAGAAGTAGCAATAGTTGCAGATGCACATAAGGCAGAAGCAGAATATATCCAGACAGTAGCACCCACATGCTCAGCAGTTGGTGAAGAAAAGCTCTACTGTGAATACTGTGATACAGTTCTTGATACCAGAGACGTAGCAATAGTTGCAGATGCACATAAGGCAGAAGCAGACTACACAGTAATACAGAAGGCAACATGCGAAGCAGACGGATACAAGGCAATTCTTTGCGAATACTGTGGTGAAGAACTCAGCAAAGAAACGATTGCAAAGAGAGACCATGTATACGTAGATGACAGTGTACAGAAAGCAGCAACCTGCGTAGCAGAAGGTGTAATGAACACAATCTGCTCAAATGCAGAAACAGATACACACGCAGCATGCAGCCATAAATCAACAAGAGTAATTCCTGTTGATGCAAACGCACATACAACAGATGCTACTCATGTAGAAGGTTATGTGGCAGCAACATGCGTAACAACCGGTGTAACAGGTGATACAAAGTATGATTGCTGTAATGCAGTTAAGGTTGCAAGTACAGTAATCCCCGTTGATGCAGATGCACATGAATCTGAGGATACTTATGATGTTGGTTATGTAGCAGCAACATGTACAACACCCGGTGCAACCGGTGCTACAAAGTATGAGTGCTGTGATGCAATTAAGGAAGCAAGTACAGTAATCCCTGTTGATGAAAATGCACACAAATGGGATGACGGTGTTGTTACAACAACCGCAACATGTAAGGTTGAGGGTGTTAAGACATATACTTGTGAACATAATGATGAGCATACATATACAGAAAAGTTTGGAATCAATGCTGAGAATCATGTAAACACAACAGAGGAAGCAAGAGTTGCTCCCACATGTATGACAGTCGGTTATGAAGCAGGTGTATATTGTAACGATTGTGAAACATACATCAGCGGTCATACGCAGATTGATATTGACGAAAATGCTCATGTATGGAACGAGGGTTCAATTACAACGGTAGCAACCTGTATGGTAGAAGGCGTCAAGATATACACATGTACTCTTAATGCAGAGCATAAGAAGACAGAGAATCTTGCTTTGGATGAAAATAACCACGTAAACACAATTGATGTTGACAAGGTAGCTTCCACATGTAAGACAGCCGGTTATGAAGCAGGTGTATATTGTAATGACTGTGAAACTTATGTCAGCGGTCATGCACAGCTTCCTGTAGATGCTGATAATCACGAAAGTATTGAAGTTGACGAAGCAGTAGCTCCTACATGTAAGGACACAGGTCTTACAGAAGGTAAGCATTGTACAGCTTGTAATGCAGTTATCGTAGGACAGGATGTTGTCGACACAGTTTCTCACGAAGAAGTAGTTGTAGCAGGAAATGCTGCAACCTGTGAAGAAACAGGTCTTACAGACGGTATAAAGTGTAAATTCTGTGATCTTGTTATTAAAGAACAGGAAGTTATTGCTGCACTCGGTCATGACTACGATATGACAAAGAGTGAGGATAACCTTACAAGACCCACAGTTGTAGACGGTGAAGTGGTTGACGGTTACTATACATTCACATGTAAGAATGATGATAGCCATACGATTACTGAAGGTGCTGTTCGTGCTGATTACACAGAATACGATAAGCTGGTAGCTTCCATTGAAAAGATTCTTCAGAATGGCGATATTCCTGCAGAAGGCAGAGCAAAGCTTCAGGCAGTTCTTAAAAACCTCTATTACGGCTATCTTGCAAGTGAACAGGCACTTGTAGACAGAGCTGTACAGGATATCAAGAACACAATCAGTGATGCATATCCCGATGCAGGCTTCGATCTTGCAATTGAAGGCTCCGGAATCTACTATGTAGGTACAAAGCTTGATCTTGATGTAATCAAGTACAACGAAGATGTAAGCATAAGCGCAGGCAATGTGCAGTGGTTCTCTTCAAATACTGATATTGTTGTATTCTCAAACGGTAAGCTTCTTGCAGTCGGTATCGGTGAGGTAGAGCTTACAGCAGTAAGCGGTGCCCTTACAGCAACGAAGAAGGTTCAGATTGTTGAAGGCGGCAGATTAAGAACAATCAAGTTTACTCCTATGACAAATACATACTTCATAGTTGAAGATTATTACACAACATATGAAGGCGCAACAATGTACTGGTCAGATAACTTTGATGTACACTTCAGAGTTCGTTCAACTAACTCCTTCTCATATGAGACATTCATTGTTTATATGAACGGTGAACCTCTTACCCCTGATGATAGAGGTTATTACACAATACCTGCAGACACAGGTGATGTAAAAATTACTCTTTCCGGCGCAGTTTATGATGATGACGGTGAAGGCGATAGCGGAACAGGTAAGTTCAATTTCTGGGAGTGGTTGATGAGACTCTTCAAGCAGATCGGCGATTTCTTCAGAGACCTTTTCGGTATAGCATAAACCAAAAAAATTCCTTCCCACTTATGTGGGAAGGATATTTTTTTTGTTCTCTTGACATAAATTATCTGCTATATTAAAATAATCATATATAACTTTTCCGGGAGAATTTCTATGAAGTATGCACTTGTAGGATGCGGCAGGGTATCACCAAATCATATAAAAGCTGCACTAAAGAATGGTTTTCAGATACTTTCTGTATGTGATATTGATTTTTCTCATATAGATGATATGTTTACGCGGGCAGAAATTGCAGATAATGAAGGCATAAAAAGATATTCTGATTACCGTGAAATGTATGATAAGGAACGTCCTGAGCTTGTAAGTATTGCACTTCCCAGCGGTCTTCATGCAGATGCTGCAATTGAGGCCATAAAAAGAGGTATAAATGTCATTATAGAAAAGCCTATGGCAATGAGCTTGAAGGATGCGGATGAGATTATACGTCTTTCAGGAGAGTATAATGTAAAGGTTTCAGCCTGCCATCAGAATCGCTTTAATATTGCAGTTCAGGAAATGCGCACAGCCCTGGAGAAGGGCAGGTTCGGAAAGCTTTCCAATGCTGCAATTACCGTGCGATGGGCAAGAGGTAAGGACTATTATGATCAGGCTGACTGGAGAGGAAAATTTGAAAGTGACGGCGGAACACTGATGAATCAGTGTATTCACGGTATTGACCTTTTAAGGTGGATGTGCGGTGATAATCTCAAACGTGTTTACGGAATAACAAAGAATCAGTTCCATCCTTATATAGAAGCAGAGGATGTTGGTACAGCTGTATTTGAATTTGAAAACGGTGTTATTGCGACGGTTGAAGGTACCGTTAATGTAGCAGGAGCCAATATGGAAGAGCATCTGACGGTAATCGGAGAAAAAGGTGCAGTAAAGCTTGGCGGAAAAAGTGCAAATACAATTGATGTGTGGCAATTTGCTGATGCGCCTGAAGAAAGTAAGGACGGCTTCCATGAAAAAACGCTTAATGTATACGGAAACGGTCATGCCAGTCTTTTTGAGGATATGGCTCTTGCGATAAAAGAGGACAGAGTCCCCTATGTTGATGCGGAAGCGGGTAAACGAGCCCTTGAAGCTGTACTTGCAATTTATAAGTCCGCATATGAAGGTGTTCCGGTCGATCTGCCCCTTGATGATGCGGCAGGAATAGATTTTGAGGATATGTTTAAGCGATGATAAAAGCAGTAATTTTTGATCTTGATCATACACTTTTTGACCGTCACGGGACACTAAGAAGTCTTATCCCAAGGCTTCGCGAGGAATTTTCAGTGAACGAAAAGATGACAGACGATGAAATCGGTGATATATGGTGCTATGCAGATGACAATTTTGTATATTCGGGATGGGAATTTATTTTGGCCTATCTTTCAGAAAAAGGAGTTTTTGATGTAATTCCTGCTTTCCCGGATTACAGTGCATTTATTTATAAATATTTTGCCGTAACTGCAGTACCTTTCCCGGAAACCATACCGATGCTTGAAAAACTAAGAGAAAAGGGCTACAAAACAGGACTTATTACAAACGGAAATCATAATCTGCAATATGCAAAAATTGATATGCTGGGACTTCAGCCCTGCTTTGATGAGATAATTGCAACGGGTGACTACGGTGTACATAAGCCTGAAACGGAAATATTCGATATTATGCGAAAAAAATTTCGTTTTTCAGCGGAAGAAATGGTTTATGTCGGTGATAATCCTATAAATGACATAAAAGGTGCAAGAGATTCCGGATGGAAAACCGTATGGATGAAGTCAACGGGTTATTGGGATAAAAATATCACACCTGCAGACAGAGAAGTCAGCAGGGTTTCAGAAGTAATTGATGCTATATTAAGCTTGGAGGAATAAATTATGGAACAGTTATATACACGCTGGGGAAGAGAATTAAATAAGGAGATGCCCCTTGCAGAGTACCCTCGTCCTCAGATGGTGAGAGACTCTTATATTTGCCTTAACGGCATATGGGAATATGCAATATATCCCACCGGAAAGCCCTTTGAAGGCTATGAGGGAGATATTGTGGTACCCTTCAGCCCCGAGAGCCTTTTAAGCGGAGTGGGAAGAAATGTTACTCCTGAGGATACCCTTTATTACAGAAAGAAAATCAATTTCACAAAGAAGGGTGACAGAGTCATTCTTCACTTCGGTGCTGTGGACTATAAATGTGAGGTAAGCGTAAACGGTGTTTGCTTCGGTACACATACAGGCGGTTATTTCCCCTTTGAAATTGATATTTCAAAGGCTCTTCGTGACGGTGAAAATGAAATCACTCTTAAGGTAACAGACCCCTCAGAGATGTCGTCTCAGGCTTCCGGCAAGCAGACCTCTAAAAGAGGTAATATCTGGTATACCCCTCAGTCAGGTATCTGGCAGACTGTATGGCTTGAGGAGGTTCCCGAAAGCTATATAAAGTCTTTGAAAATAACTCCCGATATAGACAATGATACGCTTAAGGTTGAGATTGATGCTGTGGGCAATATAGGTGAAGTGACCGTTACAGCTTTTGACGGTGAAAGGGTGCTTTGCTCAGCAACAACATCTGCCGGTTCTGCAGTGCTTAAAATTTCAGACTATGAAATGTGGACTCCCGAAAATCCCAGACTTTATGACCTTGTCGTAAAGAGTACCTGCGATGAAGTAAAGAGCTATTTCGGTATGAGAAAGTTCGGAATCGGAAAGGATAAGGACGGTTTTACCCGCCTTATGCTTAATAATGAGCCCTATTTCCAGAACGGTCTTCTTGACCAGGGCTACTGGAGTGACGGTATGTATACTGCTGCTTCAGATGAAGCTCTTATTTATGATATTCAGACAATGAAGGATATGGGCTTCAATATGCTCAGAAAGCACATCAAGATGGAGCCTCTTCGTTGGTATTATCATTGCGACAGGCTTGGTATGCTTGTGTGGCAGGATATGATTAACGGCGGTGATGTATATAACAATGCTGCAACCACAATTCTTCCTGCTTTTGCACTTGCAACAGGACTTAAAAGAACACTTGGTGTAAAGGATACAAAGGAAAATTATAAGCTTTTCTCCCGTGAAGACGCAAAGGGCAGAGATGAGTATTATGTTGACGCCGAAAGAATGATAAACGGTCTTTATAATGTTGTTTCAATTTGTCTGTGGGTACCCTTCAACGAGGGTTGGGGACAGTTTGACTCTGTAAAGGCAGCTGAATTTTTCCGCGAAAAGGATCCCACAAGAGTAATTGACCACGCTTCCGGTTGGCATGATCAGGGCGCAGGTGATGTGAACAGCTTCCATATTTATTTCACACCCTTTATTTTCCCAAAATACGGTAAAGATGATGAAAGAGCTGTTTGTCTTACGGAATTCGGCGGTTATTCAATGTCAATTGACGGACACCGCTTCAATACCGAAAAAACCTTCGGCTACAGAATATACAAGTCAAAGGGTGCTCTCGAAAAGGCACTTCACACACTTTATATAAAGCGTCTTAAACCCCTTATTGCAAAGAAGGGACTTTCTGCACTTGTTTATACCGAAGTAAGTGATGTTGAGGATGAAACAAACGGACTTCTTACCTATGACAGAGAAATCGTTAAGGTTGATATTGATTTTATGAAGGAAATCAATGATCAGATGAAGCTTTAATTATTAATGATTCAAGGTGAATAAAATGCTTACTATAGAACGTGCAAAAGAACTGCTTGCCACCACTACAACGGAAGAGCATCTTTTTCTTCACGCAAAAAATGTGTCTGCGGCAATGGGCGGTATGGCAGAATTTTTCGGTGAGGACAAAAAGCATTGGGAGGCACTCGGCTATCTTCACGATTATGACTATGAGCAGTTTCCCGAGGAGCATCTTCAGCACACAGAGGCTCCGCTCAAAGAAGCAGGGCTTACCGATGAGGAAATAAGAGTAATCCTTGCTCACGGCTTCGGTCACTGTAATGACGTTGAGCCTTTCAGCAATGCAGAAAAATCCCTGTATACCGTGGATGAGCTTACAGGCATAATTCAGGCGGCTGCAAGAATGAGACCGATGGGCATTACCGATATGGAAATCGGCAGCTTTATGAAGAAGTTCAAGGATAAGAAATTCGCTGCAAAGTGCGACAGAGAAATTATCAGAAAGGGCTGTGAAATGCTCGGTCTTGAAGTAAAGCAGGTAGCTGAAATCTGCATTGAAGCTATGAAAGAATATGCTGATGAATTAGGTCTCGGTGTAAAAGAAGCTTAAAATAATCAGTAAAAGCATAAGTTTGTCATAAAAAACAGACTTATGCTTTTTTCTGTATAAAAAAATGATTTGCTTGACTGTTTGCGGAAAGTATTGTAAAATGCATATATCCGCTCGTGGCGCAGCTGGATAACGCAGCAGATTCCGATTCTGAAGAACGGGGGTTCGAATCCCTTCGAGCGGGCCAGAAAGTGTCCCTTGTTTGTCTTTTGACAAATGAGGGACTTTTTGATACAATTGTTCCACGATATTATTTAACTGAAAAGAGATGTGTTATGGCTGAGATTCTTGAAATTGTAATGATTCTGTCCTTTGGTGCATCGTGGCCTCTCAATGTTATTAAGTCCTATAAAGCAAGAACAACAAAAGGGAAGAGCCTTCCTTTCCTGCTGCTGATATTTTTCGGTTATATTGCAGGTATTACATCAAAGTTTATGAATGAAGCATATATGGCTTTATTTTCGGAAAAATGGTATGTTCTGTTTTTCTATTTCCTTAATATAACAATGGTAGGTATTGATCTTATTATGTACATTAGAAACAGAAATCTTGATAAAAAAAGAGAATTGAGTGAGGAAAAATAAAATGAAGATTGGTTTTATCGGACTCGGAATAATGGGCGAGAGTATGTGTGAAAACATTGTGAAAAAGCACAATGATACCGTGTATTGCAATGATCATAAGGACGCTCAGATTAAAAAGCTTGAGAGCTGCGGTTGTGTCGGATGCTATTCAAACCTTGAAATTGCAGAAAAGGCTGACATTATAATTACAATGATTCCGACAGGTGTGCATGTGAAAACGGCTTACGCTGAAATGCTTCCTGCTCTTAAAAAAGGCAAAATCTGTATTGATATGAGTACAATTGAGCCCTGGGTATCTGTAGAGGTTGCGCAAATGGTCAAGGAAACAGGAGCACAGTTTGCTGATTGTCCTGTTGTACGCTCAAAGGCAGATGCCATAAAGGGCACGCTTGGTGTGCTTGCAGGATGTGAAGAAGGTCTTTTTTCCGTAATTGAACCGATTCTCTCTTATATGGGGCAGAAAGTAATATATATGGGTGAAAACGGCAAGGGACTGTGTGCAAAAATCTGTCATAATACGCTTGTTGCCGAAATTCAGAACGGAGTAAATGAAACGCTCCTTTTAGCACAGCGACTTGGTATTTCAATTGATAATTTTGCAGATGCGGTAGCTGCAGGCGGTGCTAACTGCGGATATATGGCAGTTCAGAGAGAAAATCTCAAGAATGAGGACTGGACAACCGCTTTCTCTATGGAAAATATGTATAAGGATATCTCAATCTGCAATAAAATTGCAGAGGATGAGGATTTTTATATGCCCGGAATGAAGGCTGCCCGTGCCGCTCTCGGAAAAGGAGTTGAAAACGGCTGGGCGAAAGAGGATTTCAGAAAAACTTACCTCATTGTTAAAAACGGAGAAACAAAAAACTGATTGAATCTGTATATTTACTGTGTTAATATATACATATAAACAAAGAAAGGACTTTGCCTTATGAGTAAAGTAAAGGATTTTACCGATAAAGTATGGTACGGTACAGGAGCCGTAGGACTTGACCTCAGCTACGGTATGTTCAACGGAAGACTTAACAAGTATCTTACCAATGTTCTCGGGCTTAACACGAATTTCCTTTTAGGACTTACTGCCGCCGCCAGAATATGGGACGGTGTAAACGATCCTATGATGGGAACAATTGTTGACAGCACAAATACAAAATTCGGCAGATACCGTCCATGGGTAGTAGCCGGTTCGCTTATGAATTCAATAGTGCTGTTTTTCCTGTTCTTTAATCCCGGTTTTACAACAGGCCTGAATGGAGGTAAGCCCTCAATATGGCTTTATGTTTATATTGCCGTGATGTATGTTTTATGGGGAATGACAAACACATCTGCGGACATTCCATATTGGTCAATGGTGCCTTCCTTTACTACTGATCCGGATGAAAGAAGCATTCTTGCAACAATTGCCCGTGCTTTTTCAGGTATCGGACAGGGTATTGTAAGTATGGGTTCTCCGATGCTTCTGAATGCTCTCGGAAATGTAATTACAAATGCAGACGGAACAAGCTCAAATGTATGGACACAGGGCGGCTATACAACTACAGCAGCAATATGCAGTGTATTCCTTGTTTTCTTCTCAGTGCTTTCAATGAGTAAGGTAAAGGAAACTGTTCACGTAACACCTCAGGAGAAATTCTCCTTCAAAAAGATTTTTTCTGTCATAAGGGAAAATGATCAGCTCCGTGTGTTTATGCTTTTTGCAATGCTTTCAAATGCAGGCTTCTACACAACAACGGGTGTGCTTGACTACTTTTTTGAAGCTGTTATAGGTGATACGGGCGCACAGTCAACCTTCTCTCTTTTCGGTACTGTAGGCTCTGTTCTCGGTATGCTTGTTATTCCTGTTATGATGAAATTCACAACAAGAAGAAGAACATATCAGTTCTCCCTGTCTCTTTCTCTTGCAGGTTATATAGGTATGTTCCTTTCAGGTCAGTTTTTCGGAAATCTTATGCTGCTTAATATCTTCTATGTTCTGACTCAGATAGGTACTGCTTCAATGTTTATTTCCCAGACAGTATTCCTTGCTGATGTTGTTGACTACGGTGAAGTAAAAATGGGCGTAAGACGTGAGTCCGTAACCTTCTCAATGAAGGGCTTCCTGCAGAAAATGGCTTATACTGCACAGACGGTTATCCTATATCTTGCACTCGGTGTTTCGGGCTTCAATTCTCTTAAGCCTGACAGCAACGGTAAGATAATTTATCCTGCAAAGGTAAAGAATGCAATTTCAGCGGTAATGTATGTGATTCCTCCCATTTTCTTTATCCTTTCAATTATTGTGTTCTCTACAAAATTCAAGCTTCACGGCGAATATATGGAGGATATCACAAGAAAGGTTGAGCAGTCCCGTCAGAAAAGAATACAGCAGGTGAATGAAAATGGCGGCTAAAAAGAAGTTTGGTTTTCTTTCATCAAATGCGTTGAAGCTTATTGCTATGGCGGCAATGGTGATAGATCATGCCGGTGTGATTTTTGTGGGGCCTGAGCCGAGTGTGTGGAGGAGCATCGGACGTATCGCATTCCCGATTTTTGCTTTTATGATAGCAGAGGGAGCGGTGCACACTAAGAATAAACCCCTTTATGCTGTAAGACTTCTTGCATTTTCACTTATTTCCGAAGTTCCCTATGATATGGCTTTTAACGGTTCATATCTTGAGTTTCAGAAGCAGAATGTGTTCCTTACGTTGTTTTTAGGCCTTATTTCTGTATATTGTCTTGATTTCTTCAGGAAAAACCGCTTAGGTATTCTTGGTATTATCACAACGGTTGCCTGTGGTCTGGGTGCCCATTTTCTTGCAAGTGATTACGGTTTTATGGGTGTTGTTGTAATAGCACTTATGTATATGTTCTCAACGGTAAAAACAGGTGTTAAGTACTTGGGCTTTGCCCTTTCGGGACTTATGACCGTATTTGTATACATCTTCCCTCTGAATATCGGAATTATACCCTCGCAGGTATATGCAGTCTTTTGTGTGATCCCTCTTGCTTTGTACAACGGAAAAAGAGGAAAGAAACTGAACAAGTATATCTTCTATGCCTTCTATCCTGTACATATACTCATTCTCTATTTTATAAATATGCTGATTTCATAAAAAAAGAGACTATCAGGAATTTTCCTGATAGTCTTCTTTGTTGTATCCAATTAATACTTATCCATTGAATCAACGGAGAGCACGAAAACGGTAGCACCGCCCACGTTTACGTCCTGCTGAAGTGCACCCTCAGAGAAGCCTCTGCCGAAGGACTCTGTGGTTGCTACCTGATGTGTACGTGTTCTTGAGTATTTTGCAATAATATCCTTGAGGCGGGGAATGTCATTATCTTCTGTACCTATGAGGAATGTTGTGTTTCCTACCATCAGGAAGCCGCCTGTTGTGGAAAGCTTTGTTACAATAAAGTTTTCCTTTGTAAGTGCAGATGCTACAACTGCACTGTCGTCATTGTTTACAATTGCGATGACAAGTTTCATAATTATATCTCCTTAATTAAAGTTTCGGTATCAGCATCTTCTGACTTTCCTTATCAAGAAGCTTGTAGTCAGGAATTTCATAACGGTTGTCGTTTGCGTCCTTTATAAGAACTCTTCCGTCATAAAGAGGCTTTATTGATGCTATGTGATTTCTTATTTCAAATGTAATTATACCTCTGTCGGTTTCTGCTGTCCACATCCATATCTTGAATTTTTCTGTCATAGATATGAATTTAAGAATTCTCGGAATCATATAATATTCTTCCAGTACCTTTTCAACAAGTGCTTTTGAATCGGGATCAAGATTGTCAATATTTCTTATAATTGCAATCTGCTCACCCTCATCATTCAGAAGCACTATATATTTGTTTGAGCCTGAACGGGGGAAAAGTCTGTGAAGCTCAAGTCCTTCATATTTTTCTTTTGTGTGGTAAAACTCCACATCCACAAAAATACCGTCATTTTCGGTAATTCTGACTTCGGGACCGTCAATATAGTTTATCATAATCTTTTCCCTCCTTATTCAAAGTTTTCTGCTTCCTTCTGAGCCTTGAGCTGTTCGCCCATTGACTGAATCTGGATAAGCTTATAATACTTACCCTGTAAAGCCATAAGCTCATCAGGAGTACCGAATTCTATAATTTCACCCTTATCAACAACTACTATTTTATTTGCATTTCTGAGTGTTGAAAGTCTGTGGGCGATCATAAGAGTTGTTCTGCCGCGGATGAGTCTTTCAATTGCTTCCTGAATAAGATGCTCGGTTTCGGAGTCAACTGCAGCGGTTGCTTCATCAAAGATAAGAATTGAGGGGTTTTTCATAACTGCACGGGCAATGGAAATTCTCTGCTTTTCGCCGCCGGAAAGGCCGATACCTCTTTCTCCTAAAAGAGTATCATAAGCATCGGGCATACGGGAGATGAAGCCGTGGGCATTTGCAATATCAGCAGCACGAAGCACCTGTTCAACATGGACATTACCTGCACCGTAAGCGATGTTGTTGAAAACGGTATCCTTGAACATAAGGGGCTCCTGCTGAACAAAGCCTATCTGATTACGGTAATATTCCATATCGATATCCTTAAGATTCTGTCCGTCAATAAGGATTTCACCCTCATATTCATCGTAGTATCTCATTATAAGGTTTATAAGTGTTGATTTGCCTGAACCCGTTGTACCTACAATGCCGACAACATCACCTGGCTCGATAACAAGGTTTACATTGCTTAAAACTTTCTTTGAACGGTCAAATGAGAAGTTAACATTCCTGAATTCAATCTTTCCGTCAATTTTTGCGGGTACCTTACCCTTACCGAAGTTGTGCTCGGGCTCTGCATCAAGAATATCAAGGATCTTTTCCGCAGAAGCAAGGGTGTTCTGATATGTATCGCTGAAGTTAGCAAAGAAATTAATGGGGCCGTAGAACATACTTGCATAGGATATAAAGGAAACAAGCAGACCTATTGAAAAGCCCTCTGAGCCTTTTATTACAAAGGAGCCGCCCGAAGCCCAGATGATAAGTGAGCCGCATGTTACAAGGAAGGTCATAAATGCAGGGAATATGCTTGCAATTTTTGAAGCTTCCTTTGATTCCTTCATCCATTCATCACAGTAAGAATCAAACTTCCTGACCGCACTTTCCTCATTGGTGAATGCTTTTACTATTCGGATGCCGGGAATGGTATCAGCAAGAAGTGTTGATATTGCAGAGCCGCGTCTCCACAGTCTCATATATTTGGGACCGATTTTTTTGCCGAATCGTCTGCCGATAAATGCAACAAAGGGAATCGGAACCAGCGAGAAAAGAGTGAGCTTCCAGTTCAGGACAAGCATAATAACAAGAATACCGACAAGTGTGAAGAACTGTACAATTGCTTCCTGGGAGATTTTAAGAACAAAGTTCTGAATTGCACCCGCATCGGAAGTAACACGGTTGATAACCGAGCCTGTGGATGTTTTGTCATAGAAGGACATAGGAAGATATTGAGCCTTTGCATAAATATCCTTTTTTATGCCTATGACTATCTTGTCACCGGTAAGTCTTAAAAGATATGACCTTATTGCCGAAACGGTATATTGCAGTATATAAACACCCAGAAGAAGTAAAATCATTATGTAAAGCTTATTTATTTCTCCTGAAGGCAATACTTTGTCAACCATATGTCCTGTGATATAGGGCGGAACAAGTGACATTGCGGTTGCAAAGACTGAAAGAAGCATACACACTAAAAGCCCCTTTTTATAGGGAAGTGCATATTGTGCGAACTTTGCGAACATCTTACTTTTACCCTTGCAGTTTATACAGTCTGCATCGGGAGAGGGAAGTCTTCTTCCGCACTTGGGACAGAATGAACGCTGCTTGAGGAAGGTATTTTCTACTGCATAGAAAAGCTCATCCGAATAACCGTGCTCAATTATGCCGTTTATGAAGTCTGCACCCGAGTCTGCAACATTTGCTGCTGCAAAGGAAAGACGCATAATAACCTGCCGTTTTCCGTCCTTAGGATAAAGATCGAAGGTTGCATTACCGTACATTCTCTTGACCTTTGCTTTTTCAAGAGTAGAATATTCAATGACCTTCAGATTTCCTTCAAAACTCTCGTCAAAGGCATAAACCGCGGTTTTAGTAAAACAAAGCGCACTTTCGCCGTAAGTTCTTTTGAAGGTAAGGTCGCCGGTTATAATGAATAGCGGCTTTTCCTCTTTGAAGCATTCATCATAGAGCTTCTGATACTTTGCGGGAAAGGGTTTGTTTGCCGGAATTTTCATAATTATTTTCACCCCGTTTCTGAATCTTGAAAAACCCTGTTTTTCAAGCACATTATATTTTAATAAAAAGGGTAAGTCAATACGTAAAATAAAATAAATCATTTCATGCAGTTTTTTTACTGCTATTGACTTTTGTGTATTTCCGTGATAAAATTATAAAAAATTCTCGGAAAGGATATCTGCAAAAGTGGATAATTCTGACGGCGACACGGCGAACCCTGCTGATATCGCAGTAAGTTTTTTAATTTTATAATTTCCGGCATAACTCCTGTGTTTTACAAGGGGTTATGTCTTTTTATGTTTTTTGGAGGCAAACAATAATGGAAATCTTACCGCAAATACTCTTGCAAATCTTTCTTATCGCTCTTAATGCTGTTTTTGCTGCTGCTGAAATTGCAATAATTTCAATGAATGATGCAAAGCTTGCAGCTCTTGCCGCAAAGGGCAACAAAAAAGCAGTACGTCTTGCAAAGCTTACTTCTACACCTGCAAAGTTTCTTGCTACAATTCAGGTTGCAATTACACTTTCAGGCTTCTTGGGCTCTGCTTTTGCGGCAGACAATTTTGCAACGCGTCTTGTTGATGCACTGATGGCTTTAGGTGTCCCTGAATCTGCAAAGGGGGCTCTGAATTCCGTTTCGGTTGTTGTAATCACTCTTGTGCTGTCATATTTTACTCTTGTTTTCGGCGAGCTTGTGCCCAAAAGAGTAGCTATGAAAAAGGCAGAAAGTCTGGCTCTCGGTGTTTCGGGACTAATCAGCTTTATTTCAAAGGCTTTTGCTCCGATTGTGTGGTTTCTTACCGTTTCAACAAACGGTATGCTCCGTCTTTTCGGAATAGACCCCAATGAGCAGGAGGAGTCTGTTTCCGAAGAGGAAATCAGAATGATGGTTGATGCCGGCAGTGAAAACGGAACAATAGACGAAGAAGAAAAAGAGCTTATTCAGAATGTTTTCGAATTTGATGACCTTTCCGCTGATGATATCGCAACTCACAGAACAGACATTGATCTTCTGTGGCTTGATGACACCGTGGATAAATGGGAGGAAATCATTCACGAAAGCCGTCATACCTTCTTCCCTGTATGCAAGGATACAGTTGATAATATTGTCGGTGTTCTTAATGCAAAGGATTATTTCAGGCTTAAGACAAAGACTCTCGATAATATAATGAAAAACTGTGTGCGTCCTGCTTTCTTTGTGCCTGAAACCGTCAAGGCTGATGTTCTTTTCAAGAATATGAAGCAGAAGAAGAATTATTTTGCAATTGTTCTTGATGAATACGGCGGCATGACAGGTATTGTTACCATTACAGATATTCTTGAGAGCATTGTCGGTGATTATGATGAAGAATCAATTACTCAGCAGGAAGAAGAGCCCGATATTCTCAGAGTTGATGATATGACCTGGAAAATCAGCGGTACTGCTGAGATTTCCGATGTAGAGGAAGAACTGAAGATTGCGCTTGATTGTGAGGAGGTCGATACCTTCGGCGGTTATGTTTTCTCTGTTCTGGGTATTGTTCCTGAAGACGGGGAAACACTTACAGCTGAAACAGAGCTGCTTGAAATAAGCGTGACCGAGGTAAAAGAGCACAGAATTGAAAAAACAATTGTCAGAATAAAGGAAAAAGCCGATTCTGAAGATGATTCCGATGATGAATAAAACAATTTAAGGAGAAAATGCAATGTTTAACAGATTTCTTGCTTCATTTCTCGCATTTATGATGACTGTACTGCAGTTCCTCGGAATTGCATACTACCCCTTCGGACAGAAGGTTGATATGGATAAGTTTGAGCTTACATTTGCTGATGAATTTGACGGTGAGCTTGACAGAAATGTATGGTCGGGACACTATGTCTGGGGCGATGACAGTCAGCCCAGAAAGGGTGCATTCTGGAATACAAATCTTGCTTACACTGAAGACGGAAAGCTTGTTATCCCTATGAAGTATCTTAAAGATGGTATGGGCGGTACTGGTGAAGGCTGGTACAGCGCCGGTATTGATACCGATGAGGATGCCGAAAACGGATTCTCCCAGAAATACGGATATTTCGAGGTAAGATGTATTCTTCCCGATTGTCCCTCAGCCTGGTCAGCTTTCTGGCTTATGAATGAAGGTGTGTACAACGAGGACGGCAGCGGCACAGACGGTACCGAAATAGATATTTTTGAAAGCGACTGTATAGATGACACCGTAAAAAATGCTGTCACATCAAACCTGCATTTTGACGGTTACGGCGATGCGCATCAGAAAATGGGTGCAAAGAAATTCCTTATCAAGGGTAATCCTTACGAAGAATTCAATACCTACGGACTTGAATGGAATGAAAATGAGTATATTTTCTACATTAACGGTGTAGAAAGCTACAGAACAGACTTCGGCGGTGTTTCTCAGAATCCTGAATATCTCATACTTTCTTATGAGATGGGCGGCGAAAACGGTGTTGCCTCGGATCCGGGACTTGATAAAACCAAGGAATATCAGTACATTGTTGACTATGTAAGAGTTTATCAGTACAAATAATTAATAATATCCCTGTTCCGCAATCGGGACGGGGTTTTTATTTGTAAAAAAGTGTATTTATTTTTTGTAATGTATTTATATTTACTTGCAACAGTTATTGTGATACAATTATGAATAAAGAATTAATAAAGGAGAGAGTATATGAAACCGTTTTTCCTTTTTTCCAAGGAGACAAAGGGAGAAGGTTATGTCCCGAATAATGAGATTTTTGCTTATGCTTCGGGACTTGCAGGACAGAATCTGACATACAGCTATGTTTCAGGCTGGCTGAGATATTTCTGCATCAATCTTCTTCATATGGATCCCGTAAAGGTTGGTTCAGTTTTTACATTGAGCCATGTATGGGATGCAATAAATGATCCCATTATAGGGGCAATTGTGGACAGAAGAAATCATAAGCCTTTTATGAAGCTTCGTCCCTATCACAAATATTTTCCGCCTATTCTCGGACTTGTTTCCCTTGTTATGTTTTTCGATTTTAATCTGTCGGAAAATCTGCAGGTGGCATATCTTCTTATAACATATTTTATATTTGATTTCTTCTATTCCTTCCAGGATGTAGCATTGTGGGGTATGATTCCTCTTTCATCACCTCATTCCGATGAACGCTCCAGAGTTGCGCAGTGGGTTTCTATAGGTGCAGGTGCCGGCAGTGTTGTTGTAGGCGCCTTCCAGATGCTGAGAAGTGCCCTTAACTCTGCAGGGCTTAATGACAAGTTAGTTTTTCTTGTGTGTGCGTTTATTTTTTGCTGCGGCGGCGAGCTGTTGTCAATGAATGCTTACAGAATGAAGGAAAGAGTTGCAATGCCTCCCGAAAAGGGCGAGTCGGTATTGCAGTCACTTCTTGTGTTAAGACATAATCCTACCCTTATTTTTATTTCCCTTGCCCGTTTTTCCCAGGGATTTTCTCCTAAGGTACAGAATGCTTATTTCTTTGAAAACTGTGTGAATTTCGGGTCTGTTAACGGGCAGACGCTTGAGGTTATTTACGGCGCAGCAAGCGGTGTGCTGGGTACTCCGGTTATGTTCTTTGCCACGAGTGTTGCGAAGAAAATCGGAGGTATGAAGAAAATTCTTGTAATATCGCAGCTTTTTGCAGCAGTTCTTCGTATTGTAGCATTCTTTGTCGGCTTTGATACTATCCCTAAGTTCATTATTATGACTGCTCTTATGGCTATTGTGAACCTTCCCGGACAGATGATGGATATTGCTCACCGTTCGCTTACGGCTGACTCCATAGATGAGGTTGAACTGAAAACAGGTCTTCGTACAGAAGGTGTTTCTTTCTCAATGCAGAATTTTACGACAAAAATGACAAGCGGTGCTTCCACTCTTATTGAAGGCTTCCTGCTTAAATTTATGGGCTATGATTCAATGCTTAAGGAAAAAGGTCTTCCTCAGTCTGAAAAATTCCTCAAGTGGCAGTGGCCGATGTTTATGTTAGGTCCCGTTGTAGGCGCAGTGCTTTACCTGTTTTTTATAAGCTTTGTTAAGGATAACAAGGCAAGAAAGCAGGAGATTGAAAGACAGCTCTGTGAAAGAAGGCAGCAGAGCCAATCTGAAAGCGAGTCTGTTACGGTAAGTGCAGGCAAATAGAATAATCAACAAAACAAGGCACAAAACTACAATTATTGTAGTCTCGTGCCTGTTTTTTTTATCACAGAAAATTCGGAAGGTTATTTTTAGGAAGGTGTAAGATTAAGCTATGTTATATGCCTTTTTTTGTTATGCGCCGGAAATCGGAAGAACAAAGTTGAGAACATAATCGGGTGGTGTGCCTGTGATTGTTACCGAAGGTGTTGTGTCGCTTGTTACGGTGCCTATTGAGAACGTAGGAGTGACACCGTCAGCACCTGCGGGACCTTGAGGACCAGGCTCACCCTGAGGACCTGCAGCGCCTGTGGCACCTGTTTCACCGGCAGGACCCTGTGGACCGGGTTCGCCCTGAGGACCTGCAACACCCTGAGGTCCCTGAGGACCTGTAGCGCCTGTTGCGCCTGTTTCACCGGCAGGACCCTGCGGACCGGGTTCACCCTGAGGACCTGCAACACCCTGAGGTCCCTGAGGACCCTGAAGTCCCTGTATGCCCTGAGGACCCTGAGGTCCCGTTTCGCCGGGAACTCCCTGAATTCCGGGAACGCCCTGAGGACCTGCAGGACCCTGAGGGCCGGGAGGACCGGGAGGACCGGGGATGCCGGGAACAGCAGGAGGGCAGACGGGAAGTGAAGAGCAGGGGGAACAGCAACTTCTGTAGATGTTCATATTATCTCTGTCATATCCGCAGCCTTTATTTCTGTCGTAACCGCAGTTATTGTTGTCTGTAAAAAAACGATTATCAGCCATATTGACCTCCTTTTTATAAAGGATTACGGGAAACCCCGCAGTTCATTGTATTCAAAGAAAATTGATGTGTTACAAATATGATTTCTCTTGATTATATTGAAATATTATGATATAATTTAATGATAAATTGGATAAATACACTTTTCTGGAGGAAATATTTTGGGACGTAAAGTCTGGAATATAAGCACTTATGATAAAAATGCGGCATCTGCTCTGGCTCTTAAGACCGGAGTGGATGATTTTGCCGTGCTTCTTTTACAGTCAAGAGGCATAAAGACTGCAGATGCAGTGCTTGATTTTGTTTCTGCTGCAGATGCGGAGCTGTCCTCGCCCTTTCTTCTGAAGGATATGGACAGGGCTGCCGAGCGTATAACCCGAGCTGTTGAAAACGGCGAAAGAATATTGGTTTACGGTGATTATGATGCTGACGGAGTTACCGCAACAGCTCTGCTTACATCATATCTTGAAACCGTAGGTGCCAATGTCAGTTATCGCATTCCTTCAAGACTTAAGGAGGGCTATGGTCTTTCTCCGGAAACCGCAGAGGAAATCTGTCATACCGATACGGGGCTTGTGATTACCGTTGATAACGGTATTGCTTCCGTCAGAGAGGCTGAAATTTTCAAGGAAAACGGAATTGATTTTATTGTTACCGATCACCACAAGGTAGGAGATATTCTTCCTGATGCCTATGCAGTGGTTGATCCGCACCGAGAGGATGATAATTCGCCCGAAGAAAACCTCGCAGGTGTAGGCGTTGCTCTGAAGCTGATTGCTGCTCTTGAAGGCGGCGACAGTACGGCTGTTTTTGAAGAATTCGGTGATCTTGCTGCAATAGGTACCATTGCTGATATTGTCCCTCTTACGGGTGAAAACAGAATAATTGTGGCAAAGGGACTGAACCTTATTAAAAACAGTTTCCGTCCCGGAATAATAAAGCTTCTTGAGATTGCAGGTGTTAAGGGAGATGTGTCAAGCACATCCGTTGCTTTCGGCATTGCTCCGAGAATTAATGCCGCAGGACGAATGGGAAGCGCCGAGACGGCATTAAGGCTTCTGCTTACAGACGATGAAGAGGAAGCTCAAGAGCTTGCAGAGCTTCTCATTACCGAAAACGGCAGGAGACAGACAACGGAAAGCTATATTGCAGGTGAAATTGAAGCATATCTTGAGGAAAATCCCCATATAAGAAACGACAGAGTTATTGTGGTTTCGGGAAAAGACTGGCACCCCGGAGTTATAGGTATTGCAGCATCCCGTCTTGTCGAAAAATGCGGAAGACCTGCAATTGTTATTTCTGTAGGGGCTGACGGAATATCCCGAGGTTCAGGCAGAAGTATAGACGGCTTTTCTCTTTATGAAGCACTGAGCTTCTGTGAGGATACTCTTATTCAGTTTGGCGGACATACGCTTGCTGCAGGCTTTTCTGTAGCAGAGGAAAATATCGACGCATTCAGGGAGAAGATAAACCTTTATGCACAGATGTTGCCGCCTTTTTATCCCTCTCTTGATATAGACATAAGACTTAATCCGAGAGCAATAGGTATGGATATTCTCGAATCCCTTTCCTATCTTGAGCCCTTCGGTGCAGAAAATCCTACACCGTATTTTGGTATTTTTTCTGCGGTAATACAGATGGTTAAGTCTATAGGCTCAGATAAGCATACAATGCTCACTCTCAGTAAAGACAATGTCAGCTTCAGGACTGTGTATTTCGGACAGCCGGCAGATACCTTCCCCTACAAGGCAGGGGATGCGGTGGATGTTGCGGTAAGGATAGAGAAAAACGAATTCCGCGGAGAGGTGAAGCCGGGAATTCAGATAAAGGATATAAGACCTGCCGGTGAAAATGACAGAGATATGTTCTTTTCCATTTACATATACAATAAATTTTTAAGAGGGGATAAGTTGACTGCTGAAGAAAAAGCACTTATCTGTCCCGACAGAGCAATGCTCGGCAGTATTTACCGTTATTTCAGAGAACAGAAAAAATGGCAGTTCAGTACAGAAATTCTCTGTATGAGAACAGGAATTCCTTATGAAAAAGCAGGTGCGGTAGCTGTATGTCTTGATACACTTGCTGATGTTGGTATACTTACAAATGGAAACGGCATTTTTACTCTTTCTGATTTTAACGGAAAAGCAAATCTTGCGGAATGTGAAATTCTGAAAAAATTAGACTATAAAGAATAGAAGGGAGATAATCCGATGGATATTGTCAGTAAATATTATTCTGAGCTTAAGGCTGCCGTAGATTCGGCATTTTCTCCCGAAGAGGCTGCTATTATTGAAAAAGCCTTTCAGTTTGCTCTCACTTCGCACGGCGAACAGCTGAGAAAGTCAGGTGAGCCGTATATTATTCACCCTATTGCTGTTGCAAAAATTCTTATAGGCTTCGGTATGGATTGTCAGTCTGTTGTGGCGGCTCTTCTTCACGATGTTGTTGAAGATACCCCGGTTACAAGCGAAGAGGTAAGACGGCTTTTCGGCGGAGATGTACGACATCTTGTTGAAGGTGTTACAAAGCTTGGTAAGGTGCCGCTTCAGAATAAAGAGGAGCAGCAGGCAGAGAATCTGCGTAAGCTTCTTCTTGCAATGAGTGAGGATATACGGGTTATTATCATAAAGCTTGCAGACCGTCTGCATAATATGAGAACTCTTCAGTATGTAAACGAGCAAAAAAGACGCGATATTTCAAAAGAGACGATTGAAATTTACGCACCTATTGCTCACAGACTCGGTATCCGTCCCGTAAAGGAGGAGCTTGAAGACCTTGCAATCAGCTTTCTTGATCCCGTGGCTTATAAGGAAATTGAAGATGCGCTTGCTGACCAGGAGCCTCTCAGAAAGGAATTTCTTGAGAATATAAAGGATAAAATTGCAACGAGAATCAAGACCGTTGTGTCTGATTCTGTTGTTCAGGGCAGAATAAAATCCGTTCACGGCATATACAGAAAAATGTATATGCAGGGACGCTCATTCGAGGAAATATATGATATATATGCAGTAAGAATCATTGTTGATACCGTCGGTGACTGCTATAACTGTCTCGGCGTTATACATGATATGTATAAGCCCCTTCAGGGACGCTTCAAGGACTATATTTCAACTCCCAAGCCCAATATGTATCAGTCTCTTCACACAACACTTATCGGCAAGGAGGGTATTCCCTTTGAGGTTCAGATAAGAACCCAGGAAATGCACAAAACTGCAGAGTACGGTATTGCTGCTCATTGGAAGTATAAGTTGGGCTATAAGGATAAGGAAGCCGATAAAAAGCTTGAAAAAGGAATAGGCTGGGTAAAGCATCTTCTTGAGGCACAGAGTGAAGCTGATGATGCTACGGATATTCTTAATACAATAAAGCACGATTTTGTCAGTGATGAGGTATTTGTTTTTACTCCTAAGGGAGATGTTATTGCTCTTCCCGTAGGCGCTACTGTCATTGACTTCGCATATGCAATACATTCCGCAGTCGGAAATAAGATGACGGGAGCCAAGGTTGATAAGCGTATAGTACAGCTGAACTATGTTGTAAAGACGGGAGAAATCATTGAAATTCTCACCTCCTCTCAACCCGGAAAAGGTCCTTCCCGTGACTGGCTGAATATCGTTACTACAAATGAAGCCAGAACAAAAATCCGCAACTGGTTCAAGAAGGAGCGCCGCGAAGAGAATATCGAAGAGGGCAGGGCTCAGTATGAAGCACAGTTGAGAAGAAATAATATGACCCTTACCGATGATCAGGAGGAGCAGCTTCTTTCAATTGTTATAGAAAAGCAGAAGATGGCTACCGTTGATGATTTCTTTGCTGCTCTCGGCTATGGCGGTATTGTTCTTTCAAAAATAATGCCCATGCTCCGGGACGAGTATAATAAAATCGTCAAGGCTGCAAATGAAACGGCAGTAAAATACAAGCAGGCAAAAACTGTCAGCAGCGAGGGCGTTGTGGTTGAAGGTATCTCAAACTGCCTTATTAAGCTTTCCCGTTGCTGTAATCCCATCCCCGGTGATGATATTATAGGCTTTATCACAAGAGGCCACGGTGTGTCTGTCCATAAAAAGGACTGTCCCAATGTGCCTGATGATATATATAATGCACCCGAAGCACACCGCTGGATAAAGGTTTACTGGAATTCTGCGCTTAAAACGGAATTTGCTGCATCAATGCTTCTTACATGTCTTGCAGGAAAGACCATAATGAATGATATTTTCACAGCCCTCAATGCAATTCATGTGACCGTTCAGTCTATCAATACAAGAGGCACGAAGGACGGAAGGCTGCTTATAAATCTTACTATCAATGCCAACAGCGTAGAGCATCTGAAGTCTGTTATGCAGAGACTCGGAAAGCTTTCGGGAGTTCTCAGTGTTGATCGTTCAGGTATGGACATTTAAGATAATAAGCAGGGCTCAACTGAAAAAAATAATTAAATTTTACATAAAGGAGAAAATAAAATGGAAAACAGAAAAAAATTCTATCGTTCAACAACAGACAAGAAAATAGCCGGCTTATGCGGCGGTATCGGTGAATATTTCGGTATCGACTCAACTATAGTAAGACTTGTATGGGCTTGTCTCATTGTTTTTGCTGGTGCAGGCTTCTGGCTTTATGTTATTGCTGCATTTGTTGTTCCTGAAAATCCCTACACTCCTTATCAGAATGTAAACAACAATCAGAATCCTTATGATAATCAGCAGCCTCCTTACGGCAACGGTAATAACTGATGAAGGCTGTAATACAGAGAGTAACCTCTGCAGATGTAAAGGTTGACGGAAACACGGTAGGAAGTATTTCCAAGGGCTTTTTAGTGCTTTTGGGGGTAATGGAGGGCGACACCGAAAAGGAAGCTGCACTTATGGCTCAGAAAATCGCTAAGCTCCGTGTTTTCGAGGACAGTGAAGAAAAAATGAATCTCTCCGTCACAGATGTTGACGGAGAGATACTGAGTGTGTCTCAGTTTACCTTGTGTGCAGATGTAAAAAAAGGAAACAGACCTTCATTTACTCCATCTGCAAAGCCCGATATTGCAAAGGCATTGTATGAAAAGTTCAATGCTTTTCTGCTTGCAGAGGGTGTAAGAAAGGTTGAAACCGGTATTTTCGCTGCGGATATGAAGGTAAGTCTTCTCAATGACGGACCGGTTACTATTATCTTTGATACCGATATATGGAAGAAATCATAATTTGGCAGTGCTGAATTATGCTAATGATATATGCCGTGGACATATGGTATATTGTTAGTATATCATCCACACGGAGTATAGATATCATCATAATTGGTGGGACCGGAATCCCGTACAGATTATGATTTAGGAAGTGAAATATGTTAAATGTAACAAAACTCCCGCTTGGGAGCTACAGAACAAACTGCTATATTCTGACTGATGCTGCTACCGGTGAAGCTGCTGTTGTTGATCCGGGAGTTTATACCTCTGAGCTTGAAGAGCTTCTTTATTCTCAGGGTATCAGGGAAGTAAAGTATATTCTTCTCACTCACGGTCATTTTGATCATATCTGCGGAGCGTACGAGCTGCGTAAGAATTTCGGCGGCACGGTTATGATCCACGAGGGTGACAGAAAGTGTCTTGAAAGCACAGAATGGAGTCTTTGTGATTCAGTGGAGGGATATTGTCAGACCGTTATGTCCCCCGACAGACAGCTTGTTGATAATGACAGCTTTATGCTCGGAGAAACAGTATTTTCGGTAATGCACACTCCCGGACATACAAGAGGCGGTGTCTGCTATATTGCTGACGGAAAAATGTTCTCAGGAGATACACTTTTCAAGGTCGGCATCGGCAGGACAGACCTTCCCGGAGGACACCTCAGAACAATTGTGGAATCTCTTCGCCGCATAGGTTCAATTGAGGAGGATTTGCAGGTGTATCCCGGTCACGGAGACAGCACTACACTGGCATATGAAAAAACTCAGAACAGATTATTGAGGTCAAAATGATTCTTGAACTTAAAGGGCACTCGTATAAGTATGAATGCGAGAAAATAATCAGAATATTTTTCCCTGCCGAAAAGGTGGTTCCCGGGGAATATAAAGATGAGGCGGACAGGTACATTATCTGCGAAATAAAACCTGCTGAAAAAGAGAATCTTTATATCTGCGAAGCGCTTATTGACGGCAAAAAAGCAGATTTCTCCTTTTCTTACCCTGTAACTGCGGATGACAGTGACTCTCTTCGGGAACGGCTTATGGCAAAGGCGATGATAAAGGTTTTGTCCGAAATTACTGGCATTACTCCGCCCTGGGGAATTCTTACGGGAATAAGACCTGCAAAGCTTATGAGAAAATATATGAGTGAGCTGGGCGAGGACGGGGCTTCACAGATGTTCAGGGAATTTTTTGAGGTCTCTGAGGAAAAGACCTTTCTTGCAAAAAATGTTGCTCTCTTTGAAAACAAAGTCGTTGAAGAAGCGGATATCCGTTCATTTTCCTTGTATGTATCAATACCTTTTTGTCCTACAAGATGCACGTACTGTTCATTTGTATCACATTCGGTAGACAGTGCAAAAAAGCTCATTCCCGATTATGTGAAATGTCTTTGTGAGGAAATAAAGGAAACAGCCCGTATTGCAAATGAAAATTCACTGAAGCTTGAAACAGTCTATATCGGAGGTGGAACTCCAACGTCCCTTGAAGCAGGATACTTAAAGGAAATTACCGATGCTCTGAACTGCTTTTTTGATATGAAAAATGTAAAGGAGTTTACTGTTGAGGCAGGAAGACCCGACACAATCACTCCCGAAAAGCTTCAGGTGTTGAAGAATGCCGGGGTGACCAGAATCAGCATCAATCCCCAGACCTTTTCCGACTCAGTGCTTGAGGCTATCGGAAGACGGCATACTGCTGAGGATACTCTTGAAAAATTCCGCCTTGCAAGGGAAATGGGCTTCAATAATATAAATATGGATTTTATTGCGGGGCTACCTGCAGATAATCCTGAGAGCTTTATGAAAAGCATAGATAAGGCAGTGGAGCTGTCTCCTGAAAATATTACCGTGCATACACTTTCGGTAAAACGCTCGTCGGATATGAATCAGACGGGCAAGGAATATTGCACTCCTGAAGAGACACAGAAAATGGTGGACTATGCATCCCGTGTACTCACGGAAAACGGTTATCTGCCTTACTATATGTACAGGCAGAGTAAATCTGTCGCCAATCTTGAAAATGTCGGCTGGTGTAAGCCCTCTTACCCCTGCCTTTATAACATATATATGATGGAGGAGATTCACACGGTTTTGGCTGTGGGTGCTTCTGCAGTCACGAAGCTTACGCTTCCCGGGAATGATAATCTCGAAAGAATATTCAATTATAAGTACCCTTATGAGTATATTTCGGATTTCGGTGAAATTCTGAACCGTAAGAAGGCGGTAACAGATTTTTACGAAAACGTATAAACATAGGGTAATACTGCATAGAATTTTAAGAAAACCAGAAACGGAGGATATAACGATGGAAGAAAGAAAAAAGCAATCTCTCGTCAACGGTGCACTGATACTTACCGTTGCTATCGGCCTTGTAAAAATTACGGGAATTCTCTTTAAACTTTATATTACCAATAAGATAGGCTTTGAGGCAAAGGGATATTTTGCTACCGCATATAACATCTATACACCCATATATTCCATTGCTCTTGCAGGTCTTCCCGTTGCCGTTTCCAAAATGGTTGCTGAAAAAGGCATTCAGGGTAAATATAAGGATGTAAAGAGTCTTTTCAGTGTATCTCTGGGACTTTTTACTCTTTTCGGTGTTATAGGTACTCTTATTATCGTGCTTATGGCATATCCTTATTCACTTTCTACGGGGGATATCAATGCACTTCCCGCAGTTCTTACCGTTGCCCCTTCTCTTCTTTTCTGTTGTATTATGAGCGGCTACAGAGGGTATTATCAGGGACTCCGTAATATGACTCCTACCTCAGTTTCACAGGTAATTGAATCGGCAGGTAAGCTTATTTTCGGTTACATTTTTATGAATGCGGTGCTTCTCACAGGTGTGGAATTTGCGGATAAAATTCCCGTGCTTAATAAATATGTGACTGATGCATCTTCTGCATATGCTGCAGCGGCGGCAATTTCCGGCGTTACTATCGGCTCTGCTATGGGACTTGTTTACATCGTAATAAAGCACCGTCTTGATAAGAGCAGTATTCCTCAGAGTCTTATAGATGCATCTCCCGAGGCTCAGAGTAAGAAGCTGCTGAGAAAAGAGCTGCTTATTATGGCTCTTCCCTTTGCTGTAAGCTCTCTTGTTTTCAATCTCACAACATTTATTGACAGCTGGACCATACAGAACCGCCTTATGTATGTGCTTGAAACAGATTTTGATACGGTAGCGGCAATGTATCCGAAAATAATTGAATATACAGGCTATACTATTGAGCAGGCAGCAAAGTTCAAAACATACCTTTTCGGTGCGTATGATACGGTGCTTGAAATCAAGAATATTATTCCCACTCTTACAATTGCGCTCGGCTCATCTGCACTTCCTCTTCTCAGTGAATTATGGGTATCGGGTAAAAAGAAGGAAGTGGGGGATACTATACAGAGAGTATTCCGTTTGATTCTTCTTATGGCTCTTCCTGCAGGCATCGGTATGTTCAGCCTTGCCGAGCCTATTCTTCTTCTCATATACGGAAGTAAGGAAAACACACTTCCTGCAATTGAGTATATTGCACCGATTCTTATGCTCTACGGAATCTCTGTATGCTTCTTAGCGCTTGCACAGCCTGTCACTAATATGCTTCAGGCGGTTGATAAGCCTGATATTCCCCTTAAGAGTATGGCTGCAGGTGCAATTGCAAAGGTTCTTGCAAATATGATTCTTGTAAGTATACCCGGTATAAATATTCAGGGTGCAGTTGTGGGCTCGTTCCTTTCAAACATCATAATGGTTGTGTGGGGCTTTGTTGTTCTCAAAAAAGCGGCAGGAATAAATTACGATCTGAAAACCAGTGTGGGTAAGCCGCTTCTTTGTTCGGTGCTTTCCGGCGCCGGAGCTTTCGGAGTCCATATGCTTTGTACGAAAATCTTTACTTATATTGAGATGGGCAGTGCTCTGACAGTAAACAATATTTCAACAATAATTGCAGTAGGTGCGGCTGCTGTTATCTACCTTATTGCACTTTTTGTGACAAAAACTCTTATGAAAAGCGATGTTATTATGCTTCCTAAGGGAGAAAAAATCGCAAAAGTACTTGAAAAATATAGACTTTTGGGTTAAAATACCAATGTATGTGATTTTTTAGGCGGTAAATGCTATGGTTGATAATTT
>JAZRNB010000007.1:0-9904 GCA_045647985.1 Acutalibacteraceae bacterium
AGGCACAATAGTGCTTGACATATATTCGGTGGCAATAGCAAGGAGGTCACACCTGTTCCCATCCCGAACACAGTAGTTAAGCTCCTTAGCGCTGATGATACTTGGTGGGCAACCGCCCGGGAAAGTAGGACGTCGCCGGAACACACAACAGACACTCAGAAGAGTGTCTGTTTTTTTTGTGTGTTCCGACGACGTCCATTGTTAAAACTCTTGCGAGTTTTTTGTTATCAGTGAAATGCTCCCGCATTTCACAATCCTCCGTTAAAAACAGTCCACCGGACTGTTTTCTTAACACTCCGGCGTCGCCGGAATTAATAAAAAGACTTAACCGCAAGGTTAGGTCTTTTTTCGTATCATCAGCGCGGAATTTATCTCTTCTTAAAAGTATAATATTGTCCTTTTTTTCTTAACTATGTTATAACAATGACTTGCTAAAAAGGTTAAGTGCAGGGATGTTAGGTGATACAAAGCTTAAACTAACTACTTTTATCAGCTTGCCATACTCTATGCGTTTTTATATATGAAATATTTGTCAATAGAAGCTTGACTTTTTAACATAAAAAGTATATAATTTATTTCGCCAAGACGAAAAATTTCGCTATGGCGAAACGAAAGCAAGAAGGTGATTTGATGCAATACGAAACAGCGGCTCAAATGGCGGAAAGACTGGGCGTTACCATAAGGACAGTTCAACTTTGGGCAAAGAATGACAGATTGCCCGGTGTAATCAAGCAAGGCAGGGACTATTTGATTCCCGCAGGGCTTAAAAAGCCTGGCAAGAACGGCTATTCTCAGGCAATTGAGAGGATACCCTTACCCTTCACCAATACCGAGTTCAAGCCAGGAACAAGCCTGGAGCATATCGAGAGCATTGCTGACCCCGACAGCAAACATCTGGCAAAGGCAGAATACTACTTTTTTACGGGTCAAGCACAGCTTGCGGCAGACGCAACGGAGCTGTTTTTCAATCATCCTGATGTAGTAATCAAACTTTCAGCCTGCCTTATTTACAGCTTTTCACATATGGTTCTTGGAAACACACATCTCTGTGAGCTTGGTCTGAACTGCATCCGCGAGAGCCTTTACGCAGAGCTGAGCGAGGACGCAACGCCCCAGTTTAAAGCGGCGTGTATTCTTGTGGCAACAATGGCTTCGGTCCTGATGCACGAAGAACCTCCAAAGGAAAGGCTGACAGAATACATAAAATACCTTCCCCGTGGGCTTCAGCTTTGGGCGGGATATATCTTGTCGCATAAGGCTTTTTTGGATAAGAACTATGAATGGGCAATGGGGATTGTTGATACCCTTTCATACATACCTGCCTTGACTTTTCCAATTCCTATGATATATCTTCATGTTTCTGCGGCGATGAACTTATGGCGCTCAAGAAAATTGACGAAGCAAAGATGCGCTTTTATGAGGCATGGAAGCTGGCAGAGAAAGACGGATTCATAGAACCATTTGCAGAGCATAACGGGCTTTTGTGTGGTCTGGTTGAAAACTGTCTTAAATCGGATTATCCTCAAAAGTATAAGGAAATAGAGGAGCTTTCAATCAGGTTTTCCGGCAGTTGGCGCAAGGTTCACAATGCCAGAATGAATGATCAGGTTACGGTGAGACTGACAACAGTCGAATTTGCAATAGCAATGCTGGCAAACCGAGGCTGGTCAAACATTGAAATTGCGGACTATATGGGCTTTTCGCTGCACACAGCCAAAAGATATATTTCAATAATATATCAAAAACTTGGTATTTCAAGCCGAAGTGAGTTGAAGAAATTCATTCATCAATAGATATACTTATTTAGAAAAAATTGGCTATTTCGCATGAAGAAATAGCCATATTTTTTTTGAAAAGAGGGGTTACTTAAAAAAAGTTTTTTGATAAAATACAATCAACAAATACAAGTTTTTGCTGGAAGGAGATGAGGCTTTTGAAAAAGTATCATGAATTTGACTTTGAAGGAATAGTTATTAAAGTACTTTCCAAATACGACGACACAAGCGGAAAATACATATCGGAAATTCCGGACTTTGAGGAAGAACCGATACACACCCCCAGCGGTAAACCGCTTGTCGCTGCAGTGCAGGACCGATGCAGTTTTATGCAGTCGGATGGAGCAGAAACAGATTGCGGCTCCTGCGAATTTTACAGGCCCAATCATCCGGGGGATTTAATCGGGGTTTGTACAAACCCTAAAATGGAAAAAATACAGCTTTAGAAAGAAGGAGTGTTTTATGAAAAAAGGCAAGATAGACAGATTGATGGCATACATTGTGACCCTTTGTATGCTGGCGAGTATGCTCTCCGGAATCACCTTTACCGTTAGCGCAGAAGAACCCGTTACAGCCAGCGGTATAGAGTTTACCAAAACAGCCGCAGTAAATCCTGACGGCTCCATAGATATTACTATGGAAGCTTATACCACCGGAACTGTAACAAATGAATCATCAGCAGTTCCCACCGATATTATATTAGTGATTGATGTATCCGGTAGTATGGATGAAATCGCAAATCACGAATCAAACCGTGGTTTAGTTTATGGCGAACACTATACTTACTGGACCTTATTCGACTGGAGCGTAGACGCCTACGGGTTTAATGACAGCGAATTTACCTACTACAAGAAAAACGCAGATGAGTCTTACACTCCGCTTAGATATGTAGGAAGAGACGATAACGGGTTTGAATATTTTACAGACGGTGAAACCAGATATTATCCTATTCTTAAAGACGGCTTACCTTCAAACAGAGAAAATGGTTATGCTGTAATCCAATTCTACCGCGAGATGACTCATATGGATATCTTAAAAGAAGGTGCTTCAGCGTTTATCTCTGTTGTAGAGGAAAAAAATGCTCAAATTACTGACGATGCCAAAAAACACCGCATTTCCATAGTTAAGTTTGCAACAGCCGATTATTGGAACGGCAGTGCGGCAACTGACGACCACGAAGATGCCGTTATCGGAAATAATAGTAATTACAGCGGCTATAACTACACACAGGTTGTTGAGGACCTTACAGTTGTGGATGCAGATGGCGAAACTGAATTGCTCGCCGCTATAGATAGTTTAAATCCAGGCGGAGCAACAGCTGTTGACTATGGTATTCAGCTGGCAGAAGATGTTTTAGGCGACAGACCAGCCGCAGAAGCTATCGGCAGAAGCGAAGCCATTATCGTATTCACAGACGGTTCGCCTACACACGGTAGCAACTACGAAGAGGCTGTTGCAGGCTCTGCTATTAAAGAGGCATTGGCTCTTAAACAGGCAGGCGTTAAAATATTTTCTATCGGCGGTGCGGACAATGCGGACAGCTCCATCCTCGGAGATGATTCCAACCGGTTTATGCACTATATCTCCAACAACTACCCTAATGCAAGTTATGTCGCAGGCACCGATGATCAACCCGGAACTATAACTCCGGGAGAGGGAAGTGTTTCAGGCGGTTTCTATATGACGCCTTCTGAGGACAAAAACCTTGAAAGTATCTTTATGGATATTTTCCAGCAGACAGTAAATTTAGACATTACTATGGGTTCTACCGCGGGCGTGATTGATACGATTTCCCCGTTCTTCACTATTCCTGACGGAGCAAACAGCGTTACCCTCCAGGTTGCAGAAAAAACGGCAAGTGGTTGGGCGGATGCAGTATCGGCAGAGGGCGTTGAACCGCGCATCAACGGCAACACATTAACCGTACGCGGTTTTGACTTTGACGCAAACTATGTTTCGGAAATTCCCCGTATGGTGGACGGCGCAGAATTCTACGGCAAGAAGTTAATTATCACCATAAATGTAACCCCTGATTATGACGAAATCGATTTACATAAAGACTCCTTCGAGGGAGGCGCTATTCCTACAAACGAAGGTCTTGCTTCAGTGGTAAACAGCACAAACGAAGCGGTTATAAGCGTAGAATCTCCGACTGTTGCAGCAAAGACAGTTACTTATATGGTAGACGACGAAGTTTATGATTACTTCTACCGGTTTCCGGGTTCAGAAGACATTGAGGTTCTTGATGACATTTCAAAGACCGGCCATACCTTCAGCGGTTGGACAACTTCTGATGTTGTTGTATCCGAAGCAGGAGAAGAATATACTTACACAATGCCTAATGCAGATGTTGTGTTCAGAGGCAGCTTTGAAGTAGAACAGTACAACGTAAAGTATTTGTTTGACGGTGCTGTTCCTGACGGTGCGGTTTTACCAAGCGATGCAGAGTATGATTATGACATACTTGTTCCTGTAGAGCCTGAGCCTTCCGTTGATGGTTATACTTTCTCAGGCTGGTACACAGACGATGTACCTGTAACAAATGGTGAGTTCAAAATGCCTGCAGAAGAGGTTGTTTTCTATGGTTCATTTGACCCAAGCGTTGTCGGATATGATGTTGAGTATTACTTCGAAAACTTAGACGGTGATACTGACCCTGACAATAAAGACCACTATACGATGGAACAACATTATCTAGGCACAGGAACAATGGGAACAGAGGTACGGGCTGAGCTTAAAACATTTGAAGGCTTTACTCTTAACCGTGATATATCTACAATATCAGGCGCTATCAAGCCTGACGGAAGCTTAGTCCTTACGCTTTACTATGCGAGAAACAGACATGATGTAACTTATAGTTATATCGGCGATGAGGATCGCGGCGCAACTCCATCTGTTGATGATTTAAAAGCTGAAAAACTGACAGGTGTTAAGTATGGTACTGTTATTGATGTAATAGCTGATCCGAGTCTTCCAAGTGGCAGCAGCTATGAATTTACAGGGTGGATAGCAGACAACACTGATATCGCAAGTGGAACCTTTACGATGCCTGATGCAGATGTTAATATTAAAGGCTCTTTCGTGGTTACATCTGACGCTGAATACAGAGTTGAGCATTATCTCGAAAATGCAGATGGTGAATTTGTTCACCGTGCAGAAAGCGATGTTACTCTTTCTATATATCCTGGGGATACGGCTTATATAAGATTAGCAAATGCCTTTCAATTTGGAGGATATAAACTGGCTGATATGGATACGTTTCTTTCAGAGTATCCCGCACAGACATATAATGAAACAGACTATCGGCTTGAACAGACGATAGAAGACGGCGATCCAATCGAAGTTTTCAAACTTTATTATATACGAGACAGTTACACTGAAACATACGAATTCGTAAACACACCACCAGATACAACACCTGTATGTCCGAACGATGCTGACTATAAATACGGTGAAGAGGTTTGGGTAGATGGCAATGAAATCAATATCCCGGGCTATACCTTCTTAGGTTGGGATACTGAAGATGCAGTTGTTGAAAACGGCAAATTTACAATGCCTGCACATGATGTTGTTATCAGAGGAAGATTCTCTCCTGCAGTTGTTAACTGGAAAGAAGAACATTATCTTATGAACAAAGCCGGAGACGGATATGTTTTAGATAACACTCCAACCGGAAATATTACTCATAGCAACTTAACAGGCACAGATATAACCGTTCATGCGGGCCATTACCACGGATTTGTTTTAAACGAAGACATTACCAATGCAGAAAACGACGAAAACGGTTTACCGGCGCTTGATCTCAACAACGCTGTAACAACCGAGGTTTTAGGCGATGGCAGTCTTGTTATTAAGTTCTATTATGACCGACTTGCCAATGATGTAAAATATGAGATTGTCGGTTTAAAACCAGCTGCTGTAACTGTTCCTGACGAACTGGAAGATGTTCTTTACGGAACGGAGGTAACAGTTGCAGTTATCCCTCCAGCTGATTATCCTGGATACACTTTCTCAGGTTGGAAAAATACCGATGGAGAGAGTGTGGAAGACAGCTTTGATATGCCGGCACATGATGTTCTTCTCAGAGGCTCATTCACTGCGAATGAGGATACTCCATACGAAGTGAGATATCACCTCCAGAAACTTAATTCAGAAGAAACAGATGTTGCAGGCACAAACAAGGAAACTGACTACGAGCTGCAAATTGCAGATACCTTTGACGGCAGCGGAACAACCGGTCATACAGCAACCGCAGAGATTAAACATTTTGATGGTTTTATTGCCAGAACGGATAATACTATTACGGCAATAATCAAAGGTGACGGCTCGACTGTAATTAACCTCTATTACGACAGAGTGACAAACCCGATTAACTATTACTTCTATGGTGCGGCACCGGATCATTCAGATTCAGAACTCCCGGCAGGGGAAGAAAATGTTCCATATGGTGTAAAGAGAAATGTTGCAGCTAATATATCCTGCGATGCTTCACACAGACACATTCCTACTAATTGGGCGTCTCCGCATGTTGCACCGGATACAAATGGCGAATTCAGAATGCCGGCAACAAAGGTAGATTTTTACACAGCACTTCGTCATATCTACAAAGTAGAATATGATCTCAACGGCGGTACAGGTGCAGCAGACGTATCATACGCAACGATTGATGTATTTGCAGGTACGGTTATTGATGTAAAACCTGCTCCGACAAAGGCTAGCTACACATTTACAGGCTGGAAATTGGATGGCACGGATACCATTTACAATCCGGATGATGAAATCACCGTAAACGAAGATGTTAAGCTTATCGCCCAGTACGATTACAACGGTAGTCCCGGTGGCGGTGGAGGTGGCGTCACAAGATATACCCTCACCTATGATACCAACGGCGGCTCAGCTATTGCAAAAGAAACGCATAATTCAGGCAAGGTTGTTGAGCTTACAAAGGTTCCCAAGAAAGACGGATATATCTTTGACGGCTGGCATCTTGACAGTGCACTCAGTGAAGATGTTGATGAAGTTAAGATGACCAAGAACATTACAGTGTATGCAGACTGGGTTGAGGACAACGGCAATGCTGGTAATGGTCACGATACTCCCGGAAGTCTTAACGGTGAAGACCATTTTGCATATGTTGTAGGTTATCCTGACGGAACAGTACGACCCAATGCAAATATCGACAGAGCCGAAGTAACGACCATCTTCTTTAGACTCTTGAAAGAAGAAATAAGAAATGGCAACCTTGCAGATACAAATTCATTCAAGGATGTCAGCGATGAAGATTGGCACAACACAGCAATTTCAACAATGACAAAGCTTGGTATTGTGAAGGGCAGATACACTGATAGGTTTGTTCCCGATGCGGCTATAACTCGTGCAGAATTTGCAGTTATCTGTGCAAGATTTGACGATTCAGAATACGAGATCGTTGATGAATTCACAGATGTACAGGGACACTGGGCAGAGGCTGAAATTCATGAAGCGGCTGCGCATGGTTGGATAAGAGGTTATGAAGATGGTACCTTCAAACCCGACCAGTTTATAACTCGTGCTGAGGCAATGACAATGATAAACAGAGTTTTAAATCGTGTACCTGAAACTGTTGACGATTTGCTTGCCGATATGATCAAATGGTCAGACAACAGCGATAAGTCGGCTTGGTATTACCTCCCTGTTCAGGAAGCAACAAACAGCCATGATTATGATATGAAAAATCATATTTATGAAAAATGGACTGCTCTTAGGGGAGTTACCGATTGGACTGAATATCAATGATTTACTGCCAGAGCATAAATAGCATCAATTCTTTACAGATTTAGCAAAGGCAATAAGTAAAAAATTATAATGTAGCCGGAGCAGAGAGACCTCTGCTCCGGCTATGTTGTTAAAAAAAGAAATCATCGACCTGAAACAGAGTTGAGCCAGGAGGACGCTTCTGTTGATTGAGGTCCAAAGACAGCTGGGCGGTTCTGCTGATTGTATGATATTCCCCCTCATATCTTTGGATACGGGGGGATTTTATTTATTGTTATTAGGACATATGCCGGATGCTGGGCAAATAATATAGAATATTTTGTGTAAATTTTACTTGACAAAACCGAAAGTTTTATTTACTATAATTTAGGATGATTTGAATATAAAAAACAAAGGAAGTAGTTGAGATGAACACATTATTATCAATATCAGTTGCGCTTTTGGCAGGGCTTTTGATGACAAGAGCTTTTAAACCTTTAAAACTGCCGTCGGTTACTGCTTATCTTATTGCTGGGGTTTTAATCGGCCCTTATTGCATAGGCAGACTTGGTATAACAGGGTTTGGTTTTGAAAGCGGGGATGCAGTACGGGCATTATCGCTTGTTGCGGATGTTGCTCTTGGGTTTATCGCTTTTTCAATAGGTAACGAATTTAGAGTAGAAGACCTTAAAAAAACCGGCAAGCAGGCATTGGTTATAGGTGTTTTTCAGGCATTTGTTGCAACACTGTTTGTTGATTTAGCACTTCTTTTGGTGCACTTATTTATGCCTGACAAACTTTCGGTTGCACAGCTTATCACGTTGGGTGCTATTGCGACTGCTACTGCGCCTGCTGCAACGCTTATGGTTGTGCGTCAGTACAAAGCTAAGGGCCCGCTTACCGACCTGCTTTTGCCTATTGTTGCGCTTGATGATGCGGTTGGGCTTATTGTTTTTGCAGTTTCATTTGGTATCGCAAAAACTATTGTAACCGGTACTGTTGATATGGTTTCAATCATAGTTAATCCTCTGGTTGAAATTGTTTGTTCACTTTCTTTGGGTGCAGTTATGGGTTGGGTTCTTACTCAACTTGAAAAAATGTTCAACTCTAACACAAACCGTCTTAATATGACTATTGCTTTTGTGTTTTTGACAGTTGCACTTTCAATGCTTGACTTCCATGTTGGTCCTATACATATAAGTTTTTCTTCACTTCTTGTTTGCATGATGCTGGGCACTGTTTTTTGCAATATTTGTCCGCTTTCTCACGATTTGATGGAACGCTCGGACAAATGGACATCACCACTTTTTGCTCTCTTCTTTGTTATCAGCGGTGCAGAACTTGAACTTAGTGTGTTTACTGATATTGCTATTGTGTTTATAGGAATTATTTATATTGTTTTCCGGTCTCTCGGAAAGTACTTTGGAACTTTTATCAGTGCAAAAGCGACAGATTGTGCACCGCAAATTTGCAAGTATCTGGGCATTACACTTTTGCCTCAGGCTGGTGTAGCACTTGGAATGTGTGCTACAGCTATGCAACTTGGCGCTGACGGAAATCTTATCCGCAATATAACTCTTTTTGCTGTTCTTATGTATGAATTGATAGGGCCTGTGCTTACCCGTCAGGCGCTTACTTTGGCTGGTGATATCAAGCCTATGAGTGAAGAAGTAAAGATGCGTCGTCATATCAAGCTTCAAGAGGCAAAGGCCAGAAACGAAAGCAAATAGCGTTTGGTGTTGCGACAAAGGGAAGGTTCTGGTGACCTGTTTTCAGAAAGAGCAAAATATAAAGCAAAACAGCTGTGACAAACTGCTGCAGTCCAAACTTTGTCACAGCTGTTTTTGTATTGTGTAAATCAGGATAATTTTGCCTCGCTTTGGAAAGAATAGCTATATATTCTAAAAAAGTGAGGTATTTTTATGTTTAAGCACGAAAAAATTTTTATGAAGCCTGTAGAAATTGAAAAGCCAAACCCTCAGTACGCTGCGCTTTTGCAGGAACAGCTAGGGGGTGGAAACGGAGAACTTAAGGCGGCGATGCAGTATATGTCGCAGAGCTTCAGGATAAAGGACCCCGAGATAAAGGATTTGTTTTTGGATATTGCTGCAGAGGAATTAAGTCATCTGGAAATGATTTCGCAGACTATAAATTTGCTTAACGGACACGATGTTGATGCGGCCAAAGTGCCATGCGGAGAAATACAAACGCATGTTTTGCTTGGACTTAACCCAGGACTTATCAACGCATCAGGATACTCGTGGACAGCGGACTATGTAACAGTTACCGGAGATTTATGCGCAGATTTGCTTTCTAACATTGCATCAGAGCAGAGAGCAAAGGTGGTATATGAGTATCTTTACAGACAGATTGAGGATAAAAAGGTGCGGGAGACC
>JAZRNB010000008.1:0-7575 GCA_045647985.1 Acutalibacteraceae bacterium
GTTACACAGTTCGCTCCCGAAAATTCTTTGGAAGCATTCAAAAAAGCTGCCGAGCTCGGCTTTGAGGGTATTGAGATGGATATCCAGCTGTGCGGAGACGGGGAAATTATTGTAACTCACAACGATAATATGGGGTATATGACACATGAACGTTATCGTGATGCTTTTCTCAAAGATATGACAGCTGAGCAGATTAAGAAATACGATATACCATACCGCAATTCACTCAAACTTAAATATCCTCCATATCCTTGGACAGAGCATTACGGAGGCAGACGTATGATCACGCCGCCGGATTACATCGAAGACAGAGTGACCCATATTATCACCTTCCCGGAATTTGATGCATGGTTATCAACCGTTGATTACGACATCAGTGTTGAGGTTGAATTTAAATGTAAGGGTATGTGTCCGCGTATGGATGAAATTCTTGCAAAATCGTCAAATGTTTCAAGATACATTTTTATGTCAGGCGATTGGGAGGTGCTCGAAGAAATACAGGAGCATTACCGTAAAGTTGGTAAGCCGGAGGGGCTGCGTTTCGGTGCGAATATCCGTTTTATCAATGAAAAGACAATGGATTTCGTTAAACGCTCCGACCTCTGGGAAGTCGGTCTCAATAACGAGGCATTTACCAAAGAGGACGTGGATATGTTTGAGTCTATGGGAATCAAAGTATTTTCAAATCTTGGCGATTACCCGGAATGGTGGCAGCAGATATGCGACCTGGGAGTAACAGGATTCAAAACCAATTACCCCGATGCCTACACCGAATGGTGGTTAAGTACTCATTAAAAAAGTGCGCAAGTTCCTGTTTTTTAAACGCCAATTTTCATACGATACAGTTTTATAATCAACTCGATAAATTACAATTTGACGAACTGGTGTGTATTAAAGAACTACAGTTCAGATTTGTGGGATACCCCCAAAAATCGATGAATTTCGACAGAAGTTCGTCGATTTTATTTTTTATCTATTCACTATTCACTCTTCACTAACCTTCGTGTCGATTTTTGGAAGATAATAGGTAAGAAGTAAGAGGAATAAGTGTGGGCTGGACACCCGCACCCGATTGTAATTTCATATTATGTGTGATATAATTATCTCAATAAATAAGAACTTTTATTGGAGGATGGTGTTATGAACATAAAGAAAACATCTTTGTTACTAGCATTAACTATGTTTGTTTGTTCGTTGCTCGGGGGATGTGGTGTGAATTCTGCAGAAGAAAGCGACCTTGAGAATGGCGTTCCCGAAAAAGAAGGTTATGTTCTTGATTTCAGCACCGAATTTAATTACGGCAAATTAGATACAGAATTATGGTTACCGCAGTATCTGCCTCACTGTACTGCTAATACGGCAGGCTCATCTGCAAGATATAAGGTTGAGAACGGATGTCTGAATCTCTATATTACAAAAGATTCTCCGGATTACTTCGGCGGTCAGCCGGGTTCGTTAGATTCTGATAACCTTTTATGGATAGCTAATGGTATTCAGACCTGGGAAAAGAATCATTTGCATCCCGGTGGTGCGCAACAGATGGAAGTGGAACCCTTTGAAGGCTATGCCACTCAGTATGGTTATTTTGAGATACGAATGAAGATGCCTGACACCAAGGGCGGCGGGTATGCATCCTGGTGGCTTATAGGTGCGCAGGATGATACCGGTCCCGACGGAACAGGATCGAAACAGAATGGTGAAATAGATGTATTGGAAACATTCTTTGATAATCCGGGAGTTTTTGAACCCAAGGTGCACGCTTGGGATGATCCCGACATCAATGAATGGTCAAGCGAGGTAAACCTTAAGGGCTTATCAAAAAATTATGTTAACGAATTTCACACCTATGCTATGGATTGGAGACCTGAAGGGATAACTTTTTTTGTAGACGGAAAAGAAGTGGCACAGACCGAAGAATCACCTCAATACAGAATGTGTATGATTCTATCCATGTATATCAACTCAGATTTCAGCGGTTGGGATGAACCTGAAAATGAATATCCAATAGAATGGCTGATAGATTATGTCCGTGTTTATAAAGATATAAACGGTTATGAGTAAGCCTGCTGAAATTTTGAGCAAATATGAATTTGTAGGGTAGGGGGCTGGTCTTGACCAGCCCGAGAGGTTATCTTTGAATTTGTCGGTTCGATCAAGAACGTCCCCTACATTGCAACAGAAAACACAAATATGTCAACAAATGCCAATTTTATTGTGCAAAAACGACTTTTATAAGTAATGTAATTACTTAATATGCCAGGAGGAAATTTATGAAATACAATCTTGTTGTTGCGGGCGGAGGACTCAGCGGTGTTGCATCTGCGGTATGTGCCGCACGTGAAGGTCTGAAGGTATTGCTTGTTGAAAAATCAGGCTGTCTTTCAGGCGCAATCTCTAATAATCTTGTTTATCCGTTTATGCCTTATTGGACAAAGCTGAAAGTCGATAATGATGTCTGTAAAAAATATCTCTCTCAGGGTATTTTCAAAGAAATGAAAGAGCGTCACGACAGATATGTTGATGATTGTAAAGATCACGAATTCAATTCGGAATATTTCAAAATAGTTCTTGATGATATGACTGCTGAAGCGGGAGTTGATGTCCTTTTTCACGCTGTTGTATATGATGTAAAAACTGATAACAGAAAAATAACATCTGTTGAAATCACTGCAAAAGCACAAAAAATAACGGTTGAAGCGGATTTCTTTATTGATGCTACCGGTGACGGAGATTTATTTTATCTTGCGGGTTGTGATTATCAGTTGGGACGTGAAAGTGACAGCCTTTGCCAGCCGATGACAACCTGTTTCAGAATGAGCGGAGTTGACCTTGACCTTTTTACCGAAGAAAGACCACGTCTGCAGGAACTTTATAAAGAGAAACAGACAAAGGGAGAAATAACAAATCCCAGAGAGAACATTCTTGTTTTCTTCGGAGTGGGTGAAGATGTTCTGCATTTTAACTCAACCCGTGTTGTAATGCTTGACCCGACAAATCCGTTTGATGTGAGCAAGGCGGAAGTTGTTGCGAGAAAACAAATTCACGAGCTTATCGGATTTTTGAAAGAGAATTCGGGCGCATTCAATGAAAGTGCTCTAATTTCCGTTGCAGTTAACATCGGCATCAGAGAGAGCAGAAAGCTTAAAGGCGTTCATATCCTCACAAGCGATGAACTCATAAATTGCACTCGCTTTGAGGATTCGATTGCTCTCGGCAATTACGATATAGATATTCACAGTCCTACGGGAACAGGCACAAGTCACAGATATTTCAGTGACGGAGAATTTTATACAATTCCTTACCGCTCACTTTTGCCGAAAGAATATGATAATCTTCTTGTTGCGGGGCGTTGTATTTCTGCAACACACGAGGCTCAGGCATCAGTCAGAATAATGCCGATTTGTTGTTGTTTGGGTGAAGCTGCAGGCACAGCTGTTGCCATAGCACACAACACAAATAAAAATGTGCATACGGTTGATATAAAAGCATTACAAAAAAAGCTCATAGAAAACGGTGCAGTGTTGTGATTACTGTGTAGGTTAATGCGAGTCAGACAAATAAGAATTTGACTGTTAATTTATTCTCTGCCGGAAGGTTTTTATGAAAAATCAATATAAGCTGCTATCATCTTTTTATTGTTATTGCAATTGTAATAACTTCTCTGCTTTGACTTCTTATGCCACGGAAAAAACTGTGTCAGATAACATTTTTCTTTTCGGTTCTTATTCGCAAAGCGAGGTAAAAGATTCTGAATTGCTGATGCAAATTCGGGCTATGCAATCTGCGAATCCATTATTAATTCACAGCCGTTCCAAAATATGATTTATTATAACGGCCGGGAGTATTTTGCCGATAATCAGTTTTATGATTATTCAAATTATTATGTTGTCAGCAGTATAAGGAATATGCTGAATAACGAATTCCTCAATTGTGCGTTTACGGCAGAGGAAAAAGCAAATCTTGAATATAACTATATTGACGATTTATGGGTTGCTTTTGAAGATAGGGTTTTTCTGCCGTCTGTGAACGAAGTGAAAAACAGTCAGAATAAGGAAAGAATCGCAACCGGCACGGATTATGCAAAATGGCTGAATGGATGGATGATTCATATCAGTTAGAAGTTCCTTTTTTACAGGATATGTTGGATACGTTTGAAGAGGCATTGAAAGTTTCAGAAGAATATCAGAAGAAAACGGGAATCAAGGTTATTATCGGAGAGCTCGGTGTATATGAAAAGCAAACCACTCAAGAGGATGTTTCGCAATTCCTCTGCGGAGCGGTTGACCTGATGAACAAGCATAATCTGGCTTGGTGCTATTGGGAATATAATGCAGGCTTCGGAGCTTATGATTATACTAAAAAAGAATGGAAACCGTTCGTTACAGACGCCTTGTTGCAATGAGTGATATATATGCAGGAATGTTGCTTTTAATTTTTGATAAAAATAAGCTGTAAATCATAACCACCAGTTCAACTGGTGGTTATGATTTTTACTTTTTCACTATTTACTATTCGCTCTTAACAAAAACGCATAAATTTGTTGAAAAAATGCATTTTATTTGGTATAATTAATTAACAGGTCTACAAGGAGATATATATGAAGAATAATGCTGCAATTATAGCACTTTCGGGTAAGGGTGGTGTTGGTAAAACCTCTATTTCCGCTACTATTGTAAAGCTTCTGGTTGAGGCTTATCCCGATAAAAAAATACTTGCCATTGACGCCGATCCTGCTGTGGGACTTTCAACTGCTTTGGGTATAGAGGTCGGAATTACTGTTGATGACATCCGTAAAGAAATTGTCTCGGTTGTTGAAGCCGGAAACACAAAAGCGGCAGTTGAAATTTTAGGTGATGCAAGATATAAAATTTTTGATGCTCTTGTTGAAACTGACGGCTTTGCTTTTATTGCCGTCGGCAGACCTGAAAGTGCAGGCTGCTACTGCAAAATCAATGCTTATCTGAAAGAGGTTATCAGTCTTCTTTCAGCAGATTTCGACTACGTTGTAATCGATGGTGAGGCAGGCGTTGAACAGATTAACCGCAGAGTTATGGAACAGGTTACCCATCTTCTTCTTGTTACAGATGCCAGTAAGAAAGGCACTCAGGTTATCAGTACCATAAAAAGTGTTGCTGATGAGCTTGTTCTGTATAAAAGAATAGGCGCAATCGTAAACCGTATTCCTGGTGATAGTGTGATACCCCATATAAATACGAATGGTATTCCTGTTCTGTCATATATAGAAAACGATGAAAATCTCGCTATCTATGACATAGAAGGTAAAAATATTATGAAGCTTCCCGATGATTCCAATGTAGTAAAGGGAGTAAGGGAAGTTTTGAAAAAAATAGAAATATTATAGGAGAAGGATATGAAGGATTTAAAGCATCTTTACGAATTTGAAAAACTTTTGCAAGATGCAAACAATGAGCTCGTACAAAAAGCAAAAGAAGACGGCGGTATAGCTCTCGGGTATACCTGCTACCATATTCCTGAGGTTCTGCTTAATTGCGGAAATTGCTTTTCTGTGAGACTTCGTGCGCCCCGTACGGGCTCAATGGATATTGCAACTTATTATATGAGTAATTTTCTTTGCGGTTATTCAAAGGCAATACTCGAAAGAGCGATTGAGGGAGGATACAACTTTCTGAATGCTTTACTTGCTTCTGAGACCTGCTCGGAAATGAACAGAACTGCAGAGCATTTCGAGCTTCTGAAACTTGTTCCCGAAGAGAAATTTTTCCTGACTTTTCTTGATATGCCCTTTAAAATTGAGGACCACACAGTAAGACATTATGTAAAGCAGACAAAAGTCAAAATTCTTGATAAGCTCAACGAGGTGTACGGTGTTGATGTCTCGGATGAGTCTCTTCTCAAGGCTGTTGAGGAGCACAATGAGGTCTGCCGTCTTATGACAGAAATAGGCAATTACCGTAAAGAGGATAACCCCAGAATTACAGGATATGAGTACCATATTCTTAATCTCATTACATATTGTTGCCCTAAGACTCTGATTCTTCCCATGCTTCGTGAGACAGCTGAGGAGCTTAAAACGAGAGAGCCTGATGCAAAAAAGAATTTCAGAGCAAAAATTGTCGTTGTCGGTTCAGAAATGGATGATCCGGAGTTTACTTCACTTATTGAAGACAGCGGAGCACTTGTCGTTGCGGACAGATACTGCTTCGGTGCTTTGCCCGGCAGACAGGAAATCATTATCAAAGAAGGCGAAGATGTGCTTACACAGATTTGTATGCATTATCTTAAAACAAGTCAGTGCCCCCGATATATGAGCCACGAAAAAGTTCAGGAACGCCGTGATTATGTCAAGGCTCTTGTTGAAGAGTATAACGCAGACGGTGTTATGTACGAGCAGCTGAAATTCTGTGAATACTGGGGATATGAAAGAGCTCTCGCATCCTATATTATGACGAACGATTACGGTGTGCCCACGGCAGCTGTTGACCGACAGTATACTGCATCAGCCTCAGGTCAGCTTCGTACAAGAGTTCAGGCTTTTGTTGAAAGTCTTGAAATCAAAAAAATTCAGAAGGAAAGGGAGGAAAAAGATAATGGATAATTACGGTAAGCTTTATAAAGAGCATACTGCCATACTCAAGCACAGAGAATGGCGTGGCTTTAAAGACACGATGTATGATTATTATCGCTGGCTTGTCAACTGGAAAGATATGATCGTGATGGTGCTTAAGGCTCCTGTGTCAACAGTCAAGGGAATCTGGAGATACCGCTGGATGGCTTCCTACCTTTCTGCACCTTCTTTTGTTGACCGTCACGTTGCAGGACTAAGAGGGACTCATCTTCGCATTGCTCATCTTCATTATAATATGATTGTTAAGCACACAACCAAGCTTATCAATATTTCATTGCGTGCAGATGAAAAAATCAACCCGGGAAATAAGCTTTCAAAGAAGATTATTCTGATGGATGAAATTGTACCTAATGAAGTTTTTACAGGTTTCCCAAATCTTATTCCGATGCCGTTGCAGACCTTGCCTATTTTTTTATCATCCATGGTTGATCAGCAGATAACACCTCCGTACCTTGAGGTTGTTGAAAGCTTTGGTGTGCCTGCTGATGTTTGTCCTTTGCCTAGTGCCGAGGCGGGTGTTGCTATTGAAGATGATTATCCGAAAATGGGATGTTGTATGATTGGAACCAATATGCCTTGTGACGGTTCTATTATGAATTCATCTTTCCTTGACAGAAGACTTAATCTGCCTACACATTGTTTCGGTATTCCGCTTCGTTATGATGGTGAGGATGTACAGGAGTACGCAGTTGAAGAAATAAAATCTCTTATAAAATTCATTGAAGAACAGACGGGTGAAAAATTTGATTGGGATGCTTATTTTAAGCGAATGAAGGACTATAATAAGCAGCTTGAGTATGAACGTCAGAAATGGGATATCAACAAAACACCTTATCCTCAGATGACGGGTGCAGCTTTCTGGCTTTACAGAATCTTCTACTTTAATCTTTCGGGAGGATCAAATGAAAAATTCCTGAAGGTTGATAAAAAAGTAAATAAGATAATGATGAAGGCTTATGAGAAGAAAA
>JAZRNB010000009.1:0-119065 GCA_045647985.1 Acutalibacteraceae bacterium
GTCTGCTGAGCAGCAAGCTTGAAAAGCGGAATACCGAGCCCGACTTTTCTTGTTGTTCTCGTTGTGGTAAAGGGATTCTGAACATTCCTTAAAAAATCCTCTTTCATACCGCAGCCGTTATCTGCAATGAGAATTGTCAGAATATTATCTGTTTCGGTAAGTGAAATACGAATAGTATCTGCACCAGCTTTAACCGAATTCTGCGCGATATCAAGTATATTAAGAGAAAGCTCTTTCATATAATTTTACCTCTGAGAAGTCTGAATAATTCCCGTCTCACATTATCACCCGAATAAGGCTCATCGTCCAATTCCAGATAATACTCTTTATCTCTCATATCCCACAGGAAATGAGCATCAGAAGAAACAAGAGGTCTTCTTGTTTTAAGCTCAGGAAATCTTTCAGAATATTCTTCGATTTTTTCTCCGTTATGAAATCCTGCATTCAGGAAATTCTTATCATCGGGAAAAATACCGAGAGTAGCGATAATTCCGTTGGCCTCACGGTCAACGTGTGCCGGATAACAAACACCGCCATAATCAATTACTATGCCGGCTGCGTTATCAACTGAAATATCAGTAGCATTGGAAAGAAGATAAGGCTCAGTGGCAATTATCTCGTCCATACCGTTCATAATCATCTGTTCACCGAAAATATCTACTCTGTTTGGTATGAGTATTCTTCTTCCGCACAGAAAAGAATCAAATTCAAGTGCAGCATCAAGCTCCTCAAACAGACAAACAAGATGAATATCCTCTGAGGTTGTAAGCTCAATACCTGCAACAGGTATAATTCCGTTTCGTTTTGCTGCCTCAAAAAAAGCAGGACAATTTTTTGCAGTATTATGATCGGTAAGTGCTACAATGTTCAGTCCGTTAAGAGCCGCCATTCCGGCAATGTTATTAGGAGTCATATCATCATCTCCGCAAGGAGAAAGACAAGAATGAATATGAAGATCGTAATAATACTTATTCATATATCACAACTGATTTCAACGGCAGCAGAATAGGCTGTATTTTCAGTGAGCAGAATGTTCACACCTTTTTCCTTAGCCGTAGAAACTACATTTTCCTCGGGACGGGCGCCTTCACAGATAAGAATTGCCGAAACATCAGAAAGCTGCGCTACAGCAGCAATATTGATATTTGTCATTATGGTAAGCCATAATTCGGAAGCCTGAGCCCTGCCCATTACCCAGCTGAGAAGATCACCTATATAAGCACCTTCAACTTCACGCTCGGGTTCAGGCATTGACAATACTTCAAATGAATATTTTTCTGCAAGCTCTTTAACTGTCATTTTTCAGATGCCCCTTCCTCGGATTCATCTTTTCTGTTGTGCTCAAGCACAACACATTTTCGATCGTCACTGACTCCCCTTACAATATCCTCTGCAAAAGCTCTGCAGTTAGGCGCACCGCAGGCACCGCAGTCAATTCCCGGAAGCCCTTTTCTGATTTCCTGTATCCTTGCCATCATTCTCATAGATTCAGCCATACTTTCACTGAGTCTTGAAATAGGCGTATAATCAGGAAGGGATTCAGTCATAAAGCTGTCCGGCACAAAATTGACATCAGAAGAAATAAAATTCTTTGATACCGGCATATAGCGTCTTACTGTCTGTAAGCGAGTTTTTGCAATAAAGGGATTTTCGATTGTCATCACACCGCCGACGCATCCACCGATGCAGGCATTAAGCTCCACAAACTCAATCTGTGGAATGTTTCCGTTTTCTATAGATTCAAGCACCTGAATACAGTTTTCAATACCGTCTGCAAACAGATAACTGTCATTAAGAATTGCGGAAGATTCACCGCCTGATGAAGCCCAACCGATACCGATCATTCCTGCTTCAGAGGAAATTGTCGGAGTGACATTTTTTTTCATTGCACCCAGGAGCAAAAAGTAAATATCACTCAGGGATACAACTACATCAACATTACTTTTATAATCTCCGTATCCGTTTCTTATGTAGCTGACCTTTGCAGCACAGGGAGAAATAAAGAAAACACCAATGTCCTCATCGGACAGCTCAGGATGCTCACTCTTAGCCTTCTTACGAGCTTCAGCCGCTGCAATTTCCATCGGAGGAAGCATCGGCAGGATATTATCCCTGAGATATGGAAAACGAAGTGAGATAAGTCTTGAAATAACGGGACAGGCAGAGCTGATAACAGGCTTTTTAATTCCTTCGGATTTAAGAAAAACTCGTGTGTAGTTAGAAACTATTTCAGCTGCCTTTGCAACCTCATACACATCATCAAATCCGATGTCTCTTAGTCCCTGAAGCACGGAGTCAACATCATCAAGTCCGTCAAACTGTCCGTAAAGAGCAGGTGCAGGCAAAGCAATTTTCCACTTGTAGTGAAGATAATGCTCAAATTTGCTGCACATCGCCTTTTTCGCATTATTAGCACAGACTCTGATACATTCACCGCAATCAATACATCTGTCGGTATTGATTTCAGCGTGACCGCCGTTGATTCTTATTGCTTCCGTGGGGCAATGACGGATGCAGGTAGTACAACCTGTACATTTTTCCACGTCAAGCACAACAGAATGTCTGTAAGAATTCAAACCATCACCTTATTTACCTGAGGTAAACACACATTGTAATTGTGGTTCCGACACCGACAACAGACTCAATCTTCATTTCATCGGTATAGCGCTTCATATTAGGAAGTCCCATACCTGCGCCGAAGCCAAGTGAACGGACATTTTCTGTAGCCGTTGAATATCCTTCCTGCATGGCAAGCTCTATATCAGCAATGCCGGGACCCTTGTCTGCAAGAATGATTTCAATTTTATCCTCATACACATTTACATCAGCTGTACCGCCGTGTGCGTGAATTACCATATTAATTTCGCCCTCATAAAGAGCTATTGAGACCTGACGGATAATTTCGGGGGGAAGACCGAGTCTCCTGAGGTTCTTTTTTACCTGAACAGATGCCTGTCCTGCCGAAACAAAATTTTCACCGTCAACATCAAAGTGGAAATTTAATGATTCACTCATACCATCGTACCCGTTAATCCGTTAGTATAGAGAACACCGCACGCATCATACATTCTCTTATTTGTAGCGAGAAGTGTGATTCCGCTTTCTCTTGCAGCCTCCACCATTTCGGGAGTGGGACGCTTTGAACGGACAAAAACGATACATAACATATCCATCATCTCTGCGGTTCTGATAACCTGTAAATTCACAAGTCCGGTAAGGAGAACTGCCTGATCTTTGACAAAAGCAAGCACATCGCTCATCATATCACTGCCGCAGGCAGAATGAACTTCATTATCAAGGCATTCGTCTCCGCAAAGAATATCCGCATCAAGTAATTCTTTTAAGGTACTGATTTTCATAAAAATATTTCCTTCAACAAATTTTACTGATATTTTGCAAGGATATCAGGAATCATATCAGCAGTAAGTCTGCCGTAAACATCATCGTTGATTGTCATAACAGGAGCAAGTCCGCAAGCACCGATACAACGGCAAGCCTCAATTGAATATCTTCCGTCTTCTGAGCACTCACCTGCATCAACGCCGAGAACCTCACAGATCTTATCAAGCACCTGCTGAGCACCCTTAACATAGCAAGCTGTACCTAAGCATACTGAAATGTTATACTTGCCTTTGGGTGAAAGGGCAAACTGTGCATAGAAGGTAGCCACACCGTAAACCTTTTCTACGGGAACATCGAGTCCTTCTGCAATTTTGCACTGAACCTCATAAGGAAGGTAGCCGTAGATTGCCTGAGCATCCTGCATTACAGCCATAAGACGTGACTTATCACCGTTTGCAGCAGCAATTACTTCCTCGAGCTTCTTTGCCTGTTCGGGAGTATCAATAAAAGGAAGTTTACTGATCTTTTTCTCCATTTGTGTATTTCCTCCATTCAATAAAAATAAACATATTATGTAATAGCACATAGCCATACATCGTGTATTATATCACAATGTTTTTTTTAAGTCTATAGAAAAAATGTAATAAAATGAAGTTTTTTGTTACTATTTTAACAATAAATTTCATTTTTTGCAAAAATTATTCCGTTTTCTCTTGTAAATATTGCTTAATATATGTATAATGTAGTAGAAATTTATTATGGAGGAAACAAAAAATGGATAAAAAAGTTCTCGTAGAAACATCTGCAAGACATGTACACGTATCAAAGGCTGACCTTGAAGTTCTCTTCGGTGAGGGCTATGAGCTCACAAAGAAAAAGGATCTTTCCCAGCCCGGTCAATATGCTTGTGAAGAAAGAGTTCAGGTCATCGGACCTAAGTCATCCTTCCCCGGCGTATCAATTCTTGGACCTGTAAGAAATGCTACTCAGGTTGAAATTTCTGCTTCTGATGCTCGTTCAATCGGCGTTGTTGCTCCCGTAAGAGAGTCCGGTGACATTAAAGAATCAGGCTCCTGTAAGCTTGTAGGCCCCAAGGGCGAGGTTGAAATCAGCGAAGGTGTTATCGTTGCAAAGAGACACATACATATGACAACTGCTGATGCAGCAGAATTCGGACTTGCCGACAAGCAGGTTGTAAGTGTCAAGGTTGACTCTCCCGAGCGTTCACTTATCTTCGGCGATGTAGTTGTACGTGTAAATGACAGCTTTGCTCTTGCAATGCACATTGATACTGACGAAGCCAATGCAGTACTTGCAGGCGGAAATGCAATGGGCGAAATCATCAAATAATCAGTATTAATTTTTTAGCAGCATCTGTGTGAAAGCAGGTGCTGTTTTTTTTGAATAATTTTCAAATAGCAAATTAAGCACTTTTAATATAACTTTTCATATCATATTTTTCACTCATCAGTCCAAAATTCAATTGAACGGGGGTGAAAGATTGAAAAAAATTATTAAATTTTCATCAGTTCTTCTGGCTACGGTTGCTTTTGTTATTTTTTCCTTTATTATTTACGGTAATATCTGTTTTACCGATGAAGCATATGTAAGCGATGGCAGGATATATTTATCGGAGCTGTTTACTGTCAGCAAATACAAAGGAAACATTTCAACATCTGCTAAAATTGACATAAGAAGCAATGACAGTAATGAGATAAAGCTTCTGGGTGCTATACCCGTAAAAAATGTTGCACACGATGAAAGCAACAGAAAATATCTGGTACCGGGCGGTGATTTAATCGGTATAAAGCTCAAGACGGACGGTGTGCTTGTTGTCGGAACTGAAAGCTTTCAGTCAGAAAACGGAACAGTTTGTCCTGCAGAAAATGCAGGAATTGCTGTAGGAGATACTCTGAAAACTGTAGAAGACATTAAAATTTCAAACAATGAACAATTATCAGAAATTATTTCAACTTCAGAGGGACATTCACTTGACGTTGAAATTATAAGAGACGGCAAAACTGTTGCAATGACACTGACACCTGAAATTTCATCAGTAACAGGACAGTATAAATGCGGATTATGGATACGTGATTCAACAGGCGGAATAGGGACACTCACCTACTGTGATGTTGAAAACGGATGTTTCGGATCACTCGGACACGGCATATATGATACAGACACAGGAAAGATCATTCCCACTGAAAAAGGCGAAATCTGTGATGCGATACTAAACGGAGTAACAAAGGGCACCGGAGGTACAGCAGGTGAACTTAAAGGAATTATATCAGGCTCTGCATACGGAGATATAATATCTAATAACGAAAACGGAATATACGGAAGTCTTGATTATATAGGAAACGGATTGGATATACTCCCTGTTGCATTCCCTGATGAGGTTATGACAGGATCAGCTGAAATAATATCAACCGTCAGAAACAATGCAAAGGAAAGCTTTAATATTGAAATCGAAAAAATTAATCATTCTACTGACAGTAAGAATTTTATAATTAAGGTCACAGATGATGAGCTGTTAGAAATAACAGGTGGAATTGTTCAGGGAATGTCAGGCTCCCCTATTATTCAGAACGGGAAAATAGTAGGTGCAGTAACACATGTATTTGTTAATGATCCGACAAAGGGATACGGTATCTTTATAGATAATATGCTTGATTCAGCTGAATAAGTAAATAAAGGCAGGAGCATCTCTTTGCTCTTGTCTTTTGTTGTTATATATTGCATAATTAAAATAGCTAAGAAGTAATAATGAAATGAGACATATATTTACCGGTAAGAAATCGTCAATAATCTTACTTATTTACATATTAATCGCAATTAATGTTAAATCACAGGATTTGCTGTAAAATCAAGCAGTGAAAAGATTGTCGGAAAAGAAATCAACAGTAAAGCAGGAACTGAAACAGGCTACAAGGTCGTGTGGATGTATCTGCACCACAAAAGAGAAAAATAACAGAAAAATCCCCGTTGCCGGTAAGGCAGCGGGGATAAATTATACGGATTTTATTTAATTTCAGAAAGCTGAACAGGTCTGTGTTCTGCAACTGACTTCTTAGCAGCAAGACCTATTTTAACAGACTGCATACCTGCGTGGATACCAACGGGAACCTCAGTATTGTTTTCGCAAGCATCTACAAACTGACGCATTTCTTCGGAGAATGAGCCCATATATCTTTCAAGGAAGAAGAAGAGAGGCTTTTCACCCGTAACACCGTTCTCATCAGCAACAACAGCAGTCGAAAGAGTATCATTTGCAGTTGCAACCATACCCTTTGAGCCGAAGAGCTCTGCTCTCTGATCGTAGCCATATGCAGCACGGCGGGAGTTGTCGATAACTGCAAGAGCACCGTTTGCCATCTTCATTGTGATGATAGCGGTATCAACATCACCCTGCTCACCGATAGCAGGATCTACAAGAACTGCAGAATTAACATAAACCTCTTCAACATCACTGTTTGTGAGGAAGCAAGCCATATCAAAATCGTGAATTGTCATATCAAGGAAAATACCGCCTGATACAGCAATATACTTGGGGTTTGGAGGCTCGGGATCACGGGAAGTGATCTTAAGAATGTGAGCATCACCGATTCTGCCTGCGTCATAAGCCTTACGGATAGCCGCAAAGTTATGGTCAAAGCGGCGGTTAAAGCCTACCTGGAACTTAATTTCGGGGTGCTTTGCAAGTGCATCTGCTACTGCCTGAATCTTTTCAATTGAATGGTCAACGGGCTTTTCACAGAAAACGTGCTTTCCGGCTTCTATAGCTTCAATAGAAATTGTTGAATGTGTGTCTGTAGATGAGCAAACAAGAACAGCATCAATTTCCTTGTCCTCAAGAATTTTCTTGTAATCAGTGTAGATATCCTTAACTCCGAAGCCTTCACAGAAAGCCTTTGTTTCATCATTCATAAAGGGATCAGCAATTGCCTTAACAGTTGCATTCTTTACGTGATAAGAAATTGATTCAAGATGAACCTTACCGATTCTGCCTGCGCCTATAATACCAATTGTAAGCATAAAAATTTCTCCTTATATATCTTAGATTGTGCCGTCCCAGGTTGAAACAGCCTTATTTGTCTTTTCTTCTTCATCAAACCAGCGCTGAGTTACACATTTGCTTTCGGTGAAGAAACGGTATGCATCCTTGCCGAGACAATGAAGATCTCCGAAGAAGGAATCCTTGTGCCCTGAGAATGGGAAGAATCCAATCGGAACAGGAATACCGACATTAACACCGACCATACCGCCGTGAGTATTACGAACAAACTCTCTTGCAAAATAGCCGTTCTGAGTAAAGATAACAGAGCCGTTTGCATAGGGGTTATTATTCATAATTTCAAGACCTTCCTTGAAGGACTTACAACGCTTAACTGAAAGAACAGGACCGAATACCTCATCTCTGCCGATGGTCATTTCTTCAGTTACATTATCAAAGATTGTGGGGCCTACATAGTAGCCGTCCTCAAAGCCTTCAACCTTGCAGTTTCTGCCGTCGAGAACAAGAGTTGCACCCTCGCGAACACCCTTATCAATATCAGCAATAACTTCATCGTAATGCTTCTTATATGTAATGGGTCCAAGCTTAGAGCTCTTATCAACGGCAGGACCTACCTTAATCTGTGATGCCTGCTTCTTAAGCTCTGCTACAAATTCATCAGCAATTGCTTCCTCAACAACGCAGCAAGAAAGAGCCATACATCTCTGACCTGCACAACCGTAGGCTGAATTTATGATACCAGCAACTGTTCTTTCAATGGGAGCATCAGACATAACAAGAGCATGATTCTTAGCCTGGCAAAGAGCCTGAACACGCTTGCCGTTAGCAGCAGCCTTCTGATAAATAAGCTTACCTACGGGAGTTGAGCCTACAAATGTAATACCCTTTACATCAGGATGCTCAAGAATTACATCTATTTCCTTTCTTGAACAGGTAACAACATTTACGACACCGTCAGGAAGACCGGCTTCCTTATAAAGCTCAGCAATTCTGAGAGCTGTACGGGGCGTAAGAGATGCAGCCTTAAGAACCATTGTGTTACCTGTAGCAACACAAACAGGCACCATCCAGCCAAAAGGAATCATCGCAGGGAAATTTACGGGAACAATACCTGCAAATACACCCATTGACTCTCTGTAAAGAACCGTATCAAAGCCCTTGGATGCATCCATAAGACTTTCTCCCATCATAAGAGAAGGAACCTGAATAGCAAGCTCAGTACCTTCCTTAGCTTTGAGAACATCGCCTTCAGCCTCTGCCCAAACCTTGCCGTTTTCTTCAGCAACAAGACGGGTAAGCTCCTCCATATGCTCCATAATAAGCTCTCTGACCTTGAAAAGCACCTGTGAACGCTTGATAGCGGGAGTTGAACTCCATCCTGGATATGCAGCCTTTGCTGCAGCAATAGCTTCATTTACTTCATCAGCAGTACAGCAGGGCGCATAGCCTGTAACCTCTCCTGTTGAAGGATTATGAAGATCATAATAAACATCGGTCTTTGATTCTACATACTGACCGTTACAAAAATATTTAAGTTTTTCTGCCATCTTAATTCTCCTTAGAAATTAAAGTCCAGCTTTTTCTGCAATATATTTTCTTGCCTTAAGAGCATATTCAAAGGGGTTAGCAATTGCGGGATCCTGCTCTGCCTCTACGAGAACATATCCTTCGTAGCCTGTCTCTGAAAGAACATCAAAAATAGGAGCAAAATCAATTGCACCGTCTCCGGGGACGGTAAAAGTACCGAGTCTTACACCCTGAAGGAAACTTAATTTTTCAGCCTTGACCTTTTCAATTACTTCAGGGCGGATATCCTTCAGGTGAACGTGCTTGATTCTCTTTGCGTATTTCTTAAGAACGGACATATAATCCTCTCCGCAATAAGCAAGATGACCTGAGTCAAAGAGGAGACTGAAAAGCTCCGGATCGGTATTTTCCATCATTCTGTCAATTTCTGCCTCAGTCTGAACAACAGTACCCATATGATGATGGAAGGTAAGAGCAATGCCCATATCCTTAGCTACCTTACCGAGCTTGTTAAGACCGCTTGTGAGCATATCCCATTCTTCATCATTCATAACATACTTATCATCAAAAATTGAAAGATCTGTTCCCTGAATTGAATGTCCCTGTTCAGAAACGCCGACAACCTTTGCTCCCATTTCCTTAAGGAATGTTATATGCTTAATGAATTCCTTTTCGGTTTCTTCATAGGGCTTGGTTGTAAGGAATGTTGAAAACCATGCGTTACAGATCTGCATTCCGCGAAGATCAAGAGCCTTTTTAAGTACAGCTGTATCCTTAGGATATTTGTTACCTACTTCACAGCCTGTAAAGCCTGCAAGTGCCATTTCAGAAACGCACTGCTGGAAGGTGTTTTCAGCACCGAGGTCGGGCATATCGTCATTTGTCCAACCGATGGGAGCAATACCGAGTTTAACTTTGTTTTTGTCGAGCATATCAATATCTCCTTGCCTTTTCAAGATTTTCTGCTTTGTTTTTATATGCATTCCTTACGGAATCTTTGCCTGATACGGAAGCAAGTCCCACGTGCCACCATGCATCATAGCCGTCTGTCATTGACTTAGGAAGAACCTTAATGTCAATAAGAGTGGACACGGTCTGCTTTTTACTGTCCTCAAGAGCTTCTGCTAACTGCTCCATTGTATTTACCTTATATGTCTTTACACCGTAGCCTGCGGCACACATTGCAAAGTCAATGGGCATCAGTTCACCGAGAAGATTGCCGTTTTCGTCTCTCTTTCTGAATTCTGTTGCAAGATTTCCGATACCGTTTGACATCTGAAGATTGTTGATGCAACCAAATCCTGCATTATCAAAAAGAAGAACATTAATTTTCTTGTTTTCCTGAATAGAAGTAACAAGCTCGGAATGAAGCATAAGATAGCTGCCGTCGCCACAGAATGCATAAACTTCTCTGTCAGGCTCAGCCATCTTTGAGCCCAGAGCACCTGCAATTTCATATCCCATACAGGAATAGCCGTATTCCATATTGTAAGTATCTCTTACATCGGCAGTCCACATTCGCTGCATACATCCCGGAAGTGATCCTGCAGCTGCAACGGCGATAGCGTCATCTGCAATATTTTTTCTGATATAAGCGAGTGCTGCTGTCTGAGTTACGGCACCCTTATACATATTGACAAATTCGGGAATTGTTCTTTCATCCCCTGCCTTGATAAGAGGCTTGAAGTTTTCATCATAAGCATAGGAAGAAAGAAATTCCATTTCTTCAGCCCAACGTGCTTTTGCATCAGCTATCTCGGTTGTATATCCGGTCTCATACTTATAAACAGTAAAGTATGTACAGAGCTTTTCTATTGCAAGCTTTGCGTCAGCCACACATTTAACAGCATCAAGCTTATATGCATCAAAGCGGTCTGTATTAATAGTAACAAATTTTACATCGGGATTCTTAAATAGAGATTTTGATGCTGTTGTAAAATCTGAAAATCTTGTACCGATACCGATAACAACATCAGCATCTTTAGCAATTGTATTAGCGGCAAGATTACCGGTAACTCCTATACCGCCGAGATTATGCGAGTGGGATGAAAGAACGGCACTCTTACCGTTCTGAGTCTCAGCAAAGGGAATATTGAAGGTTTTACACAAATTCTCAAGTGTTTCGCCTGCTTCAGAATATCTCACGCCGCCGCCTGCAATAATAAGCGGCTTTTCAGATTTCATAATGATATTTGCAATATCACGAATCTCGTCCTCAGCAGGATGAATTCTTGTAATCTTATGTACTCTCTTCTTGAAGAACATTTCGGGGAAATCAAAGCTTTCACCTTCAACATCCTGACAAAGAGAAATGCAGACAGCACCCGTATTGGCTGTGTCGGTAAGCACTCTCATAGCATTTATCATTGCACTCATAAGATGCTCGGGGCGAGCAACTCTGTCCCAATAACGGCAAACGGGTTTATAAGCATCGTTTGTTGTTATTGCAAGAGAATGACTCTGCTCAAACTGCTGAAGAACAGGGTCAGGCTGTCTGCAGGAAAAGGTATCTGCAGGGAAAAGAAGAAGAGGAATGTTATTAACGGTTGCGGTTGCGGCAGCAGTAATCATATTTGCAGCTCCCGGACCGATGGAAGAAGAACAGGCAATGATTTTTCTTCTGTTATTCTGCTTCGCAAAGGATGCGGCAGCATGAGCCATACCCTGCTCATTTTTTCCCTGATAAACTCTGAGAGAACCGGGATTTTCATCAAGAGCCTGACCGAGACCGCAGACAATACCGTGACCGAAAACGGTAAAAATACCGTCCACAAACTTGGTTTCAACTCCGTCAAATGAAACATACTGATTATCCAGGAACTTGATAAGTGCCTGTGCTGTTGTCATAATAGCCATATGAAATCTCCTCCAATATCAGCATTCTGTGAGCCATAAATGCTCATCGGGAACAAATCTTGTAGTTTTATACCAGGGATCGCCGTCAATATGTCTTATCATCCAGACATAGTACATTTCATATCCGGGAGCAGCTGCCTGCTGATGATCCTTGCCGGATGTGATGCAGCAGAAGGACCCGTCCTTACTTTTATAAACATCTTCTCCGATATAACAAGCACCGAATCCCTGGGGCTTATCGAATTTATAGTAGTAAACCTCAGGCTGTGGATGATGGTGAGGCGGATAGCTTGACCATTTACCCGGCTGAGTAAATACTTCACCAAGAACAAGATTTGAATAAGGTGCATTATCATAGTCAAACATAGTAGAAACTATCCTGTGACCAGCACCGCCCCACTGTCCTTTTCCGAATTCCTGATAAAGGCAGTTATCAGGTGTATAAAAATGAGGGGCAAATTCATTATCGTTATTTGTTTGCTGAACAATAAACTCTGAATCATCAAGCGCTTCTATTGCAAAATCCGTATTTTTTGAAACATGAAGACAATATGGAGTTTTTTCAAAGGGATTTTTACGTTTACCTTCAGCCTTCAGTTCGCCGCAGGTAAACATTACACTACCCGAAAGAAGAAGCACCGCAGTTTCATTACCGCTGTCACAAAGAGAGAATGTTTCACCCTTGAGAAGCTTCTTTACATATATTGTCATATTCATATCGGCATTTTTACCGTTCATTTCACAAAGAAGCGAAACATTATTACTATCAAAGGAAGTATATTCGAACATACATACTCTCCTTTAAGCACGGGCTACCATTTCGCCGTATTCGGCTTTTTCGGCGGCAATAAACTCTTCAACCTGCTTAACTGTTGGCATATCCTGTGAGCAGGCATGGCTTGCAACAAGCATAGCAGCTGAAGCTGAACCGAATTCAAGACAGTCTATAATTTCCTTGCCCTCGAAGAGGCTGTAAAGGAATGCGGAGGTGTATCCGTCGCCGCCGCCAAAGGATTTGAGAAGCTTTACGGGGAAAGGCTTGATTGAGAAGCTCTGTCCGTCATTGGTATACGCAGTAGAACCTTGCTTGCCGTGAGTTACTATAACGATCTTTGCACCTTTATTCTGCCAGTAAGAAGCAGAGGTTTCATCTGTTCCGTCAAGTCCGAGAAGACCTTCAAGAAGGTCATATTCTTCACGGGAACCAATAATCATATCTGAGTTTGACGCCACAATTGAATAATAAACAGCAATTTCATCCTTGTTCTTCCAATTATATGCTCTGTAGTCAAGAACAAATATTACGGGAATGTTATTCTTTTTTGCAAGCTGCATTGCCTTAAGGGATGCCTCTCTTGAGGGACTTTCTGCAAGAGCAACACCGGAAATGAGAAGTGCCGCTCCCTCCTTGATATATTCCTCATCAATATCCTCACATTCAAGCTTTAAGTCAGCTGCTTCGTTACGGTACATAACAATGCTGCTTTCTGTTTCAGACTTGATTTCAGTAAATGTAAGACCGATTTTTGAACCGTCCTTACATCTGACGATACGGGATGTGTCAATGCCCTCATTTTCAAAGAAATCAGTAACGAATGTACCGAGCTGATCGTCAGAAACACGGGCAAAGAAGCCGCACTTTTTGCCGAGACGTGAAAGACCTACGGCGATATTTGCGGGAGAACCGCCAAGATATCTCTTGAAGGTCGTGCTTTCATTGAGAGGACAGTAGTAGTCAACGGGATTAAAATCAACCGCAACTCTGCCTACAAGAATAAGGTCATACTTTTTTGATTTGTCAAATTCTATGTACTTCATATCAGTTCTCCTTACTGTTGAATATATTGATATGCTTTGCAACATTATTAAAAACACCGGCTGTCATTTCTTCCGACAACGTAAAATAATCATCTCCGACTGCAAGATAGTCCTTAGCGGAAGCGGTAAGTGCATCAAAGCTTGCAGTGGCAATGTTGATCTTTCTGATACCGAGGGAGATAGCCTTTCTGAACATTTCATCGGTAATACCCGTACCGCCGTGAAGAACAAGCGGAATCTCAACCGAATTGTTTATTTCTTCCAGAACATCAAACCGAAGCTCGGGAAGAACGGGGTAATTCCCGTGCGCATTTCCGATTGCTACCGCAAGTGCATCAATTCCGGTTTCATCACAGAAGCGCTTCGCAACGAGAGGATCGGTACAGGTGATAATATGCTCCTGTGTATCCCCTTCATTTCCGCCGACAACACCAAGCTCAGCTTCAACTGTAGCATTATAATTACGGGCAAGCTCAACAACCTCTTTTGTAAGAGAGATATTTTCATCGAGAGGCTTGAGTGAGCAGTCAAGCATTACAGATGTAAAGCCGTATGACAAAGCCTGCTTTATACATTCAAGTGTCAGCCCGTGATCAAGATGTACCGCCACATCGACCTTCGCGTTTTTGGCTGCAGATACCATCATCGGTCCCATAAGACCAAGCGGTGAGTTTCCTAGCCTCTTTTCAGCTATCTGGAGAATTACGGGAGTATCCAGCATTTCAGCAGCACGGATTACACCCATAACCATCTCCATATTTCCCACACTGAAGGCTCCGACGGCAATATTTTCCTGTTGGGCTCTTTCAAGAAGAGCTTTCATTGAAACTATCATTCTATCACCCCGTAATTAATCATATTAATTATATATTATTTAATTATACAATTCAATAATTCTTTAAAAAAAATTGAAAAAAGACTGCCAGAAGGCAGTCTTCATATATTATTTTGCTTTTTTTGCTTTAATAGTTGCAGCAAGATCAAATGTCACTACTTTATTCGCCTTTGAGTTGGATGATTCCGCAAGCTTTTTCATAACAAAAGATACAACAAAGTACGCAATGAGACCGGCAATTGCACCGATAATTATACCACCGAGAACATCAGAAGGATAATGTACCTGAACGTAGTTTCTTGAAGCCCCCATAAGAACAGCAGCAACAAGTGCAAGCCAACTCTTTTTCTTATCACAGAACATAAATACGGGAACAAGTGCAGCTACGGCCGATGTTGTATGTCCTGAGGGGAAGGAACGCATTGAGGAAGCATGAACCTCGCCCATATTTGTCCACCATTCCTTGAAAAGAAGAGCGTTGGGATCTGTTGTGTACTCGAAAAGCTCAAAGGGACGGGGACGCTCTATAAGAGGCTTGATAGTAACATTGGTGAAAATTGCACCAACGGCAATACCTATAAGCATTCCTGCGCCGACTTTTCTTGTCTTCTTGAAAAGAAGCATAATAAGTCCGAGAATAATGAAAAGAATACCGTCATCACCGAGATGAGTGTAAACGAGGAAGAATGTATCAAGTAGCTTACCTAATGCACCCTCGTGAAGATTAGCATAAAACTGAAGAATGTTGAAATCAAAGGTTCCGAACACATCGGAGAACCATTGTACAACTGCTGTAGTATCCATAATTTTACTCCTTTTATATTTTTTAGAATTGTATCACAAAAATATGCTCATTGCAACAATTTTATGAAAAAATCAATACCCCGAAATATTGCTCTGATTTTTAATAATCTTTACAATGCGGCTTGTGCCGAGTCTTGATGCTCCGAGATTCAGGAAATCTTCAGCATCCTGAAGACTTGAAATGCCTCCCGCAGCCTTGATTTTCAGATTATTCCCGCAATGCTCTGAAAAAAGCTTTATATCTTGCTTAGTTGCACCGCCTGTAGAAAAGCCCGTGGAGGTTTTTATATAATCCGCGTCCGAAAGAGTTACTGTTTCACACATTCTGATTTTCTCCTCATCGGTAAGCAGACATGTTTCAATTATAACCTTGAGAAGCCTTCCATTACAGGATCTTTTAACAGCATTGATTTCGTCAAGAATGAGGTCATATTTACCTTCTTTTACAGCTCCGACGTTAATTACCATATCAATTTCGTCAGCACCGTCTCTCACCGCAGATTCCGCTTCGAAGCACTTTACTTCAGTTGTATTATAACCGTTCGGGAAGCCAATGACAGTACAAACCGGTATTTTATCTCCGACATATTCCTTTACTGTTTTAACAAATGAAGGAGGAATACAAACGCTTGCGCAGCCGTATTTTACGGCATCATCGCAAATAAGCTTTATATCCTCCGTTTTTGCGTCAACAGAGAGAAGAGTATGATCAACCCGTGAAAGAATTTCATTAATTTCCATTTATATCACCCTGAGTAATTCTATCACAGAAAACTATAAAACACAATAAATTTCCTTCTTTTAATTGACATTTAATTTCCTGAGAATTATACTTTACTTATAAAACATTGAAAGGAAAATAATTATGGATTTCAGAAGCGTGCTTTCAAATAAAAGAGAAGCGGTTCCCACCCCCGAAAACATCTGCGACGAACTCGGAAACTGCTATTTCGGAACATTCGACAAGGAATTTCCGAAAATGGACTTTCTCAAAATAAACAAGCCCTCTGCCCTCCACAATATCTTCAATAAAATGAGGCTGACCTTATGGGAAGCAACAGAAATCAACTTTGATAAGGTAATGCTTCTTACTGCAGTATGCGATATGGGGCTTTTCGGCACAGCACTTACGGTTCTTTATGATAAGAGAACAAAAAAATGCACCTATTGGAAGGAAATGCTGCCTCCGACCAAAGCTGTAATTTCAGATACACTTATTAACTCTGCAGAAACCTATACAAAAGGAAAAAAGGTTAAGGTCAGATATGTGAATAATTTCCAAAGAGGCGAAGCCATAGTTTCAGGCTATGCAAGCGACAAAAATGCGGGCGTTATTGATTACAGAGTAAAGCTTACACGCGTTTCAAAGCCCAGTGTTGTCAGCATTCCGTTTGATGCTAACAGACCTCTTTACACACAGAAGGATCTCTTCAGAGTTGAGGGCTATCTTGAGGTAAACGGTGAAAGATTTGAAGCTGATGAAAATACTGCAGCAATAATTGACGATCACAGAGGTTATTATCCCCGTCATGCTCATTATGACTGGGTAACAACAATGGGGAAAAAGGAAATTAACGGAGAAGAGCAGTTTTTCGGTTTCAATCTTACAAGAAATCAGTCGATCAATCAGGATGATTTCAATGAGAATCTCATCTGGTTCCAGGGAGATACTACCCTGCTCACACCTGTTGTATTCAAGCACGAGACACCTTTTTTATGGCATATAAAGGACACAAAGGGAATGGTAGATGTTACCTTTGATATCAGCGATGAATTTCTCATGAAAATGAAAACGGGAATACTTAATACCGATTATCACATAACCTTTGGTGAACTTAAGGGATATGTGTGTGATCCTGACGGAAACAAATATATCCTTGACGGAATGCCGGGAATCGGAGAAGATAAAACCGTAGTATTCTGAGTTAACTAAAAACAATAACGGGACCTTAATCAAGGTCCCGTAAATTTTGCTTATTTTCTGTAATTATCGTAATCGTCGTGCATTGCGACGCCGTGCTCGTTGAAGACCTTTACGGCTGCATCCGCATCATCAACTCTCAGAACTGTCCATGCTTTACCTTCGTCCTTACCGATAAAAGCATACATGTACTCAATACCTACATTGGCTTCCGAAAGTACTGAAAGAAGATTTGCAAGTCCGCCCGGAGCATCATCCATTGCGGCTGCAATTACCTGAGTACATTTTACCATTACGCCGGATTCTTTAAGAGCGACAAGGGCAACATCAGGCTTATCAACAACAAGACGGAGTATTCCGTACTCGGAAGTATCAGCAAGAGAAAGTGCACTGATATCAACATCATTATCTTTAAGAACATCAAGAACTGCAGAAAGTCTTCCGATTTTATTTTCTACAAATACCGACAACTGTTTCATAGCAATACTCTCCTTAAACTTTTCTCTTATCTATAACACGCTTAGCTTTACCTTCGCTTCGTGCAATTGATTTCGGATTAACAAGATGAACACCTGCGCTGATACCAAGCACATCCCTGAGTCTGTCCTTGATCTGCTTTTCAATTTTTTCAATTGTCTTGATGTCATCTGAGAACAGATCTTCGCTCATTTCAACATTAATGTCAAATGTATCAGTGTTATTTACTCTGTCTACAACAATCTGATAATTGGGAGTAATATCACCGCTGACCTTGAGAAGCACTTCTTCAATCTGCGAGGGGAATACATTTACACCTCTGATTATGAGCATATCATCGGTTCTTCCCTGCGGCTTATTCATTCTGACGTGAGTTCTTCCGCATTTGCACTTTTCATAATTCAATGAGCATATATCTCTTGTGCGGTATCTTATAAGCGGGAAGCCTTCCTTTGTGATTGTTGTGAACACAAGCTCACCCTGTGAACCTGCAGGAAGAACTTCAAGCGTATCGGGATCAATAATTTCGGGAATGAACATATCCTCACAAACGTGCATACCTGATTGACATTCACATTCATATGATACCCCCGGACCCATTATTTCGGAAAGTCCGTAAATATCATAAGCCTTTATACGAAGCTTCTTTTCAATCTCACGGCGCATATCCTCACTCCATGGCTCAGCACCGAAAATTCCGACCTTAAGCTTCAGATCATCAAGAACGCCTGACTCCTCTGCAGCTTCTGCAAGATACATAGCATAAGAGGGAGTACAGCAAAGACATGTAGAGCCGAAATCTACCATTGTCTGAAGCTGATTAGAGGTATTACCCGATGATGTGGGAATAACGGTGGCACCAAGTCTTTCTGCACCGTAATGTGCACCGAGGCCTCCGGTGAACAGTCCGTAGCCATATGACACCTGAATGAAATCACTACTATCAAGTCCTATTGCACTCATCATTCTTGCCACACAGTCAGCCCATGCAGTTATATCATTTTCGGTGTAGCCTACAACAATTTTCTTTCCTGTTGTACCGCTTGAAGCATGCACACGCTTAATATTTTCCATAGGTTCTGCAAAAAGACCGTAAGGATAGTAATCTCTGAGATCCTGCTTATAAGAGAACGGAAGCTTGTGAAGATCTTCAATACCTCTGATATCTTCCGGCTTAAGTCCTTTTTCATCCATTCTTTCTCTGAAAAGGGACACTCGTTCATACATTCTCTTTACCTGATTTTTAAGTCTCTCACTCTGAAGCGCTTCAAGCTCCTCACGAGGCATTGTTTCAATTTTTTCCTGCCACATAATATTTTCCTCCTTTGGACTGACAGAGGAGATTTTACAATAAAAAAAGTCCTCTGCAAAATTAGCAGAGGACGGATATACCGTGTTACCACCTCATATTCGGAGTTTTCTCACAAAAACTCCCTCACGGAGTACATCAATACTCCTGCACTGTAACGGGTGCACCCGTTGTAACCTACTCATATTTCAGCCCACAGCTCACAGAATGAATTCACATAAAATCTGTTAATGTCTTGCACCAACCGACAATTCTCTGATAACTTTTTCTATGCTACTTGTTTCCGGTCATAGCCTTTATGCAGTTAATTTAACACAAGCCCACAAAAATGTCAACAAAAATTTGTGTATTATTTTATTAATGTGTTTAATCATTTGATTGACAGGTATTAATAAATGATATAAACTTAAACTAATATATAAGAAAGGTTGGTTTTATGAAAAACGATCTGTTAAAAAATAAGGATTATTTCAACCGGAATAAATGGGTATATTCTCTCGGCGGTATAGGCAGAGATCTTGCGTATACCCTTTATACATCTTTCCTTTTGACCTTCATTCTTTACACAAAGAATGTTACTGACGGTCAGTTTGCCGCAATAAGCATTATAATGATTATCTGCCGTATATGGGACGGAATTAACGATCCTATCATGGGCGGCATTATTGAAAATACGCGAACAAAATTCGGAAAATTCAAGCCCTGGATTTTTATAGGCGTTATCACCAATGCAATTGTTCTTGTTCTTATGTATACAATTAAGCTTGAAGGCGCTGCTTTTGTAATTGCTTTTGCCTTCCTCTATGTTCTTTGGGATCTGACATACACAATGAACGATATTGCATACTGGTCAATGGTTCCGGCACTTTCAAGCGAGCCGAGACAAAGAGATGTTATTACATCGATGGCAAATCTTTTTGCGGGTCTGGGTACTATTCTTGCAAATCTTTTAATTCCCCTTCTTACTGTCGGCTCAGGGGCTATAGGAAACAGTGCGGTTACAGGATATAAGGTTGTATCTATTGTCATTGCTATTACCTTTATCGGCTGTCAGATGTTTGTCTGTGCAGGTGTTAAGGAAAAGCCCATACCTAAGAGCGATAAGCCTGTTGAAAAAATCGGCATCAAGAAAATGGTTAAGATTATTTTCAACAACAAGCAGGTTCTCTGGACTTCTCTTATTCTACTGTTTGCAAGTATGACCAGTGCCCTTCTTACCGCATTCGGCACTAATTACATCTATCTTTCATACGGCTATGAGGGCTCAAATACTACACTTTTTGTTGTTGCTTACGGTGCGGCATCAGGTCTTACATTCCTGATTTATCCGATGCTTACAAAAAAATTCACAAGAAATCAGATTATTAAGATTTCCTTCGGTCTGATAATTGTCGGTTATATTGCTTTTATGCTTTCTGAAACATTTATAAAGAATCAGGATATAGCATACTATGTTCTTTGTACAGAAGCTTTATTTATCGGTATCGGCGGTGCACTTTTCTACCTTATTGCCGCAATTCTTCTTGCTAACACGGTTGAATACAATGAGCTTATGACAGGTGAAAGAAACGAAGCACTTATTTTCTCTGTTAAGCCCTTTATGTCTAAAATGTCAAGCTCTCTCCAGCAGCTGATTATAATGGTTGTATATCTTGCAATCGGTCTTACTGATATCACTAACAAAATTGCAGATGCTGAAAATGCTGCCATTTCCAATCCCGATGTATGGACTGAGGCCTATAAGAACTCCTTTATTGAAGATGTTCTTACGGGAGCTACAGACGGTATGACCTTTGCACTGAGAGCCGTAATGGCTTTCCTTCCGATAGTGTTTATGGGGATCGGTGTACTGATTACCATGAAGAAATACAAGATTGACGAAAAGGAATATGCAAGAATCCTTTCAGAGCTTGAAAAGAAAAAGGCTGAATAAATATAACGGTGTGTCTTCCGGCACACCGTCTTTTTTTGATATCAAAATTTTGTTAATAATCGTATAAGTGTTCCTGTAGCATAAATTACAGCCATTTCACGAACTGCATTTCTGCCGACATTTCCGAATCGCTTTGACGCTGTAACTGTTTTGCCGTTAACGGAAAAACCGAAGCATACTCGTCCCGCATCGGGATCATCATCGTCTGAAAACGGACCTGCATAACCGGTAATTCCGACACCGATATCTGCTCCCGCCGAGCACGCTGCTCCCACAGCCATTTCAAGTGCAGTGTTTTCACTTACAACGCCGAATTTTTCAATGGTTTCAGGCTTTACACTCACAAGATTAATTTTAGCATCTTCCGAATAGGTTATATATGAAGCCCCGATTATCTCAGAGGTACCGGGAACATCAATAAGTCGCGAAATAAACATACCGCCCGTGCAGGATTCTGCGGCAGAAATGCTTAGCTTTTTTTCAAGTAGAATGCTTACTAACTGTTCAACGGATGTCATATTTATCACTCCCGGAATTATATTATCAGTAAAACTTTTACTTGTCAATTACCGCCGCATATTATATACTGTTTTCGGTGATAAAAATGAATTTATTCAACAGTCATACACATACAATGTTTTCCCACGACGGAGACGGAACGATTGAAGAATTATGTAAATCTGCACTAAAGCATAATTTATCGGGCTTTGCGGTTACAGACCACTGCGACTGTGAATATGCAGATGATAAACAGATGCAGAAAAATCTTGAATTATCTTACTCTGAAGCCGACAAATATAAAGAAATTTACAAAGATAAGCTTATAATTTCCCGCGGCGTTGAAATCGGAGAGGTTTTATTTAATCCTGAGTTTGCAAAAAAGATTATTTCCTCTCGGAATTTCGATGTTATTTTAGGCTCTGTTCACGCTGTAAGAATAAAGAATTGGGAGATGCCCTTTTCTGTAATAGACTTTTCTTTACACTCCGATGAATTTATTGACAGCTATATTACGCAGTATTTCTCGGATTTACTTGAAACTGCCGAGTCTGCAGATTTCGATATTCTGTGCCATCTGACTGTTGTGCTGCGGTATATTGTCTACAAATATAAAAGAAGCGTTGACATAAATAAGCACTACCCTGTTATTAAAAATATACTGAAAACAATTATTAAAAGAGATAAGTCCCTGGAAATCAACACCTCCGGAGTGAATGACGGATATTTTATGCCTGACAGAGAAATTATTACAATGTATAAAGATCTCGGCGGAAAAAGGATTTCTATAGGAAGCGATTCACACTCACCCGAAAATTTAAGCAAAGGTCTTACAGATTCCGTTCAATTGCTGAAGGAGCTTGGCTTCAGTGAGCTTACATATTACATAAACAGAAAGCCTGTTGAATATAAAATTTAGCCTGCAGAAATCTGCAGGCTTATTTTTTAGGATAAAGTTTCGGCAAGAACCGTATCCTCAAGAAATGTATTCAGATTATAAAGATACAGAAGATGAGTAAACTTGTCACCTGAAAGCACGTCTGCAATATCACCTGTGAAATACCTGGGATCAATAATCACAATTTTCTCAAAGTGAGGAATAAGCAACGGCAAAAGGGAGTTTGCATAAGAATCCTTGAACACAAGAAGATATTTTTCATTCAGATTATCCGTGTGAATGGCGATCTTAGAAAAATTGCCGCCGAAAAATACTTCATACTGATTCTTATTTTCAAGCTTGGTAAGATCGAAAACAGATGATTCCTTTCGCTGAGTTGCAAAATTCTGCACATAATACCTTCCGAGAGAGTCTGCAGGAATAAAGGCACTCAGTTCATCAGTTGTTTCATTGATTCCGGAGGAAGAAGCAAGTGTTCCGCTGAAGCTGTCACTGAAGCAGACTTCTTCATATTCTGAAGATGAAATATCTAACCCCATAGAAGAAGCAAGCTCGACAAATGAATAAAATGCTCCTTTATGAGTCCAGTGATGATCGGTACGGAAATAAAGCATATCGTCCTTATGATTCATCAGAGACATACAGACATCAACAGTTCTGATTTTATCGGTTAAGCGATAATAGATATTGTCTATTGTATCCCTCTGATTTTCAGGATTAAGATTAAAAGGAAGCTCGGACGAATAAATATATGACGAATTAGGGACGAGAAGAAAATACTGATTTTCAATCTTTGCAGAAGCAGAAAAATTATTAACAGCCTCGAGGAGAGCATCAAGCTTTTTCTCATCAACACTTGACGGTACCTCAAACAAACGGTGGTTCTTTCCGATATAAACATCGTTGATTTCAGTTATTCCGAGTATTCTTGAAATATATGTTTTTGCAGTCATAACAATATCTCTGAAGGCAAACTGATCGGAAAGATAAGCTTCAAAGGATGACATAAATTCACCTGATAATACAGCCGAAACAGAGATTTCCGGGAAAGTGGTAAGATATCTGTTTTCAGTTTCTGAATATTCCTTATCAGGTATCATAAAAGGAATCACAAGTGCCGAAATGCTTCCTGTAAAGAATATCAACGAGAACAGCAAGGCAAAAATCTTTAATATAACTTTTTTCACATTATGCTCCTCTCTCAGAATCTGAAATATAAAAACGGATTATAGGTGTCACCTATGAGATACACTGCACTTAAGGCAAAAAGAATTACAGCAATAATATACTGCATCACCTTGGCAAGAACACCTTTCTTTTCACTGACAAATGAAAATGCACCAACGGACATTGCACCGCAAATGAGAAGAACAGAAGCATTTGAAGCAGCAAAATACAGATCGCCTGCATCAGACAGAGCATTCATACCGAACATTGAACCGAAAAATCCTGCAATATCTCCGAGATCAGTAAAAGCAAACAGCACCCAGCCGAAAAGAACAAGCACGAATGTTATTACTCTTGAAACAGCTGCGGGCATTTCCGAAATAATCTTTCCTAAAACATACTTTTCGAGAACAAGAAGAATGAAATAGTAAATTCCCCATAAAAGAAAATTCCAGGAGGCACCGTGCCAGAGTCCTGTAAGAGACCAGACTATCAGCAGATTAAGAATATTCCGTGCAGCACAGCACCTGTTTCCGCCGAGAGGTATATAGAGATAATCCCTGAACCAGGAGCTGAGCGTTATATGCCAACGTCTCCAGAAATCAGTAATACATGTGGCAGCATAGGGACTGTTGAAATTCTTCGGGAAAGTAAAACCGAACATATTGCCAAGCCCAATAGCCATATCGGAATAGCCTCCGAAATCAAAATATATCTGAAATGCGTAAAATACAATTGCAAGCCAGGCTTTTACAACTGTTAGATTACCTGTGCCGTCTGCTGTAATTTCCTCAAATAGTGCACCGCAGGAATTTGCAAGAACTGTTTTTTTGAAAAGTCCTGCAATAAACAGACTGATTCCGTCTGCAAATCTGAGAAGAGATTCCTTACGATGCTTGAGTTCTTCTTCAATCTGACTGTACTGAACAATAGGACCTGCAATCAGCTGCGGAAACATTGATATGTAAAGAGCAAAGTCTGTAAGGCTTCTCTGCACAAGGCACTTTCCGCGATAAACATCAATAACATAAGACAGAATCTGAAATGTATAGAAAGAAATGCCTATGGGAAGTGCCGGAGAAGCAAAAGAGTTCTCAATACCTAAAGCAGTACAGACATTTTCGGATATAAATGAGCTGTATTTGAAAAAGCCTAAAAGACCAATATTAAAAACAAGAGAAAGAACAAGAAGAAGCTTTCTCTGCACTCTTCCTGCTGTGTATGCGTTTATATGTAACGCAACCGTGTAATTAAAAACAATACTTAAAAGCATAAGTATTATGTTTTTAGGCTCTCCCCATGCATAAAACAAAAGACTTACTGCAAGAAGAATAAGATTTTTATATTTTAACACGTAATTTCTGTTGTTTCCGAGTCCTATAAAATTCGGAAGAAAATACAGTAAGCATGTTATCGGCAGAAATGCCGTAAGGAAGGTTAAGCTACTGAATACCATAGTAACCTCCTTAATACAATGAGTTGAATGCAGAATATACAGCATCTGCATTATCACTCACAGCGAATATCAGTATATTATCTCTGCACTCAAAAACCGCATTTTTCAGCAACAGTGCAGCATCGGGAGCATATCCGTTATAAAGATTGAATTTCTCTGTCCTGTAGTCTTCAATGGCTTTAAAAACAGTTTTACTTATCTCATTTTCAGAAACAGCAATAAAAATCTCTCTGACATCCATAATATCATCAGATGAGCAATAAACAAAATCAACAAAATCCTGCGTATCAATACCAAGCTTTTCCTTAACATATGATCTGTCCCTTGAAATAAGCGTTGAGCATTCTTCATCGCAGATTTTTTCAGATATTTCAGCTGCTGTCATATCAATGGTTTTTGTGCTGCCTGACATTGAACAGAATACAAACACAACAGTAAATCCAATACAAAGCAGTTCTATAAATCGGTATTTGTGCATAAGTTCTCCAATCAGGCATAGAAGGTAAGCAAAAGATTCGGCAGCCACGCCTCAGAATAAAAATCTTTTTTTAAATGAATACCGTCTGTACCGTAATATTTCTCTTCCTCTGAAAAACAGGTACTGTTATCAAGAAATTTAACACCAAGCTTTTTACACATGGCTTTAATCCCCTCATTATATGCGGCAACGCAGGGAAATTTCTCCGAAGCCGCAGCTGACACATTGAAAATTCCGCTGATGTAAATTTTTGTATCGGGAATGTCCTTTTTAAGTCTTTTAAGAATATCAGAATAGCGTGCAATGAACGCTTCCCTTCGTTCATCTGAATTCTCACACATATTAATGCCGTAATGTAGCACAAGCCTTTTCGGATTATTTGCAACAATTGTAGCATAATTATCCTCGAGGTGCCCGAAATTTGCACTGACCATAGAAATGATATTTGCATCATCAATAATTTTATAAAACTGAAGTGCATTCATAAGAGAATCACCGACAATAAGTGTATCGGCAAATTCCATTTTATAATTAATTTTGCCTTCCTTGACTTGCTTTGCGATTCTTTCGTAATTCTTTTTTCTTTCCTGCTCAAGGCGTTCCTTTTCGCGTTTAGCGTGACGCTCATCAAGAAGCTTCTTGATTTTTTTCTCAATGGATTTTACATTGAGACCTGAAAGTGTTTCGGAAAAAGAACTGTCAGGGGTGGCAGTTATATCTATTTTCTCATCTGTAAGCATTCCCTTGAGATTAAAGGCAGGTATTATTAATATCAGGAGAATAAGCAGAATTTTTACTATATTATTTTTCATAATTGCTCCGATGCTGATTTATACGTGTAAATTTTATTTTACTACTTATTTTTAAATAAATCAACAAAAAAAGTGCTGTAAAATAAAAACAGCACAGATTTTGTCAGGTAATTTCATTTTTAAGTCCTTGTATGTCACTAACCATCTTTTTTGCACCGCTCTGCACCAGCATATCAGCATCACGAAAGCCCCAGGTTACAATAACACTGTCAATGCCTGCATTTCGTGCGGTTTCAATATCGACCTCAGAGTCCCCTATATAAACAGTGTCTTCAGGCGCTACACCAAAATAATCAATAACATTAAAAACTGCATCAGGAGCAGGTTTTCTGGGTACGCCCTCTTTTTCACCAGCAGAGTAAGTAAAAAGACCGCCAAAATATTTTTCAACAAGGCTTTTAACGGCAAAATCCGCTTTATTAGAAACGACAGCAGTCTGCAGTCCCTTTGACTTAAGCAAAGTCAGAAAAGGTATTATTCCTTCATATGGCTTTGTTTTATCGCAGCTATGTTCTTTATAATAGGCCTTGAATAATTCAAATACAGAATCTGAAATATCTTTTTCACAGTTTTCGGGAACAGATAAATCTATCAGTCGTCTTATTCCGTTGCCCACAAAATCTCTTATTTCCTTAATACTTCTTTCAGGCTGATTGTGATACCTCAAGGCATAATTTACAGAATCTGCAAGATCTTCAAGAGTATCAAGAACCGTTCCGTCCAGATCAAAAATAATCAACTTATATTTCATTGCACTTTTTTACTCCCAAATTTTATAATATTTATAATAATTCATATTCAGAGAAATTTCAACAAAAAAAACCGCTGTCCGTGAGAACAGCGGCAATAATATGATTATTTCTTTTCCCAACCGTCAAAGATTTCATCAAAGTCGTAAACGTTGTTTTCATCCTTGGAGTGATTAGTATACCATACCTGAGCGAAGAAGGGATTAGTCTTTGCGATTTCATCGTAGTTCCATCTCTTTTCGGGAAGGTAACATTCGGGACACCAGTGACCGCCGAGAAGAATAAGATTGGGGCTTGCTTCAAATTCGTGTCCGCAGCAGCCGCACTTCCAGGTAAGCTTTGTAACAAGATCACCCTTTGTCATTGTTTCGCTTAAGCATTCGCCTCCGCGGAACTGAGCAGCCTGCTTCATATCATTGATATCAAGCTCAGCCTTGGGCTTGGATTCATCATAACCGTGATCAAGCTTATAAGCATCAGCTGCGGCAGAAGCCTTATCGGGGCTTTCAAGCTTGAAATCATCCCAGTTTGAGGGAATCTTGAGATAATCTTCATATGAGCCGTAGTAAGCAGTAAGTCTTGCAGGATCCTTTGTCTTGATCCAGTCAAGAGTACCCCATCTTTCGGTTTCTGCAATCTTCTTCATAAAGGGCTTTGCACATGCACCGATAAGCTTCTTTGTGGGAATATACTTGGGAATTCTGAAATAGAATTCAACCTGATTAGCCATATGATCAAAATAGTCCTTAACGGGCATATTTGCACGGAAGTGGAGATATTCTTCAAGAAGATCACCGTCAGCATAATACTGTCCGTGGAAGTTCTTTGTTGTAAACCAGTTCGGATCAAAGAGAGTCTTGGGAGAACCGAGTCCGATACAACCGAGAAGAAGCTCTTCAAATTCAAAGTTTGTAAGTCTGTATTCCTTACCTGAGCCGATATTATAGAATCTTCTGAAGAATTCCTCAGGAAGATCCTCAGTAACAAAGTTTCTCATAAGACGGCCTGAATCCTCAACTGTACACCATTCAAGCATTCCGTTAAGAGGAACGTGATACATAATGGGTTCCATATTGTGGAGAATTGCAGGATAAAGGATACCTGACTGACGCATTACAACCCAATGCTTGATTCCGCTTTCAACGAAAACTCTTTCTGCCATAACCTTGGAAATAGCATAATGATCATAAACAGAAACCTTGATGGGATCACCACATCTGCCCCAATGAATGGGAGTGTTTCTGTCGCCTGTTTCTGCAACCGAGCCTATGTAACAAACCTTGATATCATCAGCATTAGGCTGAGCAAGAATTGCCTTACAGATATTTTCAGCTGCACCTACATTTACTTTTCTTGTTGTATAGGGCTTATAGTCAGCAGCAGGAGAAACCATGCCGCCGATATGAAGTACATAATCAGCACCGGTCACACCCTTGAGAATTGATTCATAATCAAGGAAGTCACCCCAGATAATTTCAACATTCTTCTTACCCATATAAGGAAGAAGAAGCTTTTTATTTGTTTCACTGGGACGGGCAAGGAAATTGATTTTTACATCGCCGAGTTTGTAGAGCTCCTGAAAAGCAGCCCAACCCATATTGCCGGTACCGCCGGTAATGAACACAGTCTTTTTCATAATAAAATAACCCCCTGTAAAATTCCTGATAATTCTATTACAATTTTGTAATAAAGTAAATAGAATTAACTATACTTTTACAGGGAGTTTACAATTTATTTACATTTTAATTCCCGTAAGAATATAAATGAGATCGGTAAACTGGAAATAAAATTTGAAGAATACCATTTCAAGCACGCCCATATAAGCATCAAGCATTGAGTAATCACCGAATTCAGTGAGATATGCACCGTCACCGAGAACATAATCGGTAACCGTAAGCATTTGGGATGTATAAACAGAAGTATCTGACTCATTAACGGTAAGCATACGGATTCCTCTTGTTGCAGGATCACCATATGACTCAAAGGTGCAACCGGGTGTATTTACAATGTCAACGCCGTCTTTTTCAACTGTAAAGGAATTAAGATGATCGTGACCTGAGAATACAGCAACAACATCGCCCGTCTCAACGAAAGCATCAAACTGACCGTAATTATAATATCCGGGACAGGGTGCCTCAAGAAGAACACCGTCTTTTATGTTGTGTACAAAGGGGAAAATTGTATATGACTGTCCGTCAAAGTTTCTTGTTGCTTCTCCGAGGGTAACGGGAGATTTGTAGAACATAAGGTCATAAATTTCCTGAACAATGATATGCTGGAAAGCCATAGCGTGAACGGTTTCATCGCCGTTTGCAGCCTTTACTGCAGCAGATGTGTCCTTATACCACTGAATCTGATCCTCATGTACACAATCGTATCCGAGCCATTCGCCGTTTTCATCACGGGTGTATGTGTTGGAATCAAACATAAAAAGATTGTAAGCATCGCGGCTTCCGTCAGAGCTCTTCACGGTAAGGTTATGAGTACCTACACCTGTAAGCTCGGGAACTGCATCATAAGCAAGGCAGTATTTTCCGCCGTATAACTGATACATTACAAGAAGCTCTTCACGGGAAACACCCTGCTCATCATCGTGATTTCCGAAAACAAGAGTAAAATATGTTTCATTCTCAACAAAAATATCGCAGATTTCTTTAATAGCATCAGCCTTTGTTTCCTTTGAAGAAACGGAATTGTCACCGCCGAGAACAACAAGATCCGGACGATGAAGCTGAATCATATCTGTAATGAAAGCCTTTGTAGTCTTGTGAAGGGGGAAGCCATCCTGAATATCACAGATATTGAAGATTTTGAATTCTCCGTTTTCATTGAATTTAAGAACATCATTTTCTCCGGGAACAGCAGCAAATGCAACAGTTGTCAGAGAAAGCACGAATAAAATGCTCATAAATACTGCTATGATTTTTTTCATAATAATTACCTCCTGAAAATTTACACTTAATTTTACTACTTTAATAATTGAATGTCAAATCGTTGTGTTAATTTCGGCATTTCTGACAGTTTATAAAAAATCAATTTGTTGATAAATACAAAATATAATTTAAATATTGATAATGATAAAAAATTGAATTATTATTTAATAAAACTATTACTGAAGGGACAGTTAATTATGAATAAACCAAAACTTGGAATACAGCTTTATACATTAAGGGATTTTTGTCAGACTCCTGAGGATTTTGATGAAATTCTGAATTATCTTTCAGATCTCGGTGTCACGGATGTGCAGATTTCAGCCATAGGCCCCATTGCCCCTGAGCTTCAGAAGGAAATTCTCGACAAGCATAATATGAAGGTTTGTGTAACACACAAACCATTTGACAGATTCATAAATGACACAGATGCACTCATTGAAGAGCATAAGATAATTGATTGCTACGATTTAGGCCTGGGGGGCGCATCTGATGAGTACAGAGGTACAAAGGCAGCAGTTGACAGCCTTATTGAAAAGGTAAATTCCTTCAGCGGAAAATTCAAGGAAAATTCAATGACCTTCAATTATCATAACCACGATTTTGAATTCAACACATTGGACAACGGCGAAAGAATGATTGATTATCTTATAGACAACACCGATCCTGAGGTATTTCACTTTATCCCTGATGTAGCCTGGATACATTTTGCCGGTGCTGATCCCGTAGAATATCTCAAAAAAATGAAAGGCAGAGTAAAGGTATGCCATTTCAAGGATTATAATATCGTTGACGGAGAAAGAAAATTCTGTACACTCGGAGAAGGAAGGGTTGATCTTAAGGCTTGCTACGATGCATGCAGGGAGCTTGAAATCCCTTACATTATGTACGAGCAGGATACAGACTGGGTTGACGGTGATGCAAAGAAGGCAACAAAGCTTTCCTGGGATTATATGCAGACATTAGAAGACTGACAAAAAGGGCATCGGTAAAAACCGATGCCCTTTTTATACCATTATCATGTCTTTTAGTCTGAGAAGCGTAAGCCTTTTTCTCATGTATGGGGAATACCTGACGCAAAGATCAAAATACTCCTGAGTTTTTTCTATATCTGACACAGATATCTTACATCCTGCTTTCAACATTGCCTCTTTTACAGCCTCATAGGACGGAACGGAATGAATAATCTCTCTTATCTTTTCCCATTTGTTCTCAATGTCACCGGGATTTACAGTATCAGTTATACTTTCAGGGAAATTGAGTTTTTTCACATCATCCGCCATATCGCCGTACACACTGAAAACTTTGTCCCAGTCAACCTCTTCCCTGACTCCCCTGACTTTTTCATTAGCTGCAAGAGAATTATAGAATTTCAGCATTTCGAGAGTGCATACACCGACATCTTCTCCGTGGTAGTTGGGAATTATTCCCTCAGGAAGCTGCAGGCACTCAATAAGATGGGCAATTATATGCTCCGAACCGCTGGCAGGACGGGAATTTTTAGTGAAGCTCATTGCAATGCCGGTCATAAGAAGGCTTTCAAATATTTGTCCTGCTGTGTACTCATCATTTACAGTTACTTTATCGGACATTGAAAGAAGTGTGTCAACTGCATTTTTTGTTAGAGCCGCAACTCTTTCACAATAATATTCGCCTGTAAGAAGATTAGAAATCTGCCAATCAATCAGTCCTACATATTTTGCCATCATATCACCGAAGCCCGATGACTTAAGGCAGGTCGGAGCAGAAGCCAGAATACGTGTATCTCCTATAATCACCTCAGGGCTTTTTGCCTGATATGACGATTTAAAACCGTTTTTAACAATAGGAGAAGTATCGGAGGCAAAGCCGTCCATAGAAGGAGCAGTGCCGAAAATACAAAGCTTTTTGTTTTCAAGGGCACATGCAAGTCTGCAGGGATCATTTATCGAACCTGTGCCGACAGATAATACAGAAATGTCCCGCCCACTTATAATACTTCTGAGCTCATCCACGTGCTTCATATCAGCAACTCGTATAGATTCATAAATGTGTAAGGTAACACAAAAATCAGAAAGTGAGTCAAGTATACCGTCAGCGGCTTTCAGTGTGGTTTTATCGGCAACAAGAAGAATATTATGAGAAAACTGATTATTTCGAAGAATATTGCCGACCTCATTTACAAGCCCTGAGCCGATATGAACATCTTTTACCGCAGTATCATGAATGCGCCCGCAAGGACAGGGCTTTCTGAATTCTTCAATAATATCCATTATATGTGACATATTTCTACCTCACTAAAACTTGCTGAAGTAGTTCAGCATCAAGTCAAGATTGAATAAATTATGCTCGATTTCCTTTGAAAAAAGTCTTGCGGCTTCAGATAAGGATAAATCACACACCAATGCGATAACAGCTGAAAAATAACAGGCTGTTACAATAAACAATGCGCGCGAATATATATCAAGATCATTAACCGCCTTAAGATAGTATCTGTAAATGTAATAACGACAAATTTTCACAAGCATATCACTATGTGATTGAATATACTCTTTCAACTCATCATCTGTTACAGAACAAGAAATAATCTCATTAAGATATTTTTTCCATTCATCTGTCAGAATTTCACAATCGGTAAGGAGTATTTTGCCGAAATCCGTAAGAAAATGCATATCAGCTTCGGGATGATTTTCTATATACACAAGATCAATATCAAGAGCATCATCAGCTGAAGTATCAAGAAGACATTTGATTAAGGAAAAAAAATCACAGCTTCCGGACAAAATTTTTGCCCTTGATTCTATCAAAAGCTGCAGCACCTCATCTTCACCGTTATATTCAGGTATCTGATAATGATCATTATTATCAGTATCAAGAATAATTCTGTTTGCCTCAGGACAGGATAAGGAAAGAGATATTTCCGTGAATCCGTCATACTCTTCAATGAAACGCGGATGATTACGGCAGATTTCACTCGTATACTCTTCACCAAGCTCTATGTGAATATCACAAAGCCCGTATTCATTCAGAAAAGGACATTTTCCGTCTTCAAGAGAAAAACAGCGTTCCCCTTCATCGTCTGTTGCAATGTACGATTTTATTTTTTCACCGATGCCGCTGTCAAGATTTTCATATTTATGAATAGTATCATCATCAATGACAATTTCCCATTTTCTGCAGCAGCTGTCGTTGCACTTTCCTGCTATACAGGAAAAATTTTTATAATAATCAGGGTAATACTTTTTCATAAAGCTCCAAAAAAAGCGCCATGAAAATCACGGCGCAAAAAAAGTAAAATCAGATAGAGATCTCCATTGCAGTGTCATAAAGACCAAGATCAATGGATTTTTTCATATTGAGTGCTTCAACAATGTCAAAATCAACAATCTGTTCCTTTTGCATTGCAACAACACGGTTACCGATACCGTCAAGAAGAAGATGAGCAGCATATGAACCCATCTGGCTGCCTGCAACTCTGTCCTTAACTGAGGGTGATCCGCCTCTCTGTACATGACCGAGAACAGTAGCACGTGCTTCGACACCGAGATTGTGTTCAATGTACTTAGCAAGTGCAGAAACTCCGTTGATGCCCTGAGCTTCAAGCTTTTCATTAACACCTTCAGCAACAACAATAATAAAGTGGCGCTTGCCTGTCTTCTGAGTTCTTCTCATTCTTTCAAGAATGTCTCTTTCAATATCAAATTCCATTTCGGGAATAAGAATAGCAGTAGCACCGACGGCAATACCTGCATTAAGTGCAAGGAAGCCTGCACGTCTTCCCATAACTTCAACAACAGTGCAACGATCATGAGATTCACTTGTATCTCTGATTCTGTCAACCATATCCATAATTGTATTAAGACAGGTATCATAACCGATAGTGTAGTCGCAGCAGGCAATGTCATTATCAATAGTTCCGGGAACACCGACACAGTTGATACCTCTTACACTAAGATCTCTTGCACCTTTGAATGAGCCGTCGCCGCCGATTACAACAATACCTTCAATACCGTTTTCCTTACAGATATCAATAGCCTTCTGCATACCTTCTTCTGTGCAGAATTCCTTGCTTCTTGCAGAATGAAGCATTGTTCCGCCTCTGTGAATAATATCGGAAACGCTTCTTAAATTCATTTCATACATATCGCCTTCCATAAGACCTGCATAACCACGTCTTATGCCGAGAACTCTTGCGCCGTTTTCGCAACCTGTTCTAACAACTGCACGAATAGCGGCATTCATACCGGGTGCGTCACCGCCGCTTGTAAGTACTGCAATAGTTTTCATATTATTTTCCTCCTGAGAGTTATAAATTATTGTATTATATAAACATACATATAATATATGTTTAATGCATCAAAGTCAACCTTAATTTGACTTTTGTTACATTTTATACTTTTAACACGACATTTTTTTCACCGAGAAGCCGCTTAAGACCTGTCATAAGATCATTATCAGGCTGAACCCTTATGCCTGTTGTGAAATTATAGCTTTTTGTGTCCTCGTAATATAAATACAACGGAATGTTTCCTTCGAAAATTGAACACATCTTGGTTGCCCTCTGACAATCGAGTCCGTCAGCAGAGGAAACCTTGAGAAACAGCCCTCTTTTACTGTCCTTTTTTTGCTGAGCTGCCGTATTTGCGGCAGCTTTTACCTGAGAAGTATTCTGTACCGGTACGGGATTGCTCTTTTCATAAGCCGTATATGCACTCTGTCTTAATTTATATTCTGCATCAGGCAGCTTATAATTGTCAAGATATGCATCATCATCGGGAATTTCCCTCAACGGAACAACCTCTTCACAAAGAAGCTTTGGAATTTCATCATCACGCAGAGAAACCTTACCCGTCAAAAGAATTATTTCATCCTCAATGAAAAACTGACCGTACTGATCAAATTTCTTCGGAAAAACAAGAACCTCTATTCCGCCATAAACATCCTCCATATTGAGGAAAGCCATTGTGGTGTCATTTTTGGTAATCTTCTTTCGAACAGTAGCAAGAATGCCGAGAAGTCTTACTCTGTCACCGTCCTTATAAGGTGAATCAGGATCTGTCGGCGAAGAAGAAACGATATCAGCAGTTTTCGCACTGCCGAGTCTTCCTGCGAGTCTTACATGCTCGGTCATAGGGTGGCCAGACATATAAAGCCCCGTGGTTTCCTTTTCAAAGGCAAGTCTCTGCTTTTCAGGGAACTCCTTTACATTCGGAGGAACAGGCTCGACAGCCTTTGCAAGCTCACTTCCCAGATCAAATAAACCAATCTGTCCTTCAATTTTACCCTTTTTATCATTTTCGAGAGCATTAAGGATATCATCAATCATAAGGAACATCTGATTTCTGTTAAGACCGAAGCAGTCAACAGCACCGCTTTTTATTAGATTTTCAAGTGCGCGGCGGTTAAGCTCCTTGCCGTAGCAACGCTTACAGAATGTATAATATGATTCAAAGGGACCGTTTTCCTCACGCTCTGCAATAATCTGCTTGATTACACCGCTGCCGAGGTTTTTGATAGCAAGAAGACCGAAGCGGACATTATCACCGACAACTGTGAATTTTTCGCCGGATTCATTAACACTGGGCGGAAGCACCTTAAAACCAAGATTAGTCTGACATTCCGTAATATATCCGACAACCTTATCAGTATTATCAAGGACAGATGTAAGCATAGCAGCCATAAACTCCTGAGGATAATAGCAACGAAGCCAGGCTGTCTGATAAGTAACATAAGCATAGGCAGCAGAGTGGGATTTGTTGAATGCATAAGAAGCAAATGATGCCATATCATCAAATATAGCATTGGCAGCATCAGCGCTGATGCCTCTTTTTATACAACCATCACATTTAGAGCCGCCGTCCGTACCGTCTGAGCCGTAAAGGAAGAACTTTCTCTGCTGCTCAAGAACATCAGCCTGCTTTTTCGCAACCGCACGACGTACCATATCGGCAGCACCGAGAGAATAACCTGCAAGCTCACGGAAAATCTGCATAACCTGCTCCTGATAAACGATAGTACCGTATGTAACATCAAGAATAGGCTTCAATTCAGGTGTATGATATTTGATATTTTCAGGATCCTGACGGTTTGCAAGATAAGCAGGAATAAAGTCCATTGGACCGGGGCGGTAAAGTGCAATAACAGCAATAATATCTTCAAGATTATGAGGCTGCATATTAATCATCAGTGAACGTATGCCGCCCGATTCACACTGGAACACACCGAAGGTACCGCCCTCACCCAGCATTTTATAAACATTCTGATCGTCAACATCAACTTTCATAATATTCAGATCAGGATCTTTTTTATGAATCATTTTGACTGCGTCATCAATAACTGTAAGAGTACGAAGCCCCAGAAAGTCCATTTTCAGAAGACCGAGAGCCTCAACCCAACCCTTATAGTATTGTGTAACAACGGAGTCGCCGCTTTTGAAAAGCGGAACGTATTCGTCAACAGGCTTATCACAGATAACAACACCTGCTGCGTGCATACCGGTATTTCTGGGCATACCTTCAATTTTAATTGATGTATCAATAACCTTTTTAACAAGCGCATTGGCATCATACATCTTTTTAAGCTCCTGGTTTGACTGCAGGGCTTTTTCTATGGTCATGCCAAGTTCCTGAGGTATTTCTTTCTGTATTGCTGAGCATTCCGCAACGCTCATTCCGAGAACCTTACCGACATCGCGCACAGCACCTCTGGCCGCAAGTGTACCGAAGGTTGCAATCTGCGACACATGGTCTGCCCCGTATCTGCGGACAACGTAGTCAATAACCTCCTGTCTTCTTTCATAACAGAAGTCAATATCAAAGTCGGGCATACTAACTCGTTCAGGATTCAGGAATCTCTCGAAAAGGAGAGAATAACGCATCGGATCAATATCAGTAATACCACAGGTATAGGCGGCAATACTTCCGGCACCCGAGCCTCGGCCGGGGCCAACAGGAATCCCCACACTCTTTGCATAGTTGATATAATCCCACACAATAAGGAAATAATCAATAAAGCCCATCTGATTTATAACACCGAGCTCATAATTGAGTCTGTCCATATACTCCTGTGGATAGTTTTCACCGTAACAACGCACCATCCCTTTATAACAAAGGTCTGAGAAATATTCAAAATGATCACGATTATCGGGTACTTCAAATATAGGAAGCTTTGTATTACCGAATTCAAAGCCGACATGACAGCGCGCAGCTATTTTGTTTGTGTTCTCTATTGCCTCGGGCACATCCGGGAAGAGTGCTGCCATTTCATCACCGGATTTTACATAAAATTCTTCAGTTTCAAAGCCCATACCCGTATCTTCCTCAATGGTATGCTTTGTTGCAATGCAAACAAGAATCTTCTGTATTTCAGCATCCTGCTTTGTTATATAATGCGCGTCATTAGTGGCAACCAGGGGAATATCCAACTCACGGGCAAGACGTATAATATGAGGGTTTGAAGCCTTCTGATCGGCAATACCGTGGTCCTGAATTTCAAGAAAATAGTTATCCTTGCCGAAAACATTCTGATACCAGAGCGCTGTCTCTTTTGCCTTTTCGTAGTCACCTTTGAGAATTGCCTGAGGTATTTCACCTGCAAGACAGGCAGAAAGGCATATTATTCCCTCATGATATTTCTCGATAAGCTCCTTATCCACACGGGGCTTTGTATAGAAACCCTCTGTCCAGGCAGCTGAAACCATTTTTATGAGATTCTGATAACCTGTCTGATTTTCAGCAAGAAGCACAAGGTGATATCTTTCATTATCAAGACCGTGAACCTTATCAAAACGGGTTCGCTGGGCAACATAAACCTCACAACCGATAATGCCGTTGATTCCCTCTGCCTTACAAGCCTTATAAAAATCAACAGCACCGTACATAACGCCGTGGTCAGTCATGGCGATGCTGGTCATTCCAAGCTCCTTAACACGTTTTATAAGAGGCTTGATACGGCAGGCACCGTCAAGGAGCGAATATTCGGTATGTATATGTAAATGAGTAAACTCTGTCATTTTATTTTCCTTGTCCGTAATATGCGTTTTTGCCGTGCTTTCTCATATAATGCTTTTCAAGAAGATACGCAGGTATTGTATCAATATCTCTGTTAATCCGAAGCGTCTTGAGTGCCATTTCGCAGACAATTTCAAGAGTACCTGCATTTTTTGCAGCATCCTTTGCAGACTTTCCCCAAGTGAAAGGACCGTGTGAACGTACAAGCACTGCAGGAACGGCATTTTCATCAATACCGTTATCACGGAAATGAGAAACGATAACGTCACCCGTACTCTTTTCATATTCACCGTTTACTTCATCCGGAGTCAGTTCTCTTGCGCAGGGTACCGAACCGAAGCAGAAATCAGCGTGGGTGGTTCCGAGAGCGGGAACCTCAGAGCCTGCCTGTGCAAAGGCTACGGCATTAATTGAATGAGAATGGACAACACCACCGATTTCAGGAAATGCACTATATAAAACAGCGTGTGTAGCGGTATCGGAGGAAGGGTTATACTCCCCTTCCACCTTATTACCGTCAAAGTCAACAATTACCATCATATCGGGAGTAAGCTCTTCATATTCAACACCCGAGGGCTTTATTGCAAAAACCTTTTTTTCTCTGTCACATTCGGAGGCATTGCCCCAGGTAAAAGGAGCAATACCTAATTTATATAACATCATATTAGCCTTATAGGCTTTTTCTTTTATATCTTTATACATATTATTATTTCAGCTTTCTTAAAAGAGATGAAATTTCAAGCTCTTTCACAAAGGAATTGATTTCTGTGTTCTTATTTATGTAAACAAATTCAATATCAAGAATATTTGCAAAATCACGCATCATCTCAGCAGTTACGTCATAGCTGAGCACAGAGTGATGTGCAGCACCTGCATATATCCAGGCTTCAGCAGATGTCTTAAGGTTGGGAGCAGGCTTCCAGAGAACTGCAGAAACAGGAAGATTAGGTGTGTCATTTACCTGTTCGACGCACTCAACATCATTTACAATCATACGCAAGCCGTCACCCATATCAACGAGAGAGACTACAATTGCTGAACCGGGCTTTGACTTGAATACAAGACGTGCAGGATCCTCTCTGCCGCCGATACCAAGGGGGAACACCTTGATTTCAGGCTTTGTTTCGGCAATAGTGGGACAAACCTCAAGCATATGCGCACCCATAATCATTTCATTTCCGGGCTCAAAATGATATGTATAGTCCTCCATAAAGGCAGTACCGCCTGTCATATCAGAGGTCATTGCCTTCATAATTCTTGTCATAGCAGCGACCTTCCAGTCACCCTCTGCACCGAAGCCGTAGCCCTGAGCCATAAGATCCTGTGAAGCAAGACCAGGGAGCTGACGCAGTCCCTGAAGATCCTCAAAGTTTGTATGGAAAGCTGTAAAGCCTCTTTCATCCATAAACTTCTTTATAGCAATTTCTTCCTTAGCCTGATATCTTACTGCTTCAATGTTATCTGTTGCAAGAATATACTTATCCTCATACTCCTTCATCTGTGCATCGATTTCAGCTTCAGTAACCTTTTCGAGTTCAGCAATAATATCACCGACACCGTAATGCTCGATTTCCCAACCGAGCTTCATCTGAGCCTCAACCTTGTCACCATCGGTTACGGCAACACTTCTCATATTATCACTTATACGAAGAACTCTTGTTCTTCTGCTTTCGAATACACCGACAGCTGCACGCATCCAGGATGCAATTTCCTTGCGGAAATCTTCATTTTCCCAATGCCCTGCAATAACCTTGCGCTTAGCACCCATACGGGTACCGATATAGCCGTGTTCGCGGTCTCCGTGAGCACTCTGATTAAGATTCATAAAGTCCATATCAATTGTATCCCAGGGAATATCGCGATTGAACTGAGTATTGAGATGAAGGTAGGGCTTCATCATTTTTGAGATACCGGAAATCCACATTTTTGAGGGAGAGAAGGTGTGCATCCAGGTAATAATACCTGCACACATCGGGTCGTTATTTGCTTTGATCACTGCTTCCTCTATAGCTTTTGAAGTTGTAACACAGGGAAGAAATTCAACAGTACAGGGAATTATAGGATCAGCGTTGAAGCCGTCCGCCATAATTTTTGCGTGTAAATCAACCTCTTTAAGAGTTTCATCACCATAAAGGTGCTGTGATCCGACTAAAAAATAAAACTTATAGTTTTTCATAAATTTCCCCCTTAAACTGACTTTTTAATTTCCTTAAGGCGCTTCATAACATCATTTGCACCTCTGCCGAAATAATCGTGAAGAATCTTATATTCAGCATAAAGCTTGTCATAAACCTTAACTGCTTCAGGGTTGGGCTCATACTTTGTATCAAGAACCTTACCAAGCTTTGAAGCGGCAGAGAATACATCGTCATATCCGCCGTTTGCCTTACCTGCTGCAACAGAACCGAAAATTGCAGAGCCGAGAGCACCGCCCTGATCGCTTCCCGCAATTTTGATGGGAAGGTTAAGTATATCGGAGTAAATCTGCATTGTCATGGGATCCTTTTTAGCAATGCCGCCTGCTGCGTAGAATTCATTTACTTCAACACCGTATTCACGGAAGGTTTCAATAATCATTCTTGTGCCGTAAGCTGTTGCTTCAATAAGAGCGCGGTAGATTTCTTCGGGCTTGGTAAGAAGAGTCATACCGAGAATCATACCCGTAAGGTCAACGTCAACAAGACAGGAGCGATTTCCGTTCCACCAGTCAAGTGCAACAAGACCGCTTTCTCCGGGCTTATACTTTTCAGCCTTTTCACGGAGATACTTATGTATGTTCATGCCCTTGGCCTTTGCATCATCATAGTATGATGCGGGAAGGCAGTTTTCAATAAACCACTGAAAATGGTCGCCGACACAGCTCTGTCCTGCTTCATAGCCGAAGAAGCCGGGAAGAATACCGTCTTCAACAACGCCGCACATACCCTTTACCTGCTTTTCTTCATTGCCGAGAAGCATATGACAGGTAGATGTACCCATAATTGCAAGCATCTTGCCTGCCTCAGCAATACCTGCAGCAGGAACAAATACGTGAGCATCGATAATGGCGGTGGCGATTGCCGTGCCTGCATTAAGACCGAGCTTTTCAGCCATTGCCTCAGTAAGCTCACCTGCCTTTGAGCCCATGGGAGAAATGTCAGTTGAAAGCTTATCCTCAATTACATTTTCAAGTCGGGGATCAAGTGCCTTGAAGAAATCCTTTGAGGGATATCCTGTTTTCTTGTTCCACATTTCTTTATAACCGGCACAACAGGAGTTTCTGTTTTCCTTACCTGAAAGCTGCCATACAACCCAGTCTGCGGCTTCAATAAATGTATCTGCGGCATCATAGATTTCGGGAGCCTCATCAAGAACCTGCCAGATTTTGGGAATTGCCCATTCAGAGGAAATCTTTCCGCCGTAATTTTTAAGCCAGGGCTCATTTCTTTCTTCTGCAATCTCATTGAGCTTATTTGCAAGATGCTGTGCTGCGTGATGCTTCCAGAGCTTTACATATGCGTGCGGCTCATCTTTATATTCATCAATAAAACAGAGAGGTGTACCGTCCTTTTTTGCAGGAAGAATTGTACAAGCGGTAAAGTCAAGACCGATGCCGACAACATCATCCTTTGAAACACCGCTCTCCTTGAGCACTGCAGGAATTGTATTAAAAAGAACATCAAGATAATCCTGAGGATGCTGTAAAGCCCAGTCGAAGCCAAGCTTCTTACCAGAAGGAAGACATTCCGACATAACGGAATGAGGATATTCAAAAACTGCGGAAGAAAGCTCTTCCCCCGTTTCATTATTAACAATCAACGCTCTGCCTGAAAGTGTACCGTAGTCAACACCAATAGAATACTTTGCCATTTTGTTAGTCCTCGCTTTCAAATTTATAATTTTCGGGATTCACGGCATTAACATATACCGTGTTATAAACGTGATATATTACAAAACCCGGGTTAGATGCCGGTGGTTTTTTCAGATTTTTAACTTTTGTGTAGTCAACCTCAACCATACCTCTGTCCCTGACTGAGGAAAAGAACGCAGCACAGGTTGCGGCAAACTCCATAGCTTTATTCGTGGCTTCCCTACCCTCAAGTGACAAAACTACGTGAGAACCGGGTGCTTTCTGTGCATGAAACCATATATCATTCTTTGATGCTTTCTTAAAGGAAAGATTATCATTCTGAATATTGTTTCTGCCCACATATACCTTAAATCCGTCAGGAGCAGAAAATTCAAGAAGCGGAAGAGGAGAATTTTTCTTATTCTTTGTTCCGGTCTTGCTTTTCAGAAATCCTGCAGAGGAAAGCTCTGTTCTTATTTCATTCAGCTCTCTTTCGGTTTCGGCACGTGAAAGCTCATCTTTTACTGAAAGAAGATATTCAAGGTCTCTTATCCCCTTATCAATAAGATCCGTCAGCATTTTCCTTGCCGTCTGTGCCTTTCTGTATTCCTTATAATACCTCTGTGAGTTGGCAGAAGGAGAAAGATGCGCAAGAACGGGAATTTTTACTGTTTTATAGTCATCGTAATAATTCTGAACTTCATAAAATTCTCTGCCCTTTTCAAGAGAATAAAGATTCGCATTAATAAGCTCCGCAAAAATTCTCTTACTCTCACTATCCTCGGATGCCGAAAGCTCATCACGTTGCACATTGATTTTTCTTGTAGTTCTTTCAATCAACTGATCAACAGTTCTGAAAAGATCCTCCGCTTTTGATCGGGCGCGCTGAAGCCGTTCCTTCTCAAAATAAAAAATATCAAGAATTCCTGAAAGAGTTTCCGTGAAATTCACCTTTGCACTGTTATCGTAAAGAGTAAGCGGCATATAGGAAAAATCAAGATAATTACCGTTATTATCCGTAAGGTAGCAAGGTTTACATTCACCTGATGTGACTGCTTCTTTAAGAAGGGATATTTCATGAAAAAGTCTGTCCTTCATAGAACCACTCATATCTGACACAGAAATGTCCGAAAGAGTTATCCTATAAGCAATTTCACGGGAGATAAGAGGTGAGATACCGCCCACTACCGTCATTACCGCTGATGAAAGCTTTTTATCCTTAAGCTGCAGAATACCCTCAGCTGCCTCCTCTGCTGAGGAGTCAACAAGGGAAAGCTTGCTCTGCTGGGGAGGAAGCTTATATTCTCTTCCGGGCAGAATCTCTCTGAACGAGGATTTCGACGAGTCAACACGCTTGAGTGCATCAATTATGATTCCGTTTTCGTCAAGAAGAATACAGTTTGAATACTGTGCCATAATTTCAACAACAAGGGTTCTCTTAACTCTGTCGCCGATTTCATTTGTAGCATCCATGTCTATCTGCAGAATTCTGTCAAAGCCGACCTGCTTTACATCTTTTATTACCGCTCCGCCAAGCTGTTTTCTGAGAAGCATACAAAGCATCGGCGGTGTCTGAGGATTCTCAGGGGAAAACTCAGTAAAATTTATTCTCGGGGAGTTACCCGATACTGATATAAAAAGCTTTCTGCTGTCCGTTCGTGTACGAAGCGACAACACAAGCTCATACCGAGTAGGCAGATATATTCTGTCGACCTTTGCGCCCACAGCAAAATCTGCAATTTCATTTTTGAGAAAATGAAGAAAAATACCGTCTGTTGCCATTTATTTCACCGTAACTACGGAATTTGGTGAGTCTGACTCAACAAAAGCCGTACAATTAAATTCAGCATTAAGCCTTTCGGTCAGTTTTTTTACAACGGGTACCTCGGATTCAAAATGACCGACAGTAAAAAGAGAGATACCCTTTTCCTTTGCATAAAGTAGCTTATGATATGATGCTTCACCCGTAATGAGTGCTTCACAGCCGAGAGAAACTGCATCATCAATAAAATCGGCCCCCGAGCCTGAGCATACTGCAATTTTTCCGATTAATCGGGATGCACTGACATATGAAACACAGCACGAAAGCTTCTCTTCAATATAAGAAGCAAGATTATCGGGGAAGAATAAGGTTCCGGGAGTGCAAATATTCAGAAACGTCGGTTCACCGTCTGATTCATATACCTTTTTGTAAGGAACCCCCAGTGCCTCACAGAAAGCATCATTGACACCACCCTCAGCCTTATCAAGGTTCGTGTGAGCAGATATGACACTGATATTGTTTCTTATGCATCTGTAAACCACACTATCAGCAGTTACCGTGCTTTTCGGGGAAAAGATAACGGGATGGTGAGAAACGATGAGATCCGCATTATTTCTTACTGCCTCATCAACAACCGCATCTGTGACATCAAGGCAGACATAAGCCTTTTTCACCTCTGCAACCATATTTCCTACAAGAATACCCGAGTTATCCCATTTTTCAGCTGATGAAAATGGTGCAAAGGAATTGATGCAGTCATAAACATCCAGAACATAAACAATATTCATTGCCCTTTTATAGTAATCCCTGACAACACGAAGCTTATCATATTCTTCCTTGCTTTCTTCTCTGTCCTTCAGTGCGGAAAGCTTTATATTAACTCTTCTGAGCTGCTTTTCTACATACTGCGAATGAATTTCATCCCTCGGCGGAAGATGTCCGAAACGGCAGAAGCCCTCGTTAACTTCACGCACACACCCGTCATAAACCGCAGAAATACAACAGTAAATCTTTCCGTTATCAAGCATGAACTTCTCTTCATCAATAAAAAAGCCGTTTTCAAGAAGATACTGTCTTACATCCTCTGTATGTGTCATGGGCTGAAGAATAAGGTGCATGCCCGGTCTTTTTATCCATGAAGCGGCACCGAGAATTGAGGAAATGAGCGTTCCTCCCATTCCGCAGATTACAATTTCATCAGCTTCTTCGGGAGACACCTCATGAAGTCCATCAGACACACGAAGGGAAATTCTGTCGGAAAGTCCGTATGCAGTCACGGTTTTCTCCGCATTTTTAAGAGGGAGAACACCGATATCACATGCAAGCACATTCTCCGCAATACCTTGCTCAACAAGATAAGCCGGAAGATACCCGTGGTCTGTACCGATATCAACAATATTTGTACGGCATCTCACCATTGATGCCGCACAAAATAATCTTGGACCTAATTTAATCATCCGAGTGTAAGAAAGTAGTTGTTAAGCTCTTCAATAAGCTCATCAACATCAACACCGTGCACCATGCAAGCCTGAGCTATAGACTCATTTCTTGCAGAAGGACAGCCGAGGCAATGCATACCCATATTAAGGAAGAAGGGGGCTGTACCCTTGTCTGCTTCAAGAATTTCACCGATTTTTGTTGTTTTTGTTACTACCATTTTGATTTCTCCTTAAAAAATTATTCGTCATCAGCAAAGCTGTAAACTACCTGAGTGTTTGTCTGTGCGACAATATATTTCGGTCTGTCCTTAGCTTCAGTATAAACACGGGCAAGATACTCACCTATTATACCGATAGAAAGGAGCAGAAGAAATGCAATAAAGAACATTCCCGTTAAAATAAAGGGAACAACCGCCGTATATTCGGGATCTATTATATTCCTTACAATACCGTAAACAAAGCTTATAACACCGATAAAAGCTGAAAGGAATGAAAAAAGGAAGCTGAGTCTCAAAGGAGATGTGGTAAAGCCGAGAATACCGTCTACTGCATACTTTGCAAGCTTAACTATTGACCACTTGGTTTCACCTGCGGCTCTTTCACGGTTAGTATGACCTATCCACTTTACATTAAAACCTACCCAACTGAAAATACCCTTTGAAAAACGAATATTCTCAGGCAGTGAAATAATTGCCTTTACAACATCCTTTCTCATAATTCTGAAATCCTGGGCAGATTCGGTAATCTTGGTTTCGCTTACTTTATTAATTACCTTGTAAAAGCTTTCGGAAAGAAGGCTCTTGAGCTTTCCCTCTCCCTCTCTGTCCTCACGGTTAGCGGCTGCAACATCATAGCCCTCCTCATCAACATATCTGAGCATTTCAGGTATAAGGTCAGGAGAATGCTGAAGGTCGGCATCAAGAATACCGATAAAGTCAGCCTTGACGGCATATTCCATACCTGCAAGCATTGCGGCTTCCTTTCCGAAATTTCTTGAAAAGGAAATAAACTTTACTGCAATGTTTCTTGCTGCAAGTTCCTTTAGTATTCTGAGAGTGGCATCACGGCTGCCGTCATCAACAAAAACAAGCTCTGTGTAATATTTGTCTCTCAGAGATTCAATAACCTTTGATGTTTCATCATAAAACATATTAAGGACATCTGCTTCATTATAGCAGGGTACGATAAGTGCTAAAGTTTTCATACAATCACCTTTTTATATATTTCAGCAGTCATCAAACGCATCTTCAAGGACTGCTTCTGCGCATTTAATTCCGTCAACAGCGGCTGAAACTATGCCGCCTGCATAACCTGCTCCCTCGCCGCAGGGAAAAATGCCCTTGACGCTTGCCTGTCTGAACTCATCTCTTATGATTCTCACCGGTGAAGAGCTTCTGCTTTCGGGCGCTGTCAGAACAGCATCCGGCAGAGCAAAGCCGTCAAGCTTTTTATTGAACTCATAAAGAGCAGCTTCAATTGAGTCACAGATTTCTCCGGGCATTACTTTTCTTATATCAGACGGGGTTACGCCTGTCGGGAAAGAGGGCTTAACACTGCCTAATCTGCGGCTGCTCTGATTTCTGAGGAAATCTCCTACTGTCTGACAGGGCGCCGAATAATTCCTGCCGCCGGCATCAAAAGCGGTTTGCTCGATTTTTCGCTGAAGCTCAATTCCTGCCAGGGGATGTGAAGATCCGAAATGTGATGGTTCAACCCCCACAAGAATTGCAGAATTGGCATTTTCCTTATCTCTTGCATATTCACTCATACCGTTTGTTACAACAGTATTTTCCTCTGACGGTGCACAGACAACAGTACCGCCGGGACACATACAGAAGGTGTAGGCACCTCTGTTATGCAACGAATGATTGGAAAGCTTATAATTTGCCGCACCGAGAAGCGGATTATTCCATTCTTTGCCGAAAAGTGCTTTGTTGATAAGCTCCTGGGGATGTTCAATTCTCACACCCATAGAAAAAGCCTTCTGCTCCATTATGATACCGTGAGAAAACAGCATCTCAACAGTATCCCTTGCAGAATGTCCGATAGCAAGAATCAGACAGTCTGTTTCCATATCAGTAATGCTTCCGTTTTCATCCTCAAAGGAAACGCCCTGGATATATCCGTTTGCCTTATATATATCACGGAGTGTACAGCCGAATCTTATTTCACCGCCCAGAGCAATGATTTCCTTTCGCATATTCTTCACTACATCCACAAGCTTGTCCGTTCCGATGTGCGGATGAGATGAATACAAAATAGTATCGGGAGCACCGAATTTATTAAAGGATTCAAGCACATACCTGCAGCGGCTGTCTTTTATTCCGGTGGTGAGCTTACCGTCAGAAAAAGTACCGGCTCCCCCTTCGCCGAACTGTACATTCGAGGAAGTGTTCAGCTTCCGTGTATTCCAGAAACCGTAAACATCCTTGGTTCTCGTATCAACATCATTACCTCTTTCGAGCACCAGAGGACGAAGGCCTGATTTTGCAAGAATATAAGAAGCAAACATGCCTGCGGGACCGAAGCCGACAATTATGGGACGAAAAGAGGATGTTCTTTTATTTTCCGGTATCTCATAGACATATTTTTCGCAGGTGTGAACCTTGTTCTGAGGGAATTTCATAGCGATGCTCTCCTCATCAAGGTCTGTCTCGAGATTTACCGAGTAAATCATCCTGATATTATTACGTTTTCTTGAGTCGATGGACTCCTTTACAATTTCAAAGCCTATAACAGCATCAGCAGAAATCCCTGCCGTTTCTGCCGCAAGCTTCATTATTTCTTTTTCAGGGGTACCGAGCGGCACCGATATTTCATTTATACGAAGCAAATTATTTCTCCCTGATTATGCTTGTACCTGCACGCGCTGCGGATGACCATGCCCACTGAAGATTATAGCCACCGCAATCTCCGTCTACGTTCACAATTTCACCGCAGACATACAAGCCTTTAACCTTTTTAAGCTCCATAGTCTGAGCGTCAATCTCAGATGCTTTGATTCCGCCGCCTGTAACCTGGGCATCGGGAAATCCTTTAACGGAGCTGATTTTATACTTTTTATTCTTTACCGTCGCAACAATTTTATCTGTAACAGACGGATGAAGTCTGCCTATCGTCTGATTGACATTAAGCGAACAGCACGACAGCAGGTATGAGCCGAGCTTTTTAGGCATTATTCCCGAAAGAAGCATTTCAAGCGGCATCCCGGGACAGCTTTTTACCATTTCCGAAAGCTCTGCTGACAGCTGATCTGCCGAAAAAAACGGAGCAGAGTCAATATATGCAAAGACTGTTCTATTTTCGCTCAGTGCTTGTGCAGCAAATCGTGAAACCTGCATAGAGGGTATGCCTGAAAGACCGTAGTCGGTATACTGAATTTCACCTGAATCCTGCGCAAGTATCTTCCCGTCACTTTTAAGTGTAATTCTGCCCTGTGCGCGTATTCCTTTAAGAGACCTGGTGAAATTTTCACAGTTAAGAGGAACAAGAGCCGGGAACAGGGGTGAAATTTCAACACCGAAGGGAGCAAGCAGTCCGAATCCGCTACCGTCACTTCCCTGCACGGGTGCAGCCTTACCGCCTGTAGCAAGAATAACACGGTCTGCATAAATACTACCGTTAAGAAGAAATCCGTTACCCTGCTTTGAAAGTGATGTAATCTTAGTATCACACACTTCATTTATTCCTGAAGCCGCACATTCCTGTCTCAGTGCATCAAGCACCGCTGTTGCCTGAAAGGACATCGGATATATCCTTCCTGCGTTGTCACTTTTAGGAAAAACACCGAGAGATCTGAAAAAATCCGCAGTCTTTATACTATCAAAATCTGAATAGATATCGAAAGCAAAATCACTGTCACCGTGAAAATTTTCCCGACAGATATTTTCATTGGAAAAATTACATCTGCCGTTTCCCGTAACAAGAATTTTTTTACCGACACGGGAATTTCCGTCGTAAACATTGATCCTGACATTCATCGAATGCATACGGGCCGACCTTGCAGCAAAAACTGCAGCAGCAAGTCCTGATGCACCGCCGCCTATTACAGCAATTATCATAGCGTTATCTTTATTCATCATTATTCTTTTTATCACTTATAACAGACATAAGCATACTGAAAATATCCTTGTCCTTATTAACAGCTGATGCAGCCCTGAAAAGTGCAACAAACTTTCTTTCGGTCGGTGAAAGCTCTGACATATTCTTGTCCTTGACAGACTTTATAATACTGATACCGTAGTCAGGACTGTTCATAGCGTCACTGTTTCTGTCAGCACCTGAAAGCCAGGCAATATCAACATTGAATATTGAAGAAAGCTTAACAACAACTTCTACAGAGGGCTTGAGGTGCCCAAGCTCATAGTAAGAATAGGTTGAGCGGTCAAGTCCGAGAACATCGGCCACCTGCTGCTGAGTAAGTCTGCACTCTTTTCTTGCAGCCTTTATCCTTTCACAGACAATCATAAATAACGGACCTCCGGAAAAAAATATCCGGACAGGAAAATCTGTCCGGATAGAGTATAACATCTAATTATTATAAATGCAAGTATTATTATATTATTCAATCCCGAGAAGCCAGTCAAGACTGACACCGAGCACCTTTGCAATTATCACAAGCTCATAGTCAAATACTCCTCTTACCTGACCTTCAAGCTTAGAAAGAGCCGAAGCATTTATATCCATTCCCTCAACCTGCAGCCTTGCAAGCAGATCCTTCTGCTTCATACCGATCTCTTTTCTTTTTGCTTCAACCCTTGAACCGATAATATTTCTGTTACCGAGTTCCTGTTTTCTTAATCTCAAAATAATCACCCCGACCAAATATTAAGAATATATTAACATAATTTTACATATTGTCAACATTTACTGAGAAAAAATTAATTTTCTGCAAACACAAAAGCATAAGATTTTCAAAACTTACCGTTGATATGACGTACTTTTTGTGCTAAAATGAACTTACAAATTACGAACGGAGAATTTTTATGTTAAATTCATCACTGAATAAATGTGAGCTTATGTTTGACTTTTATGAGCTGTCACAGGCTAACGGTTTTCTCGGAACCGAAATTGACAATACCGTTGCATGGTTCGATATGTTTTTCCGTCCGTCTCCCGAAATCGGCGGATTCTGCATAATGGCAGGAATAAAGCAGCTGACAGAGTATATCCGAAACCTCTCCTTCAGTGAGGATGAGCTGGAATTCCTTAAAGATAAGGGACTCAGCAATGAATTTATTGAATATCTCAGAGATTTCAGATTCACCTGTGATATCTGGGCGGTTCCCGAGGGTACTCCCGTTTTTGCAAATGAGCCCGTAATCAAGGTCAGAGGTCCCGTAATTCAGGCTCAGATGCTTGAAACGCTTATTCTTCTTTCCGTTAATCATCAGTCTCTTGTAGCAACAAAGGCAAACAGAATAGTGAGAGCAGCAGGCGGCAGAGCAATTATTGAATCCGGAGCAAGACGAGCCCACGGTGCCGTGGCGGCTGTAGGCGGCACAAGAAGCGCATACATCGGAGGCTGCTGTGCAACAACTAACGTTGCGGCAGCAAGAGATTTCAATATCCCTCTTTTCGGAGCTATGAGTAACACCTGGGTACAGATGTTTGATTCCGAATATCATGCCTTTGCAGAATACTGCAGAAAATATTCCGACAATTGTGTGCTTCTTATAGATACTTATGACACTATGGATAAAGGTCTTCCAAATGCAATAAAGGCATTCAATGAAATTCTTACACCTATGGGCAAGCGTCCCAAGGGCGTCAGAATCAACAGCGGAGACCTCGCTTACCTTTCCAAAAAAATCAGAAGGGTACTGAACGAATCAGGTTATCCCGACTGCGATATTTATGCATCCAACTCACTTGATGAATATATTATCAGAGATATGCTTCAGAACGGGGCAAGAATTGACAGCTTCCTTGTGGGAGAAAGACTGATCACATCCGCATCAAACCCCGTTATGTCGGGCTCATATAAGCTGTCCGCAATAGAAAAAAACGGCGAAATCATTCCTAAGATAAAGATATATGAAAATGTATCAAAGATAACTACTCCCTGCCCCAAGCTTCTGTGGAGACTCTTTGATAATGAAACAGGCAAAGCTATTGCCGATGTTCTCACTCTTCAGGATGAGGATCTCACAGATTGTAAGGAATATGAGCTGTTTGATCCCGACTACACCTGGAAGAAGAAAACAGTAACCGATTTCGTAGCAAGACAGCTGCTTGTCCCTATTGTGACAAACGGGGAAATTGTATACGAATTTCCCGATACGGAAAGTGTCAGAAGCTATTGTGCAGAGCAGATTGACACTCTCTGGGAAGAGGTTGTCAGATTCGAGTATCCCCACAACTATTATGTTGATTTATCTCAGAAGCTGTGGTCGCTTAAGCAAAAAATGATTGACGATTGCTTCAATAAGTAAGATTTTTACAATTCAGCCACCGATATACATATCTCGTGTGATGCAGGAGCTTCTGCAATACACAGAAATTACCGTGGAGGTCAGTTTTCCTCCACGGTAAATGCTTTTTTAAGGGCAATATCCTCAATAGTAAGAAAGCTTCCCGATATTTCTGCACCGTCAGATATATCAGCGGTTATGTCCGATTCTATAACTTCTGTCCTTTTATACAGCTTCAGGGCCGATAAAGCAAAATCCCTGAAGCACAGAAGAAGTGCCTGCGATTCATTCAATTTAATTTCTTCTTCGGAAAAACCAAATAAAAATACTCTTGCAATTCCGACAGGAAGCACCACATCAGAATCCGAGATATAACACCTGTTTATTGTAAAGGCTTTATTCTTTACATTCAACACATCACATAAGCTGACACCGAAGAACTCAGGCAAGTAATATTCTTTACATTTATCTGGTCTCAGAGCTGAGAATTTCAGAGGCATCCTGCTTGATATGAAGTTATTTGTTCTTGCAAAAATCTTTGCCTCACTGTCTACAAACTTTACAGAGCCGTCACGGTGATTGATTATCCCCGATACAAGAAGATCCCCTTTGACAACTGCGGTCCCCGGATAGATTTTCCCTTCTCCGCAAAAAATTTCTGCATTTATTATCTCACCATCCTTTCCTGCTATTATATTACTGTACTGTTTTTCCTTTATTTCTTCGGTGTGCTGAACCTCTCTGATGTCAACATACAGCCGTGAGCCTATAATATGTACATTAGTCCATGATATTCCCGGAAAGGCTTTATACAGAATATATTCTGCTTCCTTACAATCTATAGTATCTGAAAATGCCCCCTCCCTCACACCTGCGTTATCGAGTGTTTCAATAATTTCTTCTCTCGGAATATTCTCAGTTCCTGATATATCAACAGTCCATATTACAGAATGAAGCACTGCTGATAATATAACAAAAATCAGTATTCCGAGAGGCACTCCGTAGCGTTTCCGGTACCTTATAACAAAATCAGGAAGTCCGTACCTTGAGAGAATTTCAATTCTCATTCCGCTTGACTTTGCCGCTTCAAACAGACTTTCTCTGTAAAGATACTGTATATAACCGCACAGTCCCTCTTCAGAAGTCTCAAGATCCTCAATAATTATCTTACGCTTACTGCACTCAGAGAGAAATTCCTCACGGAATCCTTCCGTTGCTCTGAAATGTAATAATCCGAATATGAACTCAGAAAATTTTCTTTTGAACATTTTTACCTCCTTATAAAGTTAATCTGTAAAATCTCTCCGCCAACGGAAATTTCACTGTCCGTGAACCTGGAAATAATAAGATTATTTCCTTTAATTTCCGTAATTACCCCTTCCGAAACAACAAGAACATTGCCCTCATCGTAATTTTTTACATCAAGCACACCGCACATTTTAACCTCCTCGGGAGAAACCATCTCGAATACAAAGCTTCTGTCTGTATCAAGCTGAACAGATCGGACATAGTTTCTCAGAAATTTTCTGATATCCTTGAAATACGGAAGTGTCATCATACATCACCGTTAAAATTTTATGTCAGAAGGTATTTTTATAGTACCTGCCTACATAAAAATTAGTATGAGAAATTTACTGTTTAGCTTTAAAGAAAATTTTCCGATAATCAGAACTGCATCAGCCGTGTTAATAATAATCCTGATAATATCAAGCCATGAGGTGATTAAGGATGCAGCAAAAACGGCTGTCAGCAACTGTCTTGATGTAATTATTCCGTGCATATTCCCGATTCTTACCATGTCGATGTTTATTCTTGAAGCAGGCTTCCCTGTAAGGGTGCTAAGCTTTACAGATAAAACATCAAGAAATTTGTTTGGTCTGTCCGGAAACTGTGCGGAAGGAATAGTGCTCGGACTTACGGGAGGCTACAATACTGCAGTAAAGGCTGCAGTAAGACTTCGGGAAAGCGGAAGAATTACCGACAACGAAGGAATGCGTATTGCATTATTCTTTACCAATCCCGGAATATCTTTCACCGTTCTACTTACAGGCGCAACACTTTCAGGCTCATTTACAACAGGCTTAAGACTTTATGCTGAAGGACTTACAGCAAGCATTATCAGTGCATATATATACAATATTCTTAATAAAAACACAGCCTTTAAATCATTAACAGCTGAAAACGCAAACACAAGTGACGCTCTGATATCAGCTGTAAGAGCTTCCTCTTCCGCCATACTGTCAATATCCGCAAACATTGTATTTTTCGCCTGCATTTCAGCAGCGATATCTGCAATATCTCAAACCTCTTTTCTTCAAATTCTTATTTCACTTACGGGAGAGGTGTGTAATGCAGTAATCTTTTCTACTGCAAAATACCCACTGTACATTACATCCGCAGTGCTGTCATTCGGAGGATTTTGCATATTTATACAAAATCTGCCTGACATAAAAAAACTCGGAATTCATCCCTCACATTACATATTTTTACGATTTCTTCAAGCATCAATATGCTTCGCGCAGGAGTTCATCTATTCCCGTATTTTTCCCTATTCAGAATACGCCGGCGTTGTCTACGGTCTTAAAATAGCTGAAAAAAACAGTACTGCAGGTTCGATTGCGCTGATTTTCCTTTCTGTAGTTTATCTTGTTTCCGTGAAAGACTTAAAGCAAAAGAGTAAATACAACAAATAAAGACGGATAATTACAATAATAGAACTTGCCCCCGGGAAAAAAATATGATAGAATTATTTTTATAAAATCTGAAAGAGTGATTACAATTGGCAAGAAAAATTTTAGATGCAAAAGAACCGAGATGTGAATACTGCGTGACAGGAAGACTCTCTGCTGACGGAGAAAGTGTACTCTGTCCGAAAAAGGGTATAATGGATAAGGATTTCAGCTGCAAAAAGTTCAGGTATGATCCAATAAAGCGTAAGCCTGAAAAAAACGCTCCGAAGATTCCCGAATTTACACCCGATGACTTCTCCCTTTAAGAAAAGAGGAAAGCTATATGTATAAAAATTTCAATCTCGGAATAGGATTAGATAAAAACGGAAGAATTGCAGAAAATCTTACCGAGCTTGCAGGAAACACTCCTATGCTGATGGTATCGGGTTTCAGCAGACTCAACGGAATCAATGCCAAAATCATTGCAAAGCTTGAGTATTTTAATCCTCTCGGAAGTGCTAAGGACAGAGTCGGCATTGCCCTTGTTGAGGATGCCGAAAAAAGAGGACTTATAAAAAGCGGTGCAGTTATCATTGAGCCTACAAGCGGAAACACCGGTGTGGGGCTTGCTCTTGCCTGTGCTGTCAAGGGATATAAGCTGATTCTTACTATGCCTGAGAATATGAGCCGTGAAAGAGTCCTGCTTCTTTCAGCCTTAGGTGCTGAAATTGTTCTTACCCCTGCAGCAGACGGTATGTCCGGAGCTATAGAAAAAGCAAGAAAATTAAAGGAAAACACTGAAAACTCTTATATACCCGATCAGTTCAATAATCCTGCAAATTCAGACATTCACAGAAAAACTACAGGTCCTGAGATACTTCGCGATACCTACGGTAAAATAGATTATTTTATTGCAGGTGTCGGAACAGGCGGAACTATAACAGGTGTCGGTGAGGTGCTTAAGGCATTTAATCCTGACATAAAAATCATTGCAGTTGAGCCCTCCTCCTCCCCCGTTTTATCGGGCGGAGAAAAAGGAACTCACGGGCTTATGGGAATAGGTGCAGGCTTTATTCCGACAATACTTAACCGCGAAATAATTGACGAGGTTATAGCTGTTTCCGAAGAGGATGCGTACAACGCAGCAAGGCAGGCTGCAAAAACAGACGGACTGCTTGTCGGTATATCCTCAGGAGCTGCTTTACACGCCGCAAAGGAAATTGCCCTCAGAAATAACAGCAAGGACACAAGAATTGTTGTTCTTCTGCCGGATTCCGGTGAGAGATATCTTTCAACCGATTTGTTCAATGAATGATAATTAAAAGGATGTACTTATTTCGAGTACATCCTGATTTTTTTGAAGGGATGAGATTATGACAAATTTAAGATACGGTGACACGGGTTCAACAGTACAGCTTTTACAGTTAGCACTTATCCGTTCGGGATTTCTTTCAGGTGAGCCTGACGGTATATTCGGTAATAAAACAGAGGACGCCTTAAAAAGATTCCAAAGTGCATTCGGTCTTACATCTGACGGCATTGCAGGAGAAAAGACCTTTTACGAATTAGAAAGATATATTACAGGATATTACATAAAAACTGCATCAAAGGGTGACACATTGTGGTCAATAGCAGCATTGGCAGGTGCATCCCTTGATTCTGTTATCACGGCAAATCCGGGGATTGATCCTGACAGGATATTGCCCGGTGACAAAATAACCGTACCTTTTATTTTCCCCCTTGTTCCGACGGAAATTTCATATTCATCATATCTTGTGAAATTGCTTTGTCGAGGTCTTGTTGCAAGATATCCCTTTATCAGACTTGAAAGCATAGGAAAAAGTGTTATGGGAAGAGATTTATGGACCATGACGGCAGGAAACGGAAAGAAACAACTGTATGTAAATGCAGGCTTTCACGCTAATGAATGGCTTAATATTCCCGTTGTACTGAAATTTTTTGAAGAATACCTGCGGGCTGTATCAAAAAAGCGTATGCTTTACGGCGAAAATGCAAAAGAGCTGTTTGATAATACACAGCTGTTTCTGACTCCCCTTGTAAATCCTGACGGAACGGATTTAGTAACAGGAGCCGTCAAATCAGGAGAATTTTATCAAAAAGCCGTGGAAATTGCATCCGATTATCCCTCAGTTCCCTTTCCTGACGGCTGGAAAGCTAACATAAACGGTACAGATCTTAATCTGCAGTTCCCTGCAAACTGGGAAAGAGCAAGAGAAATCAAGTTTTCTCAAGGCTTTACTAAACCTTCTCCGATAGAATATGTAGGTTCTGCACCTCTTAGTGAGCCTGAGTCACTTTCTGTTTATAATTTCACAAGAAGCCGTGATTTCTTAATGATACTCGCTTATCACTCTCAGGGCAGTATAATATACTGGAAATATCTTAATTATCTGCCGCCGGAGAGCGAAAGAATCGGCATTGTGTTAAGCGAAGCTTCAGGCTACCCTCTTCTGATTACACCGCCTGATTCATCCTATGCAGGATACAAGGACTGGTTTATCGGTGAATATAACCGCCCGGGATATACAATAGAAACAGGCATCGGAAAAAATCCTCTGCCCATATCTCAGGTTGATAAAATCTATGAGGAAAACAAATATCTTCTGATTTCCGCTTTAAGAGAGACCGCACAGCTTTGATATTGCGGCAAAAATCAAGACCTTAGCGGCATCCGTTAAGTCTGATCTTATTACTGTATCAGGTGAGTTTGTCTCTACAGATTCAACATATTACGCGGTAAGAGGAATCTCCGATCTTTTTGAAAGCTTCGGCATCCCCGCAGCACGTGAAGATATCAGGCCTTAATCAGAAAACAAATAATCAGAGCCGACACAGAAAACTGTGCCGGCTTTAGTATATTCAGATTATTATTCAATATCTACAGACTTGCCCGTTTTTGCTGAAAGATAAATAGCATCAAGAATCTTCATAAGCTGAACACCGTCATCTGCAGTTGCAAGACATTCAGCCTTACCGTTTACGGAATCAACAAAGTTTTTCACCTCGCGGTTGAAGTCCCTGCCAAAATCAAAATCATTGCTGCCGTGAGGAACAATATCCGCCAGCTGATTATTTACCTCTGTATACAGTTCAAAGGGGTCAAGATTAAGTCCTGCCTTGTCACCGAAGAAAATGATATCTCCGCAGTTGCTCTTTGTATTCAGATTAAATGATGCTTCAACCTGAAGCACGGCACCGTTATCAAAACGGATCATTGCTGTTGCGAGATCCTCTACTGTAAATACGGGCTCTTCAACCTCTGTTTCACTGTGCCACTCTGTACCTCTGATGTGATTTCTGGCACCGATTTTATCAAAAGTCGCACCAAAAACAGTAACAGGTCTGGGACAACCCATAATATAGCGGGAAAGGTCAATTACGTGAACACCGAGGTCAATAAGAGGACCGCCGCCTGAAAGCTCCTTGTTACCGAACCAACCGCCGGGGAAACCGCAGCGTCGCAGATATGAAGCCTTTGCATAATAAATATCGCCCACATAGCCCTTATTGATATAATCAATTGCAGCTGCAGCATCATTTCCGTGTCTGCGTACAAAGCCAATCATCAGGAGCTTTCCGTTCTTTTCAGCAGCTTCCTTCATTCTGAGTGCTTCTTCAGTATTCATAGCCATAGGCTTTTCGCAAAGCACGTGACATCCTGCGTTAAGTGCAGCAATGGTGCATTCCGCATGGGCATTATTCCAGGTACAAACACTTACGATATCAAGCTGATGATTTTTGAGCATATCATAACAATTGTCATAATAATTGGGAATGCCGTATTTTTCAGCATAGGCCTGAGCCTTCGGGAAATTAATATCGCAACAAGCAACAAGCTCGACTTCATCACCCAGCGCCTTATATCCGCCCATATGAGCATTTGCAATACCGCCGTTACCTATAATTCCAACCTTGAGTGCCATATCATTTCTCCTTATCAATAAAGCTTATTGAGTATATCGGTCAGGAAAGCAACTGCATTTTTGATATCCTGAAAGCGAGTAGCACCTGCTTCTCTTTCAATTGTAAGAAAACCGTCATAGCCTATCTCTTTAAGAGCAGCTAAATATTCAGGGAACGGGACACCGCCCTGTCCCAAGGGATACTCCTGGTAGTCATCCGCTGAGAGCTTTACTCCGTCCTTTGCGTGAGTATGGACGATGTAATCTTTAAGAATATGAACTGCTTCAACGGGATCCTGACCGGCACACATAACAAAATTAGCAGGATCGAGGTTAACCTTAGCACTCTTTGTATCTGCTTTTTCGAGTATGCCGCGAAGCTTTATTGCCATTTCGGGGCCTGTTTCAGTAGCAAAGGAAACACCGATTTTATCACCATATCTGCCGAGTCTTTCAATTGTATTTACAATATTGAAATACTCCTCACTATTCTCGTCATCAGGAACTCTGCCAATATGAGTAGTAATGACATTGGTGCCGAAATCGATTGCAAGATCCATCATTTTCATTGTGCGGAGAATTCCCTCTTCATTTGTGTTCTTTTCGTTGAAATGAAGACCGAAATCTGCACAAAGTGCTGAAAAAACAAGTCCGTTGTCATTTACATATTTAAGTATTTCTGCTCTGTCTTCCTTTGAAAGATTTTCGGGTGCAAGCTCACCGTGAGTTACATAAGGCTGAAGACCCTTTACACCCATATCTCGGGCAAGAATTACCGCTTCCTTAAAAGGAACCTGAAATGAATCAGGTATTACACCGATTTTCATCATAACTTATTACCTCCGAATAATTTTACTATTACATTCTACATTGTTTGATTATATAAATCAATAGAAATATACCAAAAACCCGCCGTTTAAACGCGGCGGGTAAACTCATTAAAGGCTTCTCAGCATTTTTATGGCGGCTGGTGCTTCTGTTGAAAAGTCAGTAACTGCAGCCTCAATGGAGCATCTTTCACAGCTGCCCTTTCTTAATGCATCAAGAAAAGACTTGTAATCAAATTCATCTGCAGCTATGGGATAAATTCTCTTTTTTCCGTCTCTTCCCACGGGATTTGAAATGTGGGCGTGAACAATGGAATCCTTGATCATAAGAATATCATCAACCGTATCTCCGCACTGCTCCATATGGAAAAGATCAGCAAGGCAGCGTACATTTTCATGGTCAGCAAGTGCAGCAAGAAGCACACCCTCTTTTACTGTATTGATCATATTTGTTTCCGCCTTCTGCAGGGGCTCCGTAACAATTGTAATGCTATACTTTGCAGCCTCCGGAGCTGCAATCTCACGAAGAAAATATCCCATCTGCTTTACCGCTTTTTCATATGAATAGTCTGACGGAATACTTCTTGCTCCTGACGAGCCGAATACAACTGTTTTAACTCCCATACGGGCACAGTTCTTCATTCCGCGGGCTACAAATTCAGAAAGAGCTGCATAATCAACATTATCCCCAGTTACGGGTAAGGAATTGGGAAGAAAACAATTAACAGCTTCTGCAAGTATATTGTACTTTTTTTCTCTCTCCTCCCATTCAATCAATTGCTCTTCAGTTGCATTGGCGAACATCTGAAAACCGCATTCGATATAATCATAGCCGCTTTCTGCCGCAATTTTTACATTTTCTTCATTATCAATTCCCGTACAAACACCAAATCTCATTATTCTTCCTCCGATTTTCCGAATATTTTGTCTAAAAATTAATTAAAAAGCAAGAATCAGACAGTCATTTCTGCCGCAGGCGTCAATTTCAGAATAACCGTGCCGGGCAGCAGCAGCTTTTCTATAGATGAAGTCCTGATAAACTACGATTTCAGCAGATTAACAGGAAGAAATTTTACTCCTGCTTTTATCTGATCTTTTATAAACTGTTCCATATCAGACCTCTACTGCTTCCTCGAGATTTTCCATCATTTCAAGAATTTCATCATTAACAGTCTGTTCCTTGGCAAGAAGCGCACGTCTTTCGTTAAGAGCAATATACATTTGCTCTCTCTTTTCACCGACAAGGTCATAGAAGAAATAAGGAATAACCTTAATGACCTTAGGGGCAAGATTAATGCCTACAAAAAGGAAGAAAATTTTCTGATATATCACGGAGCTACCCTGTGACCAGGGAAGCATCGGAATTGTAGGATCATAGCCTGACCACTTAAAGAGGAATATTGTAAATACTGCATTAAGAGGTGAAGTGATTTTTGTGATGAGATCTGTAAGGATATTCATTGTTCCGTCAGGTCTTTCTCCCGTAACATATTCCGTGTAATCATTTATTTCTCGTGCAACCTCTGCCTCAAACACATTAGCAGGTCCGTTATTGATACCGTTAAGCCCGTGGAACACCGCATAAATTGCAATCATAATCCACTTACTGTTCTTGCCGAATTTTTTAATTACGGGAAGTCCGAAGCACAGCATACCCACAATGGAGAGCATATCCCATAATCTGAGAACAATAAGAGCATTTTTATTATTGTCCTTGAAAAGCTTCCTGAAGCTTGGTATCAGTGCTGCAGAGGGCATATCAAAGGCATTATAAAGAGAGTAAGCAAGGAATGACTGAATAGAGCCGCCGAATATCTCCTGCTGTGTAACAACATCCCAGGAATAGCCTCCGTCACTCCACCAGGAGGTAGCAAAATTCACTGCAAAATTTCTTAGTGCATACTTATTCTTAAGCACGTAGAACATTGTTTTTGTTATGGGCGCGGGCTTTGGCTGAAGAGCAATTCTTTCCTTACAGCCGATTGCCATTGAAATATTACCAACTGCACCCACTGCACAGGAAATGCTTGCAAGTGCAGCAAAAACTACTGACATCGGAAGATTGATTATTCCCTTATTGTTAAGCTCCATAAGAGGCGGGAATATGGTATAAACACCCTGAGAGGCAGCTTCTCCGATATATGTCTGAAGAAGTCCTACGGTGATTCTGTCCTGAGGATTTGCAGTCTGCAGGGAAAGAAGATTTCCTCTGGGAATATTATAAATTGTCGAGAAGGTCTCCTGAATAAACAGCATTGTGAATACAAAGATAATCTTTCTCGGATCATCACCGGCAGTATTCCCCAGGAACAAGGCACCCGAATATAAAAGGAATGTGCTTGTAAAATAAGGAATAGCACCGAAAACTATATAAGGACGGGCCTTACCCCAACGGGTTCGGGTTTTATCATATACAGCACCCATAAGAGGGTTATTAAGCATATCATATATACTTATAAGCGAAAGAATTACCGTAACATATACCATATCAATCTTAAGCACATTGACAAAATATAAGGTTCTGTAAACATCTACACCCTTCAACAGCTTGGTAGCAAATTCTCCGATTGCGGGAAGGAACATTTCACGGGGTGAGAGCACTCCCGTGTGGAACATTTTTATAGCAAGTCGTGAGTATTTTATTCTCTGCTCCTCGGCAAGAGATGCAGCAGAATTGCTTTCTGCAGTAAAAACACCCTGAACTATGTTTTTTACGCTTTTATTATTCTGTTCGCTCATTCAACCGTCACCTCACAAGTAGATCTGTAATAGCCGTCATCGGAAAGTGCATAAACAATTACCTCACCCTTTTTAAGACCGATTACAACACCGTTCTCGTCAACGGTTGCTATACTTTCATCCTCCGAGTACCATTTAACAGTCTGAATTGTAGCCTTTTCAGGAGAAATATCAGTAGTGAGAGTATATGCTTCACCGATTGTAAGCTTTAAGTTTTTCTTACTCATCTTCATAGATTCAACAGGAATCTTCACGTGCACAACACAGCTGTCGGAAAATTCTTTACCGAGATACTCGTATGTAGCGGTAATTACTGCTTTTCCCGTATTTGCAGAGGCATTGATATATCCGTCCGTGTCAACAGTTGCTATGCTTTCATCTGATGAGCTCCAGGTAACGGTCATATCAAGAGGATTTTCGCAGGTAAGGGTTGCAAGAAGATTATCAGTACCCTTGGGCTCAATTTCAAGAATCTCATTATTAAGAGTAAGAGCGGGCCAGGTAAAGCTGAAATTCATATTCTCTGTAATTGAAAATGCTATGTTATTTGTCCCGAGCCCCTCATATTTCCCGACAAAAGAAACATCAGCCGTCACATCAATTCCCTTACGGTAGCTTAAATATGTAATTTCATCTGTAAGTCTGTCAACCTTAAAAAATATACTGAGTGAATTATAAGAATAATCTCTCTTTTCAATTTTCACCACATCAGCAAGAACACTGTCAGTCAGCGCATCTATCTGTTCGGAGGTTCTGGGCGCAAAGTTCTTTACAAATGCCTTTTCGTTTTTCTTTACAATATCGGTAAAAAAAACAAGTTCAATCTCATACTCGGGACGGTATTTTTTGAAATACTGTCTTTCCGAGCCGCAGGGTTCACATCCGTCAAGCTGTTCATCACCTGTAAGACCGCAGGAGGGACACTGATAGTAAATATAATTACAGCTGAATTCCTTGACCTTAAGTCCCTTTAATGACGGAACACGAAGAAGCGCAGAAATATCTTCGCCGAAATTAACCTGAGTAAGCTTCCCTTCTGTATCTTCAACTGAGGAAATATGCTTTCTGAAGCCGTCCTGTGCAAAAAGAAGAGTTGCCTTGAATGTATCACTTCCGTCTGTAGTAACGGAGTCAGAATCAACAGAAAAATTATCATCAGATGAAAGCCGGGGCTTCTCATCGAGAGCCTTCTTAACAGCTTTATTAAGATAAGCAACTGCATCCTCAGCAGTTTCGGGGGCAGGAGAAATTCCTTCCTTTATGTCATTGGGAGGGAATGTTCCTTCCATAGAGCGTACTCTGTCAAGTCCTATTAGGAAGCCGCCTACAAAGAAAAAAATCAGAATTACCGTCACAAGTGCGGCAAAAAGCTTTTGTTTATCAAATTTCTTTTCAGCCATTTACTTTTTCTCCTTTTCTGAATTTCTCATCGAATGCTGCTTCTTCCTTGGCAATTTCCTCTTCAATCTTTCTTGTTGCCTCAGTTTCAACAACAGGCTGAGGAAGATCATCAATATTTATTCTGCCTGCCTTTACTTCCTTGTAAATTCTGACTCTTTCTTCTACTCCCTCATCATAAACGGGGTGGATTCCTTTTTTCCATAACAGAAGATTAACTACAAATACTGCAACAAACATAAGGGCAGTTACAATAAGACCAAAACCGAAGCTGGCTGACAAAATAAGAGAGTCCGCACATGCATTATTAAAAACGGAAATAAGAACAATTGAAGCAACCGATGCCACAACACCGAGTCCTGCAGTAACTGCTGTAAGCTTATGCATATTCTTTATGCTGATAAAACCGAAGAATGAAAAAATAAAGCAGAAAACACCGAGAAGAGCCACAGCAAGGTAACACAAGAGAGCATTTCTGAGAGCAGTAAACTCCGCACCGCAAACCGAGGAACTGCACATCTCCAGAATATATTGAAGTGATCCGCCCGTAACGATATTTACAATACCGAGAATTCCGAAATGAGCATTGCTTGATGTAAAGGGCAAACTTATGTTGATATTACCCGAGGGAACGAGCAGAGACAACAAAGGAAGAAGCATTGCAATCAGCTTTGCCGTTACGAGCCTTGAGCCTGAGAATGAGTACTTAAGATTTCTCACCTTCACCTTAAGCCCTGCCTGAGAAAGCTCAGCAAGCTTTGCCTCTCGGATAAAGTTTTCCTCAAAGTTATAAAAGCGCATATTAACACCACAGCCCGGACAGAACTGACTGATTTCAAATACGCTTAATTTTCTGCCGCATTTGGGACATTTTGCCATAAGTTAGTCCTCCTAAAAAGTAATAGAAATCATTTAAGATATCCTGTGTAATTTGCAAACGAAAGCTTCGGAATCCCGTCTTTTCTGTAAATAACCCGAGTAACCGAGCAATTATCAACCTGCCAGCAGAAGGTTTCGGGAAGGGATATTCCCAGTGCCTCACGCAGAAGATATCCGAAATATGATCCGTGAGTCACCACCATAATGTGTTCACCGTCAGCGGCGCACGAGAGAAAATAATCAATACATCTTTTTGCTCTCAGCTGTCTTTCTCTTACTCCTTCAGAGCCGAGAAGAAGCGGTCCCCCCGTAGGAGTAGGCTCTGTACAGGGTATTGCAAGCGGAAAGCTTTTTTCAAGTCTTGATATCTCCGTTCCTGCAATTTCGGTGTCATTTTCCATAAGATCCGAAAGAAGAATTATTTCCTTAGAAAGCTTCTCTGCGGTTGGATAAGCTGTTTCAACCGCCCTTACCAGGGTGCTTGAATAAATTCTGTCGATATCATCGAGAAATCCACTGTCCGAAAGCATTCTTGCCTGTAAAAGTCCCTTGGGGCTGAGCGGAGGATCATCCTTCTGATATTCGTGCTCATAGGGAATACCCACATTTCCGCGGGACTGGGCATGACGGACAAAGGAGATTACAAAATCTTTATTTAAGCTCATAATTTCCTCCAGAAAAGCTTAACTGTATTTACTATAATAATATCATAAGAAATTTTTTGTTACAAGCAAAATATACATAATTGTTAAATTTTTTTTATAATTTTATTGGATTTTGTTAAAAATATCCCATTTTCCAGGCATTAATTTTGGCTTAACTATAGCATTTTCTTTTCAGATATTATATTATTATTACATATAGTAAAGGAGGGGTTTCTATGGCATTTATACGGAACAAAAATGAGGAAAGAACGGGTTTTCAGTCAAGTTCACCCTTACTTGAAAACATAGACAACAGATGTGATTTTGTTATGGTATACGGGCTCGGGGACACAACAGCCGAGAGAATCCGTCAGCACAGAGATGCAGGCTATGTCATACATTTTATGACAGGTATTGCATGGGGACATTATACTGACTATCTTTACGGAGAGTATGACGGTATAAATCATTGGGATGAGGCACAAGAAGACCGCTTCGGAAATCTTATCGTTCACGGCAAGGATGTTCCGTATATGGTTCCGACAATTGCCTTTGCTGATTATCTTTCCGAAAAGCTTCGCGCCGTTGTTGATGCAGGTGTTGAAGCAATACACGTTGAGGAGCCTGAGTTCTGGGACAGAGGCGGATATTCTCCTGCTTTTAAGAGAGAATATGAATTATATTACCGCGAGCCTTGGCGTGCTCCCCACGAAAGTGTTGATGCAAAGTACAAATGCGGAAAGCTCAAGGCTTATCTTTACACAAGAACCATCGACCGTGTTTCTTCTTCTCTGAAGGAATATGCGAAAACAAAATACAACAGAAATCTGCGTTTTTATATTCCGACACATTCTCTTATAAACTATACCCAATGGAAAATAGTAAGCCCCGAGGGAAAGCTTGCGGATATTCCCGGGGTTGACGGATGTATTGCTCAGGTATGGACGGGAACAGCAAGAGAGCCCAACTGGTTTGACGGCGAATTCCGTGAGAGAACCTTTGAAACCGCTTACCTTGAATACGGCGTAATGCAGGAACTTACCAAGGGCACGGGAAGGACTATGTGGTTTTTGCACGATCCTATTGAGGACAATCCCATTTTTGACTGGAATGATTACAGAAAAAATTATTTCTGCACTGTTGCAGCATCTCTTCTGCACCCAAAGGTAAACAAGTTTGAAATATGCCCCTGGCCTAACAGAGTGTTCAACGATGCGTATCCGAAGGGAGCTGCAGATGCTCAGCAGATTCCCGAAGAATATGAAACAATACTCAATAACACCTTTAATACACTGGGCACTCTTGAGGCAGCTTCTGAGCCTTCCTTCAGAGTTGGCATACTTGTGGGAGACTGTCAGCTCTATCAGAGGGAATATCCTGACTGCTGCTTCAAAGAGAAAGCAAAAGAGGCTGTCGGTACTGTTTTAAGGGATGATGATGAAATTCTTGTAAAATTCAGAAACGAATTATTTGAAGGCTCATCCGACAAGGAGTTATTGTTGAAATTTATGTCTTCAAATGCCTTCCCTACCTTCTATTCACTGGCTTTGCCCTTGCTTAAATACGGTATTCCCGTGCGCCCCGTGCTTCTTGATAATATGAGAAGATATGTAGGCTATCTTGATGACTATGATATGCTGTTAATGAGCTATGAATATATGAAGCCTGACTATCCCGACATAAATAATTCAATTGCTTCCTGGGTACGCGAAGGCGGACAGCTCATATATATAGGAGACGGCAGCGATCCCTTCAATGAAATCACATCCTGGTGGACAGGCAGATATAATAATCCTGCCGAGCATCTTTTCGGAATGCTCAGAGTACCCTTCGATAAAGAAAAGGCTATTTATTCCTGCGGTGAGGGCACCGTTTCCTATTGGAAGGTCAATCCCTGCATTTTCTCTTATTCAAAGAAAAATGCCGATTTGATAAGAGAATTTTTCCTTGAAACAGCAAAAAGAAAAGATAGTAATCCGGAGTTTTCCGATAATCTTGTTATAGAAAGAGGAAATTACATTATAGCTGCTGTTATGGATGAGAGCATAAATGATGAGCCTCTTGTTTTTACGGGACTGTTCGCTGATATGTTCTCCTCTGATTTCACTGTTGTCACGGAAAGGGTTCTCTATCCCGGCGATAAGGCAATGCTCTGTGATCTTACAAAAATATCAGATTTTGAAATTGTAGGATCATCTGTACGGATAAACGAGGTTATCAAGGGAAATAAAGTTATCATTAAAACAGAGGGTGCTGAAATTCGTACCGCCCATATCAGAATTAAACTCCCATTTGAGCCTGAAAGCGCAACAATTTACGGTAAAAATGTTGAAATTTCTTATGACAAGAAAAGCTCAACTGCTTTGATTACATTCAAAAATGTTACAGGTACAAGAGAAATTGTTATTATGTAAAAATGTTATGTAAAATAAAAAACAGGCACAAGACTACCGAAAGGAATCTTGTGCCTGCAATTTTTATGGATTTATTTTACCTCTTCAAAATGAAGAGCAAAGCTTTCACCGTCTCTGTCAGGCTTATGATACATTGAAATGCCTGCATACATAAGAAGTGCACCTGAATAAACCTCTCCGTCCTCAGTACACTTATAATACTTTTCGGGATCAAGTCCTTTGAGCTTAATAAAGAAGTTTCTTGCTTCCTTGAAGAACTTGATAACAACAGTAAGCATTGCCTCAGATTTATCCTCACTTACAAATTCCCATGCAACTCTGTAGGGATCCTCCCAGGGAGAGATGAGTCTGTAAAGATCTCCATAATGAATAAGATCATAATATCTGTGATAGTCTGCTATCTGTGTCTTGATTTCAGCTCTTGCTTCCTCGCTGATTTTTGCAGGATCAAGCTCATAGCCGAAGGAGCCCCACATTGCAACATTTCTCTTGGTTTCATAGCCTGAACGTCTTGAAGCAGAAACGTGAGCACCCTGAACGGATGCAGGATAGCAAAGGGATGAGCCGAACTGAATATCAACACGGGAAAGAGCATCCGTGTTATCAGAGCACCATATCTGAGGTGAATAATACATCATACCGGGATCATATCTTCCGCCGCCGCCCGAGCAGTTTTCAAGAAGGATATGGGGGAAAGCCTTAAGTATTCTGTCCATAAGCTCGTATGTGCCGAGAATGAAACGGTGGAAGAATTCCTTTCCCTTTTCAGGAGGAAGAAGTGCTGATCCTGCCTCTGTTATGTTACGGTTGAAGTCCCACTTAACATAATCAATATCGTTATTCGCAAGAACATAGCTTATTTTATCAAAGAGATAATCTCTTACATCCTGTCTTGACATATCAATAACATACTGCCAACGGCCCTGAGAGGATTCACGGTTGGGAACATGAATATGCCAGTCGGGATGAGCGCGGAAAAGGTCAGAATCGGGAGAAATCATTTCAGGCTCATACCAGATACCGAATTTGAGACCGAGTCCCTTGATACGGGAAACAAGTGAGCCTAAACCTCCTCTGAGCTTATTTTCATTAACCTCCCAATCACCGAGTGCTCTACGGTCATCCTTACGGGCACCGAACCAACCGTCATCCATAACGAGCATCTCAATGCCTGTCTCCTTTGCCCATTTAGCAATATCAAAAAGCTTGTCATCATCAAAGTCAAAGTATGTACCCTCCCAGTTATTAATGAGAAGAGGACGCTTTGCCTTTTTCCAGGGACCGCGGACAAGATTATTATTATAAAGCTTATGGAAGGTACGGCTCATTCCGCCAAGCCCCTCGTCGGAATATACAAGAACTGCCTCGGGGGAATAGAATTCCTCTCCGCTTTCAAGTGTCCAGCCAAAATCTGAAGGATCAATACCCATCATAACACGGGAAGAATTATTAAAATCAACCTCAATTTCACAAAGATGGTTGCAGGAATATACAAGATTAAAGCCGTAAGCATCACCTGTTTCCTCGGATGCACCGTGTCGAAGAAGTGCCATAAAGGGATTCTGCTGAGCAGAGGATGAGCCTCTTCTTGAGCCGATACCCTGTCTTCCGTGAGCAAGGGGGCGTCTTTCAAAGTTTCTTTCATTATTATGTCTGCCGTAAAGGGTAATAAGATCAAAATCCTTACCGTTCATATCAAGGTTAAAGCTCATTACCTTTTCAATGGTAAAGGGCTTGTCGGAGGTATTTCTGATAATTACGCTTCTTGTAATTGCAGAATACTTTTCGAAAGCAGTATAAAGCAGCACAGCCTCAGCACCTGTTACACTGTCCCTTGTCGTGATTTCAAGAGTTGTACACTCCCCTGCCTCATTTTCATAAAGTGCGGGAAGCCCCTTAAGAGCAGGCTTGCCCTCATAAATTTTATGAGAAACATATCTCATATCAGTTGATGCATTTCCGTCTGAATTTCTGATCTGAAGAGAAGAAATTCTCATATCGGCACAGCCGTTACAGCCGATTTCAAAGGGAAATACATCGGCAGAAAAATCAGTATGAAGAAGATGAGGATTTGATGCTGAGAATGATGCGTACATTCTTCTGTCAGCAAAATCCTTTAAGTTGGTATCAGGGATCTTCTTGCCGTAGTACAGATGAACAAGATAGTTGTCATCATAAATCTTAAAGATATAGCTTGAGTCAAGTGTGTCAAGCTTGAATATCTTTTTTTCGCTGTCAAAAATTACTGACATATTATATACCTCCAAAAAAAATAACCGTCATCACACATTCGGATGACGGTTCTGTTTTAATAAACTTATGCCTCTTTTTCTGCTTTCTTAGCAAGAGTTGAGGGTCTTTCGTTGTAAGGAAGAAGGAATTCCGAAACATCCTTATATTTAACCTGAATATTCTTTTTCTTATAGATTATGTTAACAGCAATCATAATTACAAAGATGAGAACTGCAACTATGTATGCTGTGGGATTAACAGAGCCGGTAAAGATACCGGGAAGAGCAGTAGTAAGCTCAGAAATCATAAGATTGTAGAATACGAAAGCAACAGTTGCAAGAACAATTCCTATAGAGGGGATTGTGATGTTTCTTACTATGCCCTTCTTTGCTGCAGAAAGAGTAAGAAGGAAGAAGCCGACAAGTGTAAGAACAACCATAAGTACAAGGGAAACAAGAGCTACAGCCCAGTAAATCATACCTGTACCTACGAGGTCAGAGCCGAGGAGCTTAAGCAGAAGGTCAACATCAAAGCCATTATCAATAATGAATGTAACAATAGAAATGAGGTTAACGGATGCTTTCTTCTCAAGATAAGGAAGAACATAATTCACAGTACCCATAGGAAGAAGAGTTGCTACGATGGGAAGAAGACCGAGAACAAGTCTTACAATGGAAAGAGGATGACCGATAAGAGAGAACTTGAGTCTGTCGTACTTGGGCTGACTCTTTGCATGTGCATATTCAGCTCTGTCTGCCTCTTCACGAAGACGATCTTCAATGCCGTAATACATAACATTAACACCGCACTTGGGACATTCGGGACGCCAGTCGGTTATTTTGAGTTTATAATTACATTTTGGACAAAATTCTGCCATAAATATCACCTATCCTGAACATAATATGTTATTACTCAATAATTATATCATAAAGATTTTTACAATACAAGAAGAAAAAAATGTTTGTAAAATCTGATAATTATTCGAGCATTGTTTTGTCGATATTGACATTATAAGGTTCAGAAAGAGCAAGAATCTGCTCAGAAGTGATAAACTGCTTCTTACCGCCGCAGGACATAACCTTAATGAGAATTTCAGCAGCCTTTTCAATAGTATCCATAAGTCCGAATGCAACATCAAAATCTTCACCGGAGCAGAAAATACCGTGATGTGACCAGATAACTGCATCAAACTGCTTGATTTTTTCACCTGTTGCAACAGCGATATCAGCACTGCCGCAAACCATCCAGGGTACAACACCGATACCTGCAGGGAAAACGATGGGACATTCTGTGATCATTTCCCAGATTTCTCTTGTGAATACCTTATCTTCAAGAGGAAGAAGGAAGGTAAGAGCGATGATGTTAGCAGGATGTGCATGCATAATTACTCGATGCTTACCGTTTGTCTTATCCTTTTTGATTGAATGGTTAAGAAGATGTGTGGGGAATTCACTCGTAGGTACGCCGCCTTCTTCGAGCCCCCATACGATTTTATAATTTTCACCCTTTTCATCTATTTTTACAATACAGATATTGTTTTCAGGCTCATTCTTTACGTTCATATAGAACTTTCCGCTGCCTGTAACGGTGAAATATTCATTTGCAAGATTTTCTACGGTAATTCCGATGCTTTTCCACTCGCCGTTATCGTGGAAGAGGTGCTTTATAGCATCTACCTCACAGTCCTTCATTCTGTAGGACATATTACCGCCGTTTCTTTCATTCCAGCCCTTAAGCCAGGACTGATTGCAGGTGTCGACAAACTTTGCAACTGCCTTGAGTTCAAGTACATTATTCATTTTTATTACTTCCTTTCTGAGAGAATATTATTCTCATAATCTTTTACTTCATTGTACCAGTTTTCTCTGACAGGTACATTATTTATTTCGCAGAATTTATCCCATACAGCGGACAGCGGATATGATTTCACTTCCTCTGCAAGAACAAACATTTCTGTAAAGTTTCCTGAATTCTGAAGTTCAGCAAGCTTTTCATGTGGAGTAAGAAGTGCCCCCAGAAGAGCCTTGAGCATATTCCTCATACCCATTGTCCAGGCTGCTATTCTGTTTATGCTAGCATCAAAATAATCAAGACCGATAATAACCTTTTCGGGGCCAGCTATTACAATTTCCTTTGCAATTTCCTTTAATTCGTCCGTGTAGCCTACAACATGGTCGGAGTCCCAGCGGACACCTCTTGTCACGTGAAGGGCTACCTTGTCAGAGAAAAGAAGCATTGAAGGAATTTTATCCGCAACGCTTTCTGTGGGATGATAGTGACCGTTATCAAGCAGACACATACATCCGTTTGCCGCTGCATAATTCATATAAAACTCATGTGAGCCAACTGTGTAGGATTCAACACCGATACCGAAAACCTTGGATTCTACACTATCAACAAGAAACTTTGTATCGTACTTTACAGAGAGAATTTCATCAAGAGAAGCCTTGAGTCTTGCTCTGGGAGATGATCTGTCCGCAGGGGTTTCCTTATAGCCGTCAGGAATCCAGATGTTATTAAGACAGGGAGTGCCGAGCTTTTCACCAATGTATGCACCGATTTTTCTGATAGCCTTGCAGTGGTCAATCCAGAATCGTCTCACATTTTCATCAGGATGAGAAAGAGTAAGACCGTCTGCAGCCAGCGGATGAGAGAAAAGTGTAGGGTTGATATCAATACCCAGTCCCCTCTCCTTTGCAAAACCGATCCATTTATCAAAGTGCTTCGGCTCTAACTTATCACGGGAAACAATGCCATCGGAATAATCTGCATAAATTGCATGAAGGTTTATTCTGTGCTTTCCGGGAATAAGAGAAAGGGCTTTATCTATATCAGCCATAAGCTCATCCATATTTCTCGCCTTGCCGGGATAATTTCCCGTTGCCTGGATTCCGCCCGTAAGCTCGCCCGATGCTTCAAATCCGCCAACATCATCACCCTGCCAGCAATGCATTGAAATAGAAATTTCAGAGAGCCTTCTGATTGCCTCATCAGTGTCTATGCCGATTGCTGCATAGAGCTTTTTTGCTTCTTCGTATAAACAGGACATATTCACACCTCTTATTTCTTAAGTTCAATAGCCTTCTTTGCCTTCTCGGCAATATTCTGTGCATTAAGACCGTAAATTTCAAGAAGCTCAAGTGCGGGACCTGACTTTCCGAAGACATCCTCAACACCGACCTTAAGTACGGGCACGGGATAATTCTCAGTAAGAACCTCTGCTACAGCTGAGCCGAGACCGCCGATAACACTGTGCTCCTCTGCAGTTACAATACAGCCTGTTTTCTTTGCGGCATCAAGGATAATGTCCTTGTCAATGGGCTTGATGGTTGCCATATTGATAAGAGCAGCGGAAATACCTTCATTCTTGAGAAGCTCTACTGCCTGCATTGCGCGTTCAACCATAAGACCGGTTGCAATGATTGTAACATCAGTACCTTCATTAAGGTATGTTCCCTTTCCGATTTCAAACTTGTAATTTTCATCGAAAATTCTCGGCACTGCAAGTCTGCCGAATCGCATATACACAGGACCGTCATGCTCTGCTGCAGCAAAAACAGCAAGTCTTGCTTCAACATCATCTGCAGGATTGAGTATGGTCATACCGGGAATTGTTCTCATAAGAGCAATATCCTCACAGCACTGATGGCTTGCGCCGTCCTCACCTACGGAGATACCTGCATGTGTAGCACCGATTTTTACATTAATGTGGGGGTAGCCTATTGTATTTCTGATCTGTTCAAAAGCTCTTCCTGCCGCAAACATTGCAAAGGAGCTTGCAAATACGGTGTATCCTGATGCGGCAAGACCTGCTGCAATACCCATCATATTGCTTTCAGCAATACCGCAGTCATAGAAGCTTTCGGGGAAGACCTTTTTGAACATACCCGTCTTAGTAGCTGCTGCAAGGTCAGCATCAAGAACTATGAGTTTTTCATTCTTTTCGCCAAGCTCAGCGAGAGCCTTTCCGTAAGCATCTCTTGTGGCTGTCTTAATTACGTCTGCCATTGTCTTATCCTCCCTTATTTCTGAAGCTCGTTTATTACTGCATCAAGCTCTGCCATAGCAGTAGCATACTGTTCTGCATTAGGTGCGCTTCCGTGCCAGGAAACCTGATTTTCCATAAAGGAAACACCCTTGCCCTTAACTGTTTTCATAATAATTGCAGTGGGCTTATCCTTTGTTGTCTTTGCTTCTTCAATTGCCTTTTCAATCTCATCGAAGCAATGACCGCAGATTTCTATTACATTAAAACCGAATGCTGCAAATTTTTCGGGAATAGGATAGGGAGAGTTAACCTCTTCAACAGTTCCGTCAATCTGAAGATTGTTATTATCAACAATAACTGTAAGACAATCAAGCTTCTTTGAGCTTGCAAACATACAAGCCTCCCATACCTGACCTTCTTCAATTTCACCGTCACCGAGAACAGCATATACATTATAAGGATTGCCTTCTATCTTAGAAGCGAGCGCAAAGCCGCATGCAGCGGAAATGCCCTGACCGAGAGAGCCTGTGCTCATATCAACACCGGGAACATAGTTCATATTGGGATGTCCCTGAAGATATGAATCGGACTTTCTGAGAGTTTTGAGATCTTCTACAGGGAAGAAGCCCTTTTCGGCAAGAACCGAATATAATGCAGGTGCTGCATGCCCCTTTGAAAGAACAAGTCTGTCACGACACTCCCACTTGGGATTTGCAGTATCAACCTTCATTTCCTTGAAATAAAGGTATGTAAGAATATCAGCAATGGAAAGGGAGCCGCCGGGATGTCCGCTTTTTGCATTAAAGGTACCTTCAATGATGCCCTTTCTTACATTGGCTGCCTTCAGCTTTAGCAGTTTCTTTTCTGTGTTTTCCATAAAAAGCACTCCTTTACTATTTTAACTTATTTAATACATCCGAAAAGTAATCCGGAAGAGATGAACTGAATTCCAGATATTTCCCTGTTACGGGATGTATGAATCCAATTTCCGCTGCGTGCAGACACTGTCCCTCAAGTCCGAAGGGATTTTTCTGCGGACCGTACACGAAGTCACCAGTTACCGGGTGCCCGAGGGCTGCACAGTGTACGCGTATCTGATGAGTTCTGCCGGTTTCCAGTGTAAATCGGCAGAAGTCATAGCCCTGATAATGCTCTATTACCTCATAATGAGTAACGGCATTCCGGGGATTAAGGCCGTTTACAGCCTGTTTTTTTCTGTCATTGCGGGATCTGCCCAGAGGAAGGCTTATCGTTCCTCTGTCCTCGGGCATTGAGCCGTTTACTACGGCAAAATATCTTCTTTTGAAGCTGTGTTGTTTTATCTGTTCCGCTAAATGCGCGTGGGAATTGTCATTCTTTGCGACTATAAGAAGTCCCGATGTATCCTTATCAATTCTGTGTACAATGCCGGGGCGTATTACACCGTTTATTGATGAAAGCCTTCCCTTGCAGTGAAACAGAAGTGCATTTACCAATGTACCGTCGGGATTGCCCGGTGCGGGATGTACCACCATCCCTCGGGGCTTATTCACCACCAGAAGGTCATCGTCCTCATACACAATTTCTACGGGGATATCCTGAGGCTCGGCTTTAAGCTCAACGGGATCGGGAATTTCAAGATAAACCGTATCCCCCGATTTGAGCTTCAGGCTCTTTGTAACAGCCTTTCCGTTAACCGTAACCTTACCCTCGTCAATCAGCTTCTGAACAGCGCTGCGGGAAAGGGAATTTTCTTCAAGAGCAATAAGCTTATCAAGTCTTTCACCCTGATTATCAGGACTTACCTCAAATACTAACTCATTCACCTTTAACTTCCCCGCCCTGCTTCCTGAGTTTTTCTTCCTTGCCGTCTCTGATAATTTCATAAATCAGATAAAATACAAGAGAGAATGCACCGACACAGACAAGACAGTCGGCAAAATTATATACGGGAAAATCTATAAAGAGAGTTTCAATATAATCAACAACAAAACCTCTCATTATGCGGTCCACCATATTGGCAAGACCGCCTGCAATAATCATGGGAATGAATATATCATAAGCCAGAGGTCTTTTGAAGGGGCTGACAAGATATGCGAGTCCGATAACGATAATAATACCTGTAACAACGGAAAGCAGCTGAGGGTTTGAATCAAACATTCCCCAGGCAACTCCCGTGTTCTGTATATAAGTCCAACCGAAAAGTCCGTCTATAAATCCGACCTTTTCATAAAGGGCAATGTTATCGAGAACGATTTTCTTGATAAAAAGATCAATAAGGACCAGCAAGCCGATTCCTGAAAGCTGTACGGCTACTGTGAGTGTTTTTTTCTTATTGTATTTATTCAATTTATGCCTCCGTAAGGGGAATTATTTTCTGCCCCTTTTGCCCTTTTTCTTGAAAATTGAAGGTTTTTCTTCCTTCTTCTCCTCCAGCTCAAAATCCTCAAATGCGGAGAAGTCAAAGTCAAAACTGTTTATAACGGATTCTTCAGATTCAACCGGGGCAGATGTTTCCTCGGCATCCGGCTTAACAGCTGCTTCAGCTTCTGCTGACATTTCGGCAGCATCATCGGAAAAATCTGAAAAATCATCACCGAAATCAGAAAATTCATCATCGGAATTTTCCTTTACGGGCAGAACCGGAAGCTCAACCTCTTTTTCTGTTGCAACAAAAGCATCCTTTTCAATATCTGCATTCTTATCTGTAATAACTTCATTGATTGCTGTTCTTATATTTTGGGCAATTGCAGAAAAATCATCGGCAGCATAGTCAACACCTGAAGTAAATACAGGCTCACCGGACTCATCTGCTACAGGCTTCTCCTCTTCATTGACGGAAAGGGCTCTATCGGAAAAATCAGTAGCCTTAGCGTTTTCTTCAATAAAACTTTCAACATTGAAATCAGAAGATTTTTCCTTACCGGTGAATATAGTTTCAATCTTTTCTGCAGCCTTGGACTGAGGTCTTGTATCTGCATAAGACTTAGCCTTTTCAAGCACTGAAGCATCAGTTTCTACTTCTCTTTCCTTATAAAGACCGTAGATTGAAAGCATCTTTATAACATCAACATCTTTGGCAATGGGCTCAAGGTAGGCATCAACATTGATCTGGAAAACATCGTCATTTTCTTCAAAAGCAGGAAGTACGGCAAGAGCAGACTTCTGTGCGGCAAGCATTTCTTCACTTGCCTTAACCTGCTTTTCAAGGCTTTCTCTGAGCTGAACGGACTGGCTCTGTACAATATGGTAGTTCTGCTCAACAGTTGTTATAAGATCAACAAGCTTTACCTTGAGATTTGTTGCAAGAGATGTCATTCTTTCACATTCGTGCTTAGCACCTGAAAGCATTTCTGCAGACTTTGTGCTTGCCTCCTGCATCATTTCATCGGCATTCTTATCAGCATCAAATATCTTTGTGCGGGCTGTGATATCGGCACTGTCAAGTATTGTAGCACTCTGTGCCTTTGCCTGGGAAAGAATAGCTTCAACGGTAGCATCGGCTTCACTGAGAGCAGTCTTAACCGTGTTCTCTGCCTCACTTACAATCTGCTGTGCCTTGGCTTTTGCTGCCTCGAGAAGATCTTCTGCCTCTCTTTTTGCGATAAAGTGGATTTCATCACCCATAGCCTTTGCTTCATCAAGAATAGCCTCTGCATTAGCCTTTGCACTTTCGGCCTCCCTTGCAGCATTTTCCTTGATATCTGCAACCTCTGCCTGAGCGCGTACCTTTGCTTCTTCAATATACATAAAGGAGTTATGTGTGCTAACCTTATTAAGCTCATCAGCCTGCTTCTTAGCTTCCTCAACCATCTGAACAGCACGGTTTTCTGCTTCATCTATAAGCTGAGTTGAGGTAATTTTAGCTGTTTCCAGATTCTCTTTAGCACGGTTTACTGCATCTGCAGATTCAGCCTCAGCGTTCTTGAGAAGAACATCAGCCTGTTCCTTTGCAGTATTTACAAGAGTTCTTGAATATTCCTCAGCAGCGCGTGAGAGCTCATCAGATTTTTCTGTGGCTTCAGCAATAATTCTGTCTTTTTCTGCATTAATCTCGCTGAGAACTCTCTCTCTTTCTGCCTTAGCTTCATTTATGCAATTTTCACTTTCAGCTTTAGCGTCATTAAGACACTTTTCACTTTCGGCTTTAGCGTCATTCAGGCACTTTTCACTTTCGGCAGCAGCCGCTGACCTTACGGCCTCTGCCAGCTCCTTAGCCTCAGCTATCTGCTTTTCAGCTTCTGCCTTAGCCTCCTCAAGAAGCTTTGCTGCCTTATCATCACAATCGGCAATAAGCTCATTGACAGATTCTTCAACCTCTGCCTCAACACTTGCGGCTGACTCTCTTGCTGCAGTAAGATATCCGTCTGCCATAACCTTTGCCGACTGAATAATGCTGGTATATTCAGCCTCGGCTGCAGCAGTAATTTTTTCTGCCTTGAGATTTGCACTTTCAATAATACCCTCGCCCTGATGAACGATTTCGGCAACATGAGCGTTTGCATCCACAATAATTGCATCTGCCTGTGACTGAGCATTGGCAATAACAAGGTCAGCACTCTTCTGAGCGTTAAGAAGCACATCACGGAGAACATTTTCGTCCTTTCTGTACTCATCAAGCTTTGCAGCAAGAACACTGAGCTTTCTTATAAGATTTCCGTTCTCCTCGAATACCTCTTCGTAATTTGAAATAAGCGAAGACAGAATCTTATCTACATCATCAGATGAATATGTATCACCTTCAAGTTTTTTTAGTTCGATCTGTTTAAGCTGTGCGGGAGTGAGCATAATATTCGCATCCTTTCCTCTGTATCATAAACCGTTATTTATTAAACAAAAAACATTCCGTTATTTTCAAGCTCATCAAGAAGATCACCCATAACATCAACATTATATGGAGTGATGATGTAAGTGTTATTTGCTATTTTCTTAAGATTTCCGCCGTTGGCATATGCAACACCGCTGAGGAAGCATAACAGCTTATTAGCATGCTCCTTGGGAGTTTTTTCAAGATTGAGAACAACGGTTCTCTTATCGAGAAGCTCATCTGCAATAGGAGTAGCATCATCAAAGCTTTCGGGAGTTTTCAGAACCACCTGAAGCTTTGCGGTTGTGTGAATATCGACAACCTTAGTTCCGTGAGATGCGGAAGATGATCTCTTTTCCGTTGCGGAAGGATATCTCTGAGGAGCTTCCTTTACGGCAGGTTCATAGTTAAGCTGAGGATCCTCTGCCTCATCAAAATATCCGTCATCAATATTGAGTGCTTTTTTAATTTTATCGGTAATTCCCATAACAGGTCATCCTTTCATATATATACATAAAATAATTTACATTAATATTGTCTTGCGCCGAACAGCGCTGAGCCTACACGAACAAGTGTTGCTCCCTCATAAATTGCAGGGACAAAATCCGAGGACATTCCCATTGACAGAACACTGAGCTGTGCTTTACCTTTCAGTGCTGCTGCCGTATCCTCGTAAAGCCTTCGTGTTTTTTCAAAATACCTTCGTGCTTCAGCATCATCACAGACGGGCGGCACACACATAAGACCTTTAAGCACAATACCCTCAGTCTCCGTTGCCTTGAAGGCACACTCGGAAAGCTGCCCGACAGGAAGCCCGGTTTTAGCCTCCTCATCCCCGATATTTACCTCGAGAAGTATTTCCATCTGCTTATTGTGGATTTTTGCCTGTCTTGATATTTCATCAATCAGCGACATACTGTCAACAGACTGAATCATTGAAACAGTATCAATAATCTTTCTCACCTTATTGGACTGAAGATGTCCGATAATGTGCATATTGATATCGTCCTTATTGAGAAATTCGAGCTTACAGAGAAGCTCCTGCACCTTGTTTTCGCCGATGAGACTTACTCCGAGAGATGTCATATAATTGATCATCTGCGGACTTACGGTTTTTGTCACCGCCATAAGTGTCACATCATCGGGCTTTCTGCCGCTTCTTATTGCTGCTTCAGCAATCTCAGCGGTAATTCTTTTATAATTTTCATCCAGAAATGAAAGAGAACCGTTATGTAAGAAGCTTTCCGTCATATAAATCCGTTCCCTCCAATATCATCTGATCGTAAACTGCAAGATAAGAATCATCAAGCGGCACGGGCTTAGAAAGAATTATGTTCGAGTCAGAGTAAATGATATCAACCTTTTTGAAGTTCACAAGATTTCCTTCCTTGACATAAACACCCTTTTCGCCGTCTACAGTTCTCAGAGCCATTTTATCCACCGCAATACCTGATCGGGAATTGACTCTTATTTTAACAGCCTCTTTTCTGAGAGCTGCAATTTCCTCGTTCATAACATTACTTTTAAGTACAACGGTCAGCATATCACTACCCTCTGTAACGTTTACTGAAGCAATTCTCATTTTAAGATCCTGCACGGGAGAGTTGCCGAACATTACGATGACATCCGAGCCTACAACCTTATTGCCAAGCTGTTCAACTTTAGCATTAAAAACAAGATACCAGTTGAAATCAATTATAAGCTTACCGACATTTCTTAAAGAAACGGGAGCTGCATCAGCCTCAAGCAGTGCAGATGTTTCATCTGATGTATATGATCGGATCTTATCATAATCTGCAAGACTTTCATAACCGTCTGCCGAATCAACGTAATAGCCCGACTGAGAAACCGTAACAGCGGAGCCTGTTCCCGCAATGGATTTCAGTGACTCATATTCGTCCATAAGAGCGGTGATTTTAGGAGTAACATCAATTTTTTCACCTGTTGCAGACTGCTTTTTCATTATTGATTCTCTCAGATTTCTCGAAAGAGAATAAACAGAATTAAGATTGTCACTCTCAATTGCTTCACTCAGCGAAAACAGTGAATCCGTCACAGCTGTTTTATAAACTGCAATATCTGCTCCGGGAATTGAGCCCTCGCTGATATCAATACCCTTGTAGTATTCGATTTCATTCTTGATTTCATTAAGTCTTCCCGCAGCCTCAGCAGCAGCCTCGGAATTGAAGATATTCGCTACCGTATCACCGATTGCAACCTTGGAGCCGTTGCTCTTTGCAGGAACAATTGTACCCGAAAAGGAGTTATCTATCAGAACTTCCTTTCGCACGGCAAATGCCGTAGTGTCAATTGACTCATATACCGTTCTTGCAACAGCTGTCTGAGTTTTCATTGCAACCGTAGAACCCTCAAGGGCAAATATGGGATAAATGATAATAAACAACAGCGCAACCATAAAAATCACGGCAAGTATTCTTTTTACAAGCGGAGATTTTATTTCAATGTCGATATTTGTATTAATCTGTTTCATTTTTATCAAGAAGCTCACCTGCCTTGTAAATTTTTGATTCTTTGATTTCATTTACCGCAAACTCAACCATATCATCAAGGGACTGATATTCGTCACAGTAAATATATTTAATATTCTCATTACGCCTGAACCAGGTCATCTGTCTTTTAGCGTAATGTCTAGTTGCCTTTTTCAGATTATCGGCTGCCTCCTGGAGAGTAATTTCACCTTTGATATAGCCGGCAATTTCCTTATGTCCTATTGCCTGAGCCGATGTATTTTCGGGAGAAAGGGAAAAATACTCCTTCGCTTCCTCCACAAGACCGCTTTCTGTCATTATGTCAACCCGTCGGTTGATGCGGTCATAGAGAATTTCACGGTTTTTATAGTTAAGACAGAAATATATACTGTTATAGGGAGTGGGAACACTCCTGGAACGGGCTCTGATAACCGAGGGCTTTTCCCCCGTGAGATAATATGTTTCAAGAGCCCTTAAAACTCTGCCCTCATTATTGATATGAAGAGCGTCTGCAATTTCGGGATCAATTTCCCGAAGCTCATTATAAAGAGCATCAATACCCTCTTTATCACGGCGGCGGCGAAGATTATCGCGGATCTCAGTATTATCAGGCTGATCCTCAAAAACTATGTTTCCGAGAAGAGAATCAGCATAAAGGCCTGTGCCTCCGCAGATAATAACCCTTTTGCCGCGGGAATGTATATCTTTAATTTTTTCTGTTGCATCCTTTACGTATCTTGCAACGCTGTAGGCTTCAGAGGGATCGAGAAAATCGATGAGATGATGAGGTATACCCTTCATTTCCTCAATAGTCGGCTTTGCAGAGGCAATATCCATACCCTTATAAATCTGCATTGAATCACAAGAAACAATTTCAGCATCAATTCTCTTTGCGAGAGCAACGGCAAAAGCCGTTTTTCCCGACGCAGTGGGGCCAACAACCGCAATTACGGGAATTTTAGTAATTTTATCTGACATTTATACTCTTCCGAACTGTTTTTCTATTTCGCGCTTTGAAAGCTCATACATAACCGGTCTGCCGTGGGGGCAGTATCGGATGCTTTCATCCTTAAGTAATTCTTTTACAAAAGCTTCTGTTTCTTCCTTTTTAAGAGCATCCCCTGCCTTTATTGCAGCTCGGCAGGAGGCAGAATGGTACAGCCACTGAAGCTTTTCGGGAACGGGCTTGATTTTACCCTTTAACAATTCCGCTGCCATTTCAGCTATGATTGAAGGAATATCCTCCTTTGAAAGCACAAGGGGAAAGCCTCTGACAACAACACTTCCGTCTCCGAAATCATCAACAATAAAACCGCCCTTCGCGAACACATCAATATTTTCAATTACAGCGGCATATTCCTTTGCACTGAGAGTAACCGACACGGGCGCAAGAAGCATCTGGGTGTCCTTGGTAAAATCTGTCTGTGACAGCTTATTGAATATCATTCTTTCGTGAGCAGCGTGCTTATCTATAATAAGCATCCTTTCATCAAGCTCAACCAATATGTAGGTTCTGAAAATTTCACCTATAACGGTAAAATCGTTTTTAATTTCAGGCGGATCTTCCCGACTGAGCTTCTGTGAATCAACGGAGATATCCGAAGCGGGAATGCCGCAATTTATAAAATCGTTGTTTTTTTCCTCAACATCTTCCTTTGAAGAAATGTGATTGAACACCGAAGAAGTATCCCTGAAAATTTCAACAGGAGTCCTGCACACAGAAAATAAGGGATCTGAATCAGCACAGGTTTTCACTTCAGAAAAAAGCTTTTTGTCGCAAGCATCATTTTCATCGGGGAATATATTTACAGACGGAGTATTCTTTTTCTCGGGGTTAAAGGCTGTGTTAGGGGGAATTATCTTTTCTGATGCAGAGTTTTCTTCTTTTATATTCTTCTCATCATGCTTTAACGAAGCCTCAGAGTCTGAAGGCTTATTCGCAGCTGCAGAGAATGCCCTTGTACAGAAATCATCATCTTCTGTTTCCTTCGTCTCTTTACGGGAGTCAGAAAAGGTCATCTGGACAGCATCCGGAGCTTTCTTTGCAGTAATATCCTTCTTATCTCTGAGAGTAACCTCAGGTCTTACGGTGTCGCCCTTATTGAGTGCGGATTTTGCAGCATAGAAAATTGCTTCAAAAACCTTAGTATCCTCTGAAAAGCGGATTTCCGTTTTTGCAGGATGCACATTGACATCAATCTTACCTGCAGGCAAGTCCACAAAAAGGAAACACACGGGAAATTTTCCAACCATTATGGAATTTTTATAAGCTTCATCAAGAGCCGCCGCTGCAACAGGGATACGGACATATCTGCCGTTGACATAGAAATACTGCATATTTCTGCTGGGGCGGTTATTAAGAGGACGGGAAATAAAGCCCTTGATTCTGAATGAATTATATTCGTAATCAACGGGAATAAGGCTGTCGGCAATTTCCTTGCCGAATACGGAAAAGATTGCATCAATGAGACTTCCGTTTCCGGGAGTTGAAAGTGTCCTTTTTCCGTCTTTTATAAGTGTAAATCTGATTTCAGGGTGAGAAATTGCAATTTTTGATACGGCATCGGACACATATGTACCCTCAGTCATATCCTTTTTCAGGAATTTCATTCTGGCAGGAGTATTGAAGAAAAGATCTCTGACAATAACGGTCGTTCCCGTGGGACAGCCTGTGTCATCAAAGGAAACCTCTTCACCGCCGTGAATCTCAATTGCGGTGCCTGTTTCCTCATCTTCGGTCTTTGTCATCATAGAAAGACGGGATACAGCTGCAATTGACGGCAACGCCTCACCGCGGAAGCCGAGAGTAAAAATAGCATCAAGATCTTCACCCGATCTGATTTTACTGGTTGCGTGGCTGATAAATGCGGTCCTTACATCCTCACGGTTAATACCGCATCCGTTATCTGTGATGCGTATGTACTTCACACCGCCGTTTTTAATCTCAACAGTAACAGCGCAAGCTCCTGCATCAATAGAATTTTCTATCATTTCCTTTACGGCAGAGGACGGACGCTCTACAACTTCGCCTGCCGCTATAAGCTCTGCTACATTTTTAGGAAGAATATTGATTTTTGCCATATGCTGCGCCGCCTTTCCGTAAAAATTTAATTAAACAATGCGTTTTTTGATTTCATAAAGCTTCTGTAAAGCTTCTATGGGAGTAAGAGTGTTCACATCAAGCTCCCTGATTTCATCCAGAAGCTCATTATTTGCTCCGCTGAACATACCGAACTGAAGATTATCATCTGAATGAGCTTCCTTTACGGGAGTTTTTACAACAGTGGTAACCGCTCCGTTTTCTTCAAGCTCCTTAAGAATAACCTTAGCACGGGTTACAACACTTGCGGGTATTCCCGAAAGCTTTGCAACCTCAATGCCGTAGCTGCCGTCGGCTGAGCCTCTGACAATTCTTCTTAAGAAGGTAATGTCGTCACCGCGTTTTTTGACGGAGGTGTTGTAATTCTTAACACCCGGGAGACAGGCTTCAAGCTCTGTAAGCTCATGGTAGTGCGTCGCAAAAAGAGTTTTTGCACCTATCTTCTTTTTATCACTGACATATTCAAGCACTGCGCGGGCAATGCTCATACCGTCATAGGTTGATGTGCCTCTTCCGATTTCATCAAGTATGATAAGGCTCTTATTCGTGGCATTGGCAAGTATCCCCGAAACCTCACTCATTTCAGTCATAAATGTTGATTGACCGCCTACAAGGTCATCGGAAGCACCCACACGGGTAAAAATACTGTCAACAATACCGATGGTTGCCTTGCTTGCAGGCACAAAGGAGCCTATCTGTGCCATCAGGACAATAATCGCCGTCTGACGCATATATGTGGATTTACCTGCCATATTGGGACCGGTGATGATGGCTGCCATATTCTCAGAGCAATCAAGATAAGTGTCATTGGGAACAAAGGGGGCATCATCAAGAAATTTTTCAACAACAGGGTGTCTGCCGTCTTTAATGTCAATCACATCACCGGGATTTACCTCGGGACGGACATAATTATTGTTCTGCGCCACCTTAGCCAGTGAGCAGAGAGTATCAAGTGTCGCAAGTGCGGATGCGGTGTTTCTGAGTCTGAACTGGGCATCTGCAATTTTTGTCCTGATGTCGGAAAAAAGCTCATATTCAAGCTTAGTAATTCTCTCCTGAGCGCCAAGCACCTTAGCCTCAAGCTCCTTAAGCTCGGGAGTTATATATCTTTCACAGTTTGAAAGTGTCTGTTTTCTTATGTAATGCTCGGGAACATATTCCTTGAAGGAGTTAAGCACCTCGATATAGTAGCCGAAAACACGGTTATATCCGATTTTGAGTTTTTTGATGCCCGTTTTTTCCTGCTCATCAGCTTCAATTTTTGCAAGGAAATCCTTTCCGCCGTTTACAATCACGCGAAGCTCATCAAGCTCGTTGCAGTAGCCGTCACGGATCATATTTCCCTCTCTTACGGAAAAAGGCGGATCATCAACAATTGAAGCCTCTATAAGCTCCTTTATATCGTCGAGAGTATCAAGAGTATCTCTCGTATCGCGAAGCATTGAGCTTCCTGCACCAGAAAGCATTTCTCTGATTGCGGGAAGGGCTGAAGCCGTAGCGTACAGGCTTCTGAGCTCCTTTGCGTTTGCAGAGCCGTAAACGATTCTTGTGGTAATTCGCTCAAGGTCATTTATGCCCGTAAGCGCATCTCTGAGCTCGCTTCTCAGCTGAGGCTTGTCATAAAGCTCCTCCACAGCATTCTGTCGGTAGATAATTCCCGAGAGATTTATAAGAGGCTGCTCCACCCAGCTTCTGAGAAGTCTTTTTCCCATTGCTGTCTTTGTCTTGTCGAGTACCCAGAGAAGTGAGCCCTTTTTCTCCCGTCTTCTCTCGGTTTCCGTAAGCTCAAGATTTCTTCTTGTAACCGCACCGAGGGAAAGGTATTTATCATCGTTATAAACTTTGATATCAACAATATTTGAAAGGGAGTTTTTCTGAGTCGCAAAAAGATAAATGAGAAGACCGCCCAGTGCCTTCACGGTTTCGGGACTGTCTGCAAGTCCCATTTCGGCAACTGTCTGTCCGAAATGCTTCTCAGCAATTTCGCGTGCTTCGGAATACGCATCTTCATTTCTCACAGAAGCAAGAATATCGGTTTTGCGTGATACATATGCCCTTATTGTTTTATCTCCGGTAAGCGCTTCGTTGCACAGAAGCTCGGAGGGAGAAAAACGGGCAAGGCCGTTGATAATCTTATCACTTAAGGATCCTCCTACCTCGGTGCTTACATAAAGCTCACCGGTTGAAACATCACAGAAGCACATTCCTGCTGCCGTAACTCCGAGATAAACAGATGCAAGGTAATTGTTTTTCTCCTCGTCAAGCATAATGCTTTCGGTTACGGTACCGGGAGTTATGACACGGATAACATCTCTTGTGACAATCCCCTTTGCTTTGGCAGGATCCTCTGTCTGCTCACAGACAGCAACCTTATAGCCCTTTGCAACAAGTCGTGCTATGTAGGTTTCCGCTGCGTGGAAGGGAATGCCGCACATAGGGGCTCTCTCCTCCTGACCGCAGTCCCTGCCCGTAAGCACAAGCTCAAGCTCCCTGGAGGCTGTTTTTGCATCATCAAAAAACATCTCATAGAAGTCGCCGAGTCTGTAAAACAGAAGTGCATCCTTATACTGCTCTTTAATTTTGAAATACTGCCTCATCATAGGCGTGTATTCTGCCATCTTAAAACTTCCTTGTCAAATAAACTTATATGGGCCTTATCAGCCGCAGCTGCCGCCGCAGGATGCACAGTTGCCTGTACAGCCCTCTTCCTGAGCCTGAGGCTCGCAGGTTGCGGGATCCTCACCGTTAACGACGAGGGTGAGAAGCTGAATAACATGATTCATCATTTCGTCAACCGCATTTTTTGTCTCTTCGTAATTCTTCATATTTTCATTAAGCATAATCTGACCGTAGATTTCTCTGAACTCACTGTCATAACCCTCAAGCTTCTTTGTATCGGGCTCTTCCTTCTGTGATTCATTCTGATAGGAAAGCTGAATAAGATTGAGCTTTCCGATAAGACCGTTGAGCTCTATATCATTTTCATTAGCCTGCTGTGCATCTCTGAAGGCAAGATATCTTTCATCTGCCTGAATAGCCTTACCGAGTTCTCTTGCTGCTGTAATTACGTCCATTTTAATTTTCTCCGTTCATTTGTAATTTTTAATTTTATATTACTGCCTCACCTGATAATATCCAGTTGAGAGCCTTTGTAACCCTGACTTTTATGTATGAGCCGATAAGGGAGCGATCCCCTTCAAAATCAATATTGATATTGCCGTCTGTTCTGCCCGTAAGTCTGCCGTCATCCTCCTTGGTGACATCCTCAACAAGCACCTCATAGGTTTTTCCCACCATTGAAGCACAGCGTTCGGCGGCAATACTCTCCTGACATTTAAGAAGCTCGGAAAACCACATTGATTTCTCGTTATATGATACGGGGTCGTCCATTTTCTCAGCCCTCGTACCAACACGGGGTGAAAAAATAAATGTAAAAAGCGAGGTAAATTTAACCTCTTGAATAAGAGAGAGTGTATCACGGAATTCCTCATAGGTTTCACCCGGGAAGCCTACGATAATGTCACTTGTTACGGAAATATCGGGCATTACGGATCTTGCATAATTTATAAGCCCGATATACTCTTCCCTCGTGTATCCTCTGTTCATTTCCTTAAGCACACGGTTATTACCCGACTGGAAAGGAAGGTGAAGATGACGGGCAACCTTTTCACAGGAAGCCATTGCATCAAGAAGCTCCTTTGTGCAATCCTTGGGGTGCGAGGTCATAAATCTGATCTTGAAGTCACCCGGAAGCTCATTTATCATTCTCAGAAGCTTCGGGAAATTCATTCCGTCAGCACTTCCCTTTCCGTATGAGTTAACATTCTGTCCTAAAAGAGTTATTTCCTTTGCACCAAGGGAGATGAGCTCCTTTGCCTCTTTTATAATCTCCTCGGGCGAGCGGCTTCTTTCTCTGCCTCTTACATAGGGTACAACACAGTAGCTGCAGAAATTATTGCATCCGTACATAATGGGAAGCCACATTTTGAAATCCCGGTCGCGGAAAACGGGGAGACCTTCCGCAATTTCACCCATTGTTTCCTCTGTTTCAAAAACGCGCTTTCCTGAGCGCAGTACTTTATAAAGAAGCTCGGGCACACGGTGAATTGCGAATGTACCGAAAACAAGGTTAACATAAGGATAGCTTTTCTTGATTCTTTCCCATACGTGAGTCTGCTGCATCATACATCCGCAAAGGGCAATGATCATATCTCGGTTCTGCATCTTAAGGGGCTTGAGGGCGCCCACATTTCCGAAAACACGATCCTGGGCGTGCTCACGCACCGCGCAGGTATTAAAAAGAACAAAATCGGCTTCTTCTCTGCTCTCTGTAAAAGTGTAACCCATTTCGGCAAGCTGCCCCTTAATTCTTTCGGAATCGGCAACATTTCCCTGACAGCCGTAAGTGTGAACAAAAGCCCTGGGGCTTCTGTCAGGATACTTTACTGCAAGAATTGTTCTGATTTTTTCAATGTACTCTTTCTGCACACGCATTTCCTCGGGAGATACCACGGGAAAAGCATCTTTAATTAACGACAAAATCTGACCTCCGTCCGAAAAAGGGCATAATAACCCCATTAGGAAATAAACTTCAGTTTATTATATATAATATAATTAAAAATGTAAAGAGAAAACTAAAAAATATTTTCACTTTTTACCTTTTCTCCCTCAAGAGTCACTGAAAGAAACGAATAAATATCTTCAAGAAGTGTCTTTATTCTGTAATCATCACCGCTCTCGACTGCAAGACCGAGAGAAATGTGAAGCTTGTCTATCATATCGGCATCAGTATGCTTGAGAAAAAGGGAAAACACTTTTTCGTTATTCACTCTCTGAGCAAGAACATTTTCCGCGCAGCTGTAGATATCCTCATTATTATCTATTTCGTAAAGAACGGCTTCTATATTTCTTTCGACACTTCTTACAGCAGAAAAGCTCACCAGAAAAGCCGAGAGAAGAAAAACAAACGCCACAACAAGTCTTTTAGTCATTTTTCTCCTCCTTTTTAATGAGATTGAAGCTTCCTGTTTTATCAACCGTCAGCAGAAAAATATTCTGAAGCTTCTCCCCTGTTTTTTCTATGAGCTTTTCTAATTTTTTATCATTCATTCCGCAGTCTTTGAAATCAGAGCGGATAATTTCACCGTCCATAACAACAACGCAGGAAAGCCCTGTATCCTCTGCCCTGATATTCATATCCTCCCGAGTCACCGTTCTTTTTTCGGGCTTCAAGAGTACACTTAACGAGCCGTCGGTTTCTGCAATGGCATACTGAACATCGCTTATATCAAAAACATCCTTCTGTCTCAGAGCCTCAAGAAGATCATCAAGAGTAAACCGAAGCCTCTTGAGCTGCATTGAGTCCACCTTACCGTTCCGTATAAGAATCAGAGAATTTCCCTGAAGAAGATTCCTTATACGGATGCTTTTCATGCTGACGGCAGACACAAGTATTTCAAGGCTTACAAGTACAGCAATAGCAACAAGGGTATTGAGCATCGGAATATCATTGTCCTGCATAGGTGTTGCAGCCATTTCCGACAAAAGAATGGTCACAACAAGCTCGGCAGGCTGCAGCTGTCCTATCTGCCTTTTACCCATAATTCTTACGGCAATAACAATGACTATCAGAAGAATTCCCGTTCTTACAAAAGAAATCAGCATCATATCATCCTTTCGGAAAATAGTATATCCCGTAAATTTCGGGAAATACCTAATAAACGGAAGGATGTGTTTACATTGGATAAACATAAGGAAAATGAAAAATTTTCGGGAAACATCACAAGGGACAGTGACAGAATAAAGGAAATTTTTGCCGATTGCTTCGATCTGATTTCCCGTGAGATTGATTTCGGAGGCAGACGTGCATTTGTGTTCACCCTTGACGGAATGTGCGATGAGATAAAAATTACGGAAAGCATCATAAAGCCCTTGACGGACAAGGGAAATGACAATATTGACAAGCCCCTTGAGGAAATACGGAAAACACTTTTCAAGGGTACGAATATGAGAGAGGTGCTGACTCCTCTGAAAGCGGCAGAGGACATTATTTCGGGGAATCTTGTGCTTATTTTTGACAAGGAGACCACAGGCCTTACTTTCCCCTTTCAGGGCTTCCCGAAAAGTGCTGTAAATGAGCCTCAGAGCGAGCAGAATGAAAGAGGCTCACAGGAGGGCTTTTCAGATAATTTCAAGGATAATGTCACACTGCTCAGAAGAAAAATCCGCTCACCTGAGCTTAAAATCATTCAGCTGAATCTCGGAAAAATCAGCAACACACCGGTACTTCTATGCTATATTTCGGGAAAGGTTACGGACAAACTTCTCGAAGATGTAAAAAAACGGCTTAAAAAAATTGATCTGCCTGCAGTTCTGGGCTCAGGATATCTCAGACCCTTTCTTGATAACCGCCGTCCTTCATTTTTTACGGACACGGGAATTACCGAGCGTCCCGACACCTTCGCATCAATGCTTCTGGAGGGCAGAGTCGGGATAATCTGTGACGGCACTCCCTTTGCACTGATTGTTCCCTATCTTTTCATTGATTATTTCCACGCAGTTGACGATTATCTTTCAAGCACCTATTATGCGGTATTTATGCGGACACTCCGAATCATCTGCTTTATTATTGCGGCTGTACTGCCCGGGGCTTTTGTTGCAATTAGTCTGTTTCACCCTGAAATTATGCCCGCGGACATAATGTACGGCATATCGGCTGCAACGGGAAAAACTCCCTTTCCCATAATGGTGGAGGCTCTGACAATTCACTTTATTTATGAAATTGTACGCGAGGCGGGACTGAGAATGCCGCGAAGCGTCGGACACGCAGTAAGCATTGTAGGTGCTCTCGTTATCGGAGATGCGGCGGTAACAGCAGGACTTATTGCAGCACCAATGCTTATTGTGGTGGCACTTACTGCAATTTCATCATCTGTAATATCAAGGCTTCACGAGCCTGTAGCAATACTCAGATTCGGATTCATTGTTATCGGAGGCTTTACGGGGCTTTACGGGATAATGCTTGGAATCGGCATTATGATTACGGATATTTGCTCCGTTTCACCCTACGGAATCCCCCTTTCGGCACCTGTTTCTCCCTTTGTAAGACGCGCACAGAGGGATGCTCTCATCAGAAGAAGCTGGACAAGACTCAGAAGCTCAGACACACTTATCGGGGAGATGAGGTTTTAATGACAAAAATGGGTAAAATCAGCACATTTCAGATGTTCTGCGTTTTGTTTCTCTGCAGAATAATTTCTCTTTTTACCTTTATGCTGCCGTCTGCCGCATATATCCCGTCGGGTGACAGAATTCTGACGGCACTTCCTGTTATGGTCTTTGAAATTCTCTATTCTGCTATACTGATTTTTACACTTAAACGCACTGAATACAAAGGAATAATCACGGCAGCAAGGGAAAAATCCGCAGCTATTTCAAAAATACTGGCGATTGCTTATACATTAAGCTTTATCTGGTTTGCCGGCATCGGAACAGCAAGATTTGAGCTCTTTATAAGCACCGTTATGTTCCCAAATTCGGAGCTTCATTTTATGATAATAATACTTCTCGGTGCTTGCGTTTATGCTGCACTCAAAGGAATTGAGGCAATAGGAAGGGCTTCGGTTATCCTCTTTTTTCTTCTCGGACTCAGTATAATTTTCATTATTTTATCTGTGACGAGAGAATTTGATTACGTTAATTTAAGTCCTGTACTGACTGAGGGCTTTTCACCCCTAATAAGCTTTTCGTTTTATGTAAGCGTCAGAGCTGCAGAGCTTCTGACACTTCATATTACAGCACCTGTCATTAACGGCAATATCGGCAAAATGGCTATCAGATGGACAATAATATTTTCCCTCATTTCAACAATAATTCTTACTGTTCTTGCAGGTGTTACGGGGGAATACGGTAACGATCAGATTTTCCCTCTTTACACACTTACCGTAATTGCAAAATTCGGAATTTTTGAAAGACTTGACGATATCCTTACAGGAGTTTGGGTGCTTTGCAGCTTCATTCAGGTTTCTTTTCTTACAAACACGGGGATAACTGCTCTTTCTCAGGGGTTCGGAAAAATAAAAAAAATACCTGCAGGACTTTTAATCACTACAGGTATATTCACAGTTTATATTTTTACCTCAAAAACTGTAGCCGTGTTTTCGGAGACAGTATCCTCAAGGATAATTGATATAATCTTTATTTTCCTGATGCTTATTATTCCTGCTGCAGTGTCTGTTTTCAGCAAAAGGAGAAATGGAGTAAAACTATGAAAAGAATCACAGCACTGATCCTGTCAGCAGCGACTCTTCTGCTTTCAGGCTGCAGCAGAATAGAGATTGTTGAGCTTAATGAAAGACTGATAATTGAGGCAATAGGAATAGATTATGAAAACGGGAGATATAAGGTCACAATAGAGGGGCTGGATTCCTTTTCTGCGGGTACGGATTCCGATTCAATTTCCGCACCGAGCCTTACAAAATGCTATCTCTTTGAAGGTGAAACCATCGGTATGGCGATGAACAGCATTTCCGTTGTTACGGGACAGATACCTCTGTTTTCTCAGGCACGGATACTGATATTGGGATTTTCCGCAGCAAAAACAAAACTCAGTGAAATATTAGATTTTTTCAGACGGGAATACACCACGAGAACCGATATTCTCTTTGCTGTGGCTAAAAACACTGCGGCAGAGGTGATTTCTGCCGATTTCGGAAAAAATGTATCGGCAGGAAACATTCTCCAGGCAGCTATTCAGTCTTATAAGCACACCGGAAGAAATACTCATACTCCCCTTTACAGATTTTTAGGAGCTGTTATGGGAGAAACGGATTCATCATACTGTCCCGTTATTGATATAAAGGACAATGCCTATAAAAACGGTAAAGAGGTTTATTTTACAGGCACCGCGGTATTCGGCAAGGACAAAAGCGCAATCACAATCACACCAGAAATGACTCTCGGACTGATGCTTTTAACGGGAAAAATTAAAAACGGAGATTTTACCGTCAGCACTGAAAAAGGGACTGCAACTCTTGAAATAATCGGAGCAAAAACAAAAACCTCTACCGATATCAGAGACAATTCGGTGAATTTCTCGATAAAAATCAAGCTCAGGTGCGATATCCCCGAATTTCAGGCAGATCATTTCAGAGGGCTTTCAAAATCGGACACAGAGGCTATTGCAAAGAAAGCCTCAGAGAAAATTTCAGGGCTTCTTACCGACACTCTCCATGAGGTATTTTACAAAAACAATTACGATGCCTTCAGCTTCGGAAGGAGAATAAATCTGAAGGACAACAGATTTTTCACAAAAATGCTGAATGGCAAAACAAGGCTTTGCGACATTACAACCGTTGACATTGAAACCGAGGTGGAAATCAGAAGAATCGGTAAAATCATCCTTGCAGAGGAATAAGATATTTCAGATTCGTACAAGTGAAGATTAAATAAAAAATAAGATTCACGGATTTTTACAAATTACGCATAAACAAAAAAGCTCCCCGACAAGGGGAGCTTTATATTAACCGAGCACTATCTTTTTGAAGGATTTCTTTCCGCGCTTGATAAGAAGACCTTCGCCGATATCTTCCTTTGTGAAGCTTTTTCTGATATCGCTGACCTTCTCACCGTCAACAGTTACACCGCCCTGCTCAACGGCACGTCTTGCCTCGGAGCGGGTGGGAGTAAGACCTGACACAACAAGCATAGTAAGAATATCAACAGCACCGTCACGGAAATCCTCGTCCTTTACGGGTGCTTCGGGAGCAACTGCTGCACCCTCAGAGAAAAGAGCGCGAGCGGCAGTCTGAGCCTTTGTTGCCTCTTCTTCACCGTGAACAAGCTTTGTAAGCTCAAATGCAAGAATTTCCTTGGCTGTATTAAGCTGTGCACCCTCCCAGGCATCCATCTTGTCAATTTTCTCAAGAGGCAGGAAGGTAAGCATACGGATACACTTGAGAACGTCGGCATCACCGACATTTCTCCAGTACTGATAGAAATCGTAAGGAGAAGTCTTATTGGGATCGAGCCATACTGCACCGCCGACAGTCTTACCCATCTTCTTACCTTCGGAGTTGAGAAGAAGAGTAATTGTCATAGCATGGGATTCCTTGTCAAGCTTTCTTCTTATAAGCTCACGGCCGCCAAGCATATTTGACCACTGATCGTCACCGCCGAACTGAAGATTACAGCCATACTTTCTGTAAAGCTCAAGGAAGTCATAGCTCTGCATAATCATATAGTTGAACTCAAGGAAAGAAAGCCCCTTTTCCATTCTCTGCTTGTAGCATTCTGCACGGAGCATATTGTTAACGGAGAAGCAGGCACCTACCTCTCTTAAAAGCTCAACATAGTTAAGATCAAGAAGCCAGTCGGCATTATTAACCATAATAGCCTTGTCATCACCAAACTCAATAAAGCGCTCCATCTGCTTTTTGAAGCACTCACAGTTATGCTCAATTGTTTCCTTTGTCATCATAGAACGCATATCGGTTCTGCCTGAGGGGTCTCCGATATGTGCAGTACCGCCGCCGATGAGAGCGATGGGCTTATTGCCTGCCATCTGGAGTCTCTTCATAAGGCAAAGAGCCATAAAGTGACCTACATGAAGTGAATCAGCTGTAGGATCGAAGCCTATATAGAAAACAGCCTTGCCGTTATTGACAAGCTCTCTTACCTCATCCTCGTTTGTAACCTGAGCTATAAGGCCTCTTGCCTTAAGTTCTTCATAAATTCCCATAATATAAATATCCTTTCAGAATTAAAAAATCATATTCAGTGCAGCAATGTCTGCGGCACACAGAATTGCAGCAAGCGCATCAAAGGCAAAGGCTGCAATTATAAGCACGGTGCTGCAAAGCTCCTTATTCTTTCTTTCGGTGATAAAAAGAGCAGCTGTCCACACTGCAAGAATAACAGGCAGTGAGAACACAACGGCTTTAAGAATACCGAATACAGGGGAAGTAACCTCAACCGTATATACGGACTGTCCCGTCAACGCCATATTGGTCTGCGCTGTAGAAAATGCAGCATTTCTCAACATTGTACATAAAATATAAACAATATCCCAGACGGCAAAAATTGCAGTATTGATCAGCGACAGGATAAAGAAAAACCTGCTGTCACCCTGTTTAAGGTTAAATCTGTTCATTATGAACCACCTTTAATTATCAGAAATTGAAAATTGCACCTGCGCCGTATGTCACAACAGACATAATAAGGTCTGCAATGAACACACCGAGAGCAACAATGGGAAGCGCCTTTTTGAAGTCGATTCCGAGAAGTGCGGCAAACAGAGAGCCGGTCCATCCGCCTGTGCCGGGAAGAGGAACTGCAATAAATGTGAGAAGTCCCCACTGCTTATACTTGAGCACCTTATCGGCATTCTTAACGGTTTTACCCTCAAGCTTTTCGATGAAACCGACAAGAATATTGTGCTTTTTCATAAACTTGAAAATCTGCTTGATGAAAAGAAGAATAAAGGGTAACGGAATCATATTACCGAGATAGCATATTGCAAAAGCCTTGAAGAAATTGATTTCAAAGACCTTGGCAAGAATCATACCGCCTCTGCATTCGAGAACAGGAAGAAGCGATGTAAGAAAGATAATAATTTCGTGGCTTACCGAATCGCTGAAAAGCGACGCAAACCAGGTTGTAAGCTGTTCAGTCATAAAAAAAACTCCTTTTATCAGTTGATGCCGTTTTCAAGCATAAATTCCCTTACGGCTATAAGGATTTCCTTGTCATTGTCAAACTTCAGTCTGTCAAGTGCCTCATTATAACGAAGCCAGATGTAGTCCTCAATTTCCTCTTTCTGGATTACTGTCTGTGTATCCTCGGTGGATGCCAGAAAAACCTCAACACGCTTTTCAATCTTTGTACCTATTCTGTACTGAGAATCCTTGCAGAAGCCGGCTAATATATTTATATGCAGACCGGTTTCCTCAAGAACCTCCCTGACAGCGGTTTCTTCCCTGGTTTCACCCTTTTCCATATGTCCCTTCGGGAATCCCCAGTTATTGCTTCTTCTGTTCTTGATAAGAAGAAAGCGGTATTCCTCATTGATTCGGCGGAAAACCACAGCACCGCAGGAATGCTCATAAAGACACTCAAGTGTATATGAATCCCGGGGTTCATTGAATTCAAGCACATCTCTGATTTCAAAATCAATTCTGCGCATATTCTTGGGAGCCACCACAAGCACAGATCTTTTGCTGTCGCGGAATCTGAGAATAGCGATGATCTTCCCCTCAAATACCCGTACCGGATGATTAACACCGAGGATATACGCACCGAGGGTAAAGCTTTTCTTTTCGCTTTGCACCTCAGCTGTTCCGTAATTCACAATATATCGGACACCGGTACGGAGTTCAAAATAATTGCAAGGCCTTGTAACCTTGACTTTCACCATTTTCCCTAACATAAAAAACTCCGTAAAAACTAAATATAAACACATTATATATAAACATAACACATTTTTCAAGAACTTTTTTCAAGGATAAATGTTGAAATTTAAGTTTTTTTCAAAAAAAATATTGTATTATCTGTACATTCAATATAAAATATAAACAGGATGCTGTACATTCCCATCCCCCGGAAAGGAGAAAAGCTTATGGCAGAGGATATACATTTCAGTGACCGCAAGGATGATATAAAAAGACAGAAAATCAACGGAAGCTACACCGAACACATAGAATCCGATGAGCTTCTGAGAATTCCGGGCAATATGTCCTTCGGTGACATTGTGACGGAAAACGGAAAGATAAACTCAGGCGCCTCCAAGTCACAGAAACAGCAGAACAAAGAGATAAAGAAAAAGAAAAAGAAATCAAGAAAAATCAGAAGATTCATAAAATCAGTTTTAAGCTCTCTTATTTCATTCATATTGATAGTATCGGTTATCATCACCGCAACAGCCGCATTTGTGCTTTCCGATTACAAATCAACGGAATTTGCAGAAAATGTTCACACGGATGAGGAAGCTCTTCTTTATTCGGATGATGTTTTCAATATACTTCTTATGGGTATTGATACTCTCGACACGGGAGATTCTTCCCGTTCTGATGCGATGATTCTCTTATCGGTTGACAGCAGAAACCGTCAGATCAAGCTCTCGTCCTTCCTGAGAGACTCTTATGTAGATATCCCGGGCTACGGCAATATGAAGCTCAATGCAGCCTGCGTATACGGCGGTCCTCAGCTTGTCTGTGATACGATTGAGGCAAATTTCGGAATCAGAATTGATGAATACGCTAAAGTCGGCTATGATATGTTCATAAAGATTATTGATGCAGTAGGCGGTGTCACGATCCCTGAAATTGATGAAACCGAGGCAAAGGCTCTTCTCAGAGAGGGCTTTGAAACGGAGCCCGGTACCGATATTCTTCTTGACGGTGAGCAGGCTCTCAAATACTGCAGAATCCGTAAGGGGCAGACCGATTTTTACAGAACCGAAAGACAAAGAGAGGTTATTTCTCTCGTCCTTCACAAGCTTCCTATGTCAAACCCGATAACTCTGCTCAATACGGCAAAGGAAATTGCCGAGACCATTGAATGCTCAATTGAAAAGAATCAGTTTGCGGGGCTTGTGCTGAAGGCACTCACCTGTCTTACCGGTGAAATTGCTCAGATGACAGTACCTGCAGACGGAACCTGGTATGATGCAACTAAAAACTATCAGGCTGTTCTTATGATTGATTTTGAAGAAAACAGAGAATTATTAAATGAATTTTTATACAAACAAGGAGAATAATTATGAAGTATGCAAAGCTTACCATCTCAAGTGAATTCAAAGTCGGCAAGACCGATGACAGAATTTACGGTTCCTTTGTCGAGCATCTCGGACGCTGCGTTTACGGTGGAATTTACGAGCCGGGACACGAGACTGCAGACAAAGACGGCTTCCGTGAGGATGTTCTCAGACTTATCAATGAGCTGAATGTTCCCATCGTGCGTTATCCCGGAGGAAACTTTGTTTCAGGCTACAACTGGGAGGACGGGATAGGCCCCCGTGAGCTTCGTCCTAAAAGACTTGAGCTTGCCTGGGGTACCCTTGAAACAAATCAGTTCGGCACGGATGAATTTATGAAATGGTGCAAAAAGGCCAACACCGAGCCTATGATGGCAGTCAATCTCGGAACAAGAGGACCCGATGAAGCAAGGCAGCTTGTAGAATACTGCAATCATCCCGGAGGAACTCAATTAAGCGATCTCAGAAAGAAATACGGCAGTGACCTTCCGTATAATGTAAAGCTATGGTGTCTGGGCAATGAAATGGACGGCCCCTGGCAGATGGGTGCAAAAACACCGACCGAATACGGCAGAGTCGCCTGCGAGGCTGCAAAAATAATGAAATGGACAGATCCTTCAATTGAAACGGTTCTCTGCGGCAGCTCAAGCTGGGGAATGAAGACCTTCGGTGAATGGGAAACAACTGCACTTGACATTGCATACGATCATGTCGATTATGTTTCCATGCATCAGTATCACGGAAACAATGATAATTATCTTGAGAATTTCCTTGCAAAGGGTGTTGAAACAGACAGATTCATTGAAAGCGTTATTGCAGCTCTTGACTATGTGCAGGGTAAGCGCCACTCCAAGAAGAGAATCGACATCTCCTTTGATGAATGGAATGTATGGTACCACTCAAACGGCACAGAATTTGAAAAGTGGTCAGAGGCTCCCCATCTTCTTGAGGATGTGTATAATTATGCAGATGTACTTGTTGTCGGCACAATGCTCAACTCGATACTGCGTCACTGCGACAGAGTTAAAATTGCCTGTCTTGCTCAGCTTGTAAATGTTATCGCTCCCATAATGACCGACAACGGCGGCAAGGCATGGAAGCAGACCATTTACTACCCCTTTATGCTTGCATCAAAATACGGCAGAGGCTATGTGCTTCAGGGCATTACGGATACATCAAAATATGACACAAAGTGGTACACCGATGTGCCTGATGTTGATACTGCAGCTGTGCTTTCCGAGGACGGTGAAGAGCTTACAATATTTGCAATCAACCGTGACATAAATGACAGCATTGTTCTTGAAACAAAGCTCTGCGACTTTGAAGACTTTGTTCCCGTCAGCCACACTGTTATTGAGCATGACGATCCCTATGTGAAGAATACAAGAGACTGCGAAGCAGTAAAGCCCTCCGAAAAAGAGCTTCCTGAAATTGACGGTAAGCTTATGAAGGCAAATCTCGGAAAAATGTCTTGGAATATGATAAGACTGAAGAAGGTTAAAGCATAAAACACTTGCAATATCTGTTTGATAAGATTATAATATAGCGGAAAATTATTGAAAGGAAGGAAAACCATGTCAAAACTTTTCAATGCATACTGCCGTGCATATCAGAAAATTATGTATGTCGGCTCAATGGCACTTGATTGGAGAAAGCCTGAGCTCATTACCGGTGCAGGTTCTGTAAAGAAGCTGCCCGTTACCGTAAAAGAAAAGGGGGTTTCCAAGGTTCTCATCGTAACAGACAAGGTCCTTATGTCTCTGAAGCTCCTTGACAGTCTTTTTGAAGCTCTTGAGACTACCGGCATCAGCTATGTTGTTTTTGACGGTGTTCAGCCCAATCCCACAATCAACAACATCGAGGATGCTGTTGAGCTTTACCATGAAAACAATTGCGAAGGCATCATTGCTTTCGGCGGCGGCTCACCTATGGACTGCGCAAAGGCTTGCGGCGCAAGAATTGCCCGTCCCGACAAAACCGTACCTCAGCTGCGAGGCGTTCTCAAGGTTATGAAGAAGCTGCCTCCCCTCTTTGCAATTCCCACAACAGCAGGCACCGGCTCCGAAACCACTGTTGCTGCAGTTGTTTCAAATCCCGTAACTCACGAAAAGAATGCAATCAATGACAACCATCTTATTCCGAGGGTTGCCGTTCTTGATCCCGAGCTTACCGTAGGTCTTCCCAAGCACATCACCTCCACAACAGGTATGGATGCTCTGACCCACGCAGTTGAAGCGTACATCGGAAAGAGCAACACTCCCGGCACAAAGAAGGCTGCACTCAAGGCTACAAAAATGATATTTGACAATATCTACACAGCTTATGAGGACGGAAAGAACATAGAAGCAAGAGCTAATATGCTTGAGGCTTCATTCTGGGCAGGCGTTGCATTCACAAGAGCATATGTTGGCTATGTTCACGCAATCGCCCACAATCTCGGCGGTCACTACGGCATACCTCACGGTCTTGCAAATGCAGTTATTCTCCCCTATGTCCTTGATTATTTCGGAAGCACCGCTTATAAGAAGCTTGCAAAGCTTGCTGACACAGCAGGTCTTCCCACAATGGGTATGAATAATGAGCAGAAGGCAAAGCTGTTTATTGCGACAATCCGTGAAATGAATGAAAAGATGGGAATACCCGACAAGTTTGACTGTATTCACGAAGATGATCTTCCCGTAATTGTTGAGCGTGCACTCAAGGAGGCCAATCCTCTTTATCCCGTTCCGAAAATTATGGACAAGGCAGACTGCGAAGCAGTTATAAGAAAGCTTATGAAATAAATTTTAATTTTTTCGCTCTCCGTTTCCGGAGAGCTTTTTTTATGCCTACTGTCTCATCGCACTGAGATAAAAAAGTTATTCTGCAAATAGCAGCAGAATTACAAAACTTCAATTTCGGTATTGCATTTATTTTGAGTTTGTTTTATAATTATTCTATTAAATTATATATAAAGGAGATGTCCTTATGTCACAGAAAGTCAGAGTCGGAATAATCGGTATCGGTAATATGGGTATGAGCCATATCAACAATTTTGTAAAGGGCAGTATGCCTGAGATTGATATCACATGCGTAGCTGATATTGATGAGAAGAAATTCCCCAGAGCACAGGAAAAAATTCCCGGTGTTGTATGCTTCAATACAGCAACCGAGCTTATAAATTCGGGACTTTGCGATGCAGTTCTCATCGCAACTCCCCACTATGACCATCCCCCCATCGGCATTGAAGCTCTGGAGGCAGGTCTTCATGTAATGAGTGAAAAGCCCGCAGGTGTTTACACAAAGCAGGTTAGAGATATAATTGCTGTTGCGGACAAGTCCGATAAAACATATGCCATTATGTTCAATCAGAGAACAAACTGCATCTACCGCAAGGTCAAGGAAATGGTAGCTTCGGGTGAATACGGTGAAATCAAGCGCGTAAGCTGGATCATTACTGACTGGTACCGCACTCAGGCTTACTACAATTCAGGCGGATGGAGAGCTACCTGGGCAGGCGAAGGCGGCGGCGTTATGCTTAATCAGTGTCCTCATCAGCTTGACTTGTGGCAGTGGATCTGCGGTATGCCTTCAAAGGTAAAAGCTATCTGTCACGAGGGCAAATGGCACGACATTGAGGTTGAGGACGACGTTTCCATCTATGTTGAATATCCCAACGGCGCTACAGGCACATTCATCACCACAACAGGTGACTATCCCGGAACAAACAGACTTGAAATCACTCTTGACAAGGCAAAGATCATCTGCGAAAACGGCGAAATCAGAATGTTCCTTCTCAATATGTCAACAGACGAATACACAAAAAATGCAGAAGAAGGCTTCGGCAAAATTGAGGGTGAATGGGTAAGCGTTGAAACAGACGGCATAAATGATCAGCATGTAGGTGTTATGAATGCTTTTGCCGCTCACATTTTAAGAGGCGAGCCTCTCATTGCCGAAGGCAAGGAGGGAATCAACGGACTTACAATCTCCAATGCAGCATTCCTTTCCTCCTGGCTTGACAAGACTGTTGAGCTTCCCCTTGATGAGGATCTCTATTATGAGCTTCTCCAGGGCAAAATCGCTTCCTCCGACACAAACAAGGTTGTTGTTGAGCGTGTTGAGGACGATATGACAAGCACATTCTGACAATCAACAGTTACATTACTCACTGAAGCACAAGGGGGATGTAAAGGGAATTCTTTTTACACCCCCTTTACGGAAGGTAAGCAATTTTTCATCATTTTAAGAAGAATTTTTCATAACAACGGGAGAGCAATCTCCCGCACCAAAACCCTACATTGAAAGGACTTATTTATGTTATTTTCTCAGGATATCGGTATAGACCTCGGCACAGGTAATACGCTTGTATGTGCAAAGAACAAGGGTGTCATTATCAGAGAACCCTCCGTTGTGGCATTGGATGTAAAATCCCAGCCTCAGCGTGTTGTCGCCGTCGGTGACGAAGCAAAAATGATGATGGGAAGAACCCCCGGCTCAATTACAGCAATAAAGCCCCTTAAGGACTCTGTTATTGCAGATTATGATATTACAGCTGATATGCTGAGAATATTTATGAAGAGAGCAACCGCAGGTACACTCTTTACAAGATCCCGTGTGCTTATCTGCATTCCCTCAAGCATCACCGAGGTTGAAAGAAAGGCTGTTCACGATGCCGCAAAGGCTGCAGGTGCAAGATATGTAAGCCTTATTGAGGCGCCTATGGCAGCGGCTATAGGGGCAGGTCTTTCCGTAACGGAGGCAAAGGGTAGCATGATAGTTGACATCGGCTCAGGTACTGCTGAGGTTGCCGTTATTTCTCTCGGTGATATTGTTGCCTCCCGAAGCGTCAAGGTCGCAGGCGATGCCTTTGATAATGCAATTGTTCAGCACATCAGAAAAACCTATAATCTTCTCATCGGTGAAAAAACCGCAGAGGAAATAAAGCTGAGCATCGGCTCCGCTTCCCCCTACTCAGGTGAGGGGGCAGTTTCCGTAAAGGGCAGAAATCTCACAGACGGACTTCCCGGCACAGCAGAAGTCAGCTCCTCTGATGTAAGACAGGCGCTGACAGAGCCCATCAATCAGATACTTGATGCAATTCAGTATACTCTTGAAAAGACACCTCCTGAGCTTTCCTCTGACATCATCACCTCAGGTATAACACTTACGGGCGGCAGTGCTAATCTCAGAGGATTTGACAAGCTTATTGAGAAAAAGACAGGCATGAAGGTACATACTGCCGAAAATCCCACCGATTGCGTAATTACGGGTATTGCGGTATGTCTTCAGAAGGACAATCTTAATCTTTTCAGATAAGCTGAGGGCAAGAGTATGAAAAACTTTTTTTCAGGCACAAGATTCAAAATATGTGCGGCACTGATTACAGCGCTTTTTCTTGCCGTATTCATTTCAGCCGTATCGGTAAGCGGCTCCTCACCTATATCCTCAGCACTGAGCTATGTGCTTACACCCGTTGAAAATGCCGCACTTCACATAAGCGAGGCACTTGCAGACTTCAATACTCATTTCACCTCCTCAAAGGCAATGGCGGAAAGGGTTTCCGAGCTTGAGAGTCAGCTGAATGATATGCGTCTGCAGATTGTTGATTTCGAAAAAACCAAGCATAAGCTTGAAGCATATGAGGATTTCCTCGGAGTTAAGGAGGATAATCCGGATTTTACCTTTGTCCCAGGAGAAATCATACTCCGTGACACATCTGATTTTTACGGCTCGTTCACACTGAATGTGGGCTCTGATGACGGAGTTGACGTAAATGATCCCGTTATTTATTCGGACAACCTTGTAGGTCTTGTTTCCACGGTAAATCCAAATAACTGCACGGTTAATACACTCTTCAACCCTGAAATCTCTGTCAGCTCCTATGAAATCAGAACAAGAGAAAGCTGCTACACGCAGGCTGAATATTCACTATCATCAGAGGGATTTCTGAGAGTTTCGGGACTTAAAAAGAATACTCCCGTTGTATCGGGCGGTATTATATGTACCTCGGGTATCGGCGGAATTTACCCCAAGGATCTTATCATCGGCACTGTCTATGAAATAAGAAACGATATTACGGGGCTGTCCTCCATTGCGCTGGTAACCCCTGAGCTTGACTACACAAAGCTTACAGATGTATTTGTTTTAACTGACTTTGAAGGAAAATCGGACAAGGGCTGATTATGAAAAAACACTATTTTACGTTGGCGGCAGTAAGAAGAATATTGTATTTTATTATGATACTGTCTGCCTATATTCTCCAGTTTATAGTTATCCCGGGAACAGACTTCCCCTTTCCCGTAATGCTGCTCATTCCTCTCGGCGTTGCAATTTCAATGCAGGAAAAAGAATTTGCAGGGATGCTGTGTGGACTTCTTACGGGCATTCTCTGGGATATGGCATCTCCCCATACAGACGGACTTATGACATTGATATTTACTGTCACCTTCCTTCTGACGGGACTTCTCACAAGATATACACTGAGAAACACTCTGCAGACTGCCCTTCTTCTCACTGCGGTCTGCTCACTGATTCCGTGGGCAGCTTCACTTATGTACACGCTCAGGGAAATCACAAAGGACGACTTCACAGGCATTTTAATTTCGGAATTGCTTCCGGGGCTGATAATCTCTGCTGCCCTGTCAATTCCCGTGTACCTCATTGTACACGGTATATCAAAACGCTTTCACAAAGAAAGGTCTTAGCTTTAACAGATGAAAGAAAAAATCAACAAAAAGGTCATTTTCATATTTTCGTTTTTCGGGATGTGCTTTTTAGGCTTCATTTCGCTGCTGGTATATGTGCAGATTGTAAATGCAGATGAATATTCCGCATCATCTGCCGTATCCTCCTACGACATAACAGTTTCTGCCCCCCGCGGTGAAATCCTCGACCGCAGCGGCAACGCACTGGTATACAACGAGCTTATAAACACCATCACTTTCAACTACACTGAGTTTCCCCGTGATAATGAAGCTATCAATAAGGAAATCGCTGATCTTATGAAGCTTCTCGGAGAAAAAGGCGAAGTGTGGACAGATGAGCTTCCCCTGATTTTTGACGAAAACGGAAAGATAAAATACAAAGAGAACGAGGAGTCGGAGGTAAGCTACCTCAAGGGTTCGCAGATGTGTGCCGTAAACACCTATGCAACGGCAGAGGACTGTCTTCAGGTTCTTATAGAAAAATATGAACTTGAGGATTACCCCGAAGCATTGGCGCGTAACATAGCCTCCGTGCGTTACAATATGCACAAGAACTGGTTTTCCGCGTCACTTCCCTACACCTTTGCAACAAAGGTTTCTGTTGAAACAATAGGCTACATAAAGGAAAACAAGGCTTTATTTCCCGGAGTTGACGGCGGCGCATCTTCCCAGAGAAAATATTCCGGAGACGGTACTGCAGCTGCACATATCTTAGGTGTCGTCGGCGTTATCAGCCAGGAGGAATATAACATAAAGAAGGCTCAGAACGATGAAAAGCTTCTGAATCCCGACCTTACCGATGAGGAAAAGGAAGAGATAAAAAGCTCTCAGTATGCGCTCAATGATTTCATCGGAAAAAACGGAATTGAGGCATATGCCGAGGATTTCCTCCGAGGACATTCGGGCAAGCTCAATGTGTCCCTTACTGCAGGTAAAAAGGTGCTTCAGTCATACTCTGTTATTCCGGAAGCAGGAAATACTATTTTCCTGACACTTGACAGAAATCTTCAGGAAATTGCAGACAAATCCCTTCAGAAGCAGATACTTGCCGTTACGGAGTCAGAGGCTCTTGCACAGGGTCTTACCCCTGCCGGTGCGGTAGTAGTCCAGGATGTAAACACCGGCGCTGTTCTTGCAAGCTCCACCTTCCCCAATTTTTCACTTACATCCTATTATGATGATTACGACAAACTGGCAGCCGATCCCGGAAAGCCCTTATGGAACCGTGCCGTACAAAGCACATATTCCCCCGGCTCAACAATGAAGCCTGTTATCGCAATCGCAGCTCTTGAGGAGGGCATAATTGACAGCTCCTCAAAGGTTTACTGTATGGGACAGTATGAGTATATCGACCAGGTGTTTGCCTGCTTCGGAAAAACAGCTCACGGTCACATTAATGTAGAAACCGCACTACAGTATTCCTGCAACATTTTCTTCTTTGAAATGGCAAGACAGCTCGGCATTGACAAAATGAATACATACTCATCTCTTTTCGGCCTCGGAAATAAAACAGGTATTGAAATATCGGAAAGTGAGGGTATTCTTGCAGGTATTGCCTACCGAGATTCACTGGGACTCGGCTGGAAATCGGGTGAAACTCTTCTTGCCGCCATCGGTCAGTCGGATAACTCATTTACCCCCTTACAGCTGAATAACTACTGTGCAACAATAGCAAACGGCGGAACACGTTATGTTCCTTATCTGATAGAAAAGGTGGTTTCAAATGATTTTTCGGGAGAAACCTATATTCACGAAAAGGAAATTGCAGTAGAAACTAATATTACAAAGAACACACTTGATACCGTAAAAAAAGGTATGTGGCTTGTTGCAAATGAGGGCTCCTGCTCACCCTATCTCGGAAATCTTGCTCACGAGGTTGCCTGCAAAACAGGTACGGCGGAAAAGACTCTTGTAATTGATGACCGCGTTGTTGAAGGAACCGACGGCTTTCTTATTGCATTCGGTCCCTATTCAAATCCTGAAATTGCAATTACGGTAGTTATCGAAAACGCAGGCTCGGGCTCATCAACGGCTCAGGTTGCGGCTGATATTTTCGAATATTACTTCTCCACTCTCGGCTCAACTCCCTCGGTACAACCTGAAAATGAAATTATATGGTAATGCCCGCTGAGAAATCTGATAATCTGTAAAGAGGCCTCTCTGCAGCAATCAGCAAAAGGCTTCGTATAAAATTCATTTTCACTACAGAATAAAGGATGTGTTAATATGGCTATAAAAACTGTTATCGCATCGGGCAAGGGCGGTGTCGGCAAATCAACCGTCACAAAGAATCTCGGTCTGCACTTTGCATCTCTCGGAAAGCGGACACTGCTTATAGACTGCGATGCAGGGCTTTCATCTCTGGATGTTATGCTTTGCTGCGGTGAAGGTATAAATTTCTCCTGGTCGGACATTGCCGACGGCAGCTGCGAAACCGCCGATGCTTTTGTAAAAATCAATGAGAATCTGACACTTCTGCCCTCTCCCCGGATACCTCTCACAGAGGATTATGCAGACTGTATAAAAAAGCTTACCGAGGAGCTTAACGATGAATTTGACTATATCTTCATCGATGCTCCCGCCGGTGTGGGAAGAGGCCTCAGACGAGCTGCGTCAGGCGCCGAAAAATCTCTTGTTACAGCAACCGCTGACGAGGTATCCGTAAAGGGTGCTGCAACCGTTGAAACCGTTCTTAAGGAATGCGGTATTTCCGACTCACGGCTTCTTATAAACCGCTATGATGTAAAGGCGGCAAAAAAGGGAAAGCTTCTGACTATTGACGAGATAATTGATAAGACCTCGGTACAGCTTATAGGAATTATTCCCGAGGACAAAAATATAATGTATTCGACAGTAAGTCAGAAAAAGCTCAGAACAAAAAAAAGCGACAGTGCAATTTCGCGTATTGCAATGCGTATTGAGGGAAAATATATACCTCTTGAGCTTTCTCAGCTGAAATAAGTATTGAAAAAACAAATAATTTATGCTATTATAATATATTATTAAAAGATTTAACTTTTTAAGGACGGTGGATTTATGAACATTGCATTAATAGCACACGATTCAAAGAAAGAACTTATGACCCAATTCTGTATAGCCTACTGCGGAATACTGAGTCACCATTCAATTTGTGCCACGGCAACGACCGGTAAGCTTGTTGAGGATGCTACAGGACTTCCAATAACAAAGTTTCTTGCAGGAAGCCAGGGCGGTGCTCAGCAGATAGGTTCTCTCATTTCCTGCAATGAAATCGACCTTTTGCTTCTATTCCGTGACCCTCTTACAAAGAAGGAAAGCGAGCCTGATGACAATGATCTGCTTCGCCTTTGTGATGTGCATATGATTCCCGTTGCAACAAACATTGCAACTGCAGAATCACTTGTACGCGGTCTTGAAAGAGGCGACCTTGACTGGAGAAATCTTGTCAGAGGCAACTGATAATTTCATTTTTTTGAGGAGAAATTCCAATGGCACTTTTAACTAAAGCACCGAGAGGAACACAGGACTGTCTTCCCGGAGAGAGCGGAAAGCTTCGTTTTCTTGAAAATGCTCTCGGAGAAACAGCAGGAACCTTCGGCTTCAGGGAGATAAGAACTCCCGTTTTTGAACACACAGAGCTTTTTATGAGAGGTGTGGGCGACACCACCGATGTTGTTCAGAAGGAAATGTACACATTCAACGATAACGGCAACCGCAGTATTTCACTTCGTCCCGAAGGCACTGCAGGTACCGTAAGAGCCTTCCTTGAGCACGGTCTTTTCAATGAGCCCCTCCCCCAGAAATATTACTATCTCACCTCCTGCTACCGCTATGAAAAGCCCCAGGCAGGTAGACTCAGAGAATTCCATCAGTTCGGTGTAGAGAGTCTCGGAACAGGCTCCCCTGCTGCCGATGCTGAAATTATTGCACTTGCTCAGCACGTGTTCGATTTCTTTGAGCTTGACAGCATCCGTCTTGAAATCAATTCCATAGGCTGTCCCGAATGCAGAAAGCATTACCACGAGGCTCTTCTTCAGTATTTCAATGAAAAGAAGGCAGAGCTCTGCGAAACATGTCTTTCCCGTCTTGAAAGAAATCCTATGAGAATTCTTGACTGTAAATCTCCCATATGCTCTGCAATTGCAAAGGAAGCCCCCGTTGTTATCGACTTCCTCTGCGATGAATGCGAGGAGCATTTCAATAAGGTAAAGAAATACCTTGATGCTATGGAAATCCCCTACACCGTAAATCCCCGCATCGTAAGAGGACTTGACTATTACACAAAGACTGTTTTTGAATTTGTTTCTGACTCCATTGGTGCTCAGGGCACAGTCTGCGGCGGCGGACGTTATGACGGACTTATAAAGGAGCTTGGCGGAAATCCCCTTCCTGCCTGCGGCTTCGGTATGGGTATAGAAAGACTCACAATGCTTTTAGATGCTCAGGGCAAGAAGCTTCCTGAGGATCCCCGTCCCTATCTTTACATTGCTCCCGCTTCGCCGGAGCAGGGCTATCTTGCAATGAAGCTTATCAATGACCTTCGATATGAGGGTATTTCGGCTCTTACAGATCTCGGTGACCGTTCTCTCAAGGCTCAGATGAAATATGCCAACAAGAAGAACGCAATGTACACCGCAGTTCTCGGTGAGGATGAGGCTGCAAAGGGTGCAATCAATGTCAAAAATATGGACAACGGCACCGTAACCGAGCTTCCCATTGCTGATTTTTCGGAGGAATTCTTAAGACTTACCGTAAATGATGCTTTAGGCGATATCGGTGACGATTTTACCTTGATATGATACAAAGGAGTATATAAATGGAATTTGTAACAGGAATGACAAGAACCGACTACTGCGGCAACTTCAGAGCATCGGATGTCGGTAAGGAAATTACGGTTTTCGGCTGGGTTCAGCGTTCAAGAAACCTGGGCAGCCTTATATTCATTGACCTTCGCGACAGAACAGGTCTTATACAGCTGAGCTTCGATGAAAATACTGACAAGGCAGTCTTTGAAAAGGCAGCATCTGTAAAGAGCGAATATGTTCTTGCTGCTAAGGGTATCGTAAAGGAGCGCTCTGCTAAGACAGACAAGATTCCCACAGGTGATATTGAGGTATTTGTATCAGAGCTTCGTATTCTTTCAAAGAGTGAAACTCCTCCCTTTGAAATTGTGGAGAATTCTCAGACAGGCGAAACAACAAGACTTAAATACCGTTATCTCGACCTTCGCCGTCCCGATCTTCAGAAAAATATCATTTTAAGAAACAAGGTGGCAAAAATCACAAGAGACTATTTCTATGACAACGGCTTTGTAGAAATTGAAACTCCCATTCTTATGAAGTCCACTCCCGAAGGAGCTCGTGACTTCCTTGTTCCCTCCCGTCTTCACAACGGTGAGTTCTATGCACTTCCCCAGTCACCTCAGCTTTATAAGCAGCTTTCAATGGTTGCAGGCTTTGACAGATATATGCAGATTGCACGCTGCTTCCGTGATGAGGATCTCCGTGCTGACAGACAGCCCGAATTCACTCAGATTGACCTTGAAATGTCCTTCGTTGATGTTGATGACGTTTTAGGTATGATTGAAGGCTACATAGCTAAGCTTTTCAAGGAAGCTATTGATGTTGAAATCCCCATGCCCCTGCCCAGACTCAAGTATCTTGACGCTATGGAGCGTTACGGCTCGGACAAGCCCGACACCCGTTTCGGTATGGAGCTTTTCGATCTTTCCGATATCGTTAAGGACTGCGGCTTCTCCGTATTTGAAGGCACTGTGGCTTCAGGCGGTACGGTAAGAGGTATCACTGCAAAGAATGCAGTTTCCGTTTACACAAGAAAGGAAATTGACAAGCTTACAGAGTTCGCAAAGGGAATCGGAGCTAAGGGTATGGCATGGATCCGTTACACTGATGACGGCATCGCATCCTCATTCGGCAAATTCATCTCCGAAGAAAAGATGCAGGAAATCCTCAATAAGGCAGGCGCCGAAAAGGGTGACGTTGTATTCATCATCGGTGACAGAAAGAACCTTGCACTTTCAGTTCTCGGCTCTCTCAGAAACGAGGCTGCAAAGAAGCTTGACATTATCCCTGACGGCTACAACTTCCTCTGGATTGTTGAGTTCCCCTTCTTCGACTGGGACGAAGAAACACAGACATGGGTTGCTATGCACCATCCCTTTACATCTCCCATGGATGAATGTATTCCCTATCTTGACACAGACAAGGGTGCAGTAAGGGCAAAGGCTTATGACCTTGTTCTCAACGGCATCGAGCTTTCATCAGGCTCCATCCGTATTACAAATCCCGAGCTTCAGGGTAAGATTTTCGAGCTTCTCGGACTTTCCGATGAGGAAGCACACAACAAGTTCGGATATCTTCTTGACGCTTTCCGTTTCGGACCTCCTCCCCACGGCGGTATGGGCATCGGTCTTGACAGACTTGTAATGCAGATGATAGGCGCTGAAAGCCTTCGTGATGTTATTGCCTTCCCCAAGCTCAAGGATGCTACAGAAGCAATGACAGAATGTCCCTCAAGAGTTGATGACGAGCAGCTTAAGGTTCTCGGTCTTGAGATTGCAAAAACAGAATAAATTTTTACATCTGCAGGTTTTTACCTGCAGATATTTTTATTACAATCATTCCGATAACACAAGAAACAGAACAGCTAAAACTGCAACAGAACTCCTGCGCGATTTTCATATTGAACAAATAAGTTTATTATGATAATATATAAAAAAATGCTTACGGGTGAAAATATGTACAACAAAAAACTTCAGTTCAACGAAAACGGAAAATTCAGGATAATGCAGATAGCCGATGTGCAGGAATCCGCAACCGTAAATCCCGATACAATAAAGCTTATGACTCTGGCACTTGAAAGTGAAAAGCCTGACCTTGTAGTGTTTACGGGAGATCAGATTTACGGAATACATCCCTCATTTTATAATAAGAACAGAAAAGAGCAGGCAGTAAAGGTATTAAAGGAAATCACAGCTCCCGTTGAAAATGCAGGTATCCCCTTTGCAGTCACCTACGGAAATCACGACTGTCAGGTAGGTCTTTCGAATTACGAGCAGGCAGAAATTTACGAAGAATCTCCCTTCAACATTTCAGGTGAGCCTCATTCCGACACTGACCGAGGAACCTTCCGTCTGCCCATATTTGACGGAAAGAATCATATATTCGACATCTATCTTTTCGATTCCAACGGACAAGCTCCCACAGGTGAATATATGCCCGTATCCGAAGAGCAGATTGAGTGGTTCAGACAAGAGCGTGAAAAAGCAAAGGAAGACGGAGAATACATAAACGCCGTTGCATTTCAGCACATTCCCGTTCCTGAGTTCTTCGATGTGATAAAGAGGGTAAAATTCGGCACAAAAGGAGCCGTTGAAGCCTTCCGCAAGCATAAGGGCGAGTTCTATGTGCTTCCCGATGAAATAATTCAAGCCGGCGGTTTTATGGGTGAATCCCCTGCAACTCCCGACCGCAATTCGGGACAGTTTGAAGCCCTCAAAGAAAAAGGCAATATCCTCGGACTTCTCGTAGGTCACGACCATATAAATTCCTTTGTAGCTGAAAAGGACGGAATAAAGCTCATTTATACACAGGGAGCAGGCTTCAATGTTTACGGCCCCGGAAGAAAAAGAGGCGTGAGAATGATTGAGCTTGATATTAATAATCTCAACAAATTCGACACCTACACCGTAACCTTTGATGAGCTGACCTCAGATAAGCTTTCAAATCCCTTACAGGAATTCATCTTCGCTCACATCCCCACAAGCATGGAGCAGGTAAAGAGGATTGCAGCAGTAGGTCTTATGGCAGGCTCTGTAGTGGGTGCTGCCGGGCTTATAACCATAAAAAAGCTGAGAAAATAACTGTCCTAAGGTCTTTTTTTACTTAATTTTATTACCGGATCCTGACTTTTCGCACGTCGCTCTGCCTCCTTCAAGTCATAAGAGGTCCCGGCATCTGACTCAGGCGGAGTATATCCCCGACAGTGATTGCCTGTTGAAGTACTGAAGGAGCGTACCTGCGAACTGTCAGAGCCTCTGATATCCGTTTCATACATAGCATTCTGATAGAGCTTTGCATAATGATTATCATAGATCTTTCCCCCATTATTAACGAGCGATGCGGAGAATTTATCTATTGCTCTGTTCACATCGGGAAAGACAGTACTCAGATCGTCATATTCAGTCTGCGACAGATATACATTATGAAATTTTCCGAAGGCAATCAGCTGTCCGCGGGAGGCAGTTTTATTAATCTGAACCTGCTCACCGCTCTCAGCGGGCGTCTGAGCATCATCGGTGCAGTCATCATATGTAAAAAGCTCGTCATCCGCCTCATCTGAAAAATCAGAATTATCAATATCAGAATCATAGCAATCACATAAATCCGTCTCCCCGAATTGTACGGGAGGCGGATTTGTTTTTCCGATGTTCCCGTTAATTGTACCGCTTAAAAACGGCGGTAATATTGTTATGAGGGTATATTTATTTCTCACGTTTTCACATCTTATTCCCCCCAGCCTTACAAATACACTCAGTATCCCCTTAAGCTGCCCCACTGACATATTAAGCTTTTCTGCAAGATCCGGCTTTGACATCAGAATCTGATTAATTCCTACATTAATTCCGTTGATATTCCCTGCACGGAATCTTGCAAGCAGCATCAGCTTCACGTACACGCCGATAATGTTACAGTCCTTCATTACGGCAAATCTCTGAATGGCTCTGGGTATCATAATAAAGCCGTTCTCCATAGTAACCTCCAGTTTTTAAAACAACAAGCGGGAGCTGCATCCGTTAAAGGACACAGCTCCTGAAGTTATTTATTATTCACATCTGTTTTATGAGAGAATTTCTTTTTCGTCTTCCCTCTTTTCGCCGTTATTATAGCACATTTGTTCGATGAAAGTCAATGCCAAAAACGGCTTTTTTGCTCCAAACTTTTGGCAGATATTTATGCCTTTTTTGTATATACTGAACAAATGTTCGCCATAATCGTTAAAATTTCAATGTTTTTCCTCTGTTTTCCTCTTTTTTACTTGTTCTTTTCAATAACTTCTCTGAAGAAGAAGAAGAAAGAAAAAGGAAGAAGGTCTTTTTTCTCTTTATTCCGTATCGTTATTCTGTTCCTTATTCTTATTCCCTTATTCTTAACATTCTTCTATATCCTTATTCTTATATAAAGGTCGGCTGAGCAGTCGGCTGAAAAATCAGTATCAGTCGGTTGAACAGTCGGTTACGAAACGGGGAATCAGTCGTCTGTATGAACAAAATAAAAACACCGTGAAGCCTTATATATCAAGGGTTTTCACGGTGAAACAGTCGGTTATGAAATTACAATTCAGTCGGCTGAGCAGTCGGTTGGATTTTTGCCCTCAGTCGGCTGAGCAGTCGGTTTTACTCCTCAATGAGGGTATATTCTCCTGACCGCAGTATCCTCATCAGATCATCTGTGGTCTTTATAGGTTCATTTGTTATAATTCCTCCGGGATTGGTATTTTTCTTATTATGAAAATCTCCCCCTGATGTGGTTATTGAGAATTTATTCTCCTTTGCCCAAAGCTTAGCCTTTTCGTTTGCACCGTTTCCCTTGTCCTTACCGTTATAAACCTCACAGCCGTGAAGCAATGAGGGCTTGTGCCTGAAACGAAGCTTTCTGAAAGGATGTGCTTCAAGGAGAATCAGATTATTCCTGTCACACAGCTTTTTGAGTCTTCTTAAATACTTCAGCATAAGATTTCCGTTGTTTTTCAGGAACTCCTCGTCTGCTCCGTATATAAGAAAATCATCAATTGTAAAGAAGAAACGCACCTCAACTGCAAAAAGCACGGTAAAATCGTCCCCCGCTGCTGCCTTTGCATTTCTGTAGCCCTTAAGATAATCATCAATATACTTCTGCGGACAAAATGCCTTGTGAAAAAGGAAGGTCTGGGGAGAATAATGATCGGTGATTACTATACCGTCGTAGCCTCTTTCCTTATAGAATTCAACTGCCTCTCTTGCATCTGAGGCAGCACAAAAGCTCACATCCGAAGTATGACAATGAAGCTCATATTTGTATTTTCTCATATTTCCCTCTTGAAGCGTATTCTGAAAAAGTTAAATTGAGCCGCCGACATATATTTTACACCTGCGGCAACAATTATATTTTTTATTATACATTATAATATATCGTTTTTCCACTAAAAGAATAAAATTCTCCAAGGGGCATATATTTTAATGATAAAGAATTAAAAAGATTAGTCAAAATGAAAAAAAAGAGGAAATTTTTTCAATAAACCTATTGCATTTTTTCAAAATATGATTAAAATATACTTAGCACTCAAATAATAAGAGTGCTAATTTACAAATTTTTCAATTTATAAAATATTCTCAGGAGGGATTTTATTATGACACTTAAGCCCTTAGGTGACAAAGTGGTTGTTAAATTCACAGTTGCAGAGGAAACCTCTAAAGGCGGCATTATTCTTGCAGCTGCTGCTCAGGAAAAGCCTCAGACAGCTGAGGTTATCGCTGTAGGCCCCGGCGGAATCGTTGACGGCAAGGAAATCGAAATGCAGGTTAAATGCGGCGATAAGGTAATTTTAAGCAAATATGCAGGCACAGAGGTTAAGCTCGACAATGAGGAATATACCGTTGTCAAGCAGAGTGACATTCTCTGTGTTGTAGAATAATTTTTCGGAGGTACTTTTACTATGGCAAAGCAGTTACTTTACGGTGAAGATGCAAGAAAGGCTCTTCAGGCAGGTATAGATAAATTAAGCAATACTGTTAAAATCACCCTTGGTCCCAAGGGCAGAAACGTAGTTCTTGATAAGAAATACGGCGCTCCCCTCATCACTAATGACGGTGTTACAATCGCTAAGGAAATTGAGCTTGAGGATGCTTTTGAAAATATGGGCGCACAGCTCGTAAAGGAAGTTTCCACAAAGACCAATGACATTGCAGGTGACGGTACTACTACCGCTACTCTTCTTGCTCAGGCTCTCGTTAATGAGGGAATGAAGAATGTTGCAGCAGGTGCTAACCCCATGACAGTCAAAAAGGGCATCCAGAAGGCTGTAGAAGCTGCAGTGAATGCTCTTAAATGCGATGCAAAGCCCGTTGAAAACTCTTCTGATATCGCAAGAATCGCAACTGTTTCCGCAGCTGACGAGAGCATCGGCGCTCTTATAGCTGAAGCTATGGAAAAGGTTTCCGCTGACGGCGTTATCACTGTTGAGGAATCAAAGACTGCAGAAACTTCCTGCGATGTTGTTGAGGGTATGCAGTTTGACCGCGGATACATCTCCCCTTATATGGTAACAGATACAGACAAGATGGAAGCTGTAATTGATGATGCTTTCATTCTCATCACAGATAAGAAAATCACAAACATCCAGGAAATCCTTCCCCTTCTTGAGCAGATTCTTCAGGCTGGCAAGAAGCTTGTTATCGTAGCTGAGGATGTTGAGGGTGAAGCACTTGCTACTATCCTTGTTAACCGTCTCAGAGGTACATTTACCTGCGTATGCGTAACGGCTCCCGGCTTCGGCGACAGAAGAAAGGAAATGCTTCAGGATATCGCTATCCTTACAGGCGGTCAGGTTATCACCTCCGACTTAGGACTTGAGCTCAAGGATGCTCAGGTTGCACAGCTCGGCCGTGCAAAGCAGGTTAAGGTTACCAAGGAAAACACCATCATCGTTGACGGTGCCGGCAACAAGGCTGAAATCGCTGCCCGTGTAAATCAGATCAAATCTCAGATCGAGGTTACAACAAGCGAATTTGATAAGGAAAAGCTTCAGGAAAGACTTGCAAAGCTTGCAGGCGGTGTTGCGGTAATCCACGTAGGTGCAGCTACCGAGGTAGAAATGAAGGAAATGAAGCTTCGTATCGAGGATGCTCTTGCTGCTACAAAGGCTGCTGTTGAAGAAGGCTATGTTGCAGGCGGCGGTGTTGCTCTTCTCAATGCAATTCCTGCTGTGTCTGCTCTTCTTGAAAAAACAGAAAACACAGACGAAATCACAGGCATCAAGATTGTACTCAAGGCAATTGAGGCTCCCATCCGTCAGATCGCTGCAAATGCAGGTCTTGAAGGTTCTGTTATTATTGATGCTATCAACCGTTCAGGCAAGAAGGGCTACGGCTTCAACTTCGCAACTGAGGAATATGTTGATATGTCAGAGGCAGGCATCCTTGACCCCACAAAGGTTACACGCTCTGCACTCCAGAACGCAGCTTCCGTTGCAGCTATGGTTCTTACTACAGAATCTCTTGTAACAGATAAGCCCGATCCCGCAGCAGATGCAGCTGCTGCTGCAGCAATGGCAAATCAGGGCGGCGGAATGTATTAATCAGCATTTTCAGAATACAGCTAAAAAAAATTACAGCTCCTCAGAAACGGGGAGCTGTTTTTCTCATTATATTACTTATTTTATTCGATATCCTGTAGTGGTTACTACTGCAGCAAGATTTCCCGCTTCATCCGTAACATCAGTACGATAGCAGCAGGTGGATCTGCCATTCTTTATGCATACTGCCCTTGCTATAAGCTTCTTTCCCTTTGCGGAGCCGAGGAAGGATATATCCGAGTGCAGCGATACACATCCCATATCCTCCCAATTTGCCGCAACCGCAAAGGCAAAATCAGCAAGCATAAAATATACTCCGCCCATTACCGCACCCATTGCATTACGGTGGGAATCTGTAATTTCCAGGCTGCATACGGCGCTGAGATGCCCTGTTTCCTCTATCACGGCTCCGTTTACTGTGGCAAATCTGTCACCTTCAAATATTCTTCTTACTTCTTCAAGGCTTTTACCGCTGTTCATAGCTGATAATACTTCCTTTCATATCCTTCATTCTTACGAAAAAAGTATTTGTAATTTAATATAAAATGCTCTTCCTGATACCAGTAAGGAAGAAAAACGAAAAAAGAATCCGACAAGTCAATGCTTGTCGGATTTTTTGGCAGAGGTATAAGGATTCGAACCTTAAATGACGGAGTCAGAGTCCGGAGTGTTACCGTTACACTATACCTCTATGTTCTGTTTGTCGGAACATATTGAATTATACATCAGACAAACAGATTTGTCAACACTTTTTTTAAAAATAATTAAAATTTTTTCACATACCGTCACACTGTTTTTTTGTCAGTTTCGTTGAATATTTTTGCGCATATAATGAAACTGAAAAAGGACATAATGTAGATTACAAGAGAGACTAAAGGACTCACGGAAACGAGCTTGTCAAGCATAGCCGATATCTCCGTTCCGCGAAGGGAAAGAGAAGGAACGATCACCCTGTCAGACAATCTTATAAGTACATATATAAGACCGATAACGTCAAGTATACCTGAGCTTATAATAAGCCTTCTGTCTCTTCTTAAATGCAGCCATATTGCCGTAAAATAATAGCAGCAGAATGCAGGAAGCGATGAAAGAACGAGAAGCGTAAGAAGGATGGGGTGCTGCATAAAAAAGGCTCCGGGAAAAACAAACTGTACGGCGGTCATAATGATATTGAACACAGGAACCGTCATCAGCAGAGGAAAAACCTTATTATTCCACAGATTCTCACCGTAAAGCTCCGAGGTTTCCCTTATAAGCTTTGCAGCAATACACATTATCACAACAATCAGAACGGTATTGAACGATTCTACTGTCGTATTCTTCTCCCATATCCTCGGAAGGAAGAAGGAAACAATGAGAAGCACAGACATTAAAGCGCCTATGATTCCGGGCTTCATACTGAATTTATTCTGTTGAGGCATACTGTTTCCTCCTTGATGCTGAAAAAATTAATAATATACCTTGAGTGTCTTGATTTCAAAGGGACGGAAGGTAAGGATTTCATCTACTCCCGAAAGAACCGCTGTTTCCTCTTCGAGCATATTGGTAACAGCTACCTTCTTTGCCTTATCCGTAAATGTCATCTTAGTTCTTGTATATGCACCCTCTGCCTCGTATACACGGACAATGAATGCCTTTTCTGTGTCCTCACAGGGCTTAATAGCCTCAATGAAGCAGTTATCAGCCTCAATAGCTGCAAGAGCATCAACACTAAGCTCACCTGCAGTCTGGATAGCAGGAATATTAAGCATATAAGAGGGCTTGATAACACTTTCGGAGCCGAAGCCTGTATCGTGAGGAAGCACGGAATATACACAGCGGTGAAGACCGTCATGGTCACCTGTATGGTCAGGACGTGTACCGCCCTTGTGAAGTGAAAGTCTCAGACAACCGTCCTTAGCGCTGATACCGTACTTACAGTCATTAAGAACCGCAACACCGTAGCGAGCCTCGGAAATATCAGAATATTTGTGGTTGAGAACCTCAAACTTAGCCTGCTCCTCGGAGTTATTTCTTGTTGTGGGACGCTTAGCGTAACCGAACTGAATTTCGTGACGTGCAAAATCATCAAATACATCACTGTCAAAGGCAACCTTAAGGAACTGATGGTTGTCCTGCCAATCCATAATTGTATCAAAACGGATTTCAGCTGAATGTGCAAAGAACATCATATCCTGAGTAACGGTTGACTTCTCTGAAATCTGATATTTATTTCTTATTATATAAGCTACTCTGCCGACAGAAACTACTTCACTTTCAACAAGGTTTGATACGTTCTTGAACTTTAATTCATAGTCTGCATCAACATCCCAGTTATCCCATAAAGCAGGAACATCCTCAGCCATAAGAAGAGTATTGTAATTTTCACCCTTAACTATCTGACGGCCTGCACGCTTGTCGAAATATTCGCTGATTGTGCCGTTGTCGGCAAATGTTACCTCGTAAAGAGGAGCAGAAAGCTTGTTTCCTTCTCTTACAAAGTTACAGTTGAATCTCTTTTCCTCTTGAGTGAGTGTAAGAGTAACACTGCCGAATGCGGGAATCTTGACACCGCCTACAAGCAGGATGTTATTTCCGTCAAGATCTGTGTATCTCTGCTGATTATATCTTCCCTCAATCATCATACCCTCAGGGATGTCCTTTAGGAAGAGAACATCATCTCTCTCAAAGGAAAGAGTATTGATAACGGTAATCTTGTTTTCACCCTCAGCCTTAACAAGAACTGCAGTCTTTTCCTTTGCAGTCTTTATAAGCTCAGTTGTCTGCTCTCTGCTTTCAAGGTGAGCCTTATTGATGCAGGTACCGGGAAGAATATCGTGGAACTGATTGAGAAGAAGTGTCTCATAAAGAGGAGCAATCTCTTCGCTGTCAGCTGCCTTGTCATTCTTTACAGCTGCATTTACAGTCATAATTTCAAGATCTCTGAGAGCAAGCTCTGACTTTCTGTTGTTTCTC
>JAZRNB010000010.1:0-7195 GCA_045647985.1 Acutalibacteraceae bacterium
AACGGTGTTTTCGCAGAATGTAAGATTCTTACTCTTTTCAAACATATTCTTTATGATTTTGGCGGCAAGAGGTGCCCAGGTACCGTTTTCGATAAAGCCTACGGTACGGTTCGAATAATTTCTCTCCGTAAGATGGTTTACGAATTCCTTCATAAAGGGGAAAATGTCTGAATTATATGTTGTGGTTGCAAGAACAATTTTACTGTAACGGAAGGCGTCCTCAACGTTTTCTGCCATATCGCTTCTTGCAAGGTCAGTAACAACAACCTTGGGAGCTCCTTTTTCCGCAAGAAGTGCGGCTAATTCATTTACTGCTTTCTTTGTGTTGCCGTAAATTGATGTATAAGCAATAAGAATACCCTCTTCTTCAGGCTGATATGATGACCAGGTATCATAAAGACCGATGTAATAAGACAGATTTTCGGTAAGCACGGGACCGTGCAGGGGACAGATTTTTTCAATATCAAGTGCTGAAGCCTTTTTGAGAAGTGCCTGTACCTGTGCGCCGTATTTTCCTACGATACCGAAATAGTATCTTCTTGCTTCACATGCCCAGTCCTCATCTGCATCAAGTGCGCCGAATTTTCCGAAGCCGTCAGCTGAGAAAAGCACCTTATCCGTGCTGTCATATGTTACGATAACCTCCGGCCAGTGTACCATAGGTGCGGTAACAAATGTAAGCTTGTGCTTTCCGAGGGAAAGAGTATCACCGTCACCCACAACAATTCTTCTGTCCTCAAATTCGTTTCCGAAGAAATTCTTCATCATTTTATAAGCCTTAGCTGATGCAGCAACAACTGCATGGGGGTAAGTATTCATAAAGCTGACAATACCTGCGGAATGGTCAGGCTCCATATGCTGTACAATGAGATAATCGGGAGTCTTTTCTCCGAGGATGCTTCTGATATTTCCCAGCCATTCCTCTGTAAATGCACCGTCCACGGTATCAAAAACCGCAATTTTCTCATCGAGAACAACGTAGGAATTATATGCCATTCCCTCGGGAACAATATACTGTCCCTCAAAAAGATCAATTTCTCTGTCATTGACACCTGCATATTTAATATCTTCTGTAATAAACATAAACCTTCTCCTTCTGATTTATATGTTTCTGTTTTTTTGTTTTCTTTCTTCGACAGCAGGAAGAACACCGTAAAGGGTGATACCTGCGATAACAATTACAAAGCCGGCAATCGCAAGGGGCCCCGGCATTTCTCCCGTAACAAGAAGCACGGGAACAGGATTAAAAACGGGTTCAACCGTAAGAATGAGGGATGTTTCAAGCTTGTTGATTTTTGTGCATCCCTTGGCATAGAAAATATTGGCAAGTCCATACTGGAATATACCCAACACAAGAACCCACAAAATAATTTCCTTCGAAAATGCCATATTTTTATCAAAAAACATAAAGGGCAGACAGAAAACAAAGCTTATTATGTTACTGAGATACATTCCGTCATTTGAGTCCGAGCGCTTATCACTGAAGCCGATAATCTGGGCTGCAAAGGATACACCCGACAGAAGTCCCAGTATATTTCCCGCAAGTCTTGTAGGATCAAGTTCGTCAACAAATGACAGCAGACATCCTCCGAAAACCGTAAGGACAATGAGGCTTTCTGACAATTTCGGCTTCTTTTTCTGAAAAATCACCGAATAAAGAAAAACAAACACAGGGGCGGTATACTGAAGAACAATTGCCGTGGCAGCGGTTGTAAGCTTTATGGATGCCATATAAAGTATTCCCGTGATACTCATCATAACCGCGCCGAAAAGTGTGTGCTTATTGAATTTTACCTTTATGCTTTTTCTAAGAAGTGCGAACATTATGATACCTATTCCGCACCTTGAAGCCATAATTGAAAAGGAATTCCAGGGTATCGACTTCACACATACTCCTGCAAGTCCCCATAAAAGTGCCGTTGCAAGGATGGACAGTCTGCCCTTTGCCTGTTCCTTTTTTGTTACAGAATTATTCATATCAATAATACCTCTCGCATATACGAAGATATTTTATCAGAACAAAAAACAAAAATCAATATGCACATTGACATAACATATTTCATTTGTTAAAATACGGTTAAAGGAGTGATTTAAATGTTCACAAAAATTATCGTTCTTATTATGTCCTTCGTGGTTATGTTTTCATCAACCTTCGGACTTGATTTCATTGCCCCGGCAGATGAAGCTGAAGAAGTGAAAAATGTCATTATTATGATTGGTGACGGTATGGGCTTTAACCACCTTTATGCAACCGAGCATAAGTACGGAACAGAGCTTCAGGTGCTTAACCGAATGGAATATTACGGTGCACAGCAGACCCGTTCATCAAGCGATGCTGTTACAGACTCTGCTGCAGGCGGCACTGCACTTGCAACAGGCGGCAGAACAATCAACGGCTACATCGGTGTATATCCTACTGATCCCCTCGCTGCAATTGCTGCTCCCGCATCAGTAACCGATGTTGCCATGAGCTATGGCAAAGCTACAGGTATCGTAACATCTGACTCTATTATGGGTGCTACTCCCTCTTCATTCTCTGCTCATGTACGCGACCGCGGTCTTGCAGAAAAGATTTTCTCTCAGCAGGTTGTATCTGACATTGACCTTATCTGGGGCGGTGCTGCTCCCGATATTGTAACCGAAGCAGAGGTAAATGCAAACGGTAAGGTTTTTGTTGATACTCTTTCCGAGGTAAAGGCTCTCGAATACGGTCAGAAATCCATAGGTCAGTTCAACACTGATGTTATGTGGCAGGGTGTAAGCAGCTATGAGGATGATCCCTCTCTTTCAGAGCTTGCTTCTGAAGCTATTGACCTTCTCAATCAGGACGAGGACGGCTTCTTCCTTATGATTGAAGGCGCTCACATTGACAAGCGTTCACACGATCAGGACGGAGACGGCGCAATGCAGGCAGTTCTTGAATTTGACAAGACTATCGGTGCAGTTCTCGACTTTGCAGAAAAAGACGGCAACACTCTCGTTATCGTTACAGCAGACCACGAAACCGGTGCTGTTACACGTATGATAAACGGAGAATATGTATGGACAAGCGGAAGCCACTCAGGTGCTGATGTTCCCTGCTTCGTTTACGGTGCAGACTTCTTTATTGAGGACAATGAAACTATCAAAAATACAGATATTCCCGACAGAGCAGTTGCATTTATGACAAATAACGAGCAGGTTTTCCCCTGTCCCGTTGCATATCTCGACAGATAACAAAAAATAAAACAAAAAAGAGCTGTAAAAAACTCTCGTTTTTTACAGCTCTTTTTGCATCGGAAAATAAATTCACGATCAGATATATTTTCTTGAAAGAATGAAGCATACCCACAATGCGATTACGAATGCACTTTCAGCAGGGATGGCAAGCTTTGTATAGGGACAATTCCAGCCCTTATCAACAAAAAGGAAAACAGTTCTTGTTGTAAGCACCGTTGTTGCAAAAATTACACCGCCCACAAGAGAATAATATGCTGTACCGAGAGCCAGAGTAAGAAACAGAAGAAAAAGTCCGAGAGCAAAGGAAATGCCGCCGTAATAAACTCTGATTTCCGTCTTACCTGCGTTGTCAACAGGCTTGATTGAAAAGCTTTCCGCATTCTTGAGAGGCTTTGCAATAAACACAACAGCCATACCCCAGAAATAACCGATAAGGCAGATAACAGCGAAAAGTGCAGGGGGATTTGCAGTCCATAATTCTTTTAACATAATAATTCTCCTTTTGCCGGATTATATAACCGGTTCATTTTTTTCATTGAATTTTATTTTCCTTATTCTTGCATGACGGCAGGGATCATAAAGAGATTCAGCGAAATATGTTCCGCATTCTTGTCTCAGATGTGCTTCGGGTCTTGCGTGATAGACTAAAAGAAGATCATCGTTTTCATCTTTTACAAAGCAGTTATGCCCGGGCCCTGCCTCCCCCGTCAGCATTTCCGTTGAAAGCACGGGACAAGGAAGCTTTTTCCAGGAAGCGGGATTCATAATATCACTGTCCGCATCGGCTTCAAGACGGCCTATGCAGTATTCCGCGCCTGTACCCGAGGCTGAAAAGAACACATAAATCTTTTCATCGGTTTTCAGCACCGCAGCACCCTCATTCACGCGGTACACCACCTTTTCCCAGTCATATTCAGGGCGGCTTAAGAGTATGGGCTTTGTTATGATTTTCCACGGCTCTTCAACAGTGGTTTCTGCCATAAAAAGAGAGGAATCCCCTTCAATCTGCGCCCATATAAGGTAAGATTTTCCCTTATGCTCAAAATAAGTCATATCAAGAGAGAAGCACCTGAAGGAAAGCACATCTCCCTCTGTTTTTCCGACAACTCCCATTTCCTCCCAGCTGTTGCAATAAGGATCAGCTCCCGTACAGCGAAGTACATAGGGCTTTATATCCCATTTATCCTCACTTGTAGCGGCTGCGAAATAAATATACCATTTTCCGCCAATAAAATGAAGCTCGGGTGCCCATATATGTCGGGACAATATTCCCTTCTTATGAGCAGTCCAAATGATTTTTTCTTCTGCAGAAGCAAGTCCCTTTACGGTGTCGCTTTTTCTTAAAATTATTCTGTCATAGCCGTGAAGCTCATCTCCCACCGCAGGATATGAAGCGGTAAAATAATATGTACCGTCCTCGCTTTTTGTAATAAACGGGTCGGCTCTTTCTTCAATAAAGGGATTTAGATATTCTGCCATAAACACACCTCTGACCGTTTTTTTTAATTGTATAACAAAAGTAACAACATTGTCAATTTATATTAATTTTTTAAAAATAGTGGAAATATACAAAACGTTGGTGTATAATACCCTAAACCGAAAGGGGTTGTTATTGTGAGAATTATAGTTGTTGGCTGCGGAAAAATCGGCACCGCCTTAATAGAAAGCCTTTCATCCGAGGAGCATGATATTGTTGTTGTTGACACAAACAGAAAAATTCTTGAAGAAATCAATAACATGTATGATGTTCTGTGTGTATGCGGAAACGGTGCGGATTCTGATGTTCTGAATGATGCAGAAGCGGGCAAGGCTGACTTGTTTATTGCAGTTACAAATTCCGATGAGCTTAATATGCTCAGCTGCTTTTTCGCCAAAAAAATGGGGGCACAGCATACTGTTGCGAGAATAAGAAAGACTGACTATAATGACAAATCTCTCAGCTTTATGAAGCAGACCCTTTCTCTCTCTATGCCCATCAACCCCGAATATGCGGCAGCTCAGGAGCTTTATAATATTCTCAAAATGCCCTCTGCCGTTAAAATTGAAAACTTTTCCAGCGGTAACTTTGAAATGCTTGAGCTGAAGCTTAAGCCTGACAGCCGTCTTGACGGAATGACACTCAGCGAGATAAGAGGAAAATTCAAGGCAAACTTCCTTGTCTGTGCCGTACAGAGAAACGGCAAGGTTTTTATTCCCTCCGGTAATTTCACACTCAAGGGCGGAGACAGAATAGGTGTTACGGCAAATCAGACAGAAATTCTCAAATTCCTTAAAGAGCTGGGACTTATACAGAAGCAGACCAAAAATGTAATCATTCTCGGCGGAAGCAGAATTGCTTTCTATCTTGCACAAAAGCTGATTTCTGCAGGAAACGGAGTTACAATAATTGAGCAGGAGCTTGAAAGATGCGAGGAAATAAGTGAGCTTCTGCCGCAGGTAACAATGATTCACGGTGACGGCACACAGCAGGATGTTCTTCTTGAAGAAGGAATAGAAAAAACCGATGCATTTGTTGCCCTTACGGGAATTGACGAGGAAAATATTCTTATTTCCTACTTTGCACAGAAAAAAGGAGTTCCGAAGGTTATTGCAAAGGTAAACCGCAAGGAGCTGAAGCTGATTGCAGATGATATGGAAATAGACTGTGTTGTTTCTCCCCGTAAAATAATTGCAGACAGGCTTACCCGTTATGCCCGTGCCCTTGAAAATTCTATGGGCTGTCAGATTGAAACTCTATACAGACTGATGGATTCCAATGTTGAAGCTCTTGAATTCAAAGTGAGTCCCGACTTTTCAGGTATCCAGACTCCTCTTAAAAACCTTTCTCTCAAGGAGCAGATTCTTATAGCAGGTATCATCAGAGGCAGAACGGCAATTATCCCTGCCGGTGATGATGTTATTCTTCCGGGAGACCGTGTAATTGTCATTGCTGGACAGAAAAAACTGCAGGACCTTTCGGATATAATGAAATAAGGTGACCATTTCTATGAACAAAAAAATAGTTCTGAATTTGTTGGGAAAAATCATATGGGCTGAGGCTGCCCTTCTGCTTCTGCCTCTTGCCGTAAGTCTTATATACGGCAACGGCTGTACGGTTGCGTTTCTTATAACTATAGGTATAGCGGTAGCGATTGCTCTTCCCCTTACCGTATTCTGTAAAACAGAAAATAAGCTTATATATTCAAAAGAGGGCTTCGTAATAGTTTCCCTTGCCTGGATAATTATGTCCCTGATAGGCTGTCTGCCCTTTTTCATCTCGGGAGAAATCCCTTCCTTTGTTGATGCGCTTTTTGAAACAGTCAGCGGATTTACAACAACAGGTGCTTCCATACTTACAAACGTTGAAAGCATGAGCGAAGGTCTCTTATTGTGGAGAAGCTTTACCCATTGGATAGGCGGTATGGGTGTTCTTGTTTTTGTTTTAGCGCTGACCCAGGGACTGCCTGACCGTTCAATACATATTATGAGAGCAGAAATGCCCGGTCCCATTGTGGACAAACTGGTGCCTAAGGCTAAAGAAACCGCAAAAATTCTTTACCTTATATATATTGCTCTTACAGTTGCTGAAATTGTGGCTTTACTCTTATGCAGGATGCCGCTTTTCGAGGCTGTATCTTATGCCTTTGCAACAGCAGGTACAGGCGGATTCGGAACCAGAAGCGACTCCATAGCATCATATTCGCCTGCAATTCAATGGGTTCTTGCAGTTTTTATGTTTCTTTTTGGCATAAACTTCAATCTCTATTACCTTATAATTCTAAAAAAACTAAAATCCGCACTGAAAAGCACAGAACTGTGGATTTATGTGGGCATTGCAATCACCTCAGCCATTGTAATAACAATAAATATTGCAGACAGCTGCTCAGGACTTGCAGAAGCTGTAAGACTTTCAGCTTTCCAGGTAGCATCTGTCATGACAACAACAGGCTATGCTACAGCAGACTTTAACCTGTGGCCCGGATTTTCAAAAACACTT
>JAZRNB010000011.1:0-10256 GCA_045647985.1 Acutalibacteraceae bacterium
GGTGAAGCTGCTGCTGCTGAAGAAAAGACAGAATTTGACGTTGTACTCGAGTCCTTCGATGCAGCTGCAAAGATCAAGGTTATCAAGGTTGTTAGAGAACTTACAGGTCTCGGTCTTGCTGAAGCTAAGGCTGCTGTTGAAGCTGCTCCCAAGGCTCTCAAGGAAGGCATCTCCAAGGATGACGCTGAAGCTGCAAAGGCAAAGCTTGAAGAAGCAGGCGCTAAGGTTACAATCAAATAAGATAAACGGTAAATTTCTTACAATTTGTCCTATTTACGCACACATTCGTTTTTCGGATGTGTGCGATTTTTTTATTTTTATTAGTTTTATTATTCTTTGTGTCAGTATACGGTGCTTGATTTATTTGTGCAGATTGCGGTGCAAGAAAATAAAACAAGAAAAATCTGAGATATTCCCTCATTTGCGATGAAAAATTGCAAATATCGCGTTAAAATCAGCTTTATTATATGTTTTGTGCAGATTTAATTGATAAAAAAAGCTCACATTCTGCACACTGTTTCCGTTTTATTGAAGCGGAATATTTGCGCAAAATATGAGCATTTTACATGAATCGGTTTTTATTGTCAGCCGATATACTTAATTGCTGCAAGAGCGGCAGTAGCTCCGTCGGCGGTAGCGGTTGTAATCTGTCTTATCTCCTTGCTGCGGCAGTCACCGGCAACAAAAATACCGTCAATATTAGTTTTGCAGTTTTCAGCTGCATCCACATAACCGTAGAAATTAAGATTAATGCTTCCCTTAATAAAGTCGGTTGCGGGAATAAGACCTATAGCAACAAAGCATCCGTCGCAGGGAACGGTTGTTTCAATACCGGTATCGGCATTTTTTATTGTAATTCCCTTAAGCGTATCCTCACCGAGGAAACCTGAAACAACAGACGAGCAGATGATTTCAACATTCTCCTTACTGCGCAGAATATTCTGAAGAGCCTCTTCTCCAGTAAGGGTGGGTAAATTCTGTATTACAGTTACTTTTTTGGATGTTGCGGAGAGAAGAATTGCCTCCTGTAAAGCGGAATTTCCCCCGCCGATAACTGTTACCTCCTGACCTGCATAGAATGCACCATCACATACGGCACAGAAGGAAATACCGTTGCCGAGATATTTTTCTTCACCGTCAATGCCCAGATGTCTGTGTGAAGCACCTGTGGCAATTATTACTGTTTTTCCCTGAAAAGTGCCGTTTTCTGTTACTACTTCCTTGATTTCGCCGCCGCGGATTGCGGTAACAGTTTCCATTTCAAACTCTGCACCGAGAGAAATTGTGTGTTCTACCATTTTGTCGGCAAGCTCGGTGCCTGAAAGCTCACCGAAACCGGGGTAATTTTCAATTTTCGGTGAGAATGTAACCTGACCGCCGAAAACGCCTTTTTCAATTACAAGGACACTTTTTTCTGCCCTTCTTCCGTATATTGCAGCGGTAAGTCCTGCGGGGCCTGCACCGATTATTATAATGTCGTACATTTTGCGTCTCCCATATTATATGTTTTCATTTGCTGTATTCACAATCTCGCTTCTTCTTTCAGCAAGATCCTTATACATCTGTGCCCTCTTTTCTTTGGTGAGAGGCCACAAAAATTTAGGGATAATGCCGAGAGCACCCGAAATTGTAGGAACGGCAGAGCATAAAGCAAACAGCCAGAACTTTGTTTTGTCGCTTTGTGTGCCGATTTTAATACCCTGAACATAACCGATTTTCTTAAGAATAATACTTCTTACGGAGTTCATAAGTGAGCTCTGAATTTTCAGAACAAGGCTCTTTGCAACAGATGTAGTTGCCTCCATTCTGTAGCCGTTTTTCCATTCGCAGAAGTCCATAGCCTCATTCCAGAGGTCATTGTTTATAACCTTATTTACACCGAATGCCCATTTTGTGAACCATTCACGGACACCGACTGCAATTACCATAGGTATCATCTTGGTATAATTCTTATTGAGCATGCCGAACAGGAAGAAACCGAGAGACAGCATATCGCCGTATATGTCGGCGCCAACCCACAGTGCCTTCGATGAGAATCTTTTTCTCAAGAAGGGGATGAATCCGTATGAAATACTGCCGTTGAGAGAGGATGGTATGTTGGCTATGGTTATGAGTGAATAAGAACCAAATACATCGATGAAGTAGTTGCTTTCGCTTGTACTGACTGCAAATCCGCCCAGGAAATCCGAAAGACACATAAGAAGAACGGGGTAGTTTGTAACAATGGCGCGGAGTCCTTCTTTAACATTTGGTCTTTCAAGTGACTGAGGAACTCTTTCTTTTGAATTGAAGAAGTAATAAAGAGTAAGCAGGGAAGATACGACACTGCATCCTACACCGAAGCTCATAAAGGCTGTAGACAGCTTCATGCCGATTTTTTCATTTACTATAAGGTCATACAGTACGCCGAAAATATATCGGGGCATATCTTCACCGAGATATCCTGAGAATAACTCAGCAAGGGTTATCAATCTGACTCGTTCATTTGGGTTTGGTGTAGTAGTAGACATATATCCGCCTTTTGCGAGATTTATAGCGGTTGAGGCAGTTTCCTGAATGATTGTAAAAGCAAAATAAAAAATGAGCTTCGGAATATGTGTTCCCGAGGTCCCCGGGAAAATAAACGGAATCAACCAGTAAATAGCGCCCAGCAGTGTCAACGGAACCTGAAGTCCTAAAAGATATGGACGGAATTTGCCGAGCCTTGTTCTTGTGTTGTCAACAAGAGAGCCTAAAAGGATATCATTAATTGTATCCCATGCACTTGTGAATATGTTTACTACGGCATTGACCGTGAAGTCAACCTTAACTACGTCCCAAATGTATCTCTCCTGGAAGGAGTTTATGTTGAAGGTGTTTGAAACGTCATTAAGTACATATGCTACAGATTCTTTAACGCCGACATAATTGAAATTTTCGTAAACATTTATCTGTTTTTCGGGGAGATTAACATTATTTTTGTTTTCCATACTTAACCTCCTTAATCTGTTACGGTTACGATGCACTTTGCAACAATAAGCCCTTGTTCGGAAATAGCGCTGATTGTTGCCGTACCGTTTTCCTTTGCTGTTACAAGCCCTGTACTATCAACGCTTGCCGCTTTTTCGTTATCTGACATCCAGATAATATTTTTGATAGTTGCATCATCGGGGCTTATTTCAGCAGAAAGCTCATGCTTTTCATTCTTTTCCAGTGTGAGGGACGTATCGCTGATACGAACACCTTCAACGGGTTTTACAACATAAACCATACAGTTATCCGAGAATGTTTTTCCCAGATATTCCAGTGTCACAGTAACTGCTATTGCCTTGTCGCAGGCTTTTATTGCTGTTATCTGCCCGTTTTCATCAACAGTAAGGTATTCGTCATAAGCGGAAAATGAAAGGGAAAACTCACTTGAATCAAGTCCGTCTTCCACGTAAGGGATTACTGTCAGGGTATCGTAATCTCCTACATTCAGTGTCATTATATCCTCTTCAATTTCAATTCCCGCATAGGAGAAATTATAAATTTCAGAGAATTGCAGATTCATTTCAAGGGGAGTGGAGCCGATGGGTGAGAGGGAATTTTTGAATGAAATATTTGCAGAATATTTATATGCCCGGTCTATTGTGAAAGAAAGAATTTTTCCTGTTTCTGTTTCTGCCGTAAGAGTAAAAACAAAAACCTCGGGCACAAATTTCTCGTTTATGGCAGAGAAAACACCTGCATTTTCTGTTGTGAACATTTTTATTGCCGTGGTATCATCGGCAAGAAAATACATATTGTTGAAAACTGTATTGTAAGTCAGAGCCAGAGTCAGTATGTTATTTTCTGATATTTCAGCATTCATTTCGGAGGGAGCCGTACCGGGGAGAACAGAGAGAATTGAACTTGCATCCTCACCGTACTTAATAGCGGCATCTTCAAAAAATGATTTAAGCTTTGCACTTATATCTCCGCTTGCAAAAGTAAGGAAATCCTGAACACTCTTGTTGTCGCAGATAATGCTTTCAAAAACTGCCTCTGAGTGTTTGTCATACTTTATGATTCCGCTTTTTACCGCATTAGTGAACAGTTTTGAAAGAAGTGTCAGGGCATCTTCTTCGTTTTTCGGAACGGATTTTATTTCATAATGTTCCTTTGTTTCAAAAATCGAGAGGGGCGCGGTTTCCTGGGGCTGTACAGATTTTGCCGTTATATATATTGCAATACTTGAAGAGATAATAACAAAAACAGGAAGAATTACGGTTATCAGAATGATACTTTTTATGTTCAGCTTCTTCTCAGAAAGTTTCATTTCTTCTTCCCCCTTTTTTTGTTATTTTTCGTTATTTCTTCTTTCTCATCCTCAACTATAGGCAGGGGGAGCTCATCAAGTGTAATTTCCCCGTGTTTAAGTTTTTCTTTGATTTCAAGACGTTTTCTGTCAGCATCTTTTATGGTAATTTCGGGGGTGTTGTTAATGAGTGCAATGTTGGTTGCAATAAAAGCCGAAATTAAAATTACCGAAAGAATACCTCCGAAAAGAGGTGTTATGGTGACAAATTCAATTGCTCCGGAAAGATTTACTGCAATAAAGGAAAGAACAGTACCGACAATCTGGAAAAGAATTGCAGGAATACCGAAAGCAACGGCGGTTTTTGCGGTTTTTCTTATATTTACAAATGACAGAAGCCATGCACCCAGGCAGCCAACGAGAGAAAGTGCTGTAAGAACAAGCAGTACAAGAGACACAAGCATTATTACAAACAGGACTTTGCCCACACCGATGTCAGCAAAAGCATTGAAAATAGTCCACAGGGAATCGGTCACAATATTATAAATTCCGAGGGCACCTATTGAAATTTCATATTCCCACCAGGGGAAGGAGAGCTTTATATTGTAAAGAGGGAGCAGCAAGGATGCAACACCCAGGAGAAGGAAAACAATTCTCAGAATTGCGGCTTTTCCCTTGATATATGCTGCCTTAATTTTTGCAACAAGAAGTCTTGCTGCGGTAAACTCAAGCTCGGTTTTTTTTGCATCGCGGCGCAGGTCTTCCTCCTGTGTGTAGTACATTATGTGTACACCGCATTTTTTACAATTGGGACTCAGATCAAAACGGGCTATTTCAACCCCACATTTGGGACATTTCACGACATCACCGCCTGAAAGAATTAGTTAACTATATTTTATTAAATAAAAGTCTTTTTTTCAATCGGCAAACAATAGAAAAAAAGATGAAAACTTTTGGTTATTATATATATAAGATATTTGACAAAGGTTCTGTGCCGTGATATTTTAATATATAAAGTACATTCAGGAGAAGTAGTATGAGCAGTCATTTTTTTGCATTGTTTTCAAGAATGAAATACATAGACCGTTGGTCACTTATGCGCAATACTGATGCCGAGTCCCTTTCGCAGCACAGCCTTGATGTGGCAGCAATTGCCCATGCGCTTGCGGTAATCGGTAATAAGAGATTAGGGAAAAGCTATGATACGGGCAGAATTGCCCTTACGGGAATGTATCACGATATGCCCGAAATTATAACGGGAGATATGCCGACACCCGTTAAGTATCACAACAAGGAAATAAGAGAGGCATTCGGAAGCATTGAAAAAGCTGCACAGCATTCACTTCTGAATACACTTCCTGCGGATATGCGAGATGATTACAGAGAGTATCTCATGCCCGATGAAACGGATGAAAACTACCGTCTTGTAAAGGCGGCAGATAAAATATCCGCACTTCTCAAGTGTATGCTTGAGGAAAGAAGCGGGAATACGGAATTTATCCGTGCAAAGGAAGCAACGGAAAAATCACTTCACGATATGAACTGCAGGGAAGCGGAAATTTTTCTGGATGAATTTCTGGAAAGCTTTTCTCTCGTGCTTGATACCGTGCTTGAATCGGAGGAATAAAAATGGAAACCTGTAAAATTCTTAAAAGACTCTGCGAGTCCTCTTATGAGGCAATGCCGGAGAGTGAAACTCACAAGGCTATAATTGAAATAATGGCACCTTTAAGTGAAGAAATTACAACAGATAATTTAGGTAACATTATCTGCACCGTAAAAGCCGAAGGTGAAAAACACGTTGTCTTAAGTGCCCATGCGGATAAAATAGGTATGGTTGTAACTGCAATTGATGAGGTCTCCGGTATGCTTAAGGTGGCAAAATCCGGCGGTGTGGATAACCGTACCCTTGCAGCCTCAAGAGTCAGGGTAACCGGGAAAAGGACAATAATGGGCTGTGTTACAAGTACACCTCCCCATCTTACAAGGGGAGACAGAACTGCAGTTCCGGGAATTGAAGATCTTTATGTTGACTGCGGTCTTTCTTATGATGAAATCTCCCAAATTGTATCGGCAGGCGACAGAGTTGAATATTATTCCCCTGTTGAAGAGCTGTTGAACGGCAGATTTACGGGTGCATATATGGATAACAGTGCCGGCTGTACTGCAGTTATAAAGGCTTGTGAAAGGCTTAAGGCAGAGGGAACCGATAACAGAATTACAGCAGTTTTCACAACCCGTGAGGAAACGGGAAAGGGCGGTGCAACAGCGTCTTTTACTGCACTTCAGCCTGATTTTGCCTTTATTACAGACGTATCCTTCGGTAAGGCTCCCGGAATACCTGCTGAAATGTCATCACCTCTCGGCAGCGGAGGAATGATATGCATTTCACCCATTCTTCAGAAGGAAATGTCTGATTTTCTCATAAAGACAGCAGAAAAAAATGAAATTCCTTACACGGTTGAGGTTATGGGCTCAAGAACAATGACCGACAGTGATGTTGCAGTGACTGCCGGGAAGGGAATAAAGACAGGTCTTGTGAGTGTGCCGCTTACCAATATGCACACACCTGTCGAAACACTTGATATAAAGGATGTTGAGGCGGTAGCTTCAGTGCTTTGTAACGCTGCAAAGGAGGTAATGTGATGTTTACATTGTTAAAAGAGCTTTGTGAAATAGGCGGTACCTCGGGCCGTGAGCACAAGGTAAGGGAATATATTATTTCAAAATTAGGTGACATTCCTTATACTGTTGATGCTTTAGGCAGTGTTATTGTTGAATTAAAGGGTAAAAAAAGAGCAAGGAATAAGGTTATGATTGCAGCCCACATGGATGAGGTAGGCTTTATTGCAACCTATGTGACAGATGACGGACTTATTAAGTTTGATACGGTAGGCGGAATTCTTCCTGCTGTTATGTCCGGCAGAAAGGTCCGCTTTGAAAACGAAACCCTCGGAGTTATCGGAAGCAAGCCCGTTCATTTAAGCAGTGAAAGTGAGAAAAATACTCTTCTTACGGAGGATAAGCTCTTTATTGATATCGGAGCAAAAGATAAAAAAGATGCCCTTTTATATGTTCTTCCCGGCGACACTGCCGTATTTGTCGGAGAGTATGAAGAAATGGGAGAAAAGATAGTTTCAAAGGCTCTTGATGACAGAACGGGCTGTGCAATTATGCTTAAGATGATTGAGGAAGGTGTGGAATATGACACCGTATTTGCCTTTACCGTTCAGGAGGAGGCAGGTCTTCGTGGTGCCGGCTGTGTGACAAACAGAGTATGTCCCGACTATTCGATTGTGCTTGAAGCAACAACCGCTTCGGATATAGCAGGTGTTTCCGATTCCTCAAGAGTTTGTGTGCAGGGAGAGGGCGCCGTGCTTTCGTTTATGGATAATTCCACCATTTATGATAAAGAGGTCTTCAGGACAGCGCTCAGGCTCGGAGAGGAAAAGGGTATAAAAGTACAGGTTAAAACTGCAGTTGCCGGCGGAAATGATTCGGGAATTATTCATAAAAGCGGCTTCGGTGTAAGAGCAGCTGCTATCAGTGCTCCCTGCAGATATATTCATTCTCAGTCAAATATGCTGAAAAAGAGCGATATTGTTGCCTGTTTTGAGCTTGCAAAGGCGCTTTCGGAGACACTTGCGGATGCTTAAGTTCAAAAAAGCAGAAAAAAAAGATAAAAATATTTTATGCTCCCTCTTAAATTCTACACCTGAGGGAGCAGTGGCTTTTTCCGAGCTTATTATGTCGACAGATGATATTTCAGACCGTTTTCTTGCAGGTGAGGATGATAACGGAAATATAAGAAGTATCATTTTTGATACGGGAAATGAATATTTTCTCGTTTACGGTGATGAATTTCCTGAGCTGCTTGCCCGAAGTGAAAAGTCTGTTATGATGTACAGGAAAAATGCTTGTGAAGAGGGAAATGCACAGCTCTTGCGCGGAAAGGAAATTCTTGAGCTTTACAAGCTTTTATCGGAGAAAGGTTCACTTTCCTTTGATGATGAAAGACGGTATGTAATAAGACTTCGTTGTGTAAATTCGGGATATGCGGCAGTTTTCGGTATAAAAAAAGACGGAAGACTTGTTTCTTCCGCTTCCGTGTCATCCATGAATGAAAAATATGCCTTGATTGCTGATGTTTTTACAGAAAAAGAGTACAGGAGTAAGGGACTTGCATACGATTGCCTTATGACGGCAACGGATTTTGCGCTGAAAAACGGTAAAATCCCCTTTTTGCTGTGCGATGAAAAAATGTATCCCTATTATGAAAAAGCAGGATTTGAGATTTATGGAAAAATGTGAAATTTGCCCGAGAAAATGCGGTGTTGACAGACAAAAAAATAAAGGCTTCTGCCGTGTATCCTCGCATATTACCCTTGGAAGGGCAGGCCTTCATTTCTGGGAGGAGCCCTGTATTTCAGGCTACGGGGGCTCAGGAACAATTTTCTTTTCCGGGTGTAATATGGGGTGTATATTTTGTCAGAATATGCCTCTCTCACGGGGTGATGCAGGAAAGGAAATTACAGAAAAGCGTCTCAGAGAAATATTTTATGAGTTAATTGATGAAGGTGCGGATAATATAAATCTTGTGACTCCTACTCACTATATTCCCGAAATAGTAATGGCATTGTCGGCAGAAAAGCTACCTGTTCCCGTGGTTTATAATACATCCTCATACGAGGAACTAAGCTCTTTGAAAATGCTTGACGGTCTTATTGATATTTATCTTCCCGATCTGAAATATAAGGATAAAGCTCTTGCGAAATCACTTTCAAATGCTCCTGATTATTATGAAAAAGCCCTGCCTGCAATTTGTGAAATGATAAGGCAGACGGGGAAGAGTGTTTTTGATGATGAAGGAATGTTGCAGAAGGGTGTTATAATAAGGCATCTTGTTTTGCCGGGATATCTTGAAAATACATATGATATTATTGACACGGTTGCAGATAATTTCAAGGGAAGAGCAATGTTTTCCCTGATGAGTCAGTACACACCTCCGAAAATAAGACTTCCTTTTGAAAGTCTTAACAGACGGTTGACAGAAGAAGAATATGAAAAAGCTGTGGATTATATGTATCTGTCTGGGATTGAAGACGGCTTTCTTCAGGAGCTGTCCTCGGCACAGGAGGAATATACCCCTGACTTTGATCTGAGCGGAGTGTAAGTTTTTATATAAAAATATCCCTGAATCCTAAGATTCAGGGAATTTTTGTTAGTTGTCGTATACGCTGACCTTTTTACGGTCCTTGCCAAGACGTTCAAACTTAACTTTTCCGTCAATGAGAGCGAAAAGTGTATCGTCAGAGCCCTTACCTACATTGTTGCCGGGGTGGATGTGTGTTCCACGCTGACGAACGATGATGGTACCTGCATTAACGAACTGACCGTCGCTTCTCTTTGTGCCGAGTCTCTTGGATTCAGAATCACGGCCGTTACGGGTTGAACCCATACCTTTTTTATGAGCGAAAAGCTGAATGTTTATCTTAAGCATTACTTACACCTCCGTTGTTACTGTAACATAATCGGGATAATCTTTTGAAAGCTCAGAAAGATGCAGATGCAAACCTCTGATAATATCCCGTGCGGCAGTGCTGCCGCTGACTTTGAACTGCAAATATCCGTCTTTTACCTCTGTAGGGCCGTCCACACCGAGAATCTCGGTGATGGTGTTGACTGTCATGTATGCTGCAGATGAAACTGCCGCACAGACAATATCTGCACCTTCTTCGGCAAAACCCGAATGACCTTTTACGGTAAATGAAGCGGAATCTTCACGGATACAAAATGATGCTTTGACCATTATGCGTTGATAGCTGCGATTTCTACCTTTGTGTAGGGCTGTCTGTGACCGAGCTTTCTCTTCTCGTTCTTCTTTGCCTTGTAAGTCATAACGGTAACCTTCTTTGCCTTGCCGTTCTTAAGAACCTTGGCAGCAACTGTAGCACCTGCAACGTAGGGAGCGCCTACCTTGATGCCGTCATCACCTGCA
>JAZRNB010000012.1:0-21591 GCA_045647985.1 Acutalibacteraceae bacterium
ACATGGCTACGATCCGACTTACTTTTTCCGGAAATTGCAAGAGGATTTATAAAATTAATCTTATAACGTCACTCCAAAGCACTAAAAAGCAAAAAGAGAGCGAAAATTTCGCTCTCTTTTTTAGTTAATCTCAAGTCGAAAACCGAACCTTTAATTTTCCTTTTCCAACTTTCGCTTTTTCAATTATTTTTTAAGCTCCTTCTCAAGTGCCTCGAAAAGACCGTTGATATAGGTCGCACCGAGTGCTCTGTCGAAAAGACCGTAGCCGGGCTTTCCCGATTCTCCCCAGATATTTCTGCCGTGATCAGGACGTACATACTCCGTAAAGCCCCCTTCAACCAGTGCATTTACGATACCGTAGATATCAAGGCTGCCGGCTTCTGTGAGGTGTGCTGTTTCTCTGAAATCAAGCTCATTCGAGTATGCTATGTTTCTGATGTGTGCAAAATGTATCTTGTTTCTCTTTGAATATTCATATGCCATTCCGATAAGGTCATTATTTCTTCCTGCGCCGAGAGAGCCTGTGCAGAAGGTTATACCGTTTGTATCATCGGGAACAGCTTCAAAGAGTCTTTCATAGTCTTCCTTGCAGGAAATAATTCTGGGAAGCCCGAAAACATCCCACGGCGGATCATCGGGATGGATAGCCATATTGATGCCGACCTCATTGCAGACGGGGATAATTTTCTTAAGAAAATAAACAAGATTATCAAAAAGCTGCTCGTGAGAAACATCTTTATAGCTGTCAAGAAGGGCATTGAGCTCATCTGCGGTGTAACTTTCGTCCCAACCGGGGAGGGAGAGATTCTTGGGGTCAAGACTCATAATTTCCTCGTGATTGTAAGAAAGGCTGTTTGAGCCGTCAGTTGCTATTGTTTTAAGATTTGTTCTCAACCAGTCAAAAACAGGCATAAAGTTGTAGCATATGCACTTTACCCCCACCTCTGCAAGGCGTCTGATATTCTCACAGTAATTTTCAATATAAATATCGCGGTTTCCTCTTCCCAGCTTTATGTCCTCGTGAACGGGAACAGACTCGATAACTTCCATTTCGAGACCTGCTTCATCGCACATTTTTTTCAGGGAAGCAATGGTTTCTCTGCTCCATACATTACCTACGGGTGTGTCGTATACAGCGGTCACAACACCCGTCATACCGGGAATTTGCTTTATTTTTTCAAGGGTGATACTGTCATTGGGACCGTACCAGCGGAAAGTCATTTTCATAAACCTTGTCTCCTTATCTGTTAACTCGGGCGCTGCCGCCTTTAACGATGTTTTCTACTTCCTTAAGAACTGCTGTCGATGTGTCGCCGGGAGTTGTCATTGCAAGTGCGCCGTGAGCAATGCCGTAGTTTACTGCAATTTTGGCATCGTCATATGTCATAAGACCGTAAATAAGTCCCGATGCAAAGGAGTCGCCGCCGCCTACTCTGTCATAGATTTCAAGTGCGGGAAGCTCCATACCCTTGAATACCTCACCGTTTGAGTATACCATAGCACTCCAGTCGTTGATTGAAGCGGAGCGTACTGTACGGAGTGTTGTTGCAATTACCTTGAAATTGGGATATACCTTTGTAACCTCACCGAGCATTTTCTTGTAGCCTGCGATATTGAGCTCTTTAAGATTTTCAGCATTTCCTTCAATCTCAAAGCCAAGACATGCAGTAAAGTCTTCTTCATTGCCTATCATAACATCAACATAGGGTGCAATTGCTTTGTTTACTTCCTGAGCCTTTTCCTTGCCGCCGATAGTTTTCCAGAGTGAAGGGCGGTAGTTAAGATCATAGGAAACAATTGTTCCGTATTTTTTAGCGGCTTTAACTGCCTCAATAACAACCTCTGCCGTGCTTTCTGAGAGAGCAGCAAAAATACCGCCTGTATGAAGCCATCTTACACCGAGCGTGCCGAAAATGTAATCCCAGTCAACATCACCGGGCTTCAACTGTGATATAGCTGTATTTCCTCTGTCGGAAACACCGTTTGCGCCTCTTATACCGTAGCCTCTTTCTGTGAAATTAAGTCCGTTTCTGACGCTTCTTCCGATACCGTCATAAGGAACCCATCTGATAAAGGATGTATCAACGCCGCCCTGAAGAATGAAATCCTCAATAAGTCTGCCGACATCATTATCTGCAAAAGCTGTTACAACTGCGGTTCTGAAGCCGAAGCAGCGGCGCAGACCTCTTGCAACATTGTATTCTCCGCCGCCTTCCCATGCACGGAAGGAGCGTGTTGTGGGTATTCTTGTGTCACCGGGATCAAGGCGGAGCATTACTTCACCCAGGGCTATCATATCATAAGCGCAATCTTCTTTTTTTCTCAGTTCAATCATAAGGCACCTCTTAATATTCTGAAATTATACGCAGCCTGTTTACAGCTGCATATGCTTTTTGCACAAACTGTTGAAGGGAAAGTTCTCTGTACTTGTCTGATCTTGCACCGGGGAGATCAAGCTCAAGCATCAGTGATCCCTTATAATTGCTTTGCTTAATAAGTTCTGCAGTTCTTCTGAAATCAATCTGTCCGTCAAATGGGATGAGATGTTCATCGCAATTGTAGATCATATTATTATCATGAATGTGTGTGGCAATGCATCTGTCACCGAAAAGGGGCATATATTCTCTGCCTCTTGCGAAGCATTTTTCGTGTCCTACATCCCAGCAGAAGCCTACATTACTGTCCTTGCCGTAAAGCTCAAGTATCGTTGCAATATTGCCAAGCTTCCGCTGATTTTCAACAGCAATCTTTATATTCTTTCCAGCTGCATAATTTACAATTCTGTCAAAATGCATAAGTCCCGCATCAGTGACAGGAGGGCAGTTTTCCTTTGAGCTTAAATGCGTTATTACGATACCGATTCCGTTTTCGTGGGCGAGATCAATGCTGTGACACAGCATCCTGACAATTTCATTGCCGTCTTCTTTGTCCCAGAGTCTGTTTATTCCGTCAAAAGGAGCATGAAGCGTTTCGTAAACAAGCCCGTATCCGAGGCATTTTTTTCTCACAAATGCCACAAAGTCATCATCGTTACCGCAGGTAAAAACACAGTTAAATCCGTTTTTTGCCACACAACTTATATATTCTTCCGTACCGAAAGAAATATTATTTGAGATATTGATACCGATATTTCTCACAATACAGCCTCCCGAATAAAACTACTATAATATTTTAACATTAATAAGAAGTGTTTGTCAATTCTATTGTGATACGCATTATATAAAAAATGAGGAATTCCCCGAAGGAAATTCCTGCATCATTTGTTATTTTGCCTTTGCGTTTGCTTTTTCGAGCCAGTCAGCAGCAAGCTCCATTGCTGCACCAAGACCCTTTCTTTCAGCATTCTTTGCAATAACCTCATTAGGAGGGAGAGTGGGATCGGTTCTCTGAAGCTGAAGAAGAATTCTGTCAGCCATTTCAACTTCGCCCACCTTCTTCATTGAAGCGATTCGGATCATAACAACATAAGGATCATATGCGTTGCCGAAATAAATTATCTTGCCGCTTCTTGCAAGAGGATAGCCTTTGTAGGTAAGAAATTCTGTTGCCATTGGTGTTTATCCTTCCTGATAATATCGTGTTATTTGTTAAAATAAGTGTCCAGTATTTCCGTAAGAATATCAAAGCGGTCAAGACGTGTGATATTGACACGGGCATTGTTGTGCGAGGTAATGTATGTGGGATCCTCGCTGATAATGTAGCCTGCAAGCTGATTGATTGCATCATAACCTTTTTCATCCAGAGCATTATAAACATCGCGGATTGTCTGTTTAAGATCCTGTGCTTTCTTTTCTGTTAAATTGATTGGCATTGTATGGTCTGACATTCAAAACACCTCCGGGATAATAACTGACAAATGAATAATATAGTCTATTATAGACAATTAAAATAAAAAAACAATAGGAAAAACGAAAAAAATTTCGGAAAATTATATTTTCTTCCCCGAAATCAGGTGAAAATCACCTAAAATTGTGTTTAAGGATTGTTTACTTTTTACAGAATGTGTAATTTCTGTATAAATTAGTTTTCTTCAAAATAAAAAATCTATTGCATTTTTTCAGGAAGTACACTATTATGTTTATGTATATTTTTTCCTGAAAGGGGAATCTGTCATGAGCTGCATGGATGTGCTTGAAAGCATAAAGTGTTTCATTGTTGATATGGACGGAACATTTTATCTGGGAAATTCGCTTCTTCCCGGGGCAAAGGAATTTGCAGAATGTGTGGAAAAAAGCGGAAAGCGTTTTTTCTTTTTTACAAATAATTCCTCACATAATGAAGAGGAGTGTCTCAATAAGCTGAGAAAATACGGTTATGATGCAAAAGACGGTACGGTTATTATTTCCTCTCACGTAACCATTGATTTTCTTAAAAGAAACCGTCAGGGAAAGACGGTGTATCTTGTGGGAAATAAGAATCTTACGGGGGACTTCATAAAGGGCGAAATCCCTATGACTGAAGAAATGCCCGATATTGTAGTTATCGGCTTTGATACGGAGCTTACTTATGAAAAGCTCAATAAGGCATGTAACTATATTGCACAGGGCGCTGAGTATATTGTTACTCATCCTGATGTGAATTGCCCTCTTAAGGACGGCTTTATGCCTGATGTCGGCTCTTATATGGCACTCATCAAGGCTTCAACCGGAAGAGAGCCCGATCTTATTATGGGTAAGCCCTATGCATATACGGTTGATTATGTTACCAACAAAATAGGCTGCAAAAGGGAAGAGGTTGCTTTTGTAGGCGACAGACTTGAAACAGATATTGCAATTGGTGTGAAAAACGGTCTTAAGGCTGTTTTGGTATATACGGGTGTCACAACTCCCGAAATGTATGAAAAATCGGATATAAAAGCTACTGCTGCTTTTGAAAATATCGGCGAGCTCGGTAAAGCATTAATTTGATTCGGAGGAAAAAAGAAATGGCAGAAATTAAAAGATCATGGTATAAAGAAATGGCCGTTTATCAGGTATGGCCCCGTTCATTCTGTGACGGAAACGGCGACGGTATAGGTGACCTTAAGGGTGTCCTTTCAAAGCTTGATTACATAAAGAGCCTAGGTGTTGACGCAATATGGTTCTCACCTCTTTATGTTTCACCTCAGAAGGACTACGGATATGATATAGCTGATTACCGTAATATTCAGCCCGAATACGGTACACTCGAAGACTTTAAGGCAGTTCTTGACGGTGCTCACGAAAGAGGAATCCGTGTTATTATGGATCTTGTTGTAAATCACACTTCCGACCAGCACGAGTGGTTCCTTGAGAGTAAGAAGGGTGAGGATAATCCTTATCATGACTATTACCATTGGTACAAGGGTAAGGGAAAGAACGGCAAGCGTTATCCTAATAACTGGATGTCAACATTTGCAGGAAGAGCCTGGGAATATGATGAAAAACTCAATAAGTATTATCTCCATCTTTTTGCTGTTGAACAGCCCGACCTTAATATGGATAACCCCAAGGTTCGTGAAGAAGTAAAGGATATTATGAGATACTGGCTTGACATGGGTGTTGACGGCTTCAGAGGGGACGTTATCACATTTATCTCCAAGCCTGCAGGACTTCCTTCCAGCCCCTATTGGTTCCCCGTTGCAACTGGATTTGAACAGTATATGCACGGTCCCCATCTTGATGAATATCTTACCGAATTCAAGAGGGATGTTCTTTCAAAGTACGACTGTATGACAGTAGGTGAGGCACCTATGATGACATACAAGAATGCTCTTAAGCATATTACAGAAGGTCCCGACCAGCAGCTGAATATGATGTTCCACTTTGAGCATATGGCTGCGGACTGCCTTTTCTACAGCTGGTTCAAGACAAAGTTCAATCTTAAAAAGCTTAAGAAGGTTTATTCAAGATGGCAGGAAAACCTTTACGGTAAGGCATGGAATGCCCTCTATATTGAAAATCACGACCAGCCCAGAATCATCAATCGTTACGGCAGCACAGAGTTCAGAAAAGAAAGCGCAAAGATGCTTGCTGTAATGTATATGTGTCAGTGCGGTACACCCTTTATTTATCAGGGACAGGAAATCGGTATGCTCAACTGTCCTCTTGAAAATATCGAGGATTACACAGACGTTTCAACAATAAACAACTACGGCGTTGCAAAATCACTTCTCGGTGCCAAGAAGGCAATGGAGCTTGCTCACTATGCATCCCGTGACAATGCAAGAACTCCCGTTCAGTGGAGTGCAGGAAAGAATGCAGGCTTCACAACAGCTGATGAAGCTTGGTTCCACATAAATCCCAACTACAAGGAAATCAATGTAGAAGAGGCTGAGAATGATCCTGATTCAATCCTTAACTTCTACAGAAAGCTCATAAAGTTCAGAAAAGAAAATGATCTTATGATTTACGGCTCTTACAAGGAGCATTATAAGAACAGTAAGTCTCTTTATGTATATTCCCGTCATCTTGATAATGAAAAGGCACTTGTTGTCTGCTCATTTGATGAAAATGCAGTAGCCTTCAAGGCTCCCGAAGGCTTTGACCTTTCTAAGGCTGAGCTTGCAATCAACAACTACAATTCCTGCGGTGTGACAGATAACGGCTTTACATTAAGACCTTACGAAACAAGAGTATATATCTGGAAATAATTAACTGAGGTGTAAAATGGCAGTTATAAGAAAAGAGGCATATTTTTCGTCTTCAAACGGTGTCAATAAAATAAGAACACTTATATGGCAGGATGATAAAAAAACACCTGTCGGGGTGGTTCAGATTGCCCACGGTGTTGCAGAGCATATCGGAAGATATGATGATTTTGCACATTTTTTAGCAGAAAACGGGTTCGTTGTATGCGGAAATGACCACTTAGGTCATGGTAAGAGTATTGATAATGAAACAGACCTCGGTTATGTATATGAGGGCGACCATGTAAATATGGTAAGAGATATGAATACCCTCCACAATATTATGGCAAAGCGTTACCCCGATGCTCCTTATATCATTTTCGGACATTCTATGGGCTCTTTTCTTGCAAGAATATATGCTGCCAACTTCGGTGACAGACTTTCAGGTGCGGTTTTTTGCGGCACGGGTCAGCTTCCTGCTCCCGTGTTGGCTCTGCGTGACCCCGTAGAGGCACTTATGGATAAAATGGCGGAGAATTCTTCCGCCCCCGCATCAATTTCAAATCTTTTCGGAAAGCTTACTCAGAAGATGTTTAAGGGTGACAGTGAATTTGCCTGGCTTTCAAGAAATAAAGAAAATATAGAAAGCTATATTGCAGATCCGCTCTGCGGCTTCCCGTTTACAAGTGCACTTACAAAGGAGCTGCTTATTCTTGCAGTCAAGGCAAGTGCGCCCGACTGGGCATCAAAGCTTCCCGTTGAGCTTCCGATTCTTCTTATTTCCGGAGCCAAGGATCCCGTGGGAATGAACGGCAGGGGAGTGCTTGCCGTTTCCGACCTTCTTGTTGAGGCAGGTAATGAGCCTGAGGTTATCCTTTATCCTGCGGACAGACACGAAATTCTCAATGAGGATGATAATGATAAGGTTTACGGTGATATTCTGAAATTCCTGAAGGGAATAATTGCTGATGAAAACTGAGATTCCGGAGTCTAATAAGAGATATTATCTTCTTGACAGTATCAGAGGAATCTGTATTCTGGGTATGATTATTTATCATACCCTTTTTGATATTGTGGCTTTTTTCGGTGTGCCCGTAACCGCAGAGCTTATGACTGTTGTTGATGTTATAAGGGATTTCGGTGCCTCCTGCTTTATATGTCTTGCGGGCATATGTATCCATTTCGGAAAAAAGCCGCTGAAAAGATTTCTCCTGATCGGCGGGGCGGGACTTGTTGTTTGTATTGCCACATATATTGCAATGCCCGATATGCCCGTAATTTTCGGGATTCTTACCTTTATGGCAGCGGCTTCTCTTATTATTATGCCTCTGAAGAAGTACCTTGATAAGCTGCCGGGCGGTATATTCGCAGTAATCAGCTTTATTCTGTTTTTTATTACATTCGAAGTCAGAAATCATTATGCCGGCTGGTATTTTGTGAAGCTGTTTGATTTCCCTGAGATTTTCTACAGAAACTATTTTACTGCCGCATTGGGTTTTCCCTTTTACGGTTTTGCAACAAGTGATTATTATCCGCTTCTTCCCTGGATATTTATGTTTTTCTTCGGCTTTTTCCTTTGGAATGTAATGAGGAAAAATGAAAAAATAATGAAAATACTTGAATTCAGAATCCCGTTTCTTGAAAAAATCGGAAAACTGAGTCTTTATATTTATGTGCTTCATCAGCCGATTATTCTGGGGATTCTGCTTGTTGTATTCAGTTTTTTTGTGAAATGAAAATATATTTGTGAATATCTACAAAATACTCTCTGATTATTGTGAATAAATTTTTAAATTAATGCGCAATTAATTGTTGCAAAAAGTCAAAAAATTGGTACAATAGTAATATGCTGTCCGTGCTGATTGTTCGCGGATTGAAATAAGCAAAAAAAAGGAGAATTTCTTATGCCGGTTTACACAGATGAATTTAACACCATACCTGCAGGCCCTCTCGGTATTCTTCCTCTTCCCGGATGTGAAGAACTTGCCAAGAAGATCGATTCCTATCTTGTTCAGTGGAGAGACGAGAGAGAAAGCGAGCATAAATCCACAATAGCTTTCAATGGCTATGAAAGAGATTCCTACATTCTCAAGGCTGTTTTCCCCCGATTCGGAACAGGCGAAGGAAAGTGCACACTTAAGGAATCCGTAAGAGGATATGACATTTATATCCTTTGTGATTGTTTCAACTATGGCGTTACTCACGAGGTTTACGGCTATACCGTACCTTACACACCCGACGAGCATTATGCTAATCTCAAGCGTGCTATTGCCGCAATGACAGGCAAGGCAAGAAAAATTACTGTTATTATGCCCATGCTTTATGAAGGCAGACAGCATAAGAGAACAGCAAGAGAATCTCTTGACTGTGCAGTAATGCTTCAGGAGCTTTTCGATTATTACGGAATTGATAACATTATCACTTTCGATGCTCACGATCCCAGAGTTATGAATGCAATTCCCACAAAGGGCTTTGAAAATGTTTATACTACATATCAGATGATCAAGGCTCTTGTTAACAATATAGATGACCTTAAAATTGATAAGGACAACCTTATGATTATATCTCCCGACGAGGGCGGTGTAAACAGAGGTGTTTACTACTCATCAGTTCTCGGAATAGACCTCGGTATGTTCTACAAGCGCCGTGACTATTCAAGAGTTGTAAAGGGCAGAAATCCCATTATTGCTCACGAATTTTTAGGCTCAAGCCTTGAAGGCAAGGATGTTATCGTTGTCGACGATATGATTTCTTCAGGCGATTCTATGATTGACGTTGCTAAGCGTCTTAAGGACATGGGCGCAAGAAATATTTATGTATGCTGTGCATTCGGTCTTTTCTGCAACGGTCTTGAGGCTTTTGACGAGGCTTATGAAAACGGCTGGATAAGCAAGGTATTCACAACAAACCTTATCTATCGTTCCCCCGAGCTTCTCGAGAGAAAGTGGTTCTGCGAGGTTGACCTATCAAAGTACATCTCCCTTATTATTGATGCACTTAATCACGATATGTCTATAAGCTCACTTCTTAACCATGCTCAGCGCATCAAGCCCTTCCTTGAGCAGCATGGCTATGATATCAAAGTAACAGATTAACAAAACTTTTTTGCCCGGAAGCTTATTTTTCCGGGCTTTTTCTGAAAGAAGGTAAAATTATGAGTTATTCACAGTACGTAAATATTAAACAGGGAAGTGCTTCGGTGCATCGCTTTTCTAACGGAAACACACTTCCTCTTATTCAGCGTCCCTTTGCTATGTGTGCTTTTGCAGCACAAACTCAGAGTAAGGACAGCTGGTTTTTCCACCCCGATGCAAGAAGTCTTGAGGGTGTGAGAATCACACATCAGCCCAGTCCCTGGATTGCAGACTACGGTACCATTGTTTTTATGCCTCAGAAGAGAAATCCTATTTTCAGCGAAAACCGCTGGTCAGGCTACAGACCTGATGAAGCTGTTATGACACCCTCTTATATGAAGCTTAATTTCCTTAAAAGCAGAAGTGTTTTTGAGATCACACCTACCGAAAGAGGCGGTGCTGTAAGAGTGCAGTTTGATGACTGTGAGGATAACTGGTTTTCCGTTCTTCCTTTCAGAGATTACTGCTCTTATGAATATAAGCCCGAAGAAAACACCCTTTATGCCATTGCAACAAACTGTGGTGACGATAAGGCAGTAAACTTTAAAATGTTTACTGTTGTAAAGTTTGCTGACGGACAGATTTCTGCAGATGAAAATATTGTAGGTACGGATAAATGCCACAGCGTTACAAATAACGTAGCAGGAGATATGGTTGGAATTCACCTGAAGGTCAAGGGTGACAGAGTTGATGCTTTTGTATCAACCTCATACATCAGCTTCGAACAGGCAAAGCTCAATCTCCGTCAGGATACGGAAGGAAAGTGCTTTGACTGTATAAAAGCAGAAGCTGAAGAGATATGGGAGGAATACCTTTCCCGTGTTGAAATTGAAGCCGTTGACGAAAAGCAGCTGAAAACCTTCGTTTCCTGTATGTACAGAGCATTTCTTTATCCCCACAAGTGCTATGAAATAAATGAAAATGGTGAAGCTTTTCACTATACTCCCTCAAGCGGAAAGATACTTCCCGGCGTAAGGTACACCGATAACGGCTTCTGGGATACATACAGAACCTGTTATCCCTTCTATGCACTTGTTGCTAAGGATGAATACAGAGAAATGTGTCGCGGCTTTGTAAACGATTACCTTGAGTGCGGATGGTTACCCCGTTGGCCCTCTATCGGAGAGAGAGGCTGTATGCCGAGCACACTTATTGATGCAGTGCTTTGTGATGCTGCCGTTAAGGGACTTATGGACAAGGAAACTATGGAGCAGGCACTCGAAGGAATGCTGAAGCACGCCAATGAAAATTCAGCCGACGATGATTACGGCAGAAGCGGTGCCGAAAGCTATGTAAAATTGGGTTATGTTCCTATTGAAGCACACAGAGAAAGTGTAAATCTCACTCTTGATGCTGCTTACGGTGACTGGTGTATTGCAAAAATTGCCGGACTTCTCGGAAAAGAGGATATTGCAAAGGAATATTACTTAAGAGCAGATAATTATAAGAATCTTTTTGATAAAGAAACCGGCTTTATGCGTCCGAAGTTTGAAGACGGTACATTCCGTCCCGATTTTTGTCCCATTGCCTGGGGCAGAGATTATACGGAAGGCTCAGCCTGGCAGAACTCATTTGCAGTACCTCATGATATGGAAGGTCTCGCAAAGCTTTACGGTGGAAAAGAGGAACTCCTTAAGAAGATTGATGAGCTTTTCGCAACTCCTCCTGCTTATGAAAATGCAGGCTACGGTTGTGAAATCCACGAAATGACGGAAATGGCGGCTGCAGACTTCGGTCAGTGTGCAATTTCCAATCAGCCCAGCTTCCATCTTCCTTATATCTATTCTGAGATAGGTGATGTTGAAAAAACTTCCTATTGGGTTGAAAAAATGTGTAATGAGGTCTTTTCTTTCGAGAATGACGGTTTCCCCGGTGACGAGGATAACGGCTCAATGGCTTTATGGTATGTTTTCTCAACTATCGGTATTTATCCCTTCTGTCCCGGCAGAAATGAGTTTGTCAGAACAAAGAGACTTGCAAAGGCCGTAAGGATTCTCGGAAAGAGCTTTGACGCAGATAAATTCACCCAAAATAAAATCGCATACGAGGATATTGTATAAAACACTTGAAAATGACCTTTTTCTTGTGTTATAATGCCTATGTATAAGAATAAAAAAACAACACAGGAGAAAAAAACTATGAACATGAATTACGAAGACGAAAACATCGGTATGACCGAAGAAAATGAAGAAGTGCCTGCTAAGAAGGGCGGCAAGAGCGAGAAGTTTTTAAGAATATGCCTTGTTGCGGTAATTGCAGCAGTTGTAATAATTGCAATTCTTGCATCTGTTGTAATTACAATTGATAAGCTCGGCAAGGAAGAAGAAACAACTCTTCCCCCCGCAGAAGAAACAACAACTGCTCCCGTTGAAATCACAACATCACCTGCTGAAAAGTATGTTCCCGGCCAGTATACAGTCAATGTAGGCGGCAACGGTAAGCTTAACCTCAGAAAGGATCCTACCAAAGACGGTGAGCAGATTCTTGCTATTGATAATCTTACACTTCTCACAATAACAGAAATCAGCTATGATCCTACTGCAGAGCCCGATTCACAGTATTGGGGCAAAACAGTTTACAAGGGATGGGAAGCATGGGTTTCCATGAAGTATCTTGCAAATGCATATTCTGAGAGTGTTGTAACTCCTGCTGAAGTAACAACTGCTCCCGGAGAGGCAACAACTGCAGTCGGAGCAACTTCAGCTCCCTCCGTTGAAAAGACAACTGCAGCTGAAAAGACTACTGCTTCCTCAGTAAGCACAACTGCACCTGCCGTAAATGCTACAGCACCTGCCGTGAGCACAACTGCTCCCTCAACATCAACTACAGCACCTGCTGTAAGCACAACAGCTGCATCAACAGAAACTACCACTTCAGGCTCAGGTTCTGCAACAACTGCCGGTACATATACCGTAACAGCCGATAACTACCTGAATATGCGTGAAGATCACGATGTAACATCTCTTTCTGTTGCTCAGGTACCTCATGGTGCAACAGTAACTGTTGTTGATGTTTACCACGATGCAAATTCTACAAATTCTTATACAAAGTATTGGGGCAAAATAACCTACGGCGGAATTACCGGTTGGGTTGCAATGGGATACCTCAAGTAAGAAAACGCAAAAAAGAGAAGCGATACGGAAAACCGTATCGCTTCTTTTGCTTTATAATACAGAATCGGCAAAATTCACAATGTCGTCAAGAACAATATATCTTTCTGCTTCATTATGTATCTCGTGACGAAGACCTTCATAAAGCTTGATTGAAACTTTACTGTGAGCACTTGCTGTCAGCTTGTCATATACCTCTCTGACGCCTTTGCCGTAATTGCCTACAGGATCCATATCGCCGGAAATAATGAAAAGAGGGATATCCGGTACTGCGCTGTACCAATCCTTTCCGGAAACACTCTTAAGAAGAGAAAAAAGATCCTTAAAGCCGCTTGAGGTGAATTTGTAGCCGCACAACGGATCCTTGACATAAGCTTCAATATTTTCATTATTTACGGAAAGCCATTCAAAGCCTGTCTTTTGCTCAAATTTGCTGTTATATGTACCGAATGCCATAGTGTCAAGGAAATTTGAGCGGTGGTGTCCGCCGAGAAGCTTTCCAACGGCCTTTGCAATCAGGATTCCGGCACCTGCAGCGGGATTTGCACCGCTTGTGCCGCAGATTACCGCGCCGTTGACAACATCCGGATATTTTGCGATAAAGCGTCTGGTTACAAATGAACCCATGGAATGTCCCCAGAGAATAAGGGGCTTTCCGGGCAGCTCCTTCTTTATGAGCTCAGTAACCTGCTTTACATCATCGACAATTTTTTCATTACCGTCTTCCTTGCTGAAGTATCCCAGGTTTTCCCCAGATGAAACGGATTTTCCGTGACCTGCGTGGTCATGCATAAATACTGCATATCCCTTGCTGCAGAGATATTCAGCTATGGGAATGTATCTGGCTGTATGCTCAGCCATACCGTGAACAACAGATATAACTCCCTTTATGCTTTCATTTCCTTCAGGAAAACAGGCCTGAACAAAAATATCTGCTGTTTCGGTTGCCGAAGGAAAGCTGTAAGTTCTTTGAATGGTTTTCATAAAAACTCTCTCCTTTTATTGTTATAAAAATATATTAACATAAAAAAACTGTCATTGAAACACTAAACAACATAACAGAATAATTCTGTTGAAAACTGATAAATTATATTCGGGTTTTATGTGCAAGATAAATAAGGGATACTGTTCTTTGAAATACAAAATATGCTTTTTTTATGTAGACAAAAAAATCAATTTATGTTATTATATAATGAATATTTTAACTGCAGAAAGAGGTGTATCCTGATGCCGGGACTTAAAATCGGAATAGATTTCGGCTCTACCAGCTTTACTGTTTTTGTTGAGGGCAGAGGTATTGTTATGAGTGAGCCCTCTGTTACGGTTATAGATAAGTATTCGGGTAAAACTCTGGCTGTGGGCAGGGAAGCAAAAAATATGTGCGAAAAGCTTCCCGATTCGATGACTGCTGTTTATCCTATAAAGGACGGCGTTGTCATTGACAGAAATCAGGCAGGTCTTATGCTTGAAAGCTGTATAAACAAAGTGTGTGTCGGCAGGCTCTTTAAACCCAATATTCTTATGTGTGTGCCGGGTACCGTAACTCCGTTGCAGAAAAAAACTGTTTTTGATGTTGTTATGTCTGCCGGTGCGGGACGTGCCTGCTTTGTCGATGAAGCCCTTGCTGCTGCTGTCGGTGCCGGTGTCAGCCTTACAGATAAAAAGGGTACTATGATCTGCGATATCGGCGGCGGTGTTACAAGCTGCAGTGTAGTAACTATGGGCAGTATTGCTTTTTCCGAAACGGTTGATATCGGAGGAAATGATCTCACAAAGGCAATTGTTGAGCATATTGCAAGGACATATAAGGTTGAAATCGGTGTGTCTACCGCAGAAGAAATTAAAATGACTATCGGTGCTGCCGTGCCGAGAAATGTTGAATTAGGATTTGTTGTCTGCGGAAAGAATATAGAAAACGGATTTCCCGTTCAGTTGGAAATTACTGCAGATGAAATTTATAACGTGCTGAAGCCGAAGCTTGACAGCATACTTGCGCTTATTCTCGGTGTGCTTGAAAAAACTCCTCCTGAGCTTTGCGGAGATGTTGCGGAAAACGGTATAATTCTGACGGGCGGAAGCGCAAATCTTTATGGTACGGATATTTTTATTTCCAGAAAAACCGGTGTAAAAACCGTTGTTGCTGAAAATCCCGGCGAATGCGCTGCTGCCGGAATCGGAATACTTCTCAAGGATATGAAGTATCTTTATCGCAACGGCTACGTTTTCAGAACAGTTACAAATACGGAAGAGGAAGACGGAGAGTAAAAGCTGTAATGAACTCTGATGCTTTTGAAGAAAGAATAACAGGTATAATAGAAAATGTAGTGTTTCATAACACTTCAAATCTTTTTACCGTATTAGAAGTGAATATCAGCGGTGAAATTATAACTGCAGTCGGTACTGTATCAGAGCCGGCTCCCGGAGAAGAGATGACTTTGTCGGGTGAATGGGGCGCCCATGAGGTTTTTGGACGTCAGTTTAAGATTTCGTCATATGAAAGAAATCTGCCTGATACAACGGCAAAGCTGTACAGATATCTGGCTTCAGGTACAGTTAAGGGAATAGGTCCTAAAACTGCACTTAAGATAATTGAGCATTTCGGTGAGGAAAGCTTCAGAATTCTTGAAGCAGAGCCGGAAAAGCTTGCAGTAATAAGAGGTATTTCAAAAACTCAGGCAATTAATATATCTGCAGAATTCAACAGACAGTACTCTATGAGAAAGCTTATGATTGAGCTTGAAAATGTGGGGATTTCTCCGTCTGAATGTACTGCGATATATAAATATTTCGGAGCTAATGCTCTGAATCTTATAAAGGATAATCCCTATATTCTTTGCGGAACCGTAAAGGGCTTTACCTTTGAGCGTGCAGAAAAATTAGCCGTTGATATGGGGATTACGCCCAGTGCGGAAAACAGAAATTCTGCAGGAATACTTCATATAATAAGACACAATCTTCTGAACGGTCATACCTGTATACCGCGCAAAAAGCTATCTGCTCCAGCCGGAGCACTTCTCGGTATAACGGAGGATGAAACCGAGATTGCAGTTGAATATCTTCTGAGTCGCAAAATGCTTATTGCCCGTGAAATCCGGGACGAGGAATTTGTTTTTCTTCCGGAAATGTTTATGGCTGAATCAGCTGTTGCTCAGAGAATGAAGAACATAATGAAATTTCCTCCGTCAAAGGTGCTGTTTGCTGCGGAAGAAATTGAAAAAACAGAAATGCGTAACGGTATTTTTTATGCCGAAAAACAGAAAGAGGCTATTCTTACAGCTGCAGAAAAAGGCCTTCTGATACTTACGGGCGGTCCCGGTACCGGAAAGACTACTGCAGTCAGGGGAATTATTGATGTACTTGAAAACAGAAATGTTGAGGTTCTTCTTTGCGCTCCCACCGGCAGAGCTGCCAAACGTATGAGCGAGGTGACAGGCAGGGAAGCCAAGACAATTCACCGTCTGCTTGAGGTGGAATGGGACAGCAATGATAAACCTGTTTTCAGAAGAGATGCTTCAGATCCGCTTGTTGCAGGTGCTGTAATTGTGGATGAGATGTCAATGGTGGATGCAGAGCTTTTTTCCAGTCTGCTTGACGCAATTCCAATGGGATGCCGTATTATTCTTGTCGGTGACTCCGATCAGCTTCCCTCTGTGGGGCCCGGTAATGTGCTGAATGATCTTATTGATTCAGGTATTCTGCCTGTTGTGTGTCTTACGGAAATTTTCCGTCAGGCTCAGAAGAGCCTCATAGTAATGAATGCGCACCGCATTATTTCAGGTGAGGTTCCTCAGCTGCATGTAAATGATTCGGATTTCTTTTTTATGAAAAGGGAGGATGTTATGATTGCGGCTGACACGGTGATTCAGCTGATTTCAAAAAGACTGCCCGATGCATACGGCTTTTCTCCTGCTGATGATATACAGATTCTTTGTCCGTCAAGAAAAGGCGACCTGGGTACGGTTAATCTCAACAGACGCCTTCAGGCTGTTCTCAATCCTCCTGCCAAAACAAAAAATGAGCTCCGTACATCCGGCGGCAGAGTTTTCAGGGAAGGCGACAAGGTTATGCAGACCAAAAATAACTATGATATTTTCTGGAAAAAGGATAACGAAGAGGGCGAAGGTATTTTTAACGGGGACATAGGAATTCTTAAGAAAATAAATTATGCTGCAGGCACTATGAAAATAGAATTTGATGACAGAGTGGCTGACTATCCTTCAGATAATCTTTCTGAGCTTGAGCATGCTTATGCCGTGACTGTTCATAAGAGTCAGGGCAGTGAGTATCCTGTTGTTATAATGCCGGTGTTGGATTGTCCTCCGAAGCTGATGTACAGGAATTTGCTTTACACCGGTGTTACCAGAGCAAAGAAAATACTTGTCATTGTGGGTTCCGATGAAAAAGTAGAAAAAATGACATTCAATAACAAACAGAACAAAAGATATTCGGCATTGAAGCACTTTTTGGTGCAATAATGTGTTTACAATATAAGAAAAATATGTTATAATAATTTAGTTAAAAACTCTGAATTGAAATAGAGGTTACAGATATGAGCAAAGAACTTGAAAAACTTTATGATCCTAAAAATGTTGAGGACAGAATTTACAAATCCTGGCTCGACGGAAAGTATTTCCATGCAAAATGCGAGGCAGAGAAGCCTACATACACAATAGTTATACCTCCTCCCAATATTACGGGACAGCTTCATATGGGACATGCCCTTGACAATACTCTGCAGGATATTCTTATCCGTTATAAGAGAATGGCAGGCTTTGATACTCTCTGGCTTCCCGGTACCGACCATGCTTCAATTGCTACTGAGGCAAAAATTGTTGAAGCTATGAGAAAGGAAGGTATTACAAAGGAGGATCTCGGCAGAGAGGGCTTCCTTCAGAGAGCATGGGAGTGGAAAAAGCAGTACGGCGGAAGAATTATCGAGCAGCTTAAGAAACTCGGCTCCTCCTGTGACTGGGACAGAGAAAGATTTACCCTTGACGAGGGCTGTAACAAGGCTGTCAAGGAGGTTTTTGTCCGTCTTTATGAAAAAGGTCTTATCTATCGCGGTGAAAGAATAGTCAACTGGTGTCCCGTTTGTCTTACTTCAATTTCAGATGCTGAGGTTGAATATGAGGAGCAGGCAGGTCATTTCTGGCATCTGCGCTATCCTCTCAAGGACGGCAGCGGATATCTTGAGCTTGCAACAACACGTCCTGAAACAATGCTTGGCGATACAGCGGTTGCAGTTCATCCCGATGATGAAAGATATAAGCATCTTGTGGGAAAAACTCTTATTCTTCCTATTGTTCACAGAGAAATTCCCATTGTTGCCGATGAATATGTTGAGCCTGAATTCGGTACAGGCTGTGTTAAGATTACTCCTGCCCATGATCCCAATGACTTTGAAGTCGGTCTGCGCCATAATCTTCCCGTTATCGATACCTTTACAGACGATGCGCACATTGCAGAAGGCTACGGTAAATACAGCGGAATGGACAGATTTGAGGCAAGAAAGGCTATTGTTGCTGATCTTGAGGCAGAAGGCGCACTTATAAAGACTGAAAATTACTCACATAATGTTGGCACCTGTTACAGATGTCATTCAACAATCGAGCCCAAGGTTTCAAAGCAGTGGTTCGTTAAGATGGAGCCTCTTGCAAAGCCTGCTATTGAGGCTGTAAGAAGCGGTGAAACAAAGTTTGTTCCCGAGCGATTCGATAAAATCTATTTCCATTGGATGGAAAATATTAAGGACTGGTGTATTTCCAGACAGCTCTGGTGGGGACACAGAATTCCTGCATGGTACTGTGCTGACTGCGGTGAGGTTATTGTTGCAAAGGAAGCTCCCGAAAAGTGTTCAAAGTGCGGTTCAGGAAGTCTTACCCAGGATCCCGATACACTTGATACCTGGTTTTCTTCTGCACTCTGGCCCTTCTCAACTCTCGGTTGGCCCGAAAATACTGCTGATCTTCAGCATTATTTCCCCACCAATACACTTGTTACCGGCTATGATATCATCTTCTTCTGGGTTGCAAGAATGATATTCTCATCCTGCGAGCATATGGGTAAGGCTCCCTTTGATACCGTTCTTATACACGGTCTTGTACGTGATGCTCAGGGAAGAAAGATGTCAAAATCCCTCGGTAACGGTATAGATCCTCTTGAAATTATTGACAAATACGGTGCAGATGCTCTTAGATTTACTCTTGCTACAGGTAATTCTCCCGGAAATGATATGCGTTTCTCAGATGAAAAGGTTGAAGCATCAAGAAACTTTGCAAATAAGCTCTGGAATGCCGCAAGATTTGTCCTTATGAATCTTGAAGGCAATGAGCCCGCTCCCTTTATCCCCGAAAAGCTTGCTCTTGAAGATAAGTGGGTGCTTACAAAGTTCAATACAGTTGTTAAGGAAGTTACCGATAATCTTGAAAAGTTTGAGCTTGGTATTGCTGTTCAGAAGCTTTATGACTTTATCTGGGATATCCTTTGTGACTGGTACATTGAAATCTGTAAAATCCGTCTTTCTTCCGATGATGTTGAGCTTAAAAAGAATGCAAGAGCAGTGCTTGTTTATGTTATGAGTAACACTCTCAAGCTTCTCCATCCCTTTATGCCCTTTATCACAGAAGAAATCTGGCAGACTCTTCCTCATGACGGTGAGTCTATTATGGTTTCTCCCTGGCCCGTATACGATGAAAAGTATGTTTTCCCCGATGCAGAGGAAAATATGGAGCATATTATGACTGCAGTACGCGCTGTCAGAAACCGCCGTGCTGAAATGAATGTTCCCCCTTCAAAGAAGGCTGCTCTCAATATTGTTACAAAGGAAGTTGAGCTTTTCTGTGACGGTGTCAAGTATTTCCAGAGACTTGCTTCCGCAACCAGCGTAAGCGCATCCGAGGATGAAAATGTATTTGATCTTGACGGTAGCGTAAGTGTTGTTACGGATGTTGCAACAATTTACCTTCCCATGGCAGAGCTTGTTGATTTTGAGGCTGAAAGAAAGCGTCTTACCAAGGAGCTTGATGAGGTAGAAAAGAAGCTTGCTCAGATTAACGGTAAGCTTAACAATCAGGGCTTCCTTGCAAAGGCACCTGCTAACGTTATTGAAGAGCAGAAGGCAAATCAGATAAAGCTCAACGAAAAAGCAGAGCTTCTTAAAGCAAGTATCGCAAAACTCGGTTAAAAGGTGACGTAATATGACACTTGGTGAAGCGGGAAATTATTATCATTCACTTGAAAAATTCGGGATAATGCCGGGGCTTGAAAGAATTGCACTTCTTTCAGAAAGACTCGGCTCTCCCCATAAAAAATTAAGATTTATTCATGTTGCAGGTACTAACGGAAAGGGAAGTACCTGCACGGCTTTAGCGTCGGTGCTGCATTCGGCAGGCTACAGAACGGGGCTTTATACTTCTCCGTATGTTATAGATTTTCGTGAAAGAATACAGCTTGATATGGAGATGATTTCCCCCGAGGATCTGACAGAATGCACCGAAAAGGTAAAGAATGCCATAGAAAAGCTCTCTGAGGAGGGTGTCAGAATCACCGAATTTGAGGCAGTAACTGCTGCGGCATTTCTTTACTATTCTGAAAAAAATTGCGATTTTGTTGTACTTGAAACGGGTCTCGGCGGCCGTTTTGATGCAACTAATATAATTGAAGAGCCTCTTTGCAGTATAATTACATCTGTGTCCCTTGATCACATCGGTGTTCTGGGTAACACTATGGGAAAAATCGCATTTGAAAAGTGCGGAATTATCAAGAAAAACTGTCCGGTTGTTACGGGAAGTGAACAGACGGAAGAGGTTCTTTCCGTTATAAAAAAGTCAGCTTCTGAAATGAATTCCCCACTTTTGATAAGAGATTCATCCTTGCTTTTTGATGTTATTTCGGAAAGCATTGCAGGTACTGAAGTAAAAAGTAATGAGTGCAGCTTTCGTATTCCTTTTTCAGGATTGCATCAGCTCAACAATATGGCACTTGTTACGGGGGCAGTTGAGGTTCTGCGTGAAAAGGGCTTCATAATTGACGGAGATGCCGTAAAATCCGGTATTGAAAAGGCACGCATTCCTGCACGTACTGAGATAATATCCGAAAAGCCGCTTGTAATTCTTGACGGCTCACATAATGACGGCTCTACTGCCGCTCTCGGATATCTGGTTCAAAAGCACCTTGCAGGGAAGAAAATTCTTGCCGTTATCGGAATGATGGCAGATAAGGACATAAAAAAGTCTCTCGGTAATCTGGTGCCTTATTTCAGCAAGGTTATTACCGTTGAGCCTTCAAATCCCAGAAGCATGAGCTGTGAAGAGCTTGCAGGTGTTATAAGTGAATTCGGCGTAGAATGTACGCCGTGCAAAGATCCCGTAAGGGGAGTTGAAAAGGCATTTTCGGTTCTTGATGAATTTGATGTGCTTATTGTGTGCGGATCTCTGTATCTTGCAGGGGACGTACGAAAGAAAATGACAGAAATCTGCGGTGAGAGCACCGCATCACAATAAAGGAGGTACCCTTATGCCTATGAAGGTAGAAGCCGCAATAGTAACACAGAAGAGACCTGAGGCGGTTTATAATACAGACAGTGTAAATGTCAACGGTAAGGTAATGCCCCGTGAGGTTATAAAGAACGGATATAAGGGCTCGGGTGTTCTGAGCGGCAGTGTTTATTTTGCACTTACCTCATCCGACGTGGAAGGCTTTGCCGACGCTTCCGTTATGGCTTTCAATGAAAGAGCAGAGCTTTTTGCCCGTTCAAGAGAGC
>JAZRNB010000013.1:0-26603 GCA_045647985.1 Acutalibacteraceae bacterium
GGTATAAAAATAAAAAATTGAGTATTCACAGGTCAAATCCCTTATGAATACTCAATATGGTGCGAGAGACGGGACTTGAACCCGTACGGGATTACCACACGCCCCTCAAACGTGCGCGTCTGCCGATTCCGCCACTCTCGCTCGTTCATATCGAACAAACAGAATTATATCAAAACATAATCTGTTTGTCAATATGATTTTCTATTTTTTTTATTGTTTACGGAATAACCTGTTAAACTTTTCATAAACATCTTTTTTTCGTGTTTCGGTAGCTGTTGTGTCTATTGAATACTTTTCACCATCAAAATGTAATACAGTTCCTTCCTTTATATCGGACGGCATATTATCGGCGCTGACAAAAATATCCGGTGAATTCTCACACTCAAGTCGGATAATACCATCTTCAACTGAAGCTACAATGTATTTCATTTTGATTTCTCCATTGTCATATCATAGCCATCTCCGTAGTAATACAGCGTACCATTATCATCAGTTCTGAAAGAAGCAATTTCATTCTTATACAGGATCCCGGTTACTTCCTTATGCGGATGACCGTATGTATTATTTTTGCCGCAGGAAATAACAGCATATTCAGGACTTACCGCTTTGATAAACTCCTCAGAGTTTGAGGATGAGCTGCCATGATGAGCTATTTTTATAATATCAGAATCAAGCAAATCCATATTCTCAAGCATCTGCTTCTCAACTTGTATTGTAGTATCTCCGGTAAACAAAACAGACGTGTCCTTATATGAGGCTTTGCATACAATTGACATCGCATTATAATCTTCAGATTCAACAAATGGTGCAATTATGTCAAATTTCAGATCTCCGAACATAAAGGAATCACCTGCTTCAACGAGAACAGGCTCAGCTCCGCTTTCATAAATTGCATCAAGAGTACGCTCATATACATTTGTAGTAGGAATATTGAATTCACTGAAATAAGTAGTAAATACTTTGTCACAGGGAATTTCGGATAATATGACAGAGGCGACACCTATATGATCTGAATGCGGATGAGTAAGAATATAGCAATCAAGCTTTTCAATATCATTTTCCTCAAAATACCTCAGAATTTTACCTGAATTCTCAGCTTCACCGCCGTCAATGAGAATATTATAACCGTTACACGAAATAATCTCACAATCTCCCTGACCTACATCAAGGAATGTAACACAAAACGGATAATCGGTATATTTTCCATTTTCAATATTCTGCAGCTCATCCTCAGAGATGCCAAAGATACCGGCAAGTATTACAACGAAAAATGCAATAAGACCGATAATAAGGCTGAGTATTTTATTTTTTATTCTTACGGGGATTTTCATAAAATCTTCCTCTGTTGTTATTAGTTCGATTGGTTCTGTTTGAAGCAGCATTACGATTTACATTGCTGTCAGCCTGAACAAGACAGTTTTTGCCGTTGCCGATAAGATCCGATCGCCCTGCAATGCGCAATGCTTTTATAACAAGCTGTTTATTCTCCGGAGCAAAATAACGCATTAATGCACGCTGCATTGCTTTATCCTCAGGCTTTTTTGCAACATATACATTATCAAGAGTATACGGATCAAGCTCAGTGTAAAACATAGCGGTAGCTATTGTTCCCGGTGTCGGATAGAAATCCTGTACCTGTTCAGGTCTCAGCTTTTGCTCTTTTATAAATAACGCAAGCTCAACAGCATCCCTTATAGTTGAGCCGGGATGAGAGGACATAAGATAAGGAACTATATACTGCTCTTTGCCTATGCTCTTAGTGTACCTGAAATATTTATCGGCAAATTTCTTATAGGTTTCAACATGAGGCTTTCCCATTTTATCAAGAACAGCGGCAGAGCAATGCTCAGGTGCAAGCTTTAACTGACCGCTTACGTGATGGGTAACCAGTTCCTTAAAAAATGCATCAGATTTATCTTCGAGCATATAATCAAATCGTATTCCCGAACGGACAAAAACCTTCTTGACCTTAGGAAGGCTGCGAAGCTCTCTGAGAATATCAAGATATTCAGTGTGATCAGCCTTCAGGTTCTTGCAAGGTATCGGCGCAAGACATTTTTTGTTCTTACAAAGTCCTCTTTCTTCTTGGCCGGAGCATGAAGGAAATCTGAAATTCGCAGTAGGACCTCCGACATCATGAATATATCCTTTGAAATTCGGTAATGAAGTCAGAAGTTCTGCTTCTTTAATAATAGATTCTTTACTCCTTGAAGAAATATACCTGCCCTGATGAAAAGCTATTGAGCAGAAATTACAACCACCGAAACAGCCTCGGTTATGAGTTATAGAAAACTCCACCTCTTCGATAGCAGGCACTCCGCCGACATTTTTATAAGAAGGATGCCAGGTCCTCATAAATGGCAGCTCATAGATCTTATCAAGCTCTTCTGTGCTTAAAGGGTCCATTGGCACATTCTGAACAAGCATCATTTTTCCGTGCTTCTGTTTTAGAGGTCTGCCTCTGAAGAAATCCTGCTCATCCTGCTGAATACGGGCGGCAATTGCATATTCCCTCTTATTTCCGAGAACATTTTCATAAGATGGACATTCAACACCCGTATACGGAGTCTCGGCAACAGGGCACAAATAACAAATTCCCTTGATTTTCCGTAACACATCTTTTTTATTTCCGTGAGCAAGGGCATCAGCAACAGCAACTGTCTGCCTTTCACCCATGCCAAAGGACAGATAATCAGCACCGGAAGACACGAGAATTGACGGTCTCACCTCATCAGCCCAATAATCATAATGAGCAAAACGCCTTAAAGACGCTTCAAGACCGCCGATGACAATCGGAATATCACCGTAAGCCTCTCTTATAAGCTTACAGTACACTTCTACTGCTCTGTCTGGTCTCTTTCCGGATTTACCTCCGGGGGAATATAAATCTTCTGTACGGCGCTTTTTTGCAACAGTATAGTGAGCAACCATTGAGTCGATATTGCCGGATGAAACAAAGAAGCCGTAACGCGGCTTGCCAAAAACCTTAATTGAATCGCAATTTTTCCAATCAGGCTGACTGATAAAGCCAACCTTATAGCCGGCATTTTCGAGAACTCGGGTTATAATTGCAGCACCAAAGCTCGGGTGATCCACATAAGCATCACCCGAGACATAAACAAAATCTACATAATGCCAGCCTCTGTCCAGCATTTCATTTTTTGTTACAGGTAAAAACATATCAATTGTTTTCTCCGTCAGTTTCTTCCGTAAAATCATCCATATCAGCATTAACAGCAACCGCATCGGATGACATAGCGCTCATTTCATACCACTGCGCCTTTGTAATAAGTACATTTCGTGGCTTACTTCCCATATGTGGACCTACAATACCCTTCTGCTCAAGAATATCCATAAGACGTCCTGCCTTAGCAAAGCCAAGACCGAGATGACGCTGCAGTGCAGAAATAGATGCCTTTTCGGGAGCAGAAAGGAAAAGTTCAATGGCACGGTTAAGTAATTCATCATTTCCATCACCGCCGGATGCTGCTGCAGGCTCGTCTGTCTTTTTCTTTTCCTGCACAGCCTGACGTTCAATTTCCTGCTGAACCTCATCGCTGTAATTTGTAGCATTATTACCCTTAATGAAATCGACAACCTTTTCGATTTCACCGTCAGAAAGATAACAGCCCTGAATACGAACAGGCTTTGGAACGCCTACGGGATAATAAAGCATATCACCATTACCCATAAGCTTTTCGGCACCGGCTGTATCAATGATAATTTTTGAGTCAACATATGATTTAACTGTGAGAGCTATTCGGCTTGGTATATTTGCCTTGATAACACCGGTAATAACATCAACCGAGGGGCGCTGCGTTGCAACAACAAGATGCATTCCGGCAGCACGAGCCATCTGAGCAAGTCGCTGAATAGAATCCTCAACCTCAGAGGGAGCAACAGTCATAAGGTCCGCAAGCTCGTCTATAAATATAACGATCTGAGGCATCTTGACAAGGTCTTCCCTTTCATCACAAAGACTGTTATACGCTGCAATATCTCTTACGCCGTTAGCATTGAGAGTCTTATATCTTGTAAGCATTTCCGTAACAGCCCAGCCAAGTGCGCCTGCAGCCTTTCTCGGATCAGACACAACCGGTACGAGAAGATGCGGAAGTCCGTTATAAATACCGAACTCAACCTGTTTAGGATCTATAAGAAGAATTTTTACTTCATCGGGAGTAGCATTATAAAGAATACTTACAATCATAGAGTTAAGACAAACAGACTTACCTGAACCTGTAGTACCTGCAACAAGAAGATGAGGCATTTTTGCGAGATCAGAAAACATTGGATTACCTGAAATATCCTTACCTAACGCAACCGTAAGTCTGCTCTTTGATTTTCTGAACTTGTCATTATCAATTGACTCTCTGAAGGTAACAGTAGTTTTATTTCTATTCGGAATTTCTATACCGATTGCAGCTTTATTCGGAATAGGAGCTTCAATACGAAGGCCTGAAGGAGCTGCCATATGTAAAGCAAGGTCATCTGAAAGATTAGTGAATTTGCTTATTTTTACACCGGGAGCCGGTGAAAGCTCATATCTAGTTACAGTAGGGCCCGGAACAACGCCAACAATGGACGCACTGACATTGAAGCTGTCGAGCGCGGCAATAAGCTTCTCACCATTAGTTTTAAGCTCATCCTCATTAAATCCGGAATTTTCCTTTTTCGGGAGATTAAGACACTCAAGAGGAGGAAGTGTATATTCAACCTCGGGAACCTGATTCACCGCATTATCAAGACTTTCACGCAATTCTCTGGCTTCCTTTTCAGAAAGCGGCTCAAGCTTTTCAGGTGTAACATCAGCACCTGCGGCAACGGGAACGGTGCTATCAACAGCATCATCAGTATCATAGGTATCATCAGCAATAATATCCATTTCTTCCTGTTTTTTGGATTTTGCAACCAGTTCTGCAATTGAGAACATATCAGGCTCTGCACGGTGCTCAACAGTTTGTTTTTTTTCTACTGCCTTTTCTTCAGGATCTTCTTCAACTATGTTATTTGTAGCAATAAAATCCTTAATAAGCTTTGACGGATTGATCTTCTTTTCAGAAGAAGCCTTTCGTTCTTGCTTTTCTTCCTTATGTATCTGTTTTTCGTTAACTCTCTCCTGCTTCTTTTCATTATGATGCTTTATCAGTTCATCCTTTGATCTTCCGATAGCGCCTTCGGCTTTCTTCACCGGCTTTTCAATCTGCATAATCAACTTTACAAGAGTAATACCGAAAAGAAGCATAATATCGCATATCAGAAGCACTGTCAGAAGCACATTTGACAGTACAACAGATTTACACATCTGAAAAATTGCACCGCCGAGGAATGCGCCGATAACTCCGCCGTTTGTGAGTGAAATCACAGGTTGGGTATAAGCAGCTGAAAAAACATCTTTCATTGCGCTTCCGTATCCCGAATCTGCAGCTGCGGAGGTATTCACAAAAAGAAAAGATGATATCAGAACAAATAAAAACAACAGCTCAGCTGATTTTGCAAAATGAACACCTTTCTGTCTGTTAAGAATTGTTACAACTGCAAAAAACAGTATGGAAAACGGAATATAATATCCGCATATTCCAAAAACAGCAAAATAGAATGAATGAACCATATTCCAGAATGAACCGTCGCCACCGGAAAAAAGTGCAACAAAAAGCAGAAAAAGTCCTGCGATAAACGTCACGGAAGACGCGATCTCTTTTTTCATTATGATATCCGTAAGCGTCAGCTGTTTTGATTTTTTCTTTTTAGACTTCTTTCTTGACGAAGCCTTCTTTTTTGTGGAGGTTTTTGCCAAGTTTATTCTCTCCTTAAATTTTTTGAATTATTATACCACTTTTTTTATATTAAATCAAGACTGCGCCGAAGACATTTTGTCGATTTCACGCAAAGCATCAGCTATTGTTCCCACACTATCAACGAGTCCCTCTCTGACAGCGTTTTCACCGTCAAGAACAGTACCGAAATCACCGACAAGAGTACCTGATGCAAGCATAAGCTGCTTCATTCTGTCTGCATTGACCGAAGAATGGCGGCAGACAAAGGAAATAATTCTTTCCTGCATATCCTGGAAGTATGCCAGCTGCTGAGGAACTCCGATAATCAGTCCGTTTGTCCTCACAGGATGCAGAGTCATAGTCGCTGATTCTGTTATGAATGACTTATCGGCACTGACAGTAAGCGGAACACCTATTGAGTGACCGCCGCCGAGAACAATTGAAACTACGGGCTTTTCGATACCTGCTATCAGCTCCGCTAAAGCCATGCCCGCTTCTATATCACCGCCCACCGTATTGAGAATCAGAAGAAGCCCTGAAATATTATCATCACAGTTAAGTGAAACAAGTCTCGGAATTATATGCTCATATTTTGTAGTTTTTATTTCAGCCGACAAATTGTGATGCCCTTCAATCTGTCCGATTATATTCATACAACAGAAAACCTTTTCGTTGTATCTTATGAAAAAGCATCCGTCATTTCCGTTGTCCGAGCCTAAATCAATTTCAGAATTCGTATTTTCAGCTTCAGGTTCAAGATTAAATATACCTCTCATCATAATAATCCCTTCTTTCATAAAATCCCTCCGTCAGTAATATTGTTGGCATTTTCTTTGATTTTATGTTTTTCTTATAAATTTCACATTGACAAGATTATTCTGCAGTATTAAAATATAAATATTAATTTATAATAGGAGAAATAATATGGCACTTACTCTTGCGCAAAAAATCATAAAAAGTCACCTTATATCCGGTGAAATGATTCCCGGCAAAGAAATCGGTTTGAGAATTGATCAGACACTCACCCAGGATGCTACGGGAACAATGGCATATCTTCAGTTCGAGGCTATGGGGATTGAAAGAGTAAAAACAGAGCTTTCTGTTGCATATATAGACCACAACACATTGCAAAACGGATTCGAAAATGCTGATGATCATCAGTTTATTCAGTCAGTGGCACAAAAAAGAGGTATCAGATTTTCACGCCCAGGAAACGGAATCTGCCATCAGGTTCATCTTGAAAGATTCGGCGTTCCCGGAAAAACTCTCTTAGGCTCAGACAGTCATACTCCCACAGGCGGCGGTATCGGTATGCTTGCAATGGGTGCAGGAGGTCTTGATGTTGCTGTAGCAATGGGCGGAGGTACATACTATATCCCGATGCCTACAATTGTCAATGTTGAATTAAAAGGTAAGCTTCAACCCTGGGTTGCTGCCAAAGATATAATTCTTGAAGTGTTGAAGATTATGTCTGTTAAGGGCGGAGTCGGAAAAATAATCGAATATACGGGAGACGGCGTGAAAACTCTTTCTGTTCCCGAGCGTGCAACAATTACAAATATGGGAGCTGAGCTGGGAGCAACAACCTCCATATTCCCCTCTGATGAAATCACCTACAATTTCCTTAAGGCACAGAACAGAGAAGATGCATATACAGAGCTTTCTGCCGACGAGGGTGCCGTCTATGATGAACACATCGTTATTGACCTGAGCAAATTAGTTCCTATGGCAGCAATGCCTCATATGCCCGACAATGTAAAAACGATAGAAGAAATCGGAAATATTGCAATTGATCAGGTTTGTATCGGCTCATGCACTAACTCATCACTTCTTGACATGATGAAGGTTGCAGCAATTCTTAAAGGCAGAACCGTTGCATCTAATGTGAGTCTTTCAATAGCTCCCGGTTCAAAGCAGGTGCTTACAATGCTTGCAGAAAACGGTGCTCTGGCAGATATGATAGCTGCAGGTGCAAGAATTCTTGAAAGTGCCTGCGGTCCCTGTATCGGAATGGGACAGTCCCCCAACTCAAAGGGAATTTCTCTTCGTACATTTAACAGAAATTTTGAAGGACGCTCCGGTACTGCAGATGCAGGTGTTTACCTGGTAAGCCCCGAGGTTGCTGCCGCTTCTGCAATTAACGGTTATCTTACTGATCCCAGAACCCTCGGAGAAATGCCTGAAATTACAATGCCTGAAAAATTCCTCATAAATGACAATATGGTACTTCTTCCCGACTCAGTAAACGATGCAGCTGACAGAATAATAAAATACGGTCCCAATATAAAGTCAGTGCCTGTAGGAAAGCCTCTTGAAAAAGAGATTTCTGCAAAGGTTATGCTTAAGGTCGAAGATAATATCACAACTGATCACATTATGCCTGCCGGAGCAAAGATACTCCCCTACCGTTCCAATGTTCCCTACCTTTCAAAATTCTGCTTCGGTGTCTGCGACAAAGCATTCCCCGAAAGATGCATCTCTGAGGGCGGCGGCTTCATTATAGGCGGTGCAAACTACGGACAGGGCTCCTCAAGAGAGCATGCGGCACTTGTACCCCTCTATCTCGGAATAAGAGCCGTAATCACGAAATCTTTTGCAAGAATGCATAAAGCAAATCTTATTAACTCGGGAATTATTCCTCTTACATTCAGCTCTGATTCTGATTATGAACGTATTTCCGAAGGTGATTCACTTACTCTCGAAAACATAAATGCTGCTGTTACTTCAGAAGGCAGTGTAATCCTCAGAAATAATACTAAAAATGAGGAATATAAGCTTAGTCTAGATTTATCCGAGCGTGCAAGAAAAATTCTTCTTGCAGGCGGTATGCTTAATTTTACGGCAAATAAATGAAGATTGGATTGATATAAATGTTTGAAGATAAAATTGCTCTTGCTCTTGAAGCCTATGAGAAGCTCCTCAGAGAGCAGCTTGAAAGAAATGAAAGAATCAAGGAAAACAAAGATTTTGTTGATTACAAAACTCTTGATAAAATTATTATCGGCGTATGCGGCGGTGACGGCATAGGACCTGTAATAACAAACGAAGCTGCACGTGTTCTCAGCTTCCTTCTTAAGAATGATGTTGATGCAGGAAAAATTGAGTTCCGCACAATTGACGGACTTACTATCGAAAATCGTATCGCAAAAATGCAGCCTATTCCCGATGATGTTCTTACTCAGCTGAAGCAGTGTCACGTTATACTTAAAGGACCAACTACCACACCTCAGGCAGGAGATGGTCTTCCGAATATTGAAAGTGCTAATGTCGCAATGAGAAAGGCACTTGATCTTTTTGCAAATCTCAGACCGGTTCGTATTCCCGAGGAAGGCATTGACTGGACATTTTTCCGTGAAAATACCGAGGGCGCATATGCAGTAGGCTCAAAAGGTGTAAATGTAACCGATGAGCTTGCAATGGACTTTGTTGTGACAACAACCGAAGGAACCGAAAGAATTGCCAGACTTGCATATAACTATGCCCGTAACAACAAAAAGGAACGTGTGTCTATAATTCAGAAAGCTAACGTAATTAAAACAACAGACGGAAAATTCCTCAACATCTGCCGAGAAATCGCCAAAGACTACCCTGAAATTATTACTGACGAATGGTACATAGATATTACTACAGCAAAGCTTATAGACAAAAAACGTCGTAAGGACTTCAAGGTGTTTGTTCTTCCCAATCTCTACGGCGATATTATTACAGACGAGGCTGCAGAGTTCCAGGGTGGTGTAGGCACTGCCGGCAGCGCAAATATCGGTAAACGCTATGCTATGTTTGAAGCTATTCACGGCTCTGCTCCGAGAATGGTCAACGAAGGCAGAGCTAAGTATGCTGATCCCTGCTCAATGCTCAGAGCGGCAGCAATGCTCTTATCTCACATAGGCTACATTAACGAGAGCGAAATGCTTGATAAGGCTATTGATATTTGTATGGCTGATCCTTCAATGAAAATCACCGGCCGTGATGACGGTTGCACCTGCACAGAATTCGGCAATTTCATAATGGATACTCTTGTAAAAATAACAACTGATAAGGATTAATCACATGAAAGATGCAAAAGAAATTTCATCATCAGTAATATCAAGACTACCGCGATATTACAGATTTTTATGCGATCTGTATGCAAACGGCGAAAGACGTATTTCATCAAAAGAGTTAGCCGCAATAATGGGTTTTACTGCTTCACAGATACGTCAGGATTTTAACTGTTTCGGCGGATTCGGTCAGCAAGGCTACGGATATAACATTGAACAGCTAATAGGAGAATTTGCAGGTATTCTGGGGCTTAATGAGCTTAAAACTGCGATTCTTATCGGTGCTGGCAATCTCGGACGTGCTGTTGCAAGTCAGATGTCATTTGAAGACAAAGGCTTTAAGCTTATCGGCATTTTTGATTGTGATCCTCTGTTTAACGGAATTAAAATAAGAGAAATTCCCATTTCAACCGATGATTCAATTCCTGAATTCTGTAAAGAACACCATCCCGATATGGCAGTTCTTTGTCTGCCTGCTGACAAGGCGCCGGATATGGTTGATATGCTTGTTGATCTCGGAGTAAAAAGCTTTTGGAATTTTTCACATTACGATATTCTAAGAAAATACCCTGATCTCAATGTCGCTAACGTACATCTCAGCGACTCACTTATGACCCTTTCGTTTATAATGAAAAATAATTCAGGAGAAGAATTATGATTAAAGTTGTCAGCCTCGATATTCTTGACCTCATCGGATTTCAATCAGGAATCCTTTTTGTGCTCAGAGAAACTCAGAATAATGACTCTGTAAAGGTATCCTTCTACAGCTTTGACATTGAGACAAAATCAATAGCAACTGTTACAAAAAACGCATATCTTCTTACAAAATTCGGAAGCGCATATGCCCCCATAGCAAAACAGCTTGGAGATTATGTCTCCTGTGATTCGGCGCGTCTCTGGAACGGACACACTTTTATCATTTATTCTACAGGAGAAACCGGAATTTTTGATGAAAACGGAAATCTTATAAGAACTGCCGATCTCATTTATAAGGATTCTCCTGCAAGAGATGTTGCTGTTGATAACAACTACATTTGGAGCGTTGTGCCCGATCAGAATCTTATAGTGAAGTATTCTCTGTTGCAGAACAGAGTTATAATGCGCATCGGCGGTGACGGCTCTGACACATTCTCTCACCCCGTTTCCATCAGTGAATATGACGGGTGTCTTTATGTATGCAACAAAGATTCCAAAAAAATCAATAAAATTGACCTCAGAAATTTTTATGTTGAGGATTATAAGGAATTTGATGAGTCTGTGTATAAATATGTCCGTGTAAACAATGATGAGTTCGTAATTCTTGATTCAGGAGTTTACCTATTATAATTGTAAAATTCCTCGCCATATTTTTGTTTATGCCTACAAAAATATGTTTTTTTCTACATTACATTTGCTTTTTCCCCACTATAATGATAGTATAATTACAGCAATATTCTTGGTTATACTGTTAACGGGAATGCATATCTGTATGTTTTTTTGCAACCTTGTTATCAATATATCAAGGTTGCAATTTTATTAATATGACCAACGGTCAGTACAGGAGGCAATTTTTTATGAAGCTTGTCTATGACATCAAAGACAAACCTAATCTCGGTAAACTTATAATTTATGCCATTCAGCAGCTACTTGCAATTATGGCAGCAACCCTTGTTGTACCGATTATCATCAATGGTAATGCCGGTCTTGAAGGAGAAAACGCAATGAGCACTGCTGCCGCACTTCTCGGAGCAGGTATGGGCACCTTGGTTTATATACTCTTTACAAGAAGAAAAAGCCCTGTTTTCCTCGGATCATCATTTGCTTTTATCGGTTCAATGTCTTCTGCCTTTGCCGGTGCTGTTTCAGTTGCTGCAGGTTATACAGGTCTCATAATAGGTGCAGTTTCAGCAGGACTTGTCTACGTCCTGATTGCAATAGCAGTAAAATTTGCCGGCGTTGCATGGATAAATAAAATTATGCCTGCGGTTGTTATCGGTCCTACAGTTGCAATTATCGGTCTTTCTCTTGCAACAAATGCTGTTTCTGATCTCAAAAAGGCAAATGCGGGCGGTGACTACAGAATTGCAATTTTCTGCGGATTAGTTACTCTCATTGTTACAATGCTTGCATCTACCTACGGGAAAAAAGGTATCAAGCTCATTCCCTTCATAATTGGTATTCTTGCTGGATACGCAACTGCCGGAATAATCACAGCTATTGGTATTGCTACAGACAATACCGCACTAATGATTTCGGATTTTTCACCCATAACAGCTTTATGGAAGGACGGAGTTTCTCTTTCTACTTTTGTTTCAGTACCTGATTTCACCTTTATGACCGCATACAAAGGCATCAAGGATATTGATTTTATATATATCAGCTCTCTTATTGCTGCTTATGTTCCTGTTGCGTTTGTTGTTTTTGCAGAGCATATTGCAGACCACAAGAACATTTCTTCTATTATAGAAAAAGATCTCCTTGAGGATCCCGGTCTCAGCAATACACTTCTTGGAGACGGTGTCGGCTCAATGGTCGGTTCTTTATTCGGCGGATGCCCTAATACAACATACGGTGAATCAGTCGCTTGCGTAGCTATTACAAGAAATGCTTCAGTTGCGACCATCATCACGTCTGCTATTCTTGCTATTATTATTTCCTTCTGCAACCCATTTGTCGCTTTTGTTAATTCTATCCCCTCTTGTGTAATGGGCGGTGTATGTATGGCTCTTTATGGATTTATTGCTGTAAGCGGTCTTAAAATGCTTCAGAAGGTTGACCTTGAGAAAAACAGAAATCTCTTTGTTGTTTCCGCAATTTTCATAAGCGGTATAGGCGGACTCTCTATCTCTTTCGGAAAGGTTACAATAACAACTATAGCTTGTGCACTTGTTCTTGGCATTATTATTAATATAATACTTTCAAAAGAAAAAGACGAAGCTTAATTAACATTTCATAAATTTATTGCCGTTATTTGCATTTGCAATTAACGGCATTTTTCTATTGAATTCATCAATATAATATTGTATAATCATATTGTAAATACACGTTCGGAGGCAGAATTATGATACATTATATTGAAAATAATTTTTATAAAGTCGGTGTAAAAGAGGCAGGATGCGAGCTTACAAGCATATATTCTAAAAAATCAGACTATGAGTATTTGTGGCAGGGTGATGAATCTGTCTGGTATGGCCAGTCCCCCATTCTTTTCCCCATTGTCGGAAGATTAATTGATGACAAATATTTCTATAACGGTAAAGAATACACAATGCCGAAACACGGTTTTGCCCGAAAGTCTGATTGGACTTTGCTTAACAAAGAAGAGGACTCTATGTCTTTTATTCTTTCTGAATCCGAAGAAACACTTAAAATTTACCCGTTTGAGTTTGATCTTATTGTTACTTATACTCTTGAAGAAAACAAGCTTACTGTAGCACACAATGTAGTAAACAAAAATGAATCGGATATGTATTTTTCTCTCGGAGCACATCCCGGATTTAATTGTAAAATCGGCGATTCTCTTGTTTTCGATAACAATGAAACACTGGATACAGAAAAAATCGATTTAGTAAATTCTTTAAGACTTCCCGAGACATACAATGTTCTTAATAATGAGAAGGAAATTGTAATTACTGAATCAATTTTTAATGAAGATGCCTTAATTCTTCATGATATAAAATCAGAGAATATCACACTTAAGCACAAAACAGGCAAACATACAGTTAATTTTAATATGGGAGGCTCACCTTATCTCGGAATTTGGGCAAAGCCTGCTGCTCCCTATGTTTGCATTGAACCCTGGTTCGGCGTTAATGATTCCTTCGAAAGAAAAGACGATATTTCAAAAAAGGATGCAATTAACAAGCTTCCATCCGAAGAAATATTCACATTTGTATGGTCAGCTGAATTTATTGACTGATTATTGGCAGAATAATTCAAAAACAATATGATTATATTAAAGAAAAAACAGGAGAAAATATTATGGATGAATTCACACCTGAAATAGTTTCAATTTTTGATGAAGACGGAAACGAGCATCTCTTTGAGGAGCTTGACCGTATAGAGACCGATAAAGGCAAATATGTTGCCTTATTACCTTATGTTGAATCTGAAGAAGATGAGCTTCAGGATGAAAACAACGAACTGATTATTCTGAGAGTAATCGAAGATAACGATGAATACTACCTTGAGCCGATTGAGGATGAAAACGAATTTAATGAAATCGGAGAACTCTTCGAAGAGCGCTTAAGTGAAATCTTCATTTTTGAAGACGAAGAGTAATGATTGGATTCCCCCTGCCTTGTGCGATAAACGTACAGTTATATTAACCCAACACACATTTTCAGGGAATTAATCTCTGGTTGCGGATTGCAGACCTCCCGTTTTACGGACGAAGGGAGCGTGAACCAACCAGGATGGTACCCACCTGCTTGAGAGCAGGTTATTATCGCTGTATACGGCAAGGCGGGGTATTTTAATATTTACGGACTGCTTATATATGCAGTCCTTTTTTATTTATATTTATTAAACCACTACCTCCAATCTTGGGGAATCTTTGTTCCGATATATAAAAAACCCCACAGAAGGCTTCTGTGGGGTTAAAATTATTTTTCTGATGCTTTTCTGATAAATCTCTTGAAGAATGCAACTCCGTCAGCCATTGAACTCACAGGAATTCTTTCATTAGTGCCGTGAGTAGTTAGAAGCAAACCAGTATCAACAAGGAAGGGGGAATATCGGTAAATATTCTCACATACTCTCTCATAATGGCAAGCATCTGTACCACCCATAACAAGATAAGGAGCAACAATATTATCTGAATTCATACCCATACAGATTTCCTCAATAATTCTGAAGCTCCTTGAATCTGTTGGAGAAATTTTTGAAGGATTCTTCCAACCGGGCTTTACGTTTATCTCTGCTTTTTTATTCTTAATGACTTTTCTGAGATGATTTGTAACATCATCAATGGTCTCACCCGGATAAATACGTACATTAACATTAACAGATGCCTTCTGAGGAAGCACATTCGGAGCCGGACTTCCCGATGCCATTGTAACACCCTGAGTTGTTCTGATGAGACTTGCAGCAGGGGGAATATAAGTCATAATTTTTGTAATAAGCGGTTTAAGTAGTTTAAGGTTACAAGTGACGAGTCTTACGGGATAAGAGCAATTTCTGCCGATTTTATCAAAAAGCTGCATCATCATAGGTGAAAGCTCTGCATCAAACTGATGATTTTCAATATCCTTGATTACATCCGCAAGATGACCGAGAGCAGTATGATTGGGAGCCTGAGACGAATGACCGCCTTTAGCAGTAACTGAAATTTCAAAATCGGCATAACCCTTTTCCGCAACACCTACGCCGGCAAGATTCTTATTAAGAACACCCTTGACATTTACAGGAAGAATAGCACCGCCTTCATCAAGCACACAATCAAGACGGATATTGTTCTTTTCAAAATAATCACACATAACAACGGCACCTGAAAATTCAGATGTCATAACTTCTTCATTGTGTCCGAGACAGATATAAACATCTCGCTCAGGCTCAAAGCCCTCCTCAAGAAGATCTTCAACGCTTTCCATTACAGCAACAAGATGATTCTTCATATCAAGAGCACCTCTGCCCCAGATAAACTCACCGTCATCATGTCCGTCAAAAGGAGCATAAGTCCAATCCCCAAGTGTGCCTTCAGAAATAGGAACTACATCCTGATGTGACAGAAGTGCAACAGCATCAAGAGAAGAATTCTTTCCTTTCCATCTGTAAAGACGGGGTCCCTTGCAACCAACATCAACAAGCTCAAGTTTCTGATGAATCAAAGGATATCTTTCCTCTAATAATGCAGCGAAATCTTCAAATGGAGCCCAATCTGTCTTGGCAGGATCCTTGCTTGCTATTGTAGGGATTTTTATAGCATCCGACAGATTTTTTCTGAATCGATCAAGATTCACTTTTTCATCGGGAAGAACCTCTCCCGAAATCTTTTCGGGCTTGTAAAAATAAGCCTTAACAGGGACTATTGCAAGAGCGGCAGCAAGACCTGCCAGCATTGAGTACTTGAATTTTGAATCCATCATTTTAACCTCTCTTTACATTATTTCTCTGAGCGCGAAGCTTTCTTAATTTAAGTTTTCTTTTATTTCTGTGCGATATGATACATAAGGGAATAATAACAACAATAACAATCAGAAACAAGATAATGAATGCCGGACTGGTTATTATACTGAGAATTTTATCTGCAATAAATTTGCCAGAGCTGAGCTTTACATCAAAAGCCGCAACAAGATCAACCTCCGCCACGGTCTCCCCTGCATACTTTATTGCGGCACGACCAAGCAAATCTCCCTTTTTGACGGGTGCATCAACGGATTCAAGAGTAAGCTCGCTTATAGGTTCAATAAGAACACTTTCAGCTGTAACCCCCGACGGAACAAGAGCGCTGACATTTTCAACGGGGACAAGACTTACGTAATCAAATTCATTTGAAAGATTCACCTTGACCTCACCGACGTAGGTAGATGTGTTTGCAACCACTCGCAGCTTGATGTTTTCAAAAGCCCAGGAATACAACTCTCTGGAATTGACAAAAGCCATATTTTCGAGAGCTTCATCCTCATCGTCATTAATAACAGGGGCATCCATAACAACGCATACATAGCTATAGCCGTCTTTTGCTGCAATCGATACCACATTGCAATTACCTGAAGATGTATTACCGGATTTTCCGCCTTTTACACTCTTGACATAATAATCAGATATTCCTGCATTAATCAGATAATTGGTATTTTTCAGATATCGGGTTTCATAGTATCTGTTAGTTGCAGGCATTTCATAAAGAAATGTTGATATAATTTTAGAAAAAACAGGATTTTCCATACAATAACGGAACATTACCGCCATATCACGGGCAGTTGTGTACTGATTCTCGGAAATGTATCCACCGGGATTTGAAAACGATGTATCTTTAAGTCCGAGAGATTTTGCAAAATCATTCATTTTTTCTGTGAATTTGATAATATTCCCGGACACTGATTCAGCAAGAACATTTGCTGCATCATTCGCATTGTATACAAGAAGACAATACAGCAATTCCTCGACTGTCATAGTTTCCCCGACAAGAATTCCTGCTGTTGTTATTCCAAGCCGCTCAATACTCCTTATTGCATCACCTGAAGCGGTAACCTTAGCCGAAAGGTCATCGCAGTTTTCAATAACAAGAATTGCGGTTACAATTTTAACCAGTGCACCGGGGTCACAACGCACCTGAGAATTCTTGTCATAAATTATACCTGTGTCATCATCTGCGCTGACAAGATAAGCTATTCCGGCATCAATTTCCAATGAATCCGTAAAAGCAGCGAAAGCACTTAGTGACAGTCCGTTTATTAATATCAAAAAACTAAGTATAAAAATTATGAATTTTTTCATAGACAACACCAACTTCTTGTTGTATTATAGATATGTAATTTCTACACCCCACGGAGGATTATAAATGATTTATATTACTGGCGACCTACATGGAGATATCGAAAGACTCAGCAAAAGTGAACTCAGCATGCTGAAAAAGAATGATACTCTTATTATATGCGGAGATTTTGGTTTTATATGGAACAATGATATTAAAGAAACTCAGTTTCTCAACCGTCTGGAAAAAAGAAAGTATAACATCTGCTTTATTGACGGTACACACGAAAATTTTAACATATTAAACGAAATGCCCGTAGCAATATGGAATGGCGGCAGAGTTCACAAAATACGCTCAAACATCTTCCATCTTATGCGCGGTCAGACTTTTGAAATTGAGGGAAAAACACTCTTTACAATGGGCGGCGGTGAGGATCCCGAATACGATCTTCATGAAAATGATGATCCTGTAACAAGAAAAGAAATACCAACCTCCCAGGAAATGCTTACTGGAGTAAGCAATCTGGAAAGAAAAGAGTACAAGGTCGACTACATTATTACACATGAGCCTCCTGCAAAAATCAGAGATTTCCTGCGCCTTAGCGACAATAAAACACTTCGTGCAACCGCCCTCGGCGCATATTTCGATGAACTCTCCCAGCAATGCGAATTCAAGAAATGGTTTTTCGGAAGTATGCATACCGATAAATTCATAGCAGACAAATATGTTGCATTGTTCCGAAACATAATTAACACTGAAAATGAGCCGCAGAACAAAAATCTGTTCAGCAAATAATTGCTTTCAGCGCATCGGCAGCCTCGGTATAAGTAAAACCTCCCGGTGTCCGGTCGAAATTCTTTACTCCGTCCTTCCAACGAAGAGATACGCTGTCAATTTCATCTGCACTCACCTTTACATTTAACTGAGAGTGCTTCTTTATAAAAAATACCAATGTCTCAAAATCTGTTTCAAGACAATCAAGAATTGCTCCGATTTTTTCGGGGCAATATTTTTTTGCCTTATTCATTAATAATGGTAAAAGGACGGCACAGGCTTTTCCGTGAGGAACGCTATGATTTTCGGTAAGATAATAACCTACGGTATGCGGAAAACAAGTTCCTGCGATATTTATCGCTAGCCCGGCATACAAAGAAGCATAATAAAGTCTTTCAGATTCGCATTCGGAAATGCTGTCGTTCATTTTATCACTAAGAATAAATTCTCTCAGATATTTCAATGCCTTGAGCGAATAAAGAGCCGATAAATCATTTGAGGACGATGCGACAAATGCCTCAGTTGCATGACAAAAAGCATCCAGCGCTGTTGTGATTCTTGTTTCAACAGAAACAGTCATTGAATATTTGTAATCACAAAAAGAAATATCTGCATAGCAGTCTGAACCGGATATACTCTTTTTTATGCCGTTATCAGAATTGGTAAGGACACTGACACCGGTAACTTCGCTTCCGGTTCCTGATGTTGTTCCGAGAAGAACAACGGGAAGATGCACGGCAGGAACACTTCTGTTGTATATATCACAATGGTTTACAAATTCATTACATGCAAAAATTGCAATGGCCTTAGATGCATCAAGTACGGATCCTCCGCCGACTCCAAAAATAAAATCAGCGCCTGTTTCTCTTGCCCTATCACCTGCCAGTTTACAAGTTATAGTCTCGGGATTGGGCTCTATCTTATCAAAAACTTCATATACGATACCGATACAATCAAGCAGCCTTTGCACATCATATAAAGCTCCGCTTTTGACTGCAGATGCTTTTCCGGTAACAATTAGGCACTTATTTCCGAGCTTATTAATACAGCTTCCCTTTTCAAGTAAACAATTTTTTCCGCTGATAATTCTCACGGGCATAAATGAATCCATAAATTACACCTCAATCCAACATATTGATATTATAATAAAAATAGTATCATCTGTAAACCTGATTTCTTAAAAATCTTACAAAAAATATAAAAGACAGGCGAAGCTTCAGCTTCGCCTGAATGTTAGTTTACGGATATATTTGAAATCTCGAAAAATTCTCTGAATTCATTAAATCTGAATTTCAATTTTGAATACTCACCGGGCTTGATGTTAAGAATTCGCTTATAGCCCACCGTTGTGCTCTCAATAAGCTTTTTCCACTTATTCTTTTTAATATCAAAGCCCAGAACATCAAATTCTTCTATATGCTGTCCATGAGCAATATTCTCCCTGATAACAATTTTGTCAAAATATTCATGTTCGGGAATATCAACAATAATCTCAGGATGCTTATCGGATGCGGCAGGTCTCCAGTATGTTTCCATATCATCAGTAAACATGTTTTCAGCTTTTGTTTCACTGTTATATTCACTTGATGCCGACACTACTCCGGCATCTTTAAGAAGATTATACCCGAAGAAAAGATTCAATTCACAGCCGAGAGCCGTAAGAATCTGAGTATCAGTATCATCAAGCTCTCCCCTCTTATTAGGTGAAAGCCCAAGCATAAGGCAGGAATTATTTCCCACGGTGTTGCAGTATAGCTTCATAAGCTTATCTTTAGTTTTTATAGAATACTTATCATCTTCTTCAAAAAACCAATGTGTGCGCATAGGAAGAGATACTTCACAGGGATACCAGATAAAATCCGTATCCTTCTTTATTGCCTTTCTGCTTCCGATATCAAGATCAAACATACTGATATGTTTTTTATTAGGAGAAACAGATTCACTTCCGTCTTCATTTACACCGATATAAGAAGGCACTACACTCCACTCTTCATTTCGGGTGACACCTTTTTCATTTCCGCACCAACGAACATCAGGCCCGCGGAAAGAAATAACAGCACCCGGCTGAAGCTTTCTTATGAGAGCATAATATCTGCCCCAATCATGCTTCTGAACACGGCGTTCATTTTCCCCGCACACGCCGTCCAGCCATACACAGAAAACATCTCCGTAATTTGTAAGAAGCTCTGTAAGAAGACCGCAGAAGAAATCATCATATGCCTTGCCTGTACCGTATGACTTTTCGTGTCTGTCCCAGGGAGCAAGATACACACCGAACTTCAGACCGTACTTTTTACAGGAATCACTTAACATTCTTACGAGGTCCCCCTCGCCGTCCAGCCAATTAGAGATCTTTATGCTGTAATCCGTATATTCTGTCGGCCAGAGACAAAAACCATCATAATGCTTGCAAGTGAGAACAAGTCCCTTCATACCTGCATTTTTTGCGATATTACACCACAAATCAGTATTCATTTCCTCCGGCCAGAACATACTGGGCGGGGTAAAACCGTCACCATACTGCTTACCTGTAAAAACAGGCATTCCGTAACTGATAAGACCGTAAAATTCAGTTTTCTGCCACTCTATCTGCCTTTCGGATGGCACTACATTGACAGTATTTTTATAACCTTTTTCCATCAGGATATAACCTTTCAATCATTATTGGTTGCTACTATATTCGCTCCTGTGCCAAGAATGTTTTCGATAATTACCTGACCTATTTCAACAGGCGCCTTAACACAGACAGAATTAATTACCTTCATACAGTCAAAGAGCATATCCTTGGGAACAGGCTTGTCGGATTTTACGGGAACAACAGGAAGCACACCGCCGCAAACCTTAACGGATGAGGTAAGAGAACGGGTAGGATTTGTTATTTCAGTTCTGGCATATGCATCGCCGCGTTTACAGGTATTTCCTGTTACGGAGATAATCTCCGTATCCGTATATTCAACTGTTACGGGACATCCGAGAGGACATGCAACACAAGTTAATTCTCTTTTCATAATTATTCCTCCACCCTGACAATTATTGAGCTGTCCGAAGTCATATTTCCGAGAATATCAGCAGGAATAACAACATTTTCCATTTCGCCGGGAGCAAGCTTCACTTTTTTCTTGGAAGAGATAACCTTGCCGTCGCATTCAAGAACAACCTTTGCGTTCTTAAATACCCTGCCTACACGGAAATACAGCTTAACATCTTCTTTGTTGTTTATATTAACTCGCTGAGGAACAACATATCTAACACCATTTCCTGTAGTACTGTTCACATAGCAAGGATTTTCATCACTCTTACCGAGTATATAATCCGCAGCACCCTTACCTGCCAACTGAGCCTCAAGAGTTACATAGTCAACAAGATCGTGTACATGAAGAACGTTGCCGCAAGCAAAAATTCCCTTGTGGTCAGTCTGTCTCATCTCATCAACAACCGCACCACTGGTTATTCTGTCGATGCTGATACCTACATCCTTTGTAAGCTCATTTTCAGGAATAAGTCCGACAGACAACATAAGAGTATCACATTCAATATATTCCCTGGTTGAATCTATAGGCTGTAAGTTTTCATCAACCTTTGCAATTGTAACACCTTCAAGTCTTTCCTTACCGTGAGTTTCCACAACGGTTGTTGAAAGTCTGAGAGGAATACCGAAATCATCAAGACACTGAACAATATTTCTTGTAAGACCGCCTGAGTAAGGCATTAATTCACACACAACCTTAACCTCAGCACCTTCAAGTGTCATTCGTCTTGCCATAATAAGACCGATATCGCCTGATCCTAAAATAACAACCTTTTTGCCGGGCATATATCCGTCAAGATTAACATATTTCTGTGCAGTACCGGCAGTCATAATTCCGGATGCTCTTGTACCTGCAATTTCCAGTGCACCGCGAGGACGTTCACGGCAACCCATTGCGAGAACAATAGCCTTTGCCTGAATCTTAAGCAATCCGTCCGCCTTGTTTACAGCAGTAACAAGATTATTATCATCAATTCCAAGAACCATGGTATCTGTTTTTACAACTATATCGGTTTCCTTGAGCTGTTCAATAAACTTCGATGCATACTCAGGACCGGAAAGCTCTTCACCAAAATAATGAAGACCGAAACCTGTGTGAATACACTGCTCAAGAATACCGCCGAGCGTCTCTGCTCTTTCAAGCACAATTATACTTTCAATTCCGCATTCGCGAGCCTTGAGAGCTGCAGCCATGCCTGCAGGACCGCCGCCTACAACAACAAGATCATAATTTAACATGACAACAACCTCCGTTACTTTGTTTTATCAAAAAGAATATTTGAGCCTGCACCGAATTTTGTAATCTCGTTAATTTCCGTACCGAGCTCTCGAGCAAGAATCTCAACAACCTTAGAACCGCAAAAACCGCCCTGACAGCGTCCCATACCGGCTCTTGTGCGTCTTTTAACCCCGTCAACATCTCTTGCGCCAGCAGGAGCTTTTATTGCATCAATAATTTCACCTTCGGTAATTGTTTCGCATCTGCAGATAATTCTGCCGTAAGCGGGATTCTTAGCAATAGCAGCAGCCTTCTCTTCATCAGTTGCATGTCTGAAGCGGAAAACATCCTTTCTCGTTCCGTCAAAGCCTTCATTCTTATCTGCTCCGCCCATATCGCTGATAATGATATCAGCGAGATATTCGGCAATAGCAGGAGCTGATGTAAGACCGGGAGATTCAATTCCCGAAGCATGAATGAATTTAGAATTAACCTTACTGGGACCAAGAATAAAATCATCATTAACAGGATGTGCACGAAGTCCGGTGAAGGATGTTATGGCATTTCTTGATGAAACATCGGGACAGCTCTTCACTGAAAAAGTTTTGATTGTCCTGAATCCGTTTGCAGTAGTAGAAGTATCTGTTTTATCGTCAATATCCTCAGCTGTGGGACCGATAAGAAGGTTTCCGTCAACAGTCGGAGAAACAAGAATACCTTTACCCATCTTGGTAGGACACTGGAAAATAGTATGACTTACCATATTTCCTACAGCCTTATCAAGAATAAAATATTCACCGCGGCGCATTATAAGCTCAACACTGTCATCTCCGATAAGCTTTGCAATCTCATCAGAATGTGCACCTGCCGCATCAACTATATATCTGGTTTTAATCTCTCCTGCATCAGATTTCAAGGTAAACACATCGTCAGCAGATAAAATCTCTTTAACACGGAAATTTCTTACAAATTCAACACCGTTGGTTACAGCATTTTCAGTTGAAGCAATAGTAAGTTCATAAGGACAAACAATTCCTGCACTCTGCGCGAGCAAAGCACCGTGAACATCATCAGCAAGATTTGGTTCAAGAGCCTTAAGCTCATCCTTTGAAAGTATACTCAAGTCGGGAACAGAGTTTGCAAGACCTCTCTCATACAGCTCTTTTACTGTCTCCATTTCTTCTTCAGAAAAAGCAACAACAAGAGAACCGTTATTCTTATAAGGAACACTGAGATCCTCACAGATAACAGGCATCATTGCACAGCCTTTGACATTGAGTTTTGCCTTAAGAGTACCGGGCTTAGCATCAAAACCGGCATGTACAATGCCGCTGTTTGCTTTTGTGGCACCCATTGCTACATCGTTTGCCGCTTCCAGCAATACTGTTCTGATATTGTATTTAGAAAGCTCACGGGCAGTCAGAGCTCCGATTACACCCGCACCGATAACAGCTACATCATAACACACAAACAACATCTCCTTTATTATGCACACGCACAAATAATACATAATAATTATATTACTTTAATTACGATAAATCAACACATTTTACACTCCGAGACCGTTAAAGTCAGTTAATTTTTGTGTAATATTTTTCAAAAACTCAACAATTTCATTATTTTCCGATAATTTATTTGCTGATATTCTCAACGATCTGAGAAATTTTCTTTCAATGTCATAGTTTTCTGCAAGAAGCGGACAAAAATTCAAAGCTCTGACATCCGGAGCGACAGTAAGTTTTTTCTTCTTATCATCGTAATATATAAAATACGGAAAAATTCTGCAGGACAACGGTCTTTCCGATCTGTTACAATTACCGCTGCAGATCACAACATTACTTTCATATCGCGGATCATAAAAAACAGAAAAATTAGCATTATCACGGAAAATTTCTTCTTCACCCGGAAAAAGAAGCATTCCGTTTTTATTATCTCCTTTGCAGCATTTCTTATTACAGTTTTTTCCGCAATCAGATTTAATTGGTGTAATATTATCCGTCAATTCATAAGCTTTATTTATACATACAGCAGTACTATCCATGTTTATCTCCGATTTCAACAAAATTTATTGAACTAATATATAAGAAACAAATCTTACAATTTTCCAGCCCCCCCTCAAGCATGGGGGCTATAGGTGTTTATTATTTTAATTTAAATTGCTCACAACGCGAGCAATTTCCTATACAAAAAAACAGGCGCCCGCGAAACACGGGCACCTCATAATTCCAAAAGAAATTATTCAGCAGCAACAGTTGTTGCTTCAGCTGTTGTTGTTTCTTCTTCTCCGCCGAGCATGCCAAGAAGATCATTTACGAAAGACTCAACATCAACACCTGCAAGATCAAGAAGACCAATAGCAATAAGTGCGGGGATAACAGCAACGAGAACCTTCTTAAGAATCCATTTGATGGGCCATGTAAACATAGTAATTTCCTCCTATTTTTAATTTTCAATGTATTTATACCATATAAAATAAATTTATGCAAGAAAAAAGAAAACTGTCCACAAATTATTTACAATTAAATAACATTTTTACAACAAAGTTTCAGGTTCTTCAAAGATACGATCACCTACATCAACACGGATAGCTTTGATTATTACATCTTTAACAGGCTTATCATTCGCATCCGTCTTTACTGATACAATTGCATCAGCTACATCCATACCATAGAAGCAATATCCGAAGGCTGCATAATCACCGTCAAGTCCGTCATTATCATCAACCATAATAAAAAACTGTGAACCGGCAGTATTATACATAGATGCAGGATTATAGGGATTTCCCTTTCTGGCCATAGATATGGTTCCTCTGATATGCTTTGTGTTATTTTCAAAATCATTGTTTGAAAATTCACCGAAAATATTATATCCGGGACCACCCGTGCCGTTTCCCTCAGGATCTCCGCCCTGAATCATAAATCCGGGGATTACACGATGAAAAGTGAGACCGTCATAAAAGCCTTTATTTGCAAGAGCAATAAAGTTTTTTACTGTATTGGGAGCAGTATCATAGAATAATTCTATAAGCATAATTCCCCCATCCTCCATTTCAATGGTGGCTACGGGATTATCCTTATTTGTAAGCATATCGGAATAATCAACAGTGGCTGAAATATCCTTGTCCTTGTTTTCAGAACAAGCGAAAAAAACAAAACAAGAAATACACAAGATCAACAAAACAGCAATTATTCTTTTCATCTTCATATTCTCCTTATTCTGAAATTTCTTTTTTGTCGTCAGCATCTTCAAGAGTAACGGGAGGAACATTTTCACCTTCCATAAGCTTAACAAAGTCTTCGCCGTCAATCTTTTCATTGGAAATAAGATAATCAGCAAGAATATGGAGCTTATCAATATTCGCCCTGAGAATTTCTTCACAACGCGTATAGCCGTTAGTTACAATCTTACGGATTTCTTCATCAATGTCCTTTGCAATTTCTTCAGAGTAATTACGCACAGTACTGTAATCCTTGCCGAGGAACACCTCTGTTTCACCGGAACCGAAGGTAATAGGTCCGAGAGAATCACTCATACCATACTTGGTAACCATTCCTCTTGCAAGCTCAGTTACGCGCTGGATGTCATTTGAAGCACCGGTGGAAATATCACCGATGATAATACTTTCAGCAACTCTGCCGCCGAGAAGTGTAACAATTTCATCCTCCATTCCTTTTTTAGAACGGTACATTTTATCTTCAAGCGGCATATGCATTGTAAATCCGCCTGCCATACCTGTAGGAATAATTGATACCTGCTGAACGGGATCTTGTCCGCCGAGGAAATATGATGACACAGCATGACCTGCTTCATGATAAGCTGTAAGCTTCTTGTCTTTTTCATTAATCTTATGAGATTTCTTCTCTGTGCCGACTACAACCTTAATCATAGCCTCATCGATTTCAACAGAAGTAACAGCCTTAAGATTCTTTCTTGCAGCAAGAAGAGCTGCTTCGTTAAGAAGGTTTTCAAGATCAGCACCTGTAAATCCTACAGTTGTCTTTGCAAGATTTTCAAGCTGAACATCAGGAGCAAGAGACTTGTTTCTCGCATGTATTTTGAGGATATCAAATCTGCCCTTGATATCGGGATATCCCATTGTGATCTGTCTGTCAAAGCGTCCGGGACGAAGAAGCGCAGGATCAAGTATATCAAGTCTGTTTGTAGCCGCAAGAACAATAACACTCTCATTACCTACGAAGCCGTCCATCTCAACAAGCATCTGATTAAGAGTCTGCTCTCTCTCATCATGTCCCCCACCCATACCGGCACCTCTGTGACGTCCGACTGCATCGATTTCATCTATAAAAATAATTGAAGGAGCATTCTTTTTAGCCTGATCAAAAAGATCTCTTACACGAGAAGCACCGACACC
>JAZRNB010000014.1:0-53329 GCA_045647985.1 Acutalibacteraceae bacterium
CTGTAAGTCTTCTGATTCGGTATCAATCATAATACTGTCATGTGGCGGAGTACTTTTTATAGCACAAAAATACTTATGACCATAACGTTCAAAGATTTTCACTCCGACAATAATGTAGTTTTCATTGGCGGTTTTCTTCACAAAGGCGTCCATAAAGTAACTGCGTTCCGGCTTTATTTGCATGGAATCTTTCAGTTTCAGATAATGCAAGAGATTGTTGATATCCTTACGGATGTTTTCTGTTTTTTGCGATAAGGTGTCATTTGAACAGTCTTCCTGCGGATAGAAAATCAGGTGAATGCCGGTAAATGCCTGAAGCTTGTCCTGCGGTACTTCGCCTTGTAAAATCACGTTTGCAATTTCCTGCAGCATAAGCACATTTTCGGTTGTGATACCGAACTTGTTCACAAGGTAGGTCTTGTCCTCTTCGCAGGTGAGGATGATTTTAACATCAGGCTCTGTAATTGCCTTTCTGATTTCGGGTAGATCATCAGCTACATTGCTGAAATCAAAGCAACTGCGGTTTAACAGAAATCCGTCGTCACAGCACTTGCATACCCTCAGGGCGACATCCGTTGCCTCCCCGTTTTGCTGCATAATGAAAATTGCAAATTTCCCTCCGGTAAAAAGTTCCTTAAAATTGTTTTGTCTGTTGTCCATATAAACAGTTCCTTTCATATTTATTAGCTGTATAACTCCTATCGTCACAGCTATTAATAATATGAAAGTTAAGGGCAATGCTCAACACAAAAAAATGATAAAAAAGCTACTTTTTTGCGGAATTTTTAAATATTTTTGCACTTAAAATCAACACTTTTGCACTTTGGTATTCAAAATATTGACAACCGGTAGAAATAGTATTAAAATTAAATAAAATAGTGAAAGGCAGGTGGACAAAATGATGATGAATCTTAATCTTATGAATTGGAGAGCCGTTTTGTCCGTTTGCGATTGATGTAAAATATCTTTCTGAACTTACAGGCATCTCCGTATATCTTCGGAGGTGCCTTATTTTTTTGTCGGAGGTATGCAATGTGAAACTTTTAGTTATCCGCCATGGAGAATCCGAGGCAGATTTACTTGATGTACACGAAGGCAGAGCAGATTTTGCTTTAACTGAACGAGGCCATAAACAAGCTGAAGCTATGGCAGGTTATGTTACCGAAAATTATAACATCTCAAAAATTTATGCAAGTACTTTAACAAGAGCAAAACAAACAGCCGGGCATTTATCGAACCAAACAGGCATACCTATTGTTTTTGATGAGAACTTGATGGAATTTAACAATGGGCTTCTTGCAGGATTGCCAAGAGCTGTTGTAAGAGAAAAATATCCTATAGTTCCTGATTTGCCTGTTGACAAAGCAGTTTATGGACAAGAATCGCAGGTTGAATTCAGGCAGAGAGCTGAAAAAGCACTTGCAAGGGTTATCAGTGAATCTCAGTCAGATGAAACTATTGCCATTGTCTCTCATGGCGGAATGATAAATCAACTGTATCGTTCACTGTTTGAGATGCCTATTGACTGTAAGTTTTTCTTCAATACCGCTGACACAGGTATTCATGTTTGGAATTTAACTGACACAGAAAGACGAGTTGTAAAAGCTAATTTTGATGAACATACAAAAGGAATATGAGAAAAATCATGATTACACTTACCGAATATTTAAATAATCCTTGCGGTACTCTTTCTATTCCGTATTGGAAAACTAAAAATATTACAATACCGCCTGATATGAAAATTCTGCACGATAATGATTTCAGTGCGGAGATATTATCAGATTATATAGACGAAAAATATTTTCGCTTGTACCACAATCTCAAAGAAATACCGAAAGTTATAACTAATGATCTTGAGATTACAACAGCAACAAGGAAAGATATTAAAGCAATCGTACAGATAATAAACGATTCATATACAGACATCTCTGTAAGTAAAGAGCTTATTAAAAGTTATACTAAAACACCGGTTTACAATGCAGCTTTGTGGATTATGGTCAAGGAAAAAGCAACGGATAAATATGTTGGTTGCGGTATAGCTGATTTTGATACAGAAGCGAAGGAACTTATTCTTGAATGGATACAGGTATTGCCACAATACAGAGGAAAGAAAATAGGACAATTGATAGTAACTGAACTACTGTTCAGAATGAAAGATGTTGCAGATTTTGCAACTGTTTCAGGCAAAGTAGATAATACGACTAACCCTGAAGCACTATATAGAAAATGCGGATTTGTCGGTAATGATGTGTGGCATATTCTGCATAAGAGATGAGGAAACAAGATGATAGACAGAAGTATTCCATATTACAATTTGATACTAAAATGCACTAAAATTTGTACAACGCCTGTTTCGTTACCTAAAGGCTATAGCTTTAAGATGTATGATGTGGGTGATGAAAAGTATTGGGCTAAACTTGAATATGAAATCGGTGATTTTTCATCCGTTGAAGAAGCTGAGGTATATTTTAAAACAAATTATTGCAATCAAATTGATGAACTAAAAAAGCGTTGTGTTTTTGTTGCTGATACTTATGGCGATGTTGTAGGCTCGTGTATCGCTTGGCACGATTTAAAAGGCAATGATACTGTTGCTTCCCTTCATTGGCTCGTTATTTCACCTGAACATCAAGGCAAACATATAGGTTTAGTTCTCTGCCAAAAAGTGATGGATATATTCAATGAACGTGGTGAAACTCCCGTATATATTCACACACAACCGTGGAGTTATAAAGCTATACTGCTTTATATTAAACTCGGCTTCAAAATTCAGGAAACCGATACTTTCTCGCATTATAAGAATCAATATAAAAAAGCCATAAAAACATTAGAAAATGTACTTTCAGAAAGTCAATTAAATCAAATTATTTTAAGTTCGGAGTAAAATATTCGGAGATACAAAAATGCATATTGTAAGAAAATTAAAAATAACAGAATTACCACTGCTGACACAACTTTTCAATTATAAAAATGTTGATGAAATGATTGCCGAAAACACAAGAGATATTGAAACCGGGATTATTGATATTTTCGCTTTATTTGACGGTGATAAAATTATCGGTGAATTAAGAGTAAAGTACATTAGTGATGATAACCGCTTTGCTAAAAAAGGCAAACGAGCATATCTTTATGCTTTTCGTGTTCATCAGAAATATCAAGGCAAGGGATTAGGTAATTTCTTGCTTGAAAATGTACTGACAATTCTTACAAAAAACGGTTATAGCGAGTTTACTGTCGGCGTTGAAGATGATAACTCAAGAGCTCGTTATATGTACGAAAAACACGGTTTTGCAGAATCTGTTGTAAGAATAAAAGAAAGTTATCAAGGCGACGGTTATGAATATGATTTGTTGCTGAGAAAAGATAATTGAATATAAAATCAACCGCATCGTGGCGTCAGTAACGGTGCGGTTTTTTTGAATATGTCAAGTATAAAAAATATGCGTTTTTGTCGAAAAATGGAGCATTTTTGCTACACTGCTTGAAATTTATAGTTATAAGTGATATGGATTTATTAATTTATATTAAGCAAGGAGAAATTAACATGCAAACAAAAGATTGGATTGTTCTATTAGTTCCCATTTTATGTGATGGTATTATTATTTTTATACTACAAAAAATATCAGAAAAAAAACAAATTTCTAAAACAATTAAATATGGATATGCAAATATCTTAAGACAAAAAGTAGATACTGCTTTGGACGCATATTCAAAACTTTTACAATTAACTAACTATGGAGAGTCTGATGAAATTATATTAAAAAAAGCAATACAATATTACATAGATAAAGTTATGGATGCTCATTATTACTATGAACAAAATGAACAAATATTTATGAGTTTTAGGAAAAATATAGATAAAATTATTATAACTATATTAAAAATAAATGACCTCTTACATAAAGAAAAACTTGATAATAAAGGATTGTGTACCTCATTGGATGCAATAAAAAACGAATTATCTAATATCCAAGAATTATGTATAAAACTGAAGTTTTAAATAATATTTCAAAAAAATATATAACAGTAATCATATTGATTATATGTTAATATAACTATACTTAGCTAACTGAAATATAACAATATCATATTTCATATTTTACGACGAAACTGGTACTAATAAAAAACCAGTTTAAAAAACTTTTTTGGTAGTCTTCTCATTGTAAAAATCATCGACTTATAATCTTCAATTGCAATAAAAGCTATTAAAATCAGTCCTGAACCGGCCTCTAAAGCCAGAGAGTTTGAATATAAAATTGTGGTTAACAGTCAATTTTATATTTATATCAAAAGCATTTTTCCAAATTTGCTTCGATGATACTGATACCGTAAAAACAGATTTTAGGAGGAAGCTTGAATAAAGAGACTGACGAAAACGTATTCCCGTCATTTTCATATTATATTGTAAATCATGAGATTCCTGAAAAGCTTTTTTGAAGAACATAGTCAACATCTTAACAAATAAAATATTGCAAAAATTGCAGTGCCAGGAATTAAAATTCTTGCCGCTGTTATCTCCGGGATAGTAAAAAAGGATGCTTTAATGTTTTAAGTTTGTGTTTAGTAAAAAAGCGTTTTTGTCGAAAAATGGAGCGTTTTTGCAAAAGAATTGATATTCTTATGTGTTCAAACTATAATAATAAACAGTGATTATGTATTTCAATTATTAATCACATAGTAGATTCAGTATCTTAAGCACCTAAACCAATAATAAAAAACGGAGGAATTAAAATGAAAAAGGATTCTATTAAATGTTTTATTTCATACTCTCATAAAGATAAACGGATGTATAAAAAATTCATAGAAAATTTTAACGCTCTTTCTCGACTTTATAATATAGAAAGTTGGCATGATGGTTTGATTCCAGCCGGCGGAAACATAGATGTTGAAATATTAAAAAATTTGAGTGATTCTGATATTGTTTTTTTGTTAATTTCACAATCCTATATTGCGTCGTGTTATTGCTTTGAAAAAGAGTTAAAAATAGCAATAGAGAGACACAAAAATAATGAATGTATTGTGATACCAGTTATACTTACTGACTTCGTACGAGGAGAATATCCATTTAGTAAACTAAAATATGTTCCAACAGATGGAAAACCTGTTGATAAGTTTAAAACACAAAATGATGGTTTTGTAGATGCTTTTACTGAAATAAAAAAACTGTTAGATGTGTATCTAAATAGATCTTAATATAACCCCATTTTTACTATTTGGAGTCTATAGTTATGGAAAACAACAAACGACCTATAAAATGTTTTATTTCATATTCACATGAAGATAAACGGATGTATAAAAAGTTTTTAGTTCATCTAAATGCTTTATCTAATCTCTATAATATAGAAGTTTGGCATGATGGTATTATCCAAGCTGGCGGGAATATTGACGAGGAAGTTTTAAGTAATTTAAATAATTCAGATATTGTATTTTTATTAATTTCTCCAAATTATCTTTCATCGTATGAGTGTTTAAAAAAAGAATTAAAAATAGCAATAGACAGACATAGTAAAAAAGAATGTATTGTTATTCCTGTTATAATTCGTGATTTTGTCAGAGGAAATTATCCTTTTAGTAAACTTAAATATATTCCATCTGATGGGAAGCCAGTTGATCAATTTAAAACACAAAACGATGGTTTTGTGGATGCTCTCACCGGAATAAAAAATTTATTAGAAAAGTTTGATAAAGAAACCAATAATAGTACTTTGACATCAACACGCATTGATAAATCAAAAAAAACAAGTGTTAAAAATATTAATAAACCTGAAGAAATAAAGTATAAAATTATAAAAAATGGAAAGCCAACATTTATAAAGTTAACTCAAAATGATATGGATTGTTTTATAAAATACTCAAATCAGTTACCGCAATTAATGGAAGAATTTAGCCGTCTAATTGATAATCAATTAGATCATTTTTCAACTGTTGTTTCAAAAAGAGATATACCTGCCACAGTGTATGCACATGGCAAAAATGATATGGAAAGCTTTTTGTTACAATTATTTTCATATGTTCAACAACGATTAGTTGGCATTGGTAATACCTATGTACATTTTCGAGTAGAAAAAGAAGGTTGCTATGAAACTTTTTCTTGGGTTGGTTATCCTGTTGTTGGTTTGAAGACAGATCCCATCGGTTCTTCTGATAGCATTATTGGTTGCTCAAAATTATTTGACATACCGATAATAAAAAAGTATAATAAAAAAATACATAGAAAAACGCACCCCGATGAAACGATTAACCGAAATTATGTTACATTTACTTTCAATGAAATCAGTAAATTGTATGGGGTTAATATATCAATGTGCATTTCTATAGTAGGTAAAACTTTGAATGATGATATTTTCATTCCAATGATGGTTTTAAGATTTGATAAAATTATTGAATTTTATTTAATACGGTATATTACTCTTTGTGAAAAAATAAATCATAATTATAATATAAAAAATATATTGGTTGATTGAGGAAAATACAATGTCTATAAAACGTACAAAATTAGTAAATGCAATAAACACTGCTCATAAAGATTTTGATTTGTCTACATATGAAGAGCTTTTACGTTTATATTATAAACTTCTCGAGCAAGAAGACATAAGCGATAAGTTTATTACTGAATTCATTACATATGAACACATTTCCGAACCAGCACTTAAACTAATTAAAATGTTTTAAACTATTTCTTAAAGTTGAGATAAATAAAATAACATAGCTTCTTCAGTAATAGGTTCATAATAATAAAAGTCGTTGATAATTACACCATTTATTTGTTCTTGCTCTAAAAGCCTATATAATATTTTTAATAATTCGCAATATATGTTTTTGTTATTTGTTTTTTGTGCCATACTTATGCAACAAGATAAATGTATTCTTTTGAAAGTCATCCATATCACCTTTTTATAGTCTGTGAATATTATACAAAAGATATAATATTAATTCTGTCGAAGCATGAAATGTAGTGCTATTTTTTGCATAAGAGCAAAACGAATATACTGTTTCTGCATTCATATATAATTAATTCGCAAAACTTAATTATAGTTCTAATTCATAATATTTAATCGAAATATATTGAACAATATAATTTGTTATTTTGAAGTCATTACATATAGAGTATATATTAGGCAAACTTCCATTATTTATACTATATGTAATGGCATATTTTATTGTGAAAAAAGCAAAATACACATGTCTTTATCATACTACAAAAATAGCAATAAAACAAGCACATCTGAAAAGTTAATGAATGTTTATAACACCCCGTAGGGCGAGCGACTTTTGCTTGCAAAAGTATAGTGAGTAGACTATTGAAAATAGTCATTTTATCAAGTTATCGTATGGCTTTATCTATCATATTATACATGCAATGATATTTAATCAATGCAGAAAGAAGGTAGATATTATGAGTCAGAAAAATTATGCTGTATTAAGAATACAGAAGCTGAAATCAGCCGGGGCTTGTCAGAACGTCCTGAACCATATGAGAAGACAGGGCAAGGAGCTTCATCATTTAACTAATCCCGAAGCTAAAAATTACAGATTAAGTTATACGGATTCATACCCAAAAGATATTACATATTCAGAGTGCTTGTCGCAGTTGGTTACAGGTAAGATCCGTTCCAATGCTGTGTATGGTTTTGAAGTTGTTACCAGCTTCAGCAGCGGTGCACTTGAAACTACATTGAAGGATCAGGATAGTATAAAAAACTGGTGCAAGGCTTCAATGGATTGGGTCAGTGAAACATTCGGAGGTCGTGGACATATCATTGATGCATATTGCCATTTTGATGAAAAATGCCCACATTGTCATTTTCTGATAATCCCTGAACGGGACGGAAAATTGAATGCAAAATCCTATGTGTCAGACAGAAACAGTCTTATAAAAATGCAAAGCTCCTATAGTGATGCAATGAAGGAGTTCGGATTGTCACGAGGTGTATCAAGGGAAATTACACAGAAACGCCATGAGAGCTTCAAGCGTTGGCATAATGAACAGGCTGCAAATATGGAAAGACTTGTGGAGCTTGAAGAAATTGTGCGAATAAAACGATATGAGTCTGTATCATACGACAGATAATTTACTGTTGTTAAACTGAAAAAACATCCTTGGACTACGGTTTTGTGCATAAAAAAGCGTACCGCGACCGAAAAAGTCGTGCTACGCTTTTTGTCAGTCCTCGGAAAGCGGGCAAGTTCTTTTGTTACGCTTTTTGTCAGGGAAGAAGAGGGGTAAGTCATAATGTTACGGAGTTTGTCAGTATTTTTGCTTACCAATACACTGTGCCCCAAAAAAAGAAAGAAAAAAATATATAATGTTGAGCGTAAGCTCTTTTTGTCAGTCAGTGTGTGAATGTCTGACTATTTTGTTCTGTCTCTTGTATTTTTATATCTTCTCTGATTTGCTTTCTTATTCTGTAAACTGTGCGTTCGCTGATACCTAAGAAGAATGCCAGCTCTTTAGCTGTCTTATTGCTGTTTTTGACCACTTCATACTGCTCTTCTTTACGTTCTTTAATTGCCTGACTCTTTTTTGCACGATGCCGTCTTACTCTTTCCCTTGTTGCAATTCTTCTTCGTTCCTCTGAAAATGCACTGTATGACTCATTAATATCCCTTTGATCAAAGTCAAGCAGCTCGGCAATATCAGAATATACATATTTATAATACGGACCGTGCTTCTCTTCTTCTTTTCTCGGCTTTGTTAAATTAATATATGCCTGATCAACTATTGATATTGCTTCATCCGCAAATTCATCGTCAAAAAGCTGCAGAATTAATTCCTGTAGGTCTTCTTCTTTCAGGTGCGGAGCTAAATAGTTGCTTATAAGATGTGTGAGTTTATTTCTGTAGCCATAGACCTGTCCTTCGCGTCTGATTATATAATGAATAAGATCCTTTGCAATATTTATGTCGTTGTGCCCACGCTCATAGTGCCTGAGATTCAGAACCGAGTGGATATTTTCAACAGTAACCTCTTTACCCTTATAATTTTCAGGCATAACTTTTTCTTTTTTATTCTCTTTGGTGTCTGATTCTGACTTCTTCTTTGCTTTTACTTTTGATTCTTCCTTTCCGGTCTTTGCTTTTGGCTTTCTGCCTCGTTTTGTTCCGTTCTTTGCCATAGTTGCTTCAGCTTTTTCGTTTTTTCTGTCATTACAATAGCATTTATATTCATCTACCTCTTGCGTAGAAACACCGAATAAATTAGGATTATTAAAATCAATTCTGCCATTATTAATCTTATATAGCTTAGATTTAATCGGAACGACATCTTTTACATTCCATCCAAGTGGAATACGAAATTGATGGGCGGGACTCGAAACTGAAAAATCTGAGCGAAACCTCGTTGAAAGCCTTTGTTGTAATGCCTTAAATGAATCCCCGTCTATTGGTTCCGGAAGCAGCCACAGTAAGTGAAGCCCATGACCTGTGCATAAAACATATTGACTCAAGTCACCATCATTCAGATTGTATGTTCTTTTTATGTAATCTATTATCTCTTCTTTTGTGCTCTGTATAGGAATAAAGTATTTTTCTGTCTCATCTATATCAACAATCAGGCAACGAACATTCTTAACATACTTAGCTTTATGCTTATTAATCTTATAGGTTGCAGGGCAATAATAAACATCCAGTTGCTTATCTGATAAATACATCAGATCCTTAATAAATTTTTCTCTGTCATTTAGCCCGAAGCTTGCAAAAACACCTTCTTCGGGATCTTTACAGAAATATCTGTACCAAGTTTTTTCTTCAGTTGCCGGAAAAAGTTGCTCATAAAGTTCTCTTAATTCAGGTATTTCTTTTACAATTGCAGTAGCAAGCTCATCATTTGTTTCACATCTGAAAAAATTCTTTTCATTCATTTCTTCGGCATCTTCAATGCCGTGATCAAAAAAATAGTCTTTAAATTTACTCATAACAGTAAACTCCTTTATTATATTAGTCAGGAAAATAACCTGCTAATATAAGTATGACATTTTTAGGCGAAAATAAGTGAAAATTTGACAGTAGTATACAAAAAATCGGTTATTACATTAACAGAAATATCATTTTATATGTAAGGAGGCATTTTTACCACGGTGCTTTCCCTAAATGTGATTATAAGTTCGCAAACAGGGCGCTGCTTCGCAGCGTCCTGTTTGCTTTTGTCATATTATGTGCCCGTGCTAAAAATCATATTATTATATGAAAATATGACGAAACGGAGTGATAAATATGTGTGTGCATTGTTGATTGTAAAATGATAATTTCTGAAATTTACTCTTTCCAATTTGTCACAAATCGCATATAATATAAGTACAACAATGGGTCAATTGAATGGAAAAATGTTTTTCATTTAACTATTGCCTGAGTGACTGCAATCGCGTATAATATAAATGCTACATATAAAAAGTACAGATTAAATTTATCAGAGAAACAACTACAATTGAATATTATTATATAATTTGCGGGTTATATTAAATAACGAAGCTCTTCACTAATTTATTGACGGTTCTCTTCAGCACAAGGCGTAATTGCACACGTGCGAAACCGGCGTTTTTTGTGGGGAGTTTCTGCTTTTTTAAATAATTACAGAAAAAAAGCCAGTTTTTCAGCAAAAAAGCATCCAAAATAAAAATATTTTTCAATTTTTTTAAAAAATTTTTTAGGTTTTTTTGAAAATTTTTGACAGATAATAAACAAAACAAATCGGATTTGTCGGAAAACTGCCCATAAAATTAAAAATTGCAAAAAAAAGCTATGAGGAAAAATCGCAAAGCCAAAAAAAATGTCATAATTTAAACGAGACACGAAAAACGATGTTTCAAAAATATAACAAGAAAGGAGATGATAAAATGTTAGATCTCGAAAGATTTTATTACACAGCAGCTGAAGTTGCATTTTTGATGCACACTGACAGAAAATGTGCAAAGAAAATTATCGAAGACCTTAAGCCTCTTGAAAAATCAATGGGACTTGAAGGACCCGATAACAAGATTTGTTCGTATGTATTTTTTACAGTATTTGAACGAACCTTTCACTAATAACTAACAAATCAATATTCGCTTTAAGAGTTTAAGATATTCGCCATAAGAGAAAAAAGTAAGAAAGGTTATTTACCTATGAAATTTTTAATTTTCAACAAAAAATCTTTAAAAACAAAAATAAAAGAAAGTAAGGTGTCAAAATGACAACTAATATTAATATTGAAAACCGTGATGTAAAAAGAACAACAATGTCTTCTATTTCTCCTACAGATACAACATTTGTAACAATCAATGAAATGGCAAAAATTGCAGGTATCGGACACAACAGAATAAGAAAAATCGTAAAGGATAACCCTTATGCTCCTTATATACATATGGCTGGCACAAGAGTTTATCTGGTAAGAGAAATGTTTACAGAATACTTAATAAATATGAGGGCATCATGAAAAAAGATTTAACTGGACAAAAGTTTAATATGCTGACTGTTATCAGAAAAGCAGATATTGAACGTTATAAAAATAACACTACTTGGGAATGTCGGTGTGATTGCGGTAATATCACACCGGCAACCACCGCCGAGCTTACGTCTGCACATAAAAAGAGCTGCGGTTGTCTCAAAAGAAAATCTCATGCAGAAGATTTAACCAGAAAAAGATTTGGGTTATTAACTGTAAAAAAAAGAGCAGGAACACTTGAAAAGGATCGCAGAGCCTTGTGGAAATGCAAATGTGACTGCGGTAAATATACTTTAGTTCGTGCAGTTGATCTGAAATCAGGAAACACAAAAAGTTGCGGATGTCTTCATAAAAACTTTGCAAAAATGAAGCATCTTCTGAAAAACAATTCTAATAAATATGAGGTGAAATAATGGCTGCTGAAAAAAGAAAAGACAAAAGAGGTCGTACGCTTCTCAAGGGCGAAGAACAGCTTAAGGACGGAAGATATGCATTCCGCTATCGCGATAAATACGGACAAAGACAAACATATTATTCTTGGAAGCTTGTTCCTAATGATCCTATTCCAAAAGGTAAAAAATCAAAGGAATCCATCAGAGAATTTGTTGAACAGTTGACTATAGATAAGGTAAAGGGAATTGATACTTTTTCCTCCAAAGCAGTAACCCTTAATGCTCGTTGGGATTTGTACCTTAAGCAAAAGTACCTAAAAGAATCTACAACAAGTAACTACATTTATCTGTGGAGTAAATATGTAGAAAATACATTAGGAGAATTAAAGCTGTCCGATATCAATTCCAGTGTTGTTATGGATTATTATCTGAAGCTTTATAATGTGAACTGTTTATCGTTATCTTCAGTAAAAAGCATACATAATCTTATACATCCCGTTTTGGATATATGTGTTGAAGATGACCTGATTAACAGAAATTATTCAACAAGAGCAATGAAGGAAATAAAAAAAATTGCAGAAAAAAAAGAACAGAATAAAACCAACTATATCGCAGCTGACAATAAGTACGAAGAAGAAAGGATTGTTTTATCAAAAGAACAAGAATCTGCATTTTTAGATTTCATTTTTAAGGACAAGCGATGCCGTAAATGGCGGAATCTTTTGGTGGTATTGCTGAAAACGGGAATGAGAATCGGAGAGGCATGTGCTTTGACCATATCGGATATTGATTTTCAAAATGGGGTGCTCTACATCAGCCGAAATGTGCAATACCGAAAAATAGATGGCAAATGTCGCCTCTATGTTTCAACAACAAAAACAATCGCAGGTCAAAGAAGCTTTCCTATTTATTGTGATTTGTTAAGCTTCGCTTTGAAAGATGAAATATCAAAACACAATGACAGCGGTGCAGAAATAAATGGAGTTTCAGGCTGGATATTCAGAAATCGTTATGGTAGCAAACCTTTAACTGAAAGCAACTGCAATGAGGGATTAAAACGTGTTTTTTCATACTATAACGCTTCTGTTGAAGATAAGAAGCTGGAAATACACAACTTTTCTTGCCATAAATTCAGGCATACATTTATATCCACCTGTGCAATGAATAATGTTCCCGAAAGAATAATAAAGCTGATTTCCGGACATGGATTTAACAAAAATGATGTTACAAACGGCTATATACATTTAAATTTTGACTATATAAAAGAAGAAACAAGTAAACTCTTAAACAAATAAATAGTCTCAAAAAAACGAGGAAGACTGATTGATGGTCTTCCTCATTTTTTTATCTGTAGATGGTACCCAAACATTGTTTTTTCACTTGATATTTACTATTAAATATGATATTATATTTTCAGGAAAATACTGAAGTTTGACTTTCTGATTTTATACCATTTTTATACCAAAATAATATTTATACCACACTTTATACCAATTCAGAAGTCCAATAAAGTACACTACAACAAGATGCAGTAAGATATTTTTTTATCCCCTTAAACCCCTTGAAAATAAAGGGATTTCAAGAGTAAGTTACAGCACTCAAAGGTAAGATAAAACAAGTTATTTTGTAATGCATTTTTGTATCTTGTTCATTTCCCCACAATGAAGAGCGTAGATAAATAAATCTCTTATATATCAAGGCTTCAGAGTCTTTGAACACACAGAAAAAAAGCGGTTTTATACAAGTTTTATACAAATTGAATTAGTTTTTACAAGAAAAGGAAGACCAAACCGGTCTTCCTTTTTTGTTTTGCTGAAGCTTCTGATAAAACATCAATTAATCAGGAAAACGAGTTATGTGCTCAAAATGTGTATTTACCGTTCACCCGTTAAACCGACCGTTGATTACAAGCGGGATTGTTTTAAATGTTAATGTTTTTTATAATAAACTGGCAACATAGTAAACTGCAAAACAAAATGGTTTTGCAGATGTCGTGATGCTGTTTATAAGAAAAATTTTACGATTTATCCCCCCCTGCCCTCAAGCTCGGGGAAATCAGTTTTTCTTGATATAAGAAAATTGCTAATAATGCGCGCAATTTCCTATATATTAAAAACAAACTGATGGGCTTTGTGCCGTTCAGAATAAAAAAAAGAAAGAGGAAACAAAATGAAAAAACTATTATTAACGCTGCTTACAATTACGCTGATCTTTGCTGCAGCAATTGCAGTAAACGCAGATGTAAACAGCCTCACCCCTGAAGTTCATGCTGCAGAAATAATTGAAAGCGGCACTTGCGGTGAAAATGTCTCATGGAAACTTGATGATGAAGGAACACTTATTGTTTCCGGTACAGGTGCAATGACAAATTATACCGTAGATGATTTTACACCATGGCGTTTTTTGACCATAAAAAAGGTAATTGTGAGTGATGGTGTGACTACGATAGGTGATTATGCTTTCTCTACCTGTTTTGACCTCGTTGAGGTTGAACTTCCTGACAGTCTTCTTTCAATAGGTGAATTGGCTTTTTATTATTGTTATTTGCTTACAGATGTCTACCTTCCGGAAGGACTGACAGTTATAGGAGAGCGAGCATTTGATCTGTGCGATTCACTTACTGCAATCAATGTGCATGAAAACAATTCAATCTATTCGTCAGATGATGGCATTTTATTTGATAAAAGTAAAACCTCTCTTTTATTTGTACCTGTAGGAAAAAATCTTACAACATACACAATCCCTGAAAGTGTAAGTGTGATTGGTGAATATGCTTTCAGAAACAATCGCTATCTTACGTCTGTTAATTTCCCACAGAACTTAAAAGAAATTGGTGCTTATGCTTTTCATCGTTGTAATTTACTTACAGGTATAAATCTGCCTGAAGATATAACTACAATCGGAAACAATGCTTTTGCAGAGTGCACATCTCTTGTAACCGTTGAACTTCCTGATAGTCTGGAAAATATCAGTGAATCAATGTTTTCTTGTTGTTATAATCTTATTTCGATTGACCTGCCCGATAATCTGAAAAATATTTCGGATAATGCTTTTGACAGTTGTTATAGCGTTTCTGAAATCAGGATGCCTGAGGGGTTGCTTTCAATTGGAAATTATGCCTTCAGAAACTGTGTTTCTCTTCCTTTATTAAAGCTTCCTGTTTCCTTGATTTCTATTGGCGAATATGCATTCTTTGATTGTGATATGTTTACCGAAATGGAAATTCCTGTGAATGTTGAGTTTATTGGAAAAAATGCTTTCTGGGGATGTGATTCCCTTGTTTCTATTAATGTTGATAAAAACAATCAGTTTTTTATGTCAGAGAATGGAATATTATTCAATAAAAATAAGACAGTATTGGTTTATTATCCCGAAGGAAAAACTGATGAATCATACAGTGTACCTGAAAGTGTTGATGAGATTGGAAATTATGCTTTTGCTAAACAGAAATATTTGTCTGAAATAATCCTTCCTGAAGGACTGACAACGATCGGCGAGCATGCTTTTTATTATTGTCCCTCTTTTACAGAAATTAACCTCCCCGAAAATCTGACAATAATTAGTGAAGGAGCTTTTTCTAATTGTGAAGGACTTACTTCAATAGTTATCCCCGAAAAAGTAACCTTAATTGGTCTTTTCGCTTTTCATGGGTGCTGCTCACTTAGGGAAATTTATTTTCCGAATTGTTTAACTGAAATCGGAGAAGCTGCCTTCGAGAGTTGTACAGCTCTCAGTGATGTTTATTTTAACGGCACAAAAGAACAGTGGAATGAAGTATATATCTGTAACCGTAATGACTATTTGCTTGATGCAAATATTCATTTTGAAATTGAAAGCAATTTACCATCAGAAAATTGTGACCATATTTGCCATAAGACAGGCTTTTTAGGTTTTATATGGAAGATAATCAACTTCTTCGGAAAACTTTTCGGTATAAATTCCGTATGCGAATGCGGTGCGGCTCATTATTAATATTTAAGTGAATAATAGTTTTTCGCCGGGGGCAAAAAGCCCTCGGCGATTTTTTATGATAATTCAATTTTCTGATATACCCTTCCATATATCCGGTTTTCTTTCAATAAGACATAGTTTTTCCGAGAAATATCAGCTTATATTATTGATTTACAAAAAAACTTGTACAAACAAAAAAAATCTACCCGTTAAACTCTTTTATACTTACAGAAAACAGTGTATACTAAAAGACACACAGTAAAATTGATAACACACAACGGTTAAAGAAGGGAGGAAGGAGATATTGATATATGTAACAGGAGATATCCACTCGGACATTAACAGATTCAACGATAAATTCATTCCCGGGGAATCAGCTCTCGGGGAAAATGATTACATTCTGATTTGCGGGGATTTCGGCTTTATTTTCAGAAATGATGACAAGGAAAAGGCTTTGCTTGATGAATTGGAAAGAAAGCCCTACAAAATATTATGGATCGACGGAAATCACGAAAACTTCAATGCCCTGTCCGACTTTCCCGTTGAGGAATGGAACGGCGGAAAGGTACACCGTATCCGCACAAATATTTTACACTTACTGCGCGGACAGATTTTCACAATAGAGGGAAAAACCTTCTTCACAATGGGCGGTGCATACAGTCCGGACCGATATATGAGAATCAAAAATTTTTCTTACTGGGCTGAGGAGCTTCCGGACAACAACGAATACAAGGAGGCTATAGAAAATCTGAAGAAGCACGGCAATAAGGTTGATTACATATTGACACACACTGCCCCAAAGGAGATTATTCTTCGGATGGGATATCATCCCGATCCTCACGATGCCGAGTTAACCGGCTTTCTCGAATGGATTATGTATGAATGTGAATACACCCATTGGTTCTTCGGGCATTTCCACGAGGACAGGAATATCGGTGAAAAATTCACCGCGCTTTTATTTGACTCGGTAAAAATCATATAAAGGAGATAATTATAATACAATGAAGCAGTTTATAAAAAAGAACAAGATACTTCTTGTGATGTTTTTCTTGTCACTCATAATGCTTATTCTGGCAGTATTACATTCTGCAGGGGTGATATCCTTCGGAGATAATCCGCCCTCCCGGCAGGAGCACGAGTCAGAGCTGCAGCTTCTTTATGAAGAGAATAAACAGATGGAGGAGAAATTAAAAGAAGCAGAAGCAAGCAGCCTGATCGTTTATAATCCCTCCTGATAAGATCCGACTATATTTACATAAAATATAACAAATAATATCATAAAACAGCGAAAAAGTGAGCAGTAAAAAAACCTTCGTTTTTTACTGCTCCTTCTGATAGTATAGCAAAAATGATACAGAACGGATAAACCGAGCAAGATTTTTATCCTGCTTTATGCGGGCTTAACTTTTTACAGTCCCTTCTGTTTTTACTCAGCTTAAACTGTCTGTTCTTCGTTTCTTTCACGCATTTCAAGAACCTTCTTATGTACTTCCTCTTTCTTTTCACCTGTCAGCTTATAGAAGAAGAACGGAACGCCTGCAAGGAACATCATAATACCGTGCACAATTGTATAGAAGAACAAGAGGGCAATTTTATCTGTACCATCACTGATTGAGCCATCTGCAAGCTGCTCATAGCGGATAAGAGAATTTTCTCCCTTAAGAATAAGAGGAGCAACAGTGCCTGCAATTGTACTGCTTATAAGAGTACCTATTGAGATAACAAAGGGCAAGGAAGCGTCCAGTCGCTTACCTGTTTTCAGCTCGAGATCCTCAAGAACGTCAGCCTGGAACATAAGAGGAAGAAGATTTGATGCACCGAACTGTAATCCGATAAGGAACAGGCATACAATAAAAGCAATCATCAGAACGGTATTGTCTGTTGTAAAGTAGAAATAACCGATTGTAAAGGCAATAATGTTTGCACAAACAGAATAGATACCGCTTGCGATATAAAGCACTCTCGCATTGAACTTCTTAAGAAGCGCATTGATTACAAGCATACCCACGGCAGTACCTATGCCGACGGGCAGAAGCACAAATATCTTTTTTGAGGGATCGCCGATAAGTGCAATTGCAAGGAAGCCCTCCATATATGTTGCAAGACCTCTGAAGCTCTTGAGAAATTCCGAAAAAATAATTACACGGGCGTGCTTGTTCTTAATAACATCCTTAAAGCCGAGTAAGGGATTCTTTCTTTCAACAGAATAAGAAATACGCTCTCTTGTGAGCTTCATTCCCGTAAGAACCGTTATAATGCCGACTGCACCGCAGAATGCTGCGCAGATTATATACTGTAAGCCTTCGTTATTCTTCCATATCAGACCGATTATAAGAAGGAAAAGCATAGGAGCAGAGTTTCCTACTGCTGAAGCAAAGCTTCTTAAAGAAAGAATCTGATCACGCTCCTTCATATTTGGAGTCATAACATTGGGAAGCATATTTATGGTATTTCCGAAGGCACACATAATGCTCCAGAGAATAGCTATGGTTAAAACATAAATGAAAAGAATTGTACCTGAAAATGAGGGAGGTGCAATAAATGTCAGCATCAGCACAATCATCATAGGTATGATAACAAGTGTTGTTATCGGTCTGAACTTGCCGCCCTTTCCCATTTTTCTGCCGTCAATGTACAAGGTAATAAAAAAATTGAGCACAAACGGTATAATAGCAATAAGCGCATTGAAAAGTGAGAGATATTCTTCTTCCATCTGAAGAACATTTACAAGATAGGTGTTTCTGTTGGCACCTACAACACCTGTCATGGTTGTGTAAAAGAACACACCCATAAGGTACATTATAAATTCTCCTGTTTTTACATATTTTTTATCAGCAGCGGGATTAATTCTATTCTCTTCCATTCAAAAATAACTCCTTTTCAGCAGGTGATATATATTTTATAAGAGATCTGCTTTATTTCAGTATACCATCATATATCTCCGTATTTCAATCAGCAATATAAATAAAATAAGATGAAGCATTTTGGTGACCTTTCGGAGAATAAGGCAACAATTACTGCTCCGAAAAAAAGAAAACTGCAGTTATTACCGTTTGATGTATACCTTTTATCAAGAAAAGCATACTGCTCAGACTGGTTTGTTTTATCGGAAAACCGAGTTAAAAATTTTATAATTTTTTATCAAAAACTGTTGACAAATGAAAAACGAAGGACTATAATACAGCCATACTTTAATAGATCAAAGCGTTAAAGCACAAAAACTTTAAATTATTAAACAAACGGAGATGATTTTGTTATGTCAACAAAGAAAATTATTGCAATCGTCCTCGCACTCGTTCTCGTGTGCACAGCATTCGCTTCTTGCGGCGGCGAAGGAAAAGAACCTGCAGCCGAAAAGTATAAAATCGGCGTCATTCAGCTTATGGAGCATGTAGCACTTGATGCTGCAACAGAGGGCTTCAAGCAGGCTGTCATTGATGAGCTCGGTGCAGATGCGGTTGAATTTGATGTTCAGAACGGTCAGGGCGATCCTCAGACCTGCTCAACAATCGCAAATCAGTTCGTATCAAACAGCGTTGATCTTATCCTTGCAAATGCAACTCCTGCTCTTCAGTCAGCAGCTGCTGCAACAGCAGATATTCCGATTCTCGGCACATCCGTTACAGAATACGGCGTTGCTCTCGATCTTAAGGATTTCAACGGCACTGTAGGCGGTAACATTTCCGGTACATCAGACCTTGCTCCTCTTGATAAGCAGGCTGCTATGATTACTGAATGGTGCCCCGAGGCAAAGACAGTAGGTCTTCTTTACTGCTCAAAGGAAGCAAACAGCCAGTATCAGGTTGATGTTGTCAAGGCAGCGCTTGAAAAGGCAGGTCTTACAGCAACTCTTTATCCCTTCTCAGACTCAAATGACCTTGCTCAGGTCTGCACAACAGCCGCTGACAACTGCGATGTTATTTATGTTCCCACTGATAACACTGTTGCTGAAAACACAGGTATCATCGACAATATCTGTGAGCCTAAGAAGATTCCTGTAATCGCAGGCGAAGAAGGTATCTGCTCAGGCTGCGGTATTGCTACTCTTTCAATCAGCTACTATGACCTTGGCTACACAACAGGTAAGATGGCAGTTAAGATTCTTAAGGACGGTGCAGATGTTTCAACAATGGCTATCGGCTATGCCGAAACTCAGACACCTAAGTATAATGCACAGAACTGTGATGCTCTCGGCATTACTCCTCTTGAAGGATATGTAGCTATCGAAGCAGAATAATTAAAACTTCTTAGTCAAGGGAGAATGTCACTTCTCCCTTGACTTGTTGTAAGAAAAAGAATATAATCTGAAAATCCCCTGCCCTTTCACGGACCGGGGAAACATATATTTACATAAAACAATAAGGTGAGTTTCAATGGATATTTTACAGCAGCTTTTTAATGCTCTGCCCGGTTCAATTTCCCAGGGGCTTATATGGGGCATTATGGCAATCGGTGTTTACATTACATACCGCATTCTTGACGTAGCGGACCTTACGGTTGACGGGTCCTTCGCAACCGGCGGTGTTGTTGCAGTTATGCTTATTCTTAACGGCTGGAATTTATGGCTTGCAATGCTTATTGCCTTTATTGCAGGTCTTCTTACAGGTGCAGTTACAGGTCTTTTACACACCGTTATGGGAATACCTCCCATTCTTTCGGGTATTCTTACCCAGCTTTCCCTTTACTCAATAAATCTCAAGATAATGGGCAAGGCTAACCAATCGGTTAATGTCAATCAGACAGATCTTCTTGTTTCACTTCGCTGGGTCAAGGAATTTGCTTTCCATAATCCCCTTATTACAGTAGGTCTGGTTGTTATTATTCTTATTGCTGCTCTTTATTGGTTCTTCGGTACGGAAATGGGTTGTGCCCTCCGTGCAACAGGTGCAAATCTCAATATGAGCCGTGCTCAGGGCATCAACACTAACTTCAACAAGGTATTGGGAATAATGCTTTCAAACGGTCTTGTTGCTTTTTCAGGCGCTTTCCTTTCCCAGTATCAGGGCTTTGCTGATGTAAAACAGGGACAGGGAGCAATCGTTATCGGTCTTGCTGCAGTAATTATCGGTGAAGCAATTTTCGGTAAAATTTTCAAAAATTTTGCACTCAGACTTCTTTCGGTTGTTTTCGGCTCAATAATTTACTATATCGTTGTTCAGGCTGTTATTACCATGGGACTTGATGCAAATCTCCTCAAGCTTCTTTCTGCGATAATAGTTGCAATTTTCCTTGCTATTCCCTATTGGAAAAGACAGTATAAAGCAAAGCATATGGTAAAAGCAAAAAGGGGGAAGACAAATGCTTGATATCAAAAATGTAGAAAAAACCTTTAACCCCGGAACAATCAATGAAAAAAAGGCTCTGAACGGCATAGATCTTCATCTTAACGAGGGCGATTTCGTGACGGTTATCGGCGGTAACGGTGCAGGTAAGTCAACAATGCTCAATATGATTGCAGGTGTTTACCCCGTTGACTGCGGCAATATTCTTATAGACGGTGTTGATGTTACAAAGCTTCCCGAATATAAGCGGGCAAAATATCTCGGCAGAGTTTTCCAGGATCCGATGACAGGCACAGCTGCAGATATGCAGATTGAAGAAAATCTTGCTCTTGCCGCAAGAAGAGGTAAAACAAGACTTCTCCGCGCAGGCATCAACGCGAAGGAAAGAAAAGAATATAAGGAGCTGCTCAAGATACTTGATCTCGGTCTTGAAGAAAGACTTACAGCAAAGGTAGGACTTCTTTCAGGCGGTCAGCGTCAGGCGCTTACACTTCTTATGGCAACACTGAAAAAGCCGAAGGTGCTTCTTCTTGACGAACACACTGCTGCCCTTGACCCGAAAACAGCAAAAAAGGTGCTTGATATTACAGAAGATATCGTCAGAAAAAACAATCTTACGACAATAATGATTACCCACAATATGGCTGATGCAATAAGAGTCGGAAACCGCCTGATTATGATGAACAACGGCAGAATTATTTTTGACGTTTCAGGCGAGGAAAAGGCAAAGCTCACAGTGGCAGATCTTCTTGAGAAATTCAAGGTTTCTGCAGGTGAAGAGCTGAACAACGACAGAATATTACTTTCGTAATATATCTCTTTATTCATCCGGTATATACACATCCGCTGCATGGATTATCCTGCAGCGGTTTTTCTTTTTGCGGCAATACTTAATTTACCGAAAAAATTTATAATAATTATGTTGAAAAACAAAAACAAAGTGCTATAATGATTTTTATCCTGAACAGAAACCGGTGATTATATGAATTATGACATTATCGGTGCCGCAACGGCAGCGGTAACAGGCTTATTTATTGCGTTCATCAATTATCTTATTTCAAAGAAGGTGCTTATAAAGGCACCCGAAAAGTTTTCACTCATTACAGTGGTAAGGCAGGTTATACAGGTAGGCTACATTGTGGCAGTCTATTTTATCGGCGATGCTGCAGGCATTGAAAAACCGGCTTATCTTCTTGTGGGTGCAGTGCTCGGAATGACACTTCCGATGCTCTTATTTACTAAAAAGCTTCTGGCTGTAAACGAATCAAGGGCAGCCGAAGCAAAAGAAAAGGGAAAGGAGGATGAAACAGATGGGTGAAAAATCCGAGGTAATCATCAAGCTCTTCGGCATATTTGATGTAACGGGAGAAGTCGTTACAATGTGGATAATACTGGGAGTGCTGACGGTTATTTCTCTTATTGTCAGATTCAATCTGAAGGAGCGTCCCGGCAAATTTCAGAACATCATTGAAACAGGTATAGAATACCTCGATAATTTTTTCTCGGATATTCTGGGCAAGAAAAAGGCAAGAAAATATTTTACATTTCTCGCATCGCTTTTCATTTTCATAATTTTCTCCAACTATTCGGGACTGATTCCGGGAGTCGGACTTACCGATTATGTAAAAGCGCCTACAGCTTCCCTTTCTGTTACCGCAGGACTCGGTGTTCTCACATTCCTCTTCCTGCAGATTTCGGGACTCAGACACAATGTAAAGCATTATTTCAAGCGTTTTGTAATGCCTATGTTCTTTATGCTTCCTCTTCTGCTTCTGGACGAGTTCATAAAGCCCGCGTCTCTGGCGCTGAGACTCTACGGTAATATTTTCGGTGAAGAAATGGTAACCGAGCAGCTTTATCACATCTTCCCCATCGGCGCACCTGTTGTAATGATGGTGCTGTCACTTTTATTCTGTGCCTTACAGGCAATGGTTTTCACTATGCTTGTATCAATATACTTAGAAGAAGTTACTGAAGACTAAATATATTCAATTCAAAGGAGTAATTCAAAATGACAAATTCAGCAATTATCGCAATCGCAGCAGCATTAGCAATCGCATTCAGCACAATCGGTCCCTCTATCGGTCAGGGTATGACAGCAAAATCAGCAATGGAAAGCATTGCACGTCAGCCTGATGCTGCAAAGGACATCCGTTCAACTCTTATTATTTCACTGGCTCTTATGGAGGCTCTTACAATTTACGGCCTTCTTATTGCTTTTATGCTTATCGGTAAAATCTGAGGAATAAGATATGAACATACAGCCTTCGGTTATCGTATGGACTGTAATATGCTTTCTTCTTCTGACTGTTATTCTTAAAAACCTGCTTTTCACTCCTGTTCTTAAAATTATGGACAGCCGTAAGGAAAGAATAGAGAAGGCTCAGAAAAAGCTCAGAGATATTGAGAATATAACAACAGAAAATGAAAGACGCAATGCACAAGAGAAACTGCGCGCTGCAGAAAAAAGTGCAGCACAGGCTAAGGCTCTTGCACAGAAGATACAGTCCGACGGAAAAAAAGAAATTGAAAATGCCCAGAGAAAATGCCTTTCCGATATTGAAGAATACAGAAACGGCATAAAGGGAGAACATGACCAGATAGTCAGCTCCGTTGCTCCGAAAATGGAAACAGCGGCTGCTATCTTTGTAAAAAACATAATCTCCAACAGGATATGATATTATGGAAATACAATATGTAATAATCAATTTCCTTATTCTTGCCGCCATTCTGTTTATTGCAGGCAGAAAAACCGTGAAAAGGATCTTCGGCGGAAGATTGGAAAGAATAAGCAATGACCTTGACAAGGCAGAGGAAATCGAAAAAATGGAGCTTCCTTCCCTTTGCGAGCCCTCCTGTGCGGAATTACCTGCAGACTGCAGTGAGGAAGCGGAAAAGGCACAGAGCCTTGTTGCGGAAAAAATTTCTGCAGTTGAAGCCTTCGGAGAAAGAGCTAAAAGTGAAATCCATCGCGGAATGATCGAGGATGCACGAAAAGAGCTTTTCTCCGTTATGAAGGAAAATGTAATCAATCTTTTCTCTTACGAAAAATATAAAAATGAGATAAGAAATCTGGACAGAGCCGTAATTGATGAAATTCTCAAGATGATTTCTCTCACACCCGGTGATATGGCTTATCTTAAGCATCACGACATACTTTATGTAACACTTACTTCAGCTTATCCCCTTCCCGAGGATATTGTTGAATCAGTAAGAAAAACCGTAACGGAGATGCTCGATAAGGTGGATGGCAAGCCTTCATTATGGGTGCTTGAGGATCCTGACCTTATAGGCGGACTGCGTCTGAGAATCGGTGACACCGTTTATGACGGTACAATTGCAGAGGAGCTTTATCAGTTTGAAAAAACGCAGAATCATGCTCCTATTATGCATGATGATACGGTAGGTCATCTCATTCAGGAATTTACGGAAAAAGCAGAGGTTTTCACTCCCCGTATTCATAAATATCAGTTGGGAAGAGTTATGACTGTTTCTGACGGTATCTGCTGGATGGACGGTCTTGCAGACATTATGTACGGTGAGGTTGTTGAATTTGAATGCGGTGAAACCGGTATGGTTCTTGACATTCAGCAGAACCGCATAGGCTGTGTTATTTTCGGCGAATTCTCACACATTGAATCCGGCAGCCGTGTAAGACGAGTAGGTACAATTGCCTCGGTGCCCGTTGGCGAATGTCTTTTAGGCAGAGTTGTTGATGCCCTCGGAAAGCCTATTGATGCAATGGGATATCTTCCCTATAAGGAAACACGCCCCATTGAATATAGGGCTCCTGCTATTCTTGACCGTGCACCCGTTAACTCCCCTCTTCACACAGGTATAAAGGCTATAGATACTCTTGTTCCTATAGGTAAGGGACAAAGAGAGCTTATTATCGGTGACAGACAGACAGGTAAAACCGCTATTGCCGTCGACACCATAATAAATCAGAAGGGTAAGGACACCGTCTGCATCTATGTTGCAATCGGTCAGAAGGATACCCTTGTTGCAGAAATAAAGGAAAAACTCGAAGCACACGGAGCAATGGAATATACAGCGATTATTGCAGTACCTGCCTCTGCTTCCGCCGCACTTCAGTACGTAGCCCCCTTCTCAGGCTCTGCAATTGCAGAATACTTTATGTATAAGGGTAAGGATGTTCTGATAGTTTACGATGACCTTTCAAAGCATGCGGTTGCATATCGTGAGCTTTCACTTCTTCTTCACCGTCCCTCCGGACGTGAGGCTTATCCCGGTGATATATTCTATCTCCATTCAAGACTTCTTGAAAGAGCCGCACATCTTACTGATGAGCTCGGCGGCGGTTCAATAACCGCATTGCCCATTATTGAAACACAGGCAGGCGATATTTCTGCATACATTCCCACAAATGTAATTTCAATAACCGACGGTCAGATTTTCCTTGACGCCGAGCTTTTCAATGAAGGTCAGCGCCCTGCTGTCAATGTGGGACTTTCTGTTTCCCGTGTAGGCGGTGCGGCACAGACACCTGCTATGAAAAAGGTATCCTCCTCTCTTCGTACCCGTCTTGCTCAGTACAGAGAGTTGGCTGAATTTATGCAGTTCGGCTCAGATATAGACGAAGAAACCAAGAAAACTCTTACTTCGGGCAGACTGCTTACTCAGGCACTGCGTCAGCCGAGATTTGCTCCTATCGAGGATTATTTGCAAACCATTCTCATTTCTGCAGTCAGTGAAGGCTATGCTGATAAAATATCTCCCGAGGATATGGAAAAGTTCGAAAAGGAGCTTTACAGCTACATAATTACGGAAAAAAGCAGCTTTGTCCTTAAGTTCAGGAATGCGGAAAAATTTGACGATGAGCTGAAAAACTCACTCAAGGAGATTCTCCGTGAGTTTACCGAGAGGTTGTAATTATGGCAACGGTTCAGCAATTAAAAAAGAAATTACAGACAATCCGTTCCACGGCAAAGGTTACCCGTGCCATGAAAACCGCATCTACGGTAAAGTTCTCAAAGCTCAGTGCAATTTACTCGGAATACGGTAAATTTGCTGATGAGCATCTTCGTCTTTATGAAGCATACAGAAATGAATTCAACGCGGCTATAAAAAGAAGCAATCCCGATGCTCCCTGCTGTTATGTGGTAATTACCTCAAACAAGGGCATGTGCGGCAGCTTCAACACAGAGCTTCTGTCATTTTTTTCGGAGATTGAAGATAAGGGAGCTGTTATCTCCTGCGGAAAAACGGGAAATGAGTTTTTCGCAAAAAAAGAAATCACTACTCTGAGAAATTTCATTTTCGATGATATTCCCGATTATGCTCAGGTGCAGGAGCTTTTCCGTTATCTCTGCTCTTTAGCGGAAGACGGAGTAATTTCTGCCGTAAAAACAGTTTATCCGGAATATTCCAATATGATAAAGCAGTCCCCCGTCTGCAAGGATCTGTTTTCCTATGAAAAAACAGAAACGGACGGTGAAGCACCTCTTTTTGTTCCCGACAAAGAGACAGTCATAAAAAATACGGCAGAAGCAATATTTCTCAGTATTCTTTATAAAAGATTTCTTGAAACGGCACTGGGTGCTCAGGCGGCAACTCTCACGGCAATGCGCTCAGCTTATGATACTGCCTGCGAATACAGTGCAAAATTAGAAACAGAAATGAACAGAAAGCGTCAGAGTCAGGTAACTGCTGACGTTATCGAAATCTCATCGGAGTTTTCAATGAAAGGGGATGTATAAATAATGGCAAAAGGTGCCCTGGGAATGGTACAGAGAATAACCGGTCCGGTTGTAGATATTCTCTTTTCCCTTGATGAAATTCCCGATATATTCAATGCGGTCAATATTGAAGTAAAAGAAAAAACTTATACGCTTGAAGTCTCTCAGCACTTAGGCAACGGTGAAGTCAGATGTATTTCAATGAATCCCACCGACGGTATGTCGAGAGGTATGCAGGCAATTGATACCGGTGAACCCATTAAAATCTCCGTAGGTGAAGAAACTCTCGGAAGAATGGTCAATGTCACCGGAAAGCCTATTGACCGTGCAGGAGCAATTGAAACAGCTCAGAAATGGCCGATTCACCATCCTGCTCCTCCCTTTGCGGAGATTGTATCCTCAAACGATATTCTTGAAACGGGCATCAAGGTTATTGACCTTATGACCCCTTACATCAAGGGCGGAAAAATAGGTCTTTTCGGCGGTGCAGGTGTCGGAAAAACCGTTCTTATTATGGAGCTTATCCGAAATGTCGCCTTTGAGCATGACGGATACTCTGTTTTTGCCGGTGTCGGTGAACGATCAAGAGAGGGAAATGATCTCTGGAATGAAATGAATCAGTCCGGCGTTATAAATAAAACTGCTCTTGTTTTCGGTCAGATGAATGAAACTGCAGGTGCAAGACTCCGCGTTCCTCTTGTAGGTCTTACAATGGCAGAATATTTCCGTGAAAAATCCCATAAGGATGTTCTTCTGTTTATTGACAATATCTTCCGATTTACCCAGGCAGGAAGTGAGGTTTCCGCACTTCTCGGCAGAATGCCCTCTGCAGTCGGATATCAGCCTACCCTTGCATCGGAAATGGGTAAATTACAGGAAAGAATCGTCTCCACAGGTAACGGCTCCATAACATCCGTTCAGGCAGTTTATGTTCCTGCCGATGACCTTACGGACCCGGCTCCCGCAACCACCTTCTCTCACCTTGATGCTACAACGGTTCTTTCGAGAAAGATTGTTGAATTAGGTATTTATCCTGCTGTTGATCCTCTTGAATCCTCTTCAAGAGCCCTCACTCCCGATTTTGTCGGTGAAAGGCACTACAGAACCGCAAAGGAAACCCAGAGAGTTCTGCAGAAATATGCAGAGCTTCAGGATATTATCGCAATTCTCGGTATGGATGAGCTTTCGGCAGAGGACAAGGAGCTTGTAAAGAGAGCCCGCCGCGTGCAGAGATTTATGAGTCAGCCCTTCCACGTTGCGGAAAGCTTTACGGGACAGCAGGGCATATATGTTCCTCTTGAAAAAACCGTAGACAGTGTGGAAAAAATCCTTTCAGGCGAATGCGACAGCATCCCCGAGCAGTATTTCCTTATGTCGGGTACAATTGACGATGTTTTCGAAAAATATAATAAAGAACGCAGGTGAAGGATATGAAATTTATTCTTTTCACTCCCCACCGCAGTCTTTCCCCTATAGAATGCGACAGCGTAAAGCTCAGCATTGCAGACAGCAGTAACGGTAAATTCTCAGGCTCATACGGCATCAGAAAGGGCCATGCGGATGCGATTTTTTCTCTCAAGGAAGGGAAAATCTCCGTAAAGCTCGAAGGAAACGAGGTTTTTTCCTGCATCTGTTCACAGGGCTTTGCAACCGTAAAAAACGAGGAAATCAGGGTTACCGTAAACAGCATCAAAGAAAACATATAAACAAGCTATCTCCCCTTCTGAAGCACGGAAAGGGAGATTTTTTTGCAGTTTTTATCTAATCCGATGCATCCTCAAATAAGAAACACTCTTACGATTTATCCCCCTTCCCCTAATCCCGGGGGTGCTGCAGGTGTTTCTTATAAAAGCAAAATTGCCAACTACGGGAGCAATTTCATATATAATAAAACAAAGCAGTTCTCTGATACTTTCACTATCAAAGAACTGCTTATGAATGTATAGTAATCAAAAAGTCATCGCCTTTTTTGAAAAAACAATCAATTCGTATTTACTGCTCTTTCTCGGTCTTTACATAATCTGTAGCCTTTTCTGATGGGGTGTCTTTGCACTCTCACATCGCACTTATAACCGTTCTTCATGCTTTGTAAAACGAATTTGCAGGGGATAATAAACTTTATATTCTTAGATTTTACCCGATTTTCTTTGTTTCGGTGGGAACATATAGTCTTATTTATCTTCTGTAAACTGTTTTTCCTTTATTTTTAATTTTAATATGCCATTGGACTCACTCTCTCTGAATTTTTGCGTTGGGTATGCTCCGACAAATGCTCTTTTATATTGAAATAAAAAGGATGGTCATCTCATTATTATCGCTATATGTCAGTTTGCAATTGATTTTTTCGAGCCTTTTTTGCCGGTAAATTTCGAATTCCGTTTCAGAAATTCATTTTTCCTTGGGGGTAAGTTCAGTTGTACATCGGACTCACTCTCTCTATAATTTTTGCAAAGCTCCGTCTGTAAAAAATATCAGAATTTTATCTTTTTAACTTCACTATTGTATCCGGCATTTTTATTCATACGGATCAGGTTTTTCTGAGCTCTTTTCAGAGCTTACATCTTCAGTCGTACATCGGACTCACTCTCTCTTTGTTTTTTACAAAGCTCCGTAACCTCAAAATTTCAGACTTTTACCTTTTTTAATTTCACTACTGTATCTGTCATTTTTTACGGAAAACAGTGGTCTAAACTCTTTTCAGAGCTTATGTCTTCAGTTGTACATCGGACTCACTCTCTCTTTAGTTTTTCAGAAAACCTTCTGTTCTCTGCACCCTTATATTAGCATAGGTCAACACTTTCTGTCAACGGTTTTTGAACACTTTTTGAATATTTGTTCAATTTCCACAAAGAAGAGAACATCGTTAATTTTTTGTCAATTTCACAATCTGCCTCTTTTGTGCATTTTAAACAAACAAAAACGGGAGGTGCTTCCCCTCCCGCCAGCTTATGCAATTCGCATTTTTTCAGACCTGTCTGTGTCCTTTTATACTCCGTATTCCTTGATAATATTGCCGTCAAAATCCTTCCATATGAAGGTATCGTTTTCATATATCATATACCCGTGGTGTGAATTCTCCTTAGGGATTGACACAGAGCCGGGATTCATATAGATATAGCCTTCGTACTCAACACACTTAGGGACATGAGTATGTCCGTTGAGAAGAATACTGCCCTCGGGCATCGGAGGAGGAGTTGTTTCTCCGAAATGATGTCCGTGGGTGGCATATACCGTTTTCTTACCGCATTCGATAATACAGTAATCTGCAAGCACGGGAAACTCCAGCACCATCTGATCAACCTCGGTATCACAATTGCCCCTGACAACAAGCAGTTTTTCCTTTATGCCGTTAAGAGCAGGAATAACCTTCTTGGGAGCATATTCCTCGGGAAGATCGTTTCTCGGTCCGTGATAAAGAATATCCCCCAAAAGAAGAAGGCGGTCTGCCTTCTCACTTTCAAAGGCTTCAAGCATTTTTTTACAATAAAAGTAAGATCCGTGAATATCGGATGCAATCATAAGTTTCATAGTTTGTTCCTCCTTAAACAAAAACAAAGTTTACAAGTAAAATATAAACAACTGTACCGACAACGATACTAAGAAGTGTGCTTCTCTTCCATATATGAAGCCCTGCTACCGTAACAACACCGATTAATTCGGGAATACCGTGGGGATAGGATGTAAGTGTTACATTTTTAAGACAGAACACCACAAGCATACCCATTATGGCAAAGGGCAGAACCTTACCGAGATATGTTACAAACCCGGGGGTTTTCCTTTTTCCTCCGAAAATAAGAAAGGGCACAAAACGAAGCGCCGCAGTAACAAGAGCACAGACGCCCACAAGGACAGCAGAATGCAGGTCAGGCATTTTCAGTCTCCCCTTTCCTTTTTCTTATGAAGCGCAGAGCTGTCAGCACCGCGGTAATTGCTATCATTGCAGGAATAAGAAAGCTGTCAGCCCCGAAAATCACAAGGCTTATTACTGATACGGCAACTCCGGCAATTGCAGCAATATGATCCTTTGATGACAGCCATTGTTCAACAAAAACCGTAACAAACAAGGCTGTAAGAGCAAAATCAATCCCCTTGGGAGCAAAATTAAAAACTGTCCCTGCGGCAGCACCGAGAGTTGAACCTGCAACCCAGTAAAAATGGTTGAATACGGATACAAGTGTATAATATAATCTGTCATTTTTCTCATCTCCGGTGCAAACAAGAGAATAGGTTTCATCCGTAAGCGAAAATATCAGATACGGCTTTATTTTACCTGCATCCTTATATTTGTCTATCATTGATATGCCGTAAAAGAGATGCCTTGCGTTTACAAGCACCGTGGTAATTGCCATTGTGATAACGGATGCGCCACCCGACAGAAGATCTATTGCCACATACTGCATAGAGCCTGCATAAATGAGCAGACTCATAAGAAATGCCCAGGGCACTCCGAAGCCCTTTGAATGAAGCACAATACCGAAGCCGAAGCCCAGCACTATGTATCCCGAAAAAACGGGAAATGTTGATTTTAATGCACGTCTGAAGTCATTTTTTGTAAATTTCATAATCAATCGGGTAATTTCCTTCCGCAGTTATTGCAGAAACGGAAATTGCTTTCTACCGCATTGCCGCAATAGGGACAAAAGGCATTTCCGTCAAAAGCGGTGTCTCTGCCGGATATGCTTTCGTCAGAAAAAGCTTTATTTCCGAATTGTTCATTCCAAGGATCAGGCTCCTCAGCTTCGTCAACAACATCAAATTCCGAGCGACGGTTTTTTGAGAAAGCATTTCTGAAATTCCTTACCGCATTAAGTATACCGATACCTACAAAAAGAAGACCAAAAAGCCCGAAAATTCCTCCGCCGTTTGACATTACAGTAAATGTCCAGAACAAACCGAACAATGCCGCAACAATTCCCATAATACCGCCCATAAAAGACGGTTCTCTTCCCATTTTTATACTTTTCACGGTATCACCTCACCATATTTCTCAGTATTGTACCACAAAAAATATCCGCAATCAATATCCCTGAGGGCTAAGCGCGGATACTTTTAACAACAATTAACGCTTTGCAAATAAAATATTAACAATATTACAATTTTTTGTATTTTTGTTGATTAGAGCAATAAAAAAGGAGTATAATTATTCCAACAAGGAAAAAAGGACTGATTTTATGGCTAAAATTATAGCATTCCCCTTATCGCTTATTTTCTCATTCCTCTCATTATTCGGAATTTATCTCCCGAAGCCTGAGGTTACCGTCAACAAGGACAGCTGGAACACAAATTATCCCTATGTTTTTGTTCACGGTCTTATGGGCTGGGGCGAATATGATGCACAGTACAAGCTGATGCCCTATTGGGGTATGTTCGGTGGTGAGCTGATGAAGAAGCTCGACAGTAACGGCTTTGACTGCTATGCAGCTTCTGTTTCTGGAACAGCAAGTGCCTGGGACAGAGCCTGTGAATTATACGCACAGCTTACCGGCACCGTTACGGATTACGGCAAGGCACACAGTGAAGAGCACGGTCATGAGAGATTCGGTAAGGATTTTACAGGCAAAGCTCTTATTGAAGCATTTGATGCAGAGCACAAGATTAATCTTCTGGGACATTCCTTCGGCGGTGCCACCATCAGAGTTTTTGCAACACTTATGGCAAAGGGCGATGAAGCGGAAATAAATGCAACGGACGAAAAGGAAATATCTCCCCTTTTCACAGGCGGCAAGGCAGCATTCATTCATTCACTTACCACTCTTGCAGCACCCTCAAACGGCACAACCGCATATGAGACTCCTGCTGAAGATAAGGACTCCGCTGCATTCGATATGTATATAGACAATGCTATGGCACTTAACGAAAAAATGGTAACAGACGCAGATACCTACTATTTTGCGATCCCCTGTTCGGCAACTACAAAGCAGGATGACGGCACATACAAGGCGGACACACAAATTATGGAGGGTATGTTTGTTGACGGATCAAACGAAATCGGCGCTTACACAGGTGTTACCGTGGGCGGCTATGCTTTCGGTGAGGAATGGCTTGAGAATGACGGTCTTGTAAACACAATTTCAGCTATGGCTCCCACTTCCGCACCCTCTCAGCAGTACGAAGAAGGAAATGTTCTTCCCGGTGTATGGAATGTAATGCCCGTTTACCGCGGTGACCATATGTCCCTTCAGGGCGGTATGATGAAGACCAATATACAGGTATATGAGCTGTATATTACACATCTTAATATGATTAACTCTCTGTAACAATAGCTTCCCCGTGAACATTCACGGGGAATTTTTTTGCCTTTTATATTAAAAACATCTTGTTAATTTGTTTTTATATTGTATAATATGGTTAACTATCTTAAGTGAGGTATGAATATGGATAAAAACACAGCAAAACTCCGCGCAAAGGAGCTTGTTGCAAAAATGACAGTTGAAGAGAAGATTTCACAGCTTCTCTATAATTCTCCCGCAATCGAGCGCCTCGGAATTCAGGAATACAACTGGTGGAATGAAGCAGCTCACGGTGTAGCAAGAGCAGGTACTGCTACGGTTTTCCCCCACGCAATTGCTATGGCGGCTACCTTCAATCCCGAAACCGTAAATAAAATCGGCGATATTATTTCAACAGAAGCACGAGCAAAATACAACAAGAGTGTTGAATTCGGCGACTATGATATTTTCAAGGGACTTACTTACTGGACTCCAAACATAAACATTTTCCGTGATCCCCGTTGGGGCAGAGGTCAGGAAACCTACGGTGAAGACCCATTTCTTACCGCAACTCTCGGCTCTGCGCTTATAAAGGGTATTCAGGGCGACGGTGAATTCCTCAAGGCATCCGCTTGCTCAAAGCACTATGCAGGTCACTCGGGTCCCGAGGGCATGAGACACGGATTTGATGCAAAAATCTCTCTGAAGGACCTTCACGAAACATACCTTCCCGCATTTGAGCATACCGTAAAGAACGGCGTATCGGGTGTTATGGGTGCATACAACAGAACAAACGGTGAGGCCTGCTGTGCTCACTCTTATCTTTTAAGCAAGGTATTACGTAAAGACTGGAGCTTTGACGGATATGTTGTTTCCGACTGCTGGGCAATTGCCGATATCTGCGGTGACCACCACATAGTTGAAACAAAGGCAGAGGCTGCTGCTCTCGCACTTAAAAATTCCTGTGACCTTAACTGCGGTGAAACATACGAAGCACTTATTGATGCTTACGAGCAGGACCTTGTAACAGAAGAAGATATCACCGTATGCTGTGAAAGACTTTACACTATCCGCCACCTTTTAGGCGAATTTGAAGAAGTAAGACCCTACAGCGACATTCCCTTCACAACCGTTGACTGCAAGGCTCACAGAGAATTTAACCTTAAGGCATCCGAGGAATGTGTCGTTATGATGAAAAATGACAATTTCCTGCCTCTTGATAAAAACACAACAAAGAGAATTGCGGTTGTAGGTCCAAACGCCCTTTCAAAGACTGCTCTTGAGGGTAACTATTTCGGACACGCATCCGAATATGTGACGGTTGCTGACGGTATCAGAAGAGTATTCTCCGAAGCTGATATTGCAGTCGTAAAGGGCTCTAACTACTATTATGAAAAGCTTCTTTATCACGACGGTCACGGTTATCTTCTTTCTGACGGTCTTGCAGCTGCAAGTACAGCAGATATCACCGTACTTGCTCTCGGACTTGACTGCTCCGTTGAAGGTGAAGAAATGTCAAACTTCAGCGATGATTTCTTTATGAAGGGCGACAGAAGATATGTAAATCTTCCCAAGACTCAGATTAAACTTGCAGAAGCAGTATGCGATGTTTGTGAAAACGTTGTTGTTGTTATTCTTTGCGGCAGTGCTGTTGACCTCGGCGAAAAGGTAAACAAGAAGGCAAAGGCTATTCTTCACGCCTGGTATCCCGGTGCTCAGGGAGGTCTTGCAGTTGCAAATATTCTTTCAGGTAAGGCATCCCCCTCAGGCAGACTTCCCGTTACAGTATTCTCCAATGATTATAAGATTCCTGCATTTGAGGATTATTCAATGAAGGGCAGAACATACCGCTTTATTGAGTGTGAGCCTCTTTACTCCTTCGGCTTCGGTCTCTCTTACTCCACCTTCGCTTACAGCAATCTTACGGTAACAGAAAACACTAAGGATACACTTAAGGTTACCGTTAATGTCAAGAATACAGGCAAAATAAAGGCTGAGGAAAGAGCACAGCTTTATGCAGAGTTTACCGATTCAAGAACCGTAACTCCTGTTTTCCAGCTTTGCGGTATTTCCGCACTTACCCTTGAGGCAGGCGAAGAGAAAACCGTGGACTTTACCGTTGACAGATACTGGCTTTCTGCCGTGCTTGAAGACGGCTCCCGTGTTCCTGCTGACGGCAAAATTACTCTCTACGCAGGCGGACATCAGCCTGACAAGAGAAGTAATGAGCTTTCAGGCTACGAATGCGAAAAGATTGAGCTTTAATTTTCATAAAATAAACTCAGGTTTGTTCCGTACAGACCTGAGTTTTGTCTTTTCAGGAGATTTTCAACAAAATTAAACTGCATTATTTTATTTGCATTTTCTTCCTTTGTATGTTATATTAACTATATATAACCGAAAGTGAGGAGACTTACATTGGCAAAGAATAAAAAGCCTAAGGAAATAAATACGCATCCTAACCGTATCGGTGTAAAGGAAGCGGCAGGCTACACGATAGCTGAAGCCGGTAATATGTTCAATCTTACCTACATTTCAGGATATCTGAAGCTGTTTATGACAGATGTTCTGAAAATTCCTGCAGCATGGGCAGGTATAATGCTCATCATCACTCGTCTGTGGGACTGCATAAATGACCCTATCTGGGGTGCAATGGTTGCCAAAAAGCCCCCCGTAAAGGACGGCAAATTCCGTCCCTATCTCAAGTGGGTTGCTGTGCCCCTCGGCATTTCCACAGTAATATGCTTTTTACCCTTAAACACATGGGGAATTACCTCAAACACAAAAGTACTGTTTATAATTTCTCTTATTGCATACACCGCATACGGAATGATGTATACAGGTATGAATATCCCCTTCGGCTCACTGGCATCTGTTATTACCGACGATCCCAAGGGAAGAACACTGCTTTCCACCTTCCGTTCAATCGGTTCCGGTGTGGGCGGTGCTGTTGTTTCTCTTCTTGCCCCCATGCTTATCTACACCACAAGACTTGACAATGCAGGACAGCCTATGCTTGACCCCGTAACAGGTAAGGTAATCGAGGATGCCGACGGTAACAAGATGTTCGTATTCGGTCTTGTAATGGGTATTCTTTCAATCATATTCTATCTCTGGGGCTACAAGACAACAAAGGAAAGAGTTCCCTCTGCTCCCGAACCCAAGTTCGATTTCAAGGCAACCTACGGCGGACTTCTTAAATCCCGTCCCTTTATTACCGTTGCTCTCGCAGGTATTCTTATCAGCGGTCAGCTTCAGTTCAATTCCTTCAATGCTTACCTTTACAAGAACTACTTCCTCAACACGGGGCTCGGCACAATCGGAACAATATGCAACTATCTGCCTATGGTTATTTTTGTTCTTCTCACACCGAAGCTTGTTGAAAAATTCGGCAAGAAAGAGCTTTGCGGAAACTTCTCCGTTATTGCGGCGGCTGCTTCCGTAGGCATTGCAATAATTGCTAACAATCCTGCAATACTCCGTATGATAGATCCTGCAAACGGCAGACTTCCCTCCTGGATATTTATGGTAAGCTTGCTTCTTATAGGCTTCGGCTATACCTTCGTAAGTCTTACCTGCTGGGCAGTTGTTATGGACGTTATTGACTACCAGGAATACAAAACAGGCATCCGAAACGAAAGTGCCGTTTATGCGGTTTACACCTTCTCAAGAAAGCTCGGTCAGACAATTGCAGACGGTCTGGGACTTTTCCTCTTACAGTGGGCAAACTATTCCGGTGAAACATACGGCTTTGTAGAGGGTACAAGCCAGAAGATTATGCTTATATGTACAGTTATCCCGGCTGTGGTTTACACGGGCGTATGGCTTCTTATGAAGTTCGGTTATCCCCTTGACAGAAAAAATCTTGAACCCATTTATAAGTTTATAAGAGAAAAGAGAGAAAATGAAGCTCAGCTTTCTCAGGCTGATCCCCTTGTATAAAAAAACGCAGACAGAAAGGATGCTTAAGAATGGGACTTATTAAAGCAGGAATCGGAGCTGTCGGCGGTGTTCTTGCCGATCAGTGGAAGGAGTTTTTCTCCTGCGATTCCATCAGTGAGGATGTTCTTATAGTAAAAGGACAGAAAAACGTTTCGGGACGCTCATCCAACACAAAGGGCAGTGATAATGTTATCACAAACGGCTCGGGAATTATTGTAGCAGACGGTCAGTGTATGATTATCGTTGAGCAGGGCAAGGTAGTAGAGGTATGCGCCGAGCCAGGACAGTTTACCTACGACGCATCAACAGAGCCCTCAATTTTTTCAGGCTCATTCGGAGAGAGCCTCAAGGAAACCTTCAGAACAATAGGCAAGAGATTTACCTACGGCGGTGATGCGGCAAAGGATCAGAGAGTTTATTATTTCAACACAAAAGAGATAATGAATAATCTTTTCGGAACAAAGGCTCCCATCCCCTTCAGAGTTATAATTGACCCAAAAAGGGATATTGACTACGAAATAACTCTTCGCTGCAACGGTATGTTCACCTTCCGTATCGTTGACCCTCTTCTTTTCTATACTCACATTGCAGGTAATGTTGCAGATGAATACAGAAAAGAAACCATAATGGAGCAGCTGAAGTCAGACTTCCTTCACGCACTTCAGCCTGCATTTGCAAAGATGAGTGACATGGGCGTCCGTTACAGCTCAATTCCCGCACATACACAGGAATTAAGCGAGGCAGTAGACACGGCAATGGCACCTAAGTGGAAGCTGCAGAGAGGTATTAAGATTGAAAATGTAAGCTTCAATGCTCTCAATGCTCCCAAGGAAGACGAGGACGAGATTCAGAGAATCAAGAAATCAATCATTATGTCAGATCCTATGCTTGCAGGCGGATATCAGACAACAGGTATGACAGATGCCGCAATGAATGCGGCAAACAACCCCAACGGTGCAGTAAATGCCTTTATGGGAATGGGTATGGCAGGAAATATGATGGGAAACACTGCACAGCTCTTCCAACAGGGTATGGCACAGCAGCAGTATCAGCAGCCTCAGGCTCCTGCAGCTCCCGCTGACGGCTGGAAATGCTCCTGCGGTAATACCGTAAACGGTAATTTCTGCCCTAACTGCGGAAATAAGAAGCCGGCACCTCAGGGCAGTTGGAAATGCTCCTGCGGAAATGAAGTAACGGGTAATTTCTGTTCAAATTGCGGTGCGAAGAAGCCCTCAGATGAATGGGTATGCTCCTGCGGTAATACAAACAAAGGTAATTTCTGCTCCAACTGCGGAAACAAAAAATCATAAGTGAGGATATATAATCATGGCAGTTTTTCAGTCTATTATGGCAAATTTCTCAACATTTTTTATGGCGATAGTCCTGACCTTTATCCCCTATGCAGGACTTGAGCTTCCTGTTATTGACAACGCTGAGGATGAGTGTCTTATGACGGTAGAGCTTATCTCAGACACTCACATTGAAGAAAATGAGCTTTTCAGACAGTTCTTCCTTTCTTCAGGTCTTACAAACATCAAGCGTGCAAAGGCTGACATTCATGCAGTTGTTGTTGCAGGTGACATTACAAACTATGCTGATGAGCCTTCTCTTGCAAAGTATTACGATATCCTGAAGAAGTACAGCACAGTTCCCGTAATTACTGCGGCAGGTAACCACGATATCGGTCATGTAGGCGACAGAGATGTTACAGATATCACCCGTGAAGAGGCTAAGGCTAACTTCATTCGCTACAACAACGAGTATATGGGAACAGACAACACAACCACCTACTATACAACTGAAATCAACGGCTATAAGTTCATCGTTCTCGGTGACGATGTTATTGACGGTGGTCACTGGGATGCAATGGATATCTCCAAGGAGCAGATGGCTTTCCTTGACAGAGAATTAGCATATGCAGGCGGCGAGCCCGTATTCGTTGTGTGTCATTGGGCTATTGACAGCAAAAACGGACAAGAAATTGTTTACCCCGACGGCGGAATTGACCTTGCAACAAACGATATAAAGTCAGTTATGGAAAAATACAAGAATGTATTCTATATCAGCGGTCACATTCACGGCGGCATCAAGAGCACGGCTGCTGCAGAATATGCAGGCTTTGCAAATGTTGAACAGGAAAACGGTGTAACTTATGTTTCTCTTCCCACATACGGAATTGTAAACTCCTTCGGTCATCCCTGGTCTGCAACCGGTATTCAGATGGAGGTTTATGAGGATCAGGTAATTTTCCGTCCCCGTAATTTCGTAACAAATGCATGGTTTACAAATGCGGTTTACTCAATTCCCGTTGAGAAATAAAAAATTATTTGTGTAAAAAAAAGGACTCCCTCTGCGTGGAGTCCTTTTTATATTTTGACGATTCCCTCTTCGGTTACAACGGCATCCATAATTATATCGTTTTCATCGGTGGGGATTTCGGGAGAAATTAATTGAAAGAAGCAGAGACAGAATTTTTCGGTTGTCTTGTTACAGAGAAATCTGTCATAAAAGCCTGCTCCGTGTCCCAGTCTTTCTCCTGAAAAATTAGCGGTTATACAGGGAATTACAGATAAATCAAAGTGTTTCGTATTTTCTGTTTTATCATAATTCAAAGGCTCGGAGATTCCCATATACCCTTCCCCGAAAACCGTATCAGCAGTAATTCGTACCGGAATCATAATCCCTTTTGATATACAAACAGGCACAAAAACATGTTTTCCGAGCTTTAAAGCTGTTTCAATTATAAACGAGGTATCAGGCTCATCTGCCGTTGAAACATAGCAGAATATACTCTCTGCCTGCAAAAAATCGGGAGAGTCAATAAGGCTTCGGGCAATTTTCATACTGCTGTCACGCTTATACCCGTCTGAAAGGCTGTTTATTCTGTTTCTTATTTCAGTTCTCAGTTCTTTTTTTGTCACAACATTCACCCGTTCAAGGATATCATAATTTCATCCTTTTGTAAATAAAAGTATTTACGAAAACAGGACTTACTGTTATAATGTCTGTATAGAATAAAAAACATAAAGGCAGGTATCCTATGTCATTTTCCGAATATCTGAAAAAGGCTTCCCTCGCCCCTGAAAATGGCGATAAAATCGAATATATGACTATCCGTGACAGGCTGACAAGCCACGTACTTGTAAACTCTCAGAGGGATATCCCCGGGACTGCATGCAGCTATGAAATGGATATAACAAAGCTTTGGGAGGAATTTTCCCGTCTTAAAGTCTCCTGCGGATACAAGCTTACCTTCAACACCCTTATGCTGAAAATTCTTGTTGAAGGTCTGAAAGCTGCTCCCCGTCTTAATGCTCATTTTGAGTACAATCACAGAAAAACAAGCGGCCGACTTATTATAAAAAAGCATATTGATGTAGCCCTTGCAGTATGCCTTCCAAGCGGTGAAACCTTTCAGGTAAAGGCAAAACATCTTGAAGAAAAAAACCTCGAAGAAACTGCTTTTGAAGCAGAAGAGATAAAAAGAAAGCTTGAAAACACCAACATTAAAAGGGTTATGTTCAAGGTAGGCGGTCAAAGAATGCTCGGCCTTGCTGCAAGGGGCAAGCTTATCTCCACCTTCTCGCAATTTGTTTCTGCATATTTCGGCAAAGGGAAAATTGCAAAATTCTCGAAGCTTTTCAAGAAAAAATACCGCACCGTGAACACATCAGGAAAGCCCTATGACGGACTGAAAATTGATGATTTCACCGAAGGCACCGTGTGCTATACAAACTGGGGAACACTTTATGATAAGCTGGATGTAAATATCACCTACATCCCTCCACTTTACCCGCAGGTATTTCTTTTTGCAACGGGCAGAGTAACAGAAAAAGAATATGTCACCAAGGACGAAAACGGAAATCTTATACTTAAGACAAAAAAGGTTCTTCCCGTAACCCTCGTTTTCGATCACAAAATCGGCGGCGCTAATGACATAATTCCCTTTATAAAAAAGCTTGATGAAATCACAGAAAACCCCGGAATAATACACACCTGGTAACAAAAAAGGAGCAGCTTTCACTGCTCCTTTTTTTTGATTTAATATCAGTAATGTGCTGCTCCGCACTCACATACGGGATTTGTTCTGAAAAATCTGTTAATCAGATTTATTACCTTCCAGAAAATTCCCGGAATTCCCTTGCTGTGGCAGATGTGTGTACAATTGACTTCTTCCCCGTCATCAATAACACCTGCAAGGCAGGTATCACAGCTTCCGTCAAGGTCTGCATCCTTGTGAAGAGAAATGTCCGTGTAATTATCCTCATAAGAGTATCCGCAACGGCAGGTATAGGCTGTAAAGCCAAGTTGTAAGCAGGTAGCTTCAGTAACGGAAGCGCTGAAATTATGCCCTGTTGCAGAAATCTCAATATAGGTTGTATAACCGCAGCCTGAGCATTCCTCATAGGCGTTCCAGCCGATTTCTTCGCAGGAGGGAGCCTTTTCCGTATGCTGCTCAATGTTATGACCGATAGCAGGTATTACTTCCGTCACAGTCCTGCCGCAGCCACTGCACTGCCCTGTTTTTACACCATATTTTATACATCCTGCTGCTCTTTCAATCTGCCAATCAGAGCAGACACAGCTTTCGCAGGCAAGTGCAACAAAGGTATAGCCCTTGCTTTCCGAATAAGCCTTTGCGCAGGAATCTGCATTTGCTGCAAGTGTCAGAGACGAGAAATTATAGAAGGCTTTTGCCTCTATGGTTGTAACTGAAGCCGGAATCACTATTTCCGCGGCCTTTCCCGCCTTCATAAAGTAGTTGGGAATTTTCTGAACCTTATTACCGAAAATAACCCGTTCAACATTGGATGGAAAAGTATAACGGCCAAGAATATTAAGAGAGGGGGCTGCACAGTTTTTTGCATCAAAAAATACAGTTTTAAGATTACTGCAGCCTGAAAATGCACCCATCCCGATTGATGTCACGCTTTCGGGAATTCTTACGGCACTTATTTCAGAGGCTTCAAAGCCGCTGAGATCTATTGTTTTTAACGCATCGTGCAGAATTACTTCATCAACATCCGCAGCATGAAATGAAGCGGCCCCTATTTTTGTTACCGTTTCACTGACAACATAAGTATCAGCGCGTTTTGCACGGGGGTATTTGACGATTGTCTTTCTGTCGATTTCAAGAAGGACACCGTCATCTGAGACATAATCTTCATTTTCCGGATGCACATAAATATTTTTAAGATTTACAGCATCGTTAAAGGAAGTGGAGCTTATGTCATTTACATATTTACCGACAGTTATGCTTTCAATATTTTCGTTGTCAAAGCCTGCGGAAATTTCCGTAATTCTGAAGCCTGCTGCCTCATCGGGAATCACTATGTCTTTTTTTGTTCCGTTATATCCCGTAACGGTAATCTCTGAATCTGAAACAGTATATTCAAAATTCGCCCAGTCATCGTCAGGCTGATAAGCTTCCGTATAAACGGTGGGCTGAGGATCTGACTCATCTGTCAGTCCGTCACCGTCATAATCAGGGAACTCTCCGCCTTTTTCCAGAGTAAAGGGGTTGAATCTATGATCAAATAGCTCATTGACTATGATACCGTCGGAGAATGTGACACCTCTGCCGTTATTGATTATGATTTTTCCTACATTAAGGCCTTCAGTACAGCTTATTTTCTGCTTGTTGCCACCGCTGAGAATCAGAGAAATATTTCCCAGCTCACCGCCGTCAAAGTCGGCATCTCCTGACAATTCAATTGTTCCGTAGGTTCTGCTTATTGAAATATCTTCGTCTTCCCCGTCGGGCTTCTCCACATAATCCGGTGTACAAAGATACAGGTACATTGCATCTCCTTTTACGGAGAGATAGGATTTTCTGCCATTCATTAAAAGATTGTCCAGATTGTGAGTATAAAAGCTGTCTTTTATATACATCGAGCCGTCAATACAGGTAACGCCATTGAAAAAAGCACCGTCAATCCAATCAAGCCGCGCATTGTAAGCGCCTATATACATTGTACCGTAAACTCTTAACACAGCATCGTTCCGAATGCCGCTCAGAACATATAAAATGCCGTCAACAGTCATATTTCCGTAAAGAAAAAACCTTGTTGAAAGAAAACAGTTCTGACTGACATATATTCCGGCAGTCTTTTCCACAGTACATACGCCACCAAGGATGTCACAGCTTCCGTAAATGTTAAGCCTTGAGCCTGCCTTCATCATCAGGATTCTATCCCTGTTAATATACCCTTCCAGATAAAAGTTACCGTAAATATCTGCTGTTGCACCCTCCCTAAGCTCCAGCAACCCGGGACTTGCAGCATTAACAGAAGATGCGGACATTGTACCGCCTTCTGAAATGTAAACAGACGGATTCAAATCAGTAGAAAACTCTGCCTCGATCTCTAAATTCCGAACTATCACTTCACCGCCGCGGATACAGAGATCTCCGAAAGCATAAATTGAGTCGATATCTATGGGGGCATCAAAAAAATAATCAATTCTTGCCGATTTACAGAAAATCAGTGAAGTGCTGCAGTTCATCCCTCCAAAGCAATAAATATTGAATATCTCTGCAGAGGCAAAAACAATGGGTGAGCTTACAGCTGTCAACTCATAAAAAGCATAATCACCTATCTCCGTACACATTGAGGAAACATACACAGTTTTTATTGAATCTCTGTATGCATACCAGGGAGCCTTACCGATTTTATAGGCGGACATTGCGCCTGAACCGTAAATCAGCAATTCCTTAGTAAATTTATTATAAATCCAATTCAAATCTGTACCGCAGTCTCCGTTTGCAGGTATTATTTTGCCGTACTGATCTGAAAAATAATTTTTTACGATTGTGATATCCGTCTTTATCTGCTCACGCTCTGCAGAGGATGAAAATTTAATCCAGTCATCATCGGATATATTTACAAGGTCAATACACAAATCACAGTCCATTGCGTAAACCCTGTAAAGAAAATCAACACCTGTTGATATCATTTCTCCCGATTCATTTTCCTCAAGAAGCTCACTTACGGTATTCTTTGCAGCATATTCAACCTCAACCAGAGCCTTCATAAGCTCATAATGATCAAGCCTTTCGTCAGTGGAAAAGCAGATATTGCTGATTGACTGTCCTACAGCGAAAGCAAGCCATACGGCATTGACTATAATAAATCCTGAGGATAATACACCTAAATTAAGCTTCTGCGCAACTATTTTTTTCCAGTTATTTGCAAAAAACATATTAAGAGAGGCTCCCGTAACGGTCAGGGCAGATTTCTGCAGAAGCATTGTATAAAAGGAGTCGGCAGTAACGGCAAGCACGGTGTCAACTGCACTTTTAAGAAGTTCGTTATTTGTATTTTCCTTCATTTTCTTAAGAAAATCACACATTATATCGGAAAGCTCGGAAACACGGATATAAGAGCATATTCTTTCGATAAATTGCTCTACCGTGGTTGCTGCATCGAAAATTGAATCAACAAATGTAAGATCATTGCCGTAAATCTGAGGCAGACTTTTCTCTGCATATTTCTTTGCATTTTTAAGCAAAATACTTTTCTGTGAATCAGTGAGTGTTGAAAAGTACAATGCGTTATTTCTGTTGAAGGTATAGCCCACAAGATCAGAATCTGCCAGAATCTGACCGAAGTCCATACAGTAATTCAACACTCCGTTTTCAAGCCAGTCAACAGCAGTATTTTTATCAACAAAGGCATCCAGCAGCTTAAGAAGAACAGTTTCATAATACAGCTCTCTGTTCAGAAGCTTCTGCATAGAATCTCCGGGATTGGCAATAAGGTTTTTGCCCTCCCAGACCGCATAGGCGGCATTAAAGGCTATATTGCCTTTCAGGTCCTCAATATACCCAGGGGCAATGGTCTTGTCATCCATACCGCTGTTAATCAGAGATATTAAAGACGGCTCAGCAAAATACTCAGTTAAATACTCATCAAAATTGATATTGTCTGCCTTGTTTTCATATTCTGCAACAAACTGATGCGCCTGTTCAAGTGTCATACCGACATCAGTGTCTGCGGCTGCGGCTGCAATATCGCACTCCCCGATAAAAGCAATATTACCCGACAGCATCAGCACAATCAATAATACAGCGAGAGCTCTTTTCCACATATAAACACCTCACTCATATGTATACAGTATTCCTTATACATTTTATACTAATCATAAATGCAAGTCAACAGAATCAAAAACGCTAATCAAAATAAAGAGAACATACCCGGCATATTAAATGAGGAGGGATTTATCAATAAAAAAGTCTGAAGGTTTAAAATGCAGATAAGCCACCGGGGATGTTACCCGATGGCTTATTGTCAATCAATAATGTGCTGCGCCGCAATCACATATGGGATTCATATTGAACAGCTTCCAGAATAATTGTACAATCTTCCAGATAAAGTTCAAGAAGCCTGTCTTATGGCAAATGTGTGAGCAGTTGCCGGTTGTGCTGCATCCGCAGCTGTCACAATTACCGTTATGGTCGTTATCGGCATGTCCCGAAGCGGGAGTATAATCCACAACCTCTCGGAATCTGCATTCGGTACAGGTATTGACTGTATATCCGCCTTCTGTACAGGAGGGTAAAACAACATCCGATGCGTAATTATGCGCTGTTACAGGTATTGTCTCTGTCTTCATCAGAGATTCACAAACAACACATTTAAGATATCTTGAGCCCTCATTAGTACAAGTAGCTTCCTTTGTTACAACCCATTCCCCTGCCTCGTGATTTTCACAGGGTGCAACGAAAATAACCTCATAGGGAGTAAAATGCTCACAGGTAATAACAAGAAAACCGTTTTCAACTACAGAAGGCACCTGTGTTTTGCTGCCGTCATCATTATGTCTGTAAACATTCGCCTTGTTTATATCACCGTGTATCTCAGACAACGGAATTCTTATAACTATTTCTCCGTCAGGCTGAATATCGGAAGAAACTTCATCATCCGTCAATCGGAAGTCATAAAGGATCGTATTCTGAGCATCAGCGGAATCAACAACATCATACTCAAGAGCGTAGTCATATTTGTCACCGCAATTTGTGCAGCAGAATGTGCACTTGGCATCTCCCTTTTCAAGTGACGGAGTCAGAGCCTCATAGTTATGTCCGATAGCCGTGATAGCCTCATCATAGGTACTTCCGCAAGAACAGGTGAATGTTCTCACACCGTCAGAGGTACAGGTCATCTTCCTGGTTACTGATGAAGAATACTTATGCACGTGCTTACCATACACTGCCGTAAACTCAAGATTTTCGTCAGGCATTGTAGTGGGGATACTCTTATCCCAGCTGAGGAAAGCATCACCTGCTGCAGTCATTTTAACCTCGGGAGCCGTAACCATATCACCCTCAGAATATTTCTGCACAATATCCCCGTCAGCAGTATGCCATATGATTGTTCTGTCAGCCTTAGTAAGCGTTGCATTAAGAACAAGGCCGTTGACAGCCGACTGATTGTCTACATTCCAACCGCTGAAGCTCCAATCCTCAGAAACTTCAATCTGCGGTACAACAATACTGCCGTAAGGAGAAAACTCGTTTATCTCATAAACCTCATCATTAATGGTAAAGACAACCCTTGTCTTATCTGTATCAAGATTGATTTCAGAGGTATCGAAGGTAACCTCATATCCCTTTGCATTCTCACCGAGCATTACACCGCTGTCTTCTGTATCAACAATATATCCGCCTGCGGCTGCAGCCTTTTCGTTAAGAGAAGCGAAAAATTCAACAGCTACTTCATAAATTACCCCGCCGTCCTTTGTTACTTCATAGGGGGTGAGACCGTCAATCTGAACTGTTGTTGTTCCGTCATTGTTTCTTGTGATTATAATATCATCATTTGTGATACCATACTGTCTGCAAAGGTCAATTCTCAGCTGCTCCTCCTGCTTTGTTGTAAGAGTAACATAACCGGAAAGAGTCTTGATAAAGGTGAGATTATCAAAGGGAGCTGTATGTGAAAGAGACTCGGTTGAGATAGTCTTGAATACTGTCGTAAGCGAGTCAGTGTTATTAACGGTGAGATAATACTGACCGTCATTGCCTTCGCCTAAGCTTTTCATGGATACTGCATCGGGATAGCCTGATGAAACGGCATTCATAAACTTATTTATGTTCTTGTTATTACTGTCAGAAGCAGAGAATACGCCTACAGAGTAAACTGATGCTTCATAAGCATTTTTAAGAAGTGAAGCATTATAGATAGCTGAATTTGCAACGGAGGTCTGGAAACCGCTCTGGTATGTCGGCTCACCGTCAGTCATAAATACAACCACCCTCTGTCTGCCCTCTGAATCTGTGTTGGCAAAAACGCCCTTTGCCATTTCAAAGCCGAGATCGGCTGCTGTTGCACCTCTTGCTTCAATAGAATCAATTGCAGCGGTAAGTGCTGAGTTGACTGCACCATCAACATTTACACTCAGAAGAGATGATGCGTAATCGGTTGTCCTGATATCGTCGAAATTAACGATACCCCTGGCAGATGTGAGAAGCTCGGTATTCTCGTTCTTACGGAAGCCCTGATAGTTACCTGAAAGACCGAATCCCACAAGTGAAATTCTGTGGTCTGCGCCTGTTATTTCTGAATTTTCAAATACTGTATTCACAAAATCCTTTGCTGTTTCCTTAAGGGCATCAACCTTCTTTGTTTTGCCTCCAAGTGTATCCTCCATTGAGCCTGACTGGTCAACAACAAGAACAATATCAAGAGGAACGGACTTTGAAACCGTTGATTTTACAACAAGAGCATCCGCACGGGCATTGAATCTGAAGAGAATGTCATCATTATCTGTATAGTGGATAACCTCGGAGTCGGTTTCTATCTCAGATGCATCTTCACTCCTGATGAGTGTATATACTGCATTAATGGTGATATCTGTATCAGTCAGAGTGTATTCTTCCCACTGACCGATGTATCTGTCCTTTGCAGGAACCTTAGGCTCTGTAATTTCGGTTGCGCCTCTGGGGAAATCAACTGTTGAAACAACCTCGCCGTTTGCCATAAATGTAGCTGTGAACACGTCCTTTTCAAGCTTCGGTATAATTATTTCATCATAACCGCCGCAGTATGCACAGTCGCGTCTTTCAATACCGTTGGATTCAAAGGTTGCAGGCTGAGCTACATACCAATCAAGGAAGGTATGACCTATTGACTCGAAATTCAGAAGTCTTTTTATTGCAAGCTCGTGTCCGGGAGAACCGCAGTATGCGCGTATTGTGCAATCACTCGGCAGTCCGGGGGCATCCAGACCTATATATCGACAATAACGGTTAAGAATTGTAAGCGCTTTCAGATTCGTCCAGCTGGCATGATCAAATGTCTGAAGGGACTGAGGAAGAGTAAGTGTTTTGAAATGGCAATAGTCAAACTGCTGTTGGTCTATTTTCGTTATTGCGGACGGAATACTGAAATTATCAATTTCACCTAAGGCAAAAAATCCCCAGCCTCCTATTGTTTTTATTGAATCAGGCAAATTGATTTTTGTTACGGAGCTGCAGAGGTAAAAGGCATATTCTCCGACAGTTGTCAAAGAATCCGGCAAAACAACCTCTGTTATCTTATTACAATCATAAAACGCATAATCTCCGATTACCTCTGTACCTGCACTGACGGTAACAGAACCCGTTCTGCCGCCGGGACAGCAGATGAGCTCTTTTCCGTCTGCCGAATAAATGATACCGTCAACAGATTTAATGTATCGGTTTCCTTCTTCAACATTGAAGGCTGTTATTTCCTGACGTCCGTTGATTGATTTATATGCAAAGCTTTTTACCGTAGCAGGGATTGTTACCTCTCCCTTTATTGCATTAGGTATACAAATGAGCTCTGTTTTGTCTTTATTATACAGAATTCCGCTGTCGGATGAATATGCATTATTATTCGCAGAAACAGTTATTGATTTAAGGCTCCGGCAATAATCAAAAGTATTGTAATCAATGCTTGTTGTTCCGGCACCGATGGCTACTGTTTCAAGTCTTGAGCACTGACCGAAGGCAAAATTTTCAATAGTGGTTAAAGAATCGGGCAGAGTGATGCTCCTGAGCGAATCACAGCTGTCAAAGGCCTGATCGCCTATTCGTACTAACGAATCGGAGAAATCTATCTTTTCAAGTCCGTCGCAATCGCCGAATGCCCTGGTCGCTACTGTTGTAACCGAATTGCTGAAGCGAATCTCTGTAATATTATCGCAGTTTGCGAAAGCTCCGCTTTCTATATACTCTGCACCATCAGCAAGTTCAACCGCACCGCTTCGTCCTCTCGGGCAGAAAATCACATTTTTACCGTTTGCTGAATACACTATGCCGTCAACAGACCGGAATTTTTTGTTACCATTTTCAACATTTATGCCCGTCAGGTTTTTGCAGGCCGAAACTGCACCTGTAGTCAGGATTTCCACCGTTGCGGGAATTGTTATTTCACCGCTTACAGAAGGAGGAACAATAACGAGCTCGGTTTTTTCTTTATTGTATAAAATGCCGTCATAAGATGCGTACTTCGGGTTTGCTTCAGAAACATTTATAACCGAAAGAAGGTCGCTGAGGCCAAAAGTATTCGATGAAATATCTGTTACTCCTGCGCCAAGCGTAAAGGATGTTAATTTTTCACATAATCCGAAAGCCCCGTCTTCTACAGTCGTTACCGAATCAGGCAGTTTTACGGTTGTAAGCGACTCACAATTCCAAAAAGCCTGACTGCCGATTTCTTCTAAAGAATCGGGAAGGTTAATGGTTGTAAGTGCAGTACATGCGGCAAAAGCTCCGCTTTCGATTGTTTTTAATGAATCGGAAAAATCCAGATCTACCAATGCTTCACAGCAAAAAAATGCGTTATCGGCTATTGTTACAACATCATCACCCATTGTAACCCCGGAAAGATTGTAGCATCGGTTAAAACAAAGCTTCGGTATATTTGTTATGCCGTCACTGATGATGACCTTTTTTATACGAAGATCATAATTGAACGCCTCGGGGGCAATCTTACCTGTACCTGTAACAGTAAGCACGCCATCATCACTGAGCTCCCAATAAATATTCTGAGGATCACCCTCGGCAGTGTCACCGCAATAGCCGCTTGTAAGATAGCCGCCGCTTACAGACGCAGCATCAGCCTTCAGCTCAGGGAAGCTGATATCAAGACCTGCAAAACCGCTGAGCGGTGCGGCTGTGAGCAGCATAAGAGCAACTAATAATACAGCAACCGATTTCTTGAATGTACGCATAAAAACATCTCCTTATTATATTAATACCAATATATTTTACGCCTTTAATCAGCATAAGTCAATTAGCGAAAATGCATAGAAAAACAGTGCATCCGTCTATACAAAAAGCCCCCGTAAAAACGGGAGCCTTAGTACAGAATTCAGTTGTTATTTTACAGCAGAATATTTTCGTATTCCGATATACTCCGCCTTTTATGCAGTAAAGCATCACCTGCATACGCTTTTTATTTTGCTGTATTTCAGAGCGCTGTCCTATCATTTACTTTTATATCCCATCCACTGAGCTCACCTTTGATGCACTCGACATTGATATTACCCTTAACAATGCTTACCTTTGCCAGGATATCGGGTAAGATAAGCGGGAAAGTGATGTTTTCAGCTACGGGACTGAATGAAAGTCTTTTGTTTTCGTAGTCAACCGCCATCCCCGAGGCCGCAATAAGCGTGCTCCAGCTTGACATAGGACGGGTATAGTGATGTCCGCATTCCCAATGATCCCAGAAATGACCTAATCTTAACTGATTGCTGTGAATTGAGCCTACTATCGTATCAGATATTTCAGTTTCCCCTACTGAGAGTGCAAGAGCCGAGAAGGCATATCCGATGCCTGTCCACACGGCTATTGTCTGACAGTTATTATAAGTATCAATGGTTGTCTTTCTTCCCTCAGGCACGGTAGCATTGACAAGTCCCATGTCAGCATCAAAATTATTACGGAAGATGAATTCAACCACCGAACGGACTCTTTCGTCGGGAATATTGCCCTCAGTGCCTGTCATTCTCAGGAACCATTCTCCGTCAAGCTGATCGGTCATAAGAGATTCGTCGGTTTCACCGTTATTCTGCCAGAGATTGTAATATTCACCGTTGAAAAGCTTTTCTTCAAGAGCTTTCTTGCCCTTATAGAGAATACCGTTCCATTTTTCAGTAAAGAGATTTTCTCCCGTTTTATCTGCAATAATTGCAGCAGCTTTAAGAGCTGCAAGCCACAGCACCGAAATATATACGGGAGTACCCGAGAAATTCCAGGCATCGTAGGTGTTTCGCTTTGTGCCGTAATCGGGCAAGCCGTCATTATCGGTGTCAAGCAGTTCGGAGGAATCCATCGCTCTTTTTACGTTATCCCACAAGGATATAAGATACTCTCTGTCACCTGTAAAAAGATAATCACGAAGCACCAACAGAACAAAGTGCATATTGATATCAACTCTGTCGAAGCCGTTGTCCGAGCATTTCATATCAGGCTTGAAGCTGTGATGTACTCTGCCGTCCTCACGCTGATGCTCTGCTCCCATTTTCATCTGTTTTTTCTGTAAATCGGGGAAAAGGCTGATAAGAGAAAATGATGCGTGATAGGTTATATCGGTGGTGTGAAGTCCGCAGTAGCCAAGCCCCTCCCACAGACCGAATTTCCCGTTTCTGAGATAAACGGAGTCCTTTACAAGCTGTGAAAGATTGGACGACCAGGAATCAGGGTAAACTGAAGGCAGGGAGGTACAGTAAAGCAGCTCCGCAAAACCCACGGCAGACTTAAAAATACTTTCAAAGCCCTCTTCAAGAGCTATGTTTGCTTCAAGGGAGCTTTTATAAAGATTTTCATAATAATGTCCGAGTCTTTCACCATCCGAAGCAAAGTGATTGGGGAAATACCAGGTAAGAATAAAACGGATATTTTTCTTTTCTCCGGGCTCCAGCACAACTTCAGAACAAAGAGCACAGGCACCGAAATCCTCACCTCTCCTGTCATTCTGATTGTAACAGTTATCAAGGAAGAAGATTTTGTTTTCTCTCGTTGACAGAAAATCAGGCTTACAGTGCAAAATACGGCTGAGAATTGAAGAGATAAAGGGATATTTTTTATATTCCTCACACAGAGCATCAAGCTCAGCGTCACTTAAACGTTCAAGGTTATCGGGTAAGGACTTAAGAATTGTTCCGATTTTTGTATCGGGAAGTCTGCCTTTTTCTCTGAACCCGAAAAGAACGGATTCCTGTGTTACACCGAGGTCCGAATCGGCTATAAATTCCTTCATAAAACGATAATAAGAAGCGGTAATATAAGACTTTTCTCCGTCACCGTTTACGGATATACAAAAGTCTCCGCAGGAGGGAGAATCAGAGGTAGAAGCAGGCTCAATGTGAATACCGACACCGTCACCTATATTATATCGTGAATTCCTGTTCCCCTCCTTCCGGTTTGCAACATCAGGCACAAGGGTTCCTAAAAGACTTATCTGAAGCTCACTGTCTGTGGGATTTTCCACGGTAAAATCCATATAAAAACCGGGTGTTGCCGAAATGTCACTGTTATGGGGCACAAAGGGTGATACCGCTTTAAGAGAAAGCTTGCAGGACAGTGCGCTGTCTGTATAATTTATGTCGCAAACGGGGAATCTGCCGTCAAATTCAATTTTTTCAACGGGCTTATTCCAGGAAAACATACGATAGGTAAAATCATCGGCATCGGTTTTCATCCCAAGCTTTCTGACAACAGGATTTCTGTCAGCCCTCTTTTCTCTGACATAGAATGAAAGCGCACCTGTGCTGCCTTCACCGTCATCTGCCTTATCCTCAAAGCAGACCTTTGTTATTCTCGGCTGATTTGCAATAAGCCAGCTATGAAACTCTCCGTCAGGAAAAAGCTCAACACTACCGGCACCGATACCGCCAAGCGCAATTCCGCTTGAATGGCTTTTTGTTGTGATAATTTTCGGCATAACAAAACCTCCTATCAGATATAAATTAATTTTACTGTAAATTTCACAATAATTCAAGCAACAAATAAGCTGCCCGGGAAATGATGAAAGGGAACGGTCTGCACCGTTCCCTTGTGTGTTTAATAATGAGCTGCACCGCACTCACATACGGAACTTATTCCGAAAAGCTTCCGGAATAAGTTGATTATCTTCCATATAAAGCTAATAAAGCCTGTCTCGTGGCAGATATGAGAGCAATTAACAGTATTGTTCTCATTGCCGTCCTCGGAAACTACACCCGTACCACAAAAATCGCAGAGGCTATCACTGTTTGTATCTGTATGAGGGATAGCATCCGTATAATCACTTACATAACTGTCGCCGCAAACACAAGTGTAGGCGGTGTAACCCTGCTCCGTACAAGTCGGTACTGTTACAACTGCATTGTGCTTATGCTCAGTTATCTTTGCGATCACTTCTGTATAAGTATCACCGCAAATACAGGTATAGGTCATAACACCCTCTGTAAGATGTGTTGCAGG
>JAZRNB010000015.1:0-41913 GCA_045647985.1 Acutalibacteraceae bacterium
TTTTTGTTTTTCTGTAGAAAAACAGCTTCAAGGGACTCGAACCCTGAGGAGGGTTTTGCCGTAAAAAAAACAGTCCGGTGGACTGTTTTTAGGCAAAAGCAGCGCAGAAGCTATGCTTCAAGCTATGCGGAATTTAAATTCCGCCGTACGTTGAAGCGCGCCATAAAAAAAGCATCTCAATAGAGGTGCTTTTTTTGTTTTTCTACAGAAAAACGGCTTGAAGTGGCTTGCCCTCTCGTTTTTGTTATTGCTTTTTTCATGCTTTGTTGTATAATCAGATTAAGAAATTACGGGAGTGTTTTATGAGAGTTCGTGATAAAATTAATCTTGACTATGAAGGACTTTGTCGGCACGGGGCTATAACTATTGTTGCTTTCGGAGACAGTGTTACGCACGGTGCGGTGGGAATTGATGAAATTAATTATGAAACCGTATACTGGAACAGACTCAGACAGAAAATAAATGAAGTGAGAAACTATATGCCTGTAAATGTAATAAATTCAGGTATCGGCGGTATTACCGCAAAGGCTTCGCTTGACAGGATGGAAAGGGATGTTTTTGCACACCATCCCGATCTTGTAATTGTATGCTTCGGGCTAAATGATGTGAACGGCAGTATTGAGGACTATCTTTCCTCTTTGGAGACTATCTTTGCCGAGTGCAATAACAAAGAGATTGAAACAGTATTTCTCACTCCTAATATGCTGAATACTTATGTTGCGGATGATACGGCTGAAGATCTGAAAGGTTATGCGAAAATTACCGCGGAAATACAGAATTCAGGTAAAATGGACAAGTTCATGGAATCTGCCGTAAAGCTGGCAGAAAGTATGCAAATAAAGGTTTGTGATTGTTATAGCGAATGGAAAAATCTGAGTAAAACGGAAGATGTTACCTTGCTTCTTGCCAACCGTATAAATCATCCTGTAAAGGAAATGCACGAGCTTTTTGCGGACGCAATTTTTGAAATTATAATGCAATAAATAAAACGGAGCATCACCGATGCTCCGTTAGTTTTTTATTATAAAGGAAATTGCGCACGCAGTGAGCAATTTAGCTTATAACAAGAACCCCCCCCTACCACCAAGAGGTAGGGGGGGCTGATAAATCGTATGATTTTTTATTATTCTTTTGAGATAACAGCAGGCTCGGGTGGATTTGCGCTTGATGTATTTCCGTTGTTATCTGTTGATAAAGCTTCTGCACGACGCTGTAGCTCTTCCATAATTTTTGCATGCTTTTCATCTGTGTAATCCCAGAAGAATATGTAGGGAAGTGACATAAGTAAGTAGCCTGCCATATCGAATGCAAGTCCTATGATCATACATTTTACGCGGACATCACTTATGAAAAGTACATCCCAATCAGAGGTAAAGCCTACACGGTAGAACATAAGGGGAATAATAAGACTGATAAGTGCGGAAATGGGACCTGTAAACCAGCCTACAACACCCTGATATGCCTCAAAGCGTTCACCTGAAATGTACATCTGATAGTCGCTGATTCTGATATCCATATCCTGAGAAGCCAGTTCAATGGCAGATTTCAGAGCATCACGAAGGCATATGCCGATAAAGAGAACAAGACCGCAAAGCATAGGTGAGTCGCCAAGGAAAAGGAAGGCAAGAATAAACACACCGCTTGAAGCGAACATTATCAGCTGCTTGAATACGAACAGAGTCTTGAACTGGAATCGCTTTCTTATCCAGGGGGCAAGGAAAGCACCGGGATTTCCTACAAATGCAATAGCGTTTTCTGCTACTGCAAAGAAAAATCCTGTTTCTCTCCAGGTATAAATAAGCATTATCTGCCCGATGCCTATCATACCGTTTCCGAGCGAGTCAAGAAGAGCCGATGCCTGCTTTATCCACAGATACTTGTTCTTCATAATGCCGTCTATGCAGTCCCAGAATGAATAGTAGGGTTTCTTATCAAGAGGAGGTGCAGGAATACGCTCTTGAATTTTACCTAATCCTGAATACATCATAAGTATACTAATTCCCAAGGCAATGGGAATAATATACTGGAATGTACCACGGTCTCTGATGCCGTTAACAAAGAAAATGCCCGAAACGGTGGGAATAATCATTGTCATAATAGAACGGAGTATGTGACTGAGCTTAACGGGCCAGCAGCGAACAAGCATTCTTTCGTGGCCGTTGGGGCTTATATTGTCTGCAATCTGCTGAGGTGCGCCTGTAAAACCGAACATGCCGAAAAGCTGGAAAAGAACATAAAGTTTCCATACTCTTTCAATAAGGGGCAGTTCAAAAAGAGGAAGCTCGCAGATGAGAATAACCATTATAATGCACTGTACAATGTTTGCATATGCAAAAACCTTGTATCTGCCAAGCTTCGGTATAAGCTTTTTCTTGATGATTATACATCTGAATCCGCCCCAGCCTGATACGAAGAAATGTGTACCGAAAATCTTGAAAATACTGTAGAGATTGAGTCCCGGCCATTTTGTGTTCATATAGTCAACAAAGGATGCAGGAAGAGGCAGGAGAGTTGATAAATCAAGTATCAGCATTATAAGTCCTATTGCTGCTACGGACAGATAGAGAGCGAAATATCTTTTTTCTGTTTTTTTCGGCAGTATACCGAGGTTTGCATCAATACCCATATTAAGCATACTCCAGAGATACCCGGAGACAAGGAAGAATGCATTTATTGCGGAGAAGGTAAGAATCGGTATCTCATAATAATATGCAACAAGATAACAGCCCGTACCGAAGGAAAGCATTCCCAGAAGATGTTGAGCTGAGTAGTTTCCGCCTACAGCAAGGAAAATTGATAAGTATTCCTTATAGGATACATATTTACCTTCAGCCGGGGCATTCCAATGGGTTCTGAATTCGGAAAAGAGATTTCCTGCTTTTGTTCTTATGGGAGTTTTCTGTTCAGTTGTGTTTTTACTCATTTTTTACCCCTCCTTTGCAGCTTCAGTATCAATGCGGATTTTTTCAGCCTGAGCATCTTCCGGTGTTTTTCCGTATTCCGGTGTTATTGCAACGTGGAAAAGAACCTTCAGAACATTTTTAGGAAGCCAGCTTTCACCGAATTCAATATTTTCCTCATTTTCTGCTCCCATATACATTTTCTGAATACCGCCGCAAGAGAAAAACGCATAATCGTCAATTGCCTTGACTGTTGAGGGAATATACATTACGGGACTGATGCTTCCGCAATATGTAAATGCATCTGCACCGATGGATTCAAGTCCCTCGGGAAGCCATACTGACCACATATTTCCGCAGCCGAAGAATGTCATATCGCCGATTGATTTAAGGGTTGAGGGAAGTGTCAGGTGTACAAGATCCGTATTCTTATAGAAGCAGAAGCTTCCGAGATTTTCAACTCCTTCGGGAATTGCAAAGGTATCAGCTGTGTCAGCAATTTTCTCTGCAACCTTCCATTGTCCGTTAAGAATAGGATGAAGCACCAGAGTTTTCATATCTTTAGTGAAAAGCACACCGTCAACATCGCAGTAATAGGGATTTTGCTTATCCACAAAAACTGCCTTTAATTGCTTGCAGTAATAAAAGGATGAAGGTGAGATATACCGAACATCTTTTCCGATGTGAATGAATTCAACGTACTCATCGCTGACAACAGTGAAATCTCCCACTGCGATGACGGGCTTCTGTTTATCAGGATTTTCTCCCTTTTCATCTCTTACATAGTCGATGTAAATTTCTTTTGTTTCAGAATTTCCGTTGAAACCGTAAAATTCCCAACCGTCAAGTGCTTCAATACCTGCGATATTTACTTCTTCTCTGTATTCAAAGGTGTCTCTTGCTATGGAGAAAAAGGTGAATGAAACAGAAAGACCGACAAATACCACAAGGACGATAATGAAGACCGCCTTTTTCCAAGTTGCCAAAATAATCCCTCCTGAATTGATAAATTTTGTATATTATAACATGCTTCTCGGTGAATATCAATGTGTGAAAAGTTAATAAATTGTGAAAATCAGTTTTATATAAAAAAGCAATGTACCGTTAAGATACATTGCTCTGATATCGGTTACGCTGATATTTCTTCAAGCTTCTGAAAAAAAAGGTTGCAAGTGTCTCTGCGATGGTTGTCAGTCCGTCCTTATTCTGTCCTATATCCCAAACAATGTTTGTTGCCGCTGTGAAGGCTATGCTTTCTGTAAATAAAAGAACACAAAGCACCGTAATAAAATTATGTTTTTAATTTTGTTTTCTTTTCCCGGGCGGTATTTTTTTATTTATAAAATTTGGTTAAAATATTATTAAAGAGCATTGTTTAGTCAAGATTTGCAGATATATTACTACAATTGACAAAAACTGTCGGAGGAAAAAATACGGCAGGAGAGTGTCCTGCCGTACTGAGTTATTCTGTCTGATTTTTCTTTCTGATAGCTTCGCAAAGAGCCTCAGGCTTGTTTGAGTGATAAAAGTGAGCAAGATATGCGGCACATTGTTCTCCTGAAATGCTGAGAGAATTCATAAACCAATGAATAATGATATTTCTCATTCCTCCGAGTGTATAGTACATATGGCAGATATATTCTGTTATGTCTTCACCGGGGAAGAGATTTTCAATTTCATGGGTGATTTTTTCCTCTGTAAGAGAAATGATTCTCTTTATAAGCTTTTCTCCGTGAGAGGAGGTAAGGAACAGCTTATAGTAATTCTTGTTCTTATCAAGGAACTGTATGCCGAAATCAATGGCTTCGGTAGGGTCAAGAATGATATTTTCCATTCCTATCTTATCAAATGCTTCATCAATAGCTTCTACAATATTCTGAAGAATTGCAGAGTAAAGATCATATACATCGAGATAGTGAGCATAAAAAGTGCCACGGGAAATATTTGCACGTTCAACAATATCTGTAACAGTGATTTTTGCCATATCCTTCTCATTGAGAAGCTCGGCAAATGCCTGCTTTATAAGATGACGTGAACGGGCAGCATTTTTATGTGAGGATTTTTTACCGGCTGCCATTTTGATTCACCTTACTTTTTCTTGGAATATTTGGTTTTATAGATAACACGCATAAGTGTACATTCAAGAGGATTTATATACTTATCCTCCTTGCCGTAGCTTGCGGCAGCAACAAAGGACTTACAGCCCTTTTCCGCAACAAGCTTTACAGCATTTGCTTCTTCCATTGAAGTGCCTACACATACGGCACCGTTATGTTTGATCATAACCGCATCACGGAACTTCATTTTTCTGACTGCCTTCTTTGCAGACTTAAGACGGTTGTTTACGTCATATTCTGCGTTCTTCATCGAAATACCGACAATCTGTGCAAAGTCATCGAGGAAGGGTCTTACGGTAATACCTGTTTTTGAAAGCTCCGTGGTTGCCTTTTCCTTGGAATGTGTTATGGCGTTTACATTGCTTCTCTTTTTATAAATCTCTGAATGAAGCTCAGCAAAGGCAGGAATATCTGCCTCCTTATCAAGAGGCTTGCCCGTTTTGAGGTCAATCATTATTGCATCTCCGCCGTTAACGGGTGTCATTTCAAATACACCGTAAAGACGCTCGGAATTATATGCAGGGATTTCTTCGGGGCAGGCATCCTGCTGAAGAGTGCTTGAAATGTATTCGCAAAGTGAGCCGAAGCATTCTATTGTTCTGCCTGTAAGCTCTCTGTATCTTTCAAGGAAAATTTCCTTACAAGCGATTTCAAGCTGATTTGCTACATTGAACGCATCCTCAAGGTCTGTGCCCATACAAACAGCACCGTGGTGCTTCATAAGAACAGCCTTTGACTGAGAACGTTTTACTGCGGCAGTGACACCCTCCCTCAGAGTTCCGGTGCCGGGAAGTCCGTATGCTGCAAGGGGTACGTGTCTTCCTATGATTTCAGCGCTTTCGCCCTCAAGATGATTTATGTCATAGCCTGTAAGTCCCGCAAGGGAAGCCATTGCCTGATGAGTATGAATAACAAAATTCACATTGCTTCTCAGCTTATAGCAGGCTGCATGTACACCCTTTTCGGATGAGGGCTTTACATCGCCCTCATAGGAAAGGTCTTCAATTTTTACAAGAACTATGTCATCGGGAGTAAGACTCTGATAATCTCTTCCGCTGGGGGTGATAACGAAGCTGTTTTCATCAATACGGCAGCTGACATTACCCCATGTACGCTGAATAAGACCTCTTTCACAGAGAAGCTTACCTGCTTTTATGACATCAAGTTTTGCTTGCATTAATTCCATTGTTTTTGTCTCCTCAGTGAGATTTCAGATAAATCAGTCTTCTTTAACTGTGATGTTTTCGAATACACGGTCGAAACGTGCAAGAGCATCGTCAATGTCAGCCTCTGTGTAAGCTGCACTTGTGTAAAGACGGCTGCCTGCAAGAGTAACAAGGCCTTCTGCCATATAAGCAGCGCCCATATGAGTCATTTCTTTCTTTCTGATGTCTGTCTGCTTGAGAACACCGGGGATTGTCCAGGGCTTGTTCCAGTTGATTGAGAACTGAAGTGTGCCAACAGTTTCAAGATGGCAGATTGAACCCTGGTTGAATGCTACGAAGGGAAGGTGACGTCTTTCGATGATTTCCTGAAGGCCCTTTGTGATTCTGTCACCGAGCTCACCGGCTCTCTGGCAAGCATTTGTTCTGTCCATTTCTTCAAGAGTGAAGTAGCCTGCTGCACAGGAGAGGGGATTAGCGGAAAGTGTACCGCCGCAGAATGCCTTCTTAACCTTTACAGCACCGTCAAGACCTGCGCCGAGATACTTCATATATTCTCTCTTACCGCCGACACCGCCTGCACCGGGATATCCGCCGGCAATTACCTTACCGAAGATTGTAAGGTCGGGTGAGCAGCCGAAGTAGCCCTGGGCACCTGCCATACCTACACGGAAGCCTGTAACAACCTCATCGAATACGAGAAGTGCGCCGTACTTACGGCAGAGTCTTTCAACACCCTTACAGAAATCTTTATCAACGGGACGGGATCCGCTTTCGGGACCGAGAGCTTCGAGATAAACAGCAGCTGTGCCGCCTCTGAACATATTCTTTCTGAGAACTCTTTCAAGTGAATCGAGATCACCGGGGAAGAATTCCTGTGTATCTCTCATTATTCTTCCGGGAACGCCGTTAGCCTGAGTAGCCTTTGTGCCGGGGATACGGATACCGTAGCCGAGCTGATCTGACCAGCCGTGGTATGCACCGCCCATCTTTACGATGTTCTTGTTCTTTGTAGCAAGTCTTGCGATTCTTGCAGCAAGCATACATGCCTCTGTACCTGACTGAAGCATACGGAACATATCAACTGTTTCTACACAGTCGGAAATCTTCTTTGCAATTTTGTATTCAAATTCGTGGAAAAGACCTGTTGAGGGGCCGCAGGTGTTAAGAAGGTCGATAACCTGCTCACGTACTTCGGGGGGATTTGAACCGAGAACTGTGGGACCGCCTGCCTGAAGGAAATCGTAATATTCATTTCCGTCAATATCATAAAGCTTGCATCCGGAAGCAGCTGTGAAAACGAGGGGGAAGGGATAGTTGAAAGCAAGGTTGTGCTGAACACCGCCGGGGATGATCTTCTTTGCTTCGTCGATCATTGACTTGGAGGTTGCGCACTTCTTGTCGAAGTATTCTTCCTCATAGTGCTTGAGAGCTTCGGGAGAGATTGTGTAAACGGGTTTGCTGATGAGTTCGTCGAGCTGCTTGTTGATTGCGGCAGCATCGGGGTACTGAGATATTGCGAAACGAGTATCCATGGTTTTTTCAGATCCTTTCTTTTGCTTATAAACTTTTATATAAATATTAACACATAACTTTAACAATTACAAGTACATTAAAGCGACAATCTGTACTATATTTTTCTGTCGAGTACATTTCTGTGGCTGAGGGAAAAAGAATCTCCGCTTGTAACCAGCACTCCGTAATACCCTTTATAGGCACATCCGGGGTTAAAAAAAGTGATATTGTCTGCTTCTTCAACATTCGGAATATGGGTATGTCCGTAAAGGGCAATTTCACAATCATCCTGACGTGCTGCGTAATAAAGCTTTGTCAGACCGTATTTTACATCGAGCAAATGACCGTGACAGGCAAAAATTTTAATATTGCCGATATGTGTGATGAGCTTTGGCGAAAAGTTGAAAAAGGATGGATCATTGTTCCCTTTTATCTGATATACGGGTATTCTGCCGATATAGGAATTGAGTCCCATGAGATCATCAGCGCCGTCGCCCAGATGAATTACACAGTCAATATTTCTTTCATTTGCAAAAATACTTTCAAGAATTCCGGAATTTCCGTGGGAGTCGGAAACAATTACAGCTTTCATTAATAATTCTCTCCTTTGGTGCATATTTTGAAGTAAAAAGTAAAGTGGGAGTGTTTTTATGAAACAGAATGATATTGATATGCTTTTTGATGCAGTAAAAAGCGGAAACAAAAAGCAGATGTCTGAGGTCGGAAATGCAGCGGCTGCCAAATTGAGCGATGAACAGAAGAAAACCGTTGAGAAGGCTATGTCTGATCCTGAATATCTGAAAAAAATCCTGGCGTCACAGAAGGCACAGGAGATAATAAAGAAGCTAAAGGGAGAGTTATGAAGATGGATATTTCGTCACTTCTGTCATCGCTTTCGCCGGATGATATTGAAAAATTAAAGGCAACGGCACAGCAGTTTTTCGGTGAAACCGCATCTGAAGACAAGCAGGATGTACGTAAGCAGGAAGGAATACCGTCTTTATGCGGAGCTGATATGATGTTTGATCCGAAGCTGATATCAGGAGTTGCCAGATTTTCCAGAATGATGAATGAGAATGATGAAAAAAGCGCATTTATCCTTGCGTTGAAGCCTCTTCTCAGTGAACAAAGAAAAAAACGCGCGGATGATGCCGTTATGATGCTGAAATTTTTCAGAATAATTAATCTGTTACAGGAGAACGGCAGATGAGTGATTATACATATCAGGATATGATGCGTATGCAAAGCGAGGCAAGAGAACGTGTGCTTGAGATGCAGAAGCGTTCAAAGAATGCAGCAGACAGCTTTAACGGAAGCAGGAATGCAAACTATCAGGAAAAAAATAATGATAAAGACGAGCTTCCGCGTGTGCCGAGGAAAATAAGCTATCCTGCAGGGCTTCATGATAATCCCGGAAGAAATTCTTCGGTGAAAAACTTACGTACAGGGCAGGGGATTGACATCAGGAGTGCTCTCAAATCATTTTTCGGAGATCTGTCAGGAGATGAGTATGAAAAAATGTTCATTCTTTCTCTGTGTCTTCTGCTTACAAAGGACGGTGCGGATGAGTCGCTGATAATGGCTCTTATGTATCTGCTTGCCTGACTGTTACAGTATAGTACGCAAGTACAGCTTTTTCAAGAAAAATGAGCTTTTTGCTGGCATTTGTTCAAACTGCCTAACTTGTGCCATTGAAATTTGTTGAATAAAATAGCAGCTATTTGTGTAATTTTGATAATTTGTTCATAATTTTGCAATAAATGTTTGATAAAATTGCAACAAGAAAATAACACACCGAAAGTGAGTGCAGATTGTATGTTGGAAATTATTCTCGGATTTTTTATGGATATCATATCCTTTCTGAAGCCTCTTTTTTCCTCGAAAGCATAATGATGCATAAAAGCAGCATAGCTGCATAGCCCCTTGAATATTGGTATAGAAGCAGTCTTCCGTTTTACGGGGGACTGTTTTTATGTAAAGTGAATAAATAAAAGTTGACTTTACTGAAAGCTTTTGTTAAAATGTAACCTGTATAAATATATCGGGTTATTTATGCCCGGGAAAACGGAGGAATGAGCTGTGACAGATGCAAGAACATTGGCGTACATAAATTTGTATGGTATTCTCGGAACTCTTGAAAATCTTTGCGAGCTTGACGAAAATGCACGTGCCCTTCTTACAAACAAAAAGCCCATATCAATTGGTTTTGAGGTTAAGGACGGTCCTGCTGCAACAATTTACTTTAAAAACGGATATTGCCGTATGGAAGACGGCTGCCGTGCAGACTGCGATATAAAACTTCCTTTCTCTTCCTGTGAGAAATTCAACGGAATGATTGACGGGACTGTAACCCCCATTCCCAGTAAAGGATTTCTTCATATAGGCTTCCTGCTTAAGTCCTTTATTGGTCTTACTGATCTTCTTACAAAGTATCTTCGTCCCGATCCTGAAGATCTGAAGGATGATCATTTCTTTGAAATCAGTACAACTCTTATGTTCTATACAATCGCTGTTTCTCTTGCTCAGATAGGAAATCAGGATGCTATCGGTAAGTTCAGTGCCGACCACATTGTAGATGGTGATGTTCTTATGAGTATTACAGGAGGCCCCAAGGCGACTCTCAGAGTAAAGAATCATCACATTGTATGCATCAAGAAGGATATGGGAAATCCCAGAGCACTGATGGAGTTCAACGGAATAAGACTTGCCCGCGATCTGTTTGACGGTAATGTAAATTCAATTGCCTGCATCGGTGAGGGTAAAATCTTCATGGGCGGTATGATTTCCATGATAGACAACGTAAACAGAATTCTTGACAGAGTAGCACTCTATCTTGCATAAGGGAGGAAGAACAATGGCAATGAAAATTAATGATTATACAAAGAGCCGTGAGTGGTTCGACAGAGCCGTAAAGGTAGTTCCCTCAGGTGTTTACGGACATCTCGGTCCTGCAGAAGGTAACTTTATGCCTGTTACATCCTTCCCGCTTATGGGTGACAGAGCGCAGGGCTCATATTTCTGGGACGTAGACGGAAACAGATTTATCGACTATATGTGCGCATACGGTCCCAATGTTCTCGGATATAATGATCCTGATGTTGACGCTGCAGCTATGGAACAGCTCAAAAAGGGTAATTGTATGACTTCTCCATCTTATAAGATGGTTGAGTTTGCAGAGCTTCTTGTAGATACGGTAGCATGTGCAGACTGGGCATTTTTTGCAAAGAACGGCAATGATGTTACCACTGCTGCTATTATGACTGCACGAGCAGCCACACACCGTAAGAAGATTGTTTTCGTAAACGGATATTATCACGGTGTTGCTCCCTGGACACAGAAAATTGACTATCCCGGTATTCTTCCCGAGGATGTTGCAAACAACCTTTACATTGACTGGAATGATTTTGACCAGCTTCAGAAGGTGTTTGATGATAATAAGGGCGAAATTGCAGCTTTTATTGCTACACCTTATATGCACGGTAACTACCTTGATAACTGTCTGCCTGCAGAAGGCTACTGGAAAAAGGTAAGAGAGCTTTGTACAGCAAACGGATCGGTGCTTATTGTTGACGACGTTCGCTGCGGCTTCAGACTGGACCTTGCCGGATCCGACCACTATTACGGATTTGAAGCTGATCTTATCTGCTTCTGTAAGGCTCTTGCAAACGGTTATAATGTTTCAGCACTCTGCGGTAAGGATTCTCTCAAGAACGCAGTAAGCTCACTTTCATATACAGGCTCATACTGGCTCAGTGCTATGCCCTTTGCTGCAGGTATTGCCTGTATCAACAAGATGAAGGCACTTGATACTCCTAAGATGTTCCGCGAGCTTGGTCTCAAGCTTACTGACGGTCTTAAGGAGGTTGCAGCCGCTAACGGCTTCAATATGGTGGTTTCAGGTGAGCCCTCACTGTTCTATTTAAGACTTGCAGATGACGATTCACTCTTTATTCATCAGGACTGGATTCAGGAATGTGTGAAGAGAGGTATATTCTTTGCCGGTCATCATAACCACTTTATCAACGCTTCTCTTACAGAAGAGGATATAAAGTTTACTCTTGATGCTGCTGACGATGCATTCAAGGCAATCAGATCAAAATATTAATTTGTTATATCAGGATTTTATCCTTATATATTAAACTCGAGGAGGAAAAAACTATGCCTTTAACAAAACAAGAATGGCTCCAGCTTGAAAAAAAGGCCCACGAACTCCGCAAACTTACCCTTGATACAACATATTGGGCAGGTTCTGCACATATCGGCGGCGGCCTCAGTGTTCTTGACATTATGACAGTTCTCTATCATAAGTATATGAACATCAAGGTTGAGGATCCCAACTGGGAAGACAGAGACAGATTTATACTTTCAAAGGGTCACGCAGGTGTTTCCTATGCTGCAACTCTTTGTGATTATGGCTTTAATGATGTTGAACAGCTCAAGACCTTCAATCTTTACGGCTCAAAGATGGGGATGCACCTTGACTCAAATAAGGTTGTCGGTGTTGATGCATCTACCGGCTCTCTCGGACACGGTATGTCAATTGCAGTTGGCACTGCACTTGCTGCTCGTCTTCAGGGAAAGGATTACAAGACCTTTGTAGTTCTCGGTGACGGTGAATGTGATGAAGGCTCCAACTGGGAAGCTGCAATGAGTGCTGTTCATTATAAGACCACAAATATGATAAGCTTCGTTGACCGTAACAAGTGTATGATAGACGGCAGAACAGAGGACGTTATGAATCTTGAGCCTTTCTGTGCAAAGTGGGAGGCTTTCGGCTTTATCGTTAAGGAAATTGACGGTAATAACATCAGAGAGCTTTGTGAAGCTATTGATTTTGCCTACGAAAATGAGACAGACAAGCCCGTTATGATTGTTGCAAATACTCTTAAGGGCTGCGGTATCGACTTTATCGAGGATGACTATACCTGGCATTACGGTGCGTTTGATGATGAAAAGTACGAAAAGGGCAAGAAGGCTCTTGAAAAATCTTATGCACAGCGTATTGCAAGAGTAGAAAAGGAGGCAAAATAAGATGGCAGGCGGATTATCATATACAGCTCTTGATTCAACATCACTTTCAACTGCTGAAATATACGGTAAGGCTCTCGTTGAGCTCGGAAGAGAGCATCCAGAGGTAGTTGCTCTTACTGCGGACCTTGCTAAGTCCACAAAAATCGGTGAATTTCAGAAGGAATTTCCCGACAGATTCTTTAACGTAGGTATTGCTGAACAGAATATGTTCGGTATTGCTGCAGGTATGGCGAAGGCAGGCCTTGTGCCCTTCCTTTCCACCTTCTCACAGTTTGCTTCTTTAAGATCTGCTGACCAGCTTTCAACGGACCTTTGCTATCAGAACATCAATGCTAAGGTTATTGCTACACATTCAGGTACCTCCTTTGGTCAGGCAGGCTCAACTCATCACGCGATTTCTGACCTTGCAGTTACACGTTCATTCCCCAACCTTACTGTTATCTGTCCCGCTGACGGTGTTGAAACATACAATGCTGTTATGGCAGCTTATGAGACTCCCGGTCCCTTCTATATCAGAATTAACCGCGGATTTGACCGTGTTCTTTATAAGGACAGCGATTACGGTTTTGAAATCGGTAAGGCTGTAACAGTAAATGAAGGTACTGATCTTACAATTATTGCATGCGGCTCCTGCGTATTCCAGGCTGTTCAGGCTGCAGACTTCCTTGAAAAGGCAGACGGACTTAAGATAAGAGTTCTTGATATGCATACAATCAAGCCCATTGACAAGGACGCTATTGTCAAGGCTGTTATGGATACACGCCGTATAATTACCGTAGAAGACCACAATGTGCTCGGAGGTCTCGGTTCTGCAGTTGCTGAGGTTGTTGTTGAGTCCGGTAAGGGTTGTGCATTCAAGAAGCTCGGTGTTCAGGATAAGTTTGCTCCCATCGGACTTCACGAAGACATTATGGCTGATCTTGGTATTGATGCTAACGGTATTATTGCCGCTGTGCGTGAGGTTATGAAGGCTGACTTCGAGCTTGACGATGACTGGGATGATGAGGTTTAATTTAAGAAAGGGTTGAATAAAATGGCATCTGAAGCTATTTATACTAATAAAATATTTCTTTGCGGTGCACTTCCTCTTCTTAAGACCATTGTTGCCGATGTTCCTTCACTGAAATCTAAGTTTAAAAAGGTTCATTGTGTATACCAGGTAAGCTGTCTTGATCCCGAAGCTCCCGACGGAAAATGGGCAACTCATTTTGTTGTAAACGGCGACGAATGGCTTGTTCATGCAGATAAGGTTGCTCATAGAGTCGGCAAGCAGAAGTATGTTGAGCTTGAATTCAAGAGTGTTGATGCAATGAACGCATTCTTCAAAGGAAAAATAGGGCCTGCAACACTTCCCAAAATGAAGGGTGTAAACTTCATTTATGAATTTGGTGTATTTATGATGGCTCTTCTTAAAATGGCTGATCTTTTAGGCCTTGAAGCACCTCCCGAGGATGAGGAAACCAAGAGACTTCTCGTTAAGTGCTATTTCTATCTTCTTTCTGTCGGCATCTCAACTCTTAATAAGCTCGGTCATGAGAAGATTCATGACTGGACATTGAAGAGTCCGGACCGTGTTTATGCATGGAAGGTTGACGGAGAAGACAGTGTATCTGCATATATCCGCATCAAGGCGGGTAAGTCAAAGGCAGGTAAGGGTGAATATAAGAGAGCAATGCCGTTCTTTACAATGCGTTTCAATAATCTTGATTCTGCTCTCGGTATTCTTATGTCTACCGATGATATGCTTGAGTCTGTACAAAAGAGTAAGCTTATTATGGAGGGTGCTCCCGAATTCGGTGCACAGATCGGTGAGTATATGCTTCTTGTAGGCGCACTCGCAAAATAAAATCTGATTTATTGCCGCCGATCGGCTCAAATGCGGTCGGCGGTATGTGATGTTTTATGAAGGAAACTATAACTAACAAAAAGGGCTTCTGGCTGAAGCTTGATAATGCGGCAAAAATTTTCCCGGGACAGAATTCCAATACCTGGTCAAGCTCTTTCCGTATATGCTATGAAATGAAGGAAAAGGTTGATCCTGAAATTCTCCAGCAGGCGCTGATTGATATAATGCCGCGTTTTTCCTGCTATGACGTACGTATACGTTATGGCTTCTTTTGGTTTTATCTGGAAAAAAATGAAAATACACCTTTGGTGCGCCCCGATATCAAGAATCCTCTTTACAGAGTAAAATTCAATGAGAACAGAAAATTTCTTTTCAAGGTGTTTTATCACGGAAACCGTATTTCTGTTGATATGTATCACGTGTTAAGTGACGGACACGGCGGCGCTGTTCTGTTATCAACTCTTGTAGCCCAATATCTCCGTCTTAAGGGATATAACATCCCGGCGGGAGGCTTTGTGCTCGATATAAATGAAAAAAACAGCGAGGGTGAGCTTGAGGACTCTTTTGTAAAGAATGCTACCTCTAAGGCAAAGTACAACAGAGCAGATAAATTCTGTTATCATGCTAAGGGCACAAGAATGCCCTGGCATACTGCAAACTATACTTCGGGAATAATTCCCTTTGATAAGCTTCATGCCCTTGCCAAGGAAAAGAATGTTACTGTAACAGAATTTCTTTGTGCAGTTATGCTTGATGTTTTGTGCAAAAAGCAGGCACGGGAAGAAAGAAAACTCAAAGAGGTATGTATCCAGGTTCCCATTGACCTGAGAAGAACCTTTGATTCTGAAACTCTCAGAAATTTCTCCATATGCTTAAGAGTAAAGGTAGATCCCAACAAAGGAGAATATACCTTTGATGAGCTTCTCGAGCAGTCGAAATATCAGCTGAAATTGCAAAGAGACAAAAAAGAACTTAATATGATGATAACCGCTAATATGGGAATTGAAAGAAACATCTTTGTCAGAGCGCTGCCTCTTGTCATTAAAAATTTAGGTGTTGGTGTTTCTTTTGCAATAACTGCCGAGCAGACAAATTCCTGTCTTCTTACGAATCTCGGTGCGGTTACAATTCCCGATGAAATGCGTCAATATACCGATAAGTTTATTATGATTCCCCCTCCGGGGAAGGTTAATGCTGCAAGAATAGGAGTAGCTACACTTAATAATAATCTTTGTATCACTTTTGCAAATTCCTATATTGAAAGTGATGTTGAAAGAGACTTTTTCACAGCATTGGTAAAAATGGGATTGCACGTTAAAATTGAAAGTAACAGAGAATAAGAAGGGAGTTTTGATATGTCTTACTGAGTTAACTGCGGAGTAGAGCTTGATAAGAGCGCAAAAAAATGTGCCCTCTGTTCAACTCCTGTAATCAATCCGAATGAATTTACGGAAGAAATTAAAGCGGAAAAGCCTTTTGCCGAAAATATTCAGCTCCCTAAAAGCATAAAAAAGGAATTTGTTGCATTTGTGTTATCTGTAATTATGCTTATTCCTAATATTGTTATGCTGTTTCTTAACATATTTTTTATAAGACAGGGCTTCTGGGCTGTTTATGCAGGGGTTTCAAGTCTGCTTTTGTGGGTGCTTTTCGTATTTCCGTTTTTTACAAAGAAAAGCCGTCCCTTACTTATGTGGGCTTTTGATACCGTAGCGGTTGCCGTTTTCTTTTTTACGGTATTTTCCCTCCACGGTGTAGATGCATCAATAATAAAGAGCACCCTCAGTATTGTAGCGCTGATTTCTGCTTCGGTGCTGTGCCTGATATTATGGAGCAGAAAACGCAAGCATCATTGGACTGCGAATGTTGTGGTTTTTCTTCTCGAAACGACAGTTGTTTCTTTCCTTGCGGGACTTTTTACCGCACTTTTTACAGGAAATATGAATTTTTGTGTTGTCGGTATTGTAATTGCGGTATGTACTTTTGTTATGACTGCATTTTTTGTGTATTGTAACAGAAGCAAGCACGTACGTGCATGGCTTAATAAAGCATTTTATATATAAACAATGAAATTATGACAATTTTGTACATTTTATTTTTCAGTTGTCTATTGATTATTGTCAATTTCTCGTTTATTATATAAGAAGCCGATTTTTAGGAGGAAAAATAATGAGCAACATCAAAAAAGCATTGGCAGTGATACTTTCATTTGCAGCAATACTTTCTTTCAGCGGATGCTTAAAATATACAAGCAATATTCTTGAGATTACAACAAGACCGGGTCAGTCGTCAGGTGAGAACCGTACTACGATAATATATGTAGAAGTTCCGAATCAGAATATCCCGACACAGCCTGTAGCTACACAGCCTGTTCCCGTGCAGACCACATCTGCCCCCATGCTTGAAATTCCCACTTTACCCGTGCAGCCTGAGGCTACAACAGGAATACCTGTTCAGCCTGAAATAACAACTGCGCCCGTGCAGCCTGAGACTACCACTCAGCCTGCAGAAAAAGATCCTTCAACATGGACTACTGCCGAGCTTCTTAAGTTTACGGCTGATGCTGTTACAAAGACAAAGGCATTTAATGATACCGTAACCGTTGATCATGAGGAAGCTTTTGATATCCGTATAACCAAGGCTCCCGGCGGAAAGCTTATTATGGATGCGGCTGACGGAATAATTGCAAGTGTAGCAAAGCCCTCTCAGGAAACGCTTACCTTTATCGGCGGTAAAACAACCAATGCCGAGGGTGAGACTGTACCTCTTCTTCTTCCCAAGCGAGGAGCATTTACTCTTACGGAGGACGGTGTTGCTGCAGCATCCGCATCAAAGAGCGGAACTGACACCATTGTTCACATTCAGCTTGTTAAGGAAATGGGTACACTTACCGATCATCCTAAGTATCATGCGGCAAGTGTTGGATATCTTGATGCATCCGATGTTGATCTTGGTACAATAACTCTTAATTATCTTGATATCACATACGCAGGAACTACAATGGATTATGTTATCAACTCAGACGGATATGTGACCTCTGTTAACTACAAGATTCCCATTAAGATTGCTGTTGAAGCAAAGTTATTCGGCATTACTGCTGCAGGTGAATGTGAAGGTTATCAGAGTGAAAACTGGAAAATCAACTGGTAAGCCTGAACTCCCGATTTTATCGGGAGTTTTTTTCTTGATTTGAGATCAGAATTCTGCTAAAATTTAATCGGTGATTAATATGCTTAAAATTCAGAATTTAACAAAAAAATATGGAGACAAAAAGGCTGTGGATAATCTTTCTCTGCATATAGAAAAAGGAGAAATCTACGGCTTCATCGGTCATAACGGTGCAGGTAAAACCACAACGATAAAATCCTGTTGCGGAATACTTTCCTTTGAAGAGGGGGATATATTTATCGATGGTATGTCCATAAAGGAAAAGCCTGTTGAGTGTAAAAAAATTCTTGCTTATATACCTGATAATCCCGAGCTTTATGATTTTATGACCGGAATACAGTTTCTTGATTTTGTTGCTGATATTTTTGGGGTAAGCGCAGAAGAAAGACAGGAGAGGATAAGAAAGTATTCTGATGCATTCGGACTTACCTCAGAGCTTCGTCAGCAGGTAAAATCATATTCCCACGGAATGAAGCAGAAGCTTGCTCTTATTTCTGCCCTGATACACGAGCCGAAGCTTATTATAATGGATGAGCCCTTTGTGGGACTTGACCCCAAGGCTGCGCATATATTAAAGGGTATTATGCGTGACATATGTAATTCGGGCGGTGCAATATTTTTTTCTACCCACGTTCTTGAGGTAGCAGAAAAGCTTTGTGACAAGGTTGCAATTATAAAGGACGGAAGGCTTATGGTGAACGGAAAAACCGAAGAGGTTAGGGGAGATGCTTCTCTTGAAGAAATCTTCCTGGAATTGGGTGAAGATAATGCTTAAAGCACTTTTGAAAAAACAGATTCTTGAGTTTTTCTCAGGCTTTGCGATTAAAGGTAAAGACGGAAAAAGCAGTAAGGCCGGTGCAAAAGCAGGTGCTGCCGTTCTGATGCTCTTTATGGGTTTTACCTTTTTAAGTATGTTCTTTTCTGTTGCTTATATGCTGTCTCCGGTATTAGAAAGCGGAAATCAGCATTTATATGCTTCAGTTTTCGGAATACTTTCTGTTCTGATGGGATTGATGGGAAGTGCTTTTCTTACCTATAATACGCTTTATGCGGCAAAAGATAATGATATGCTTCTGTCAATGCCTGTTTCCCCGTCTATGATACTTTTTGCAAGAATGGCAGGCCTTTATATAACTACTCTCGGCTTCCAGACTCTTGTGCTGATTCCGGGAATTATCGTATATTTTCTCTTTTCGGGATTCAGTGCAGCAGTTTTGCTAAAATATACCATCAGCATATTGCTACTGCCTGCTCTGTCACTTGCCCTTGCAATGATACTCGGATTTTTTATTGCATTGTTTGCCTCAAAAATACGCAATAAAAGTCTTATTACCGTGGCAGCCTCTCTCGGTTTTATAGGTGTTTATTATTTTGTCAGCATCAGAATTAACTCAATTATCAATACTTTTATACACCATACTGATGAAGTGACTGCGATAATTAAAAAATGGTTTTTTCCGTTTTATCTTTTCGGAAACGGTATAAACGGTGATATTATATCATTCCTTTTGTTTGTTTTTGTCTCACTGAGTGTATTTATTGTTGTATTCTCGGTTCTTTCAAGGACTTTTTTCAGGCTTGCAACAGTGAACAGAGGTAACGGTAAAAGAAAATATAAGGATAAAAACAGCAGAAGTATGTCAGCAAGATGGGCTTTCTGTAAGAAGGAGGTTCTGTACTTTATAAACACCCCCGTTTATATCCTGAATTGCTCCTTCGGTTCAGTTATGGTGATTGCCGCAGCCGTTGTACTGGCGCTGAAAAAAGAAGCAATCCTGCCTCTTCTTATTCAGAACGGCTTTCCGCCTGATGCGGTTTCTCTTGTTTCTGCAATTGCTCTTTGTTTTGTCGCTTCAAGCAATAATATTTCATCTGTTTCTGTTTCTCTTGAAGGAAGAAATATTTACATTCTGCACTCCTTACCCTGTAAGGTAAATGATGTTTTCTTCGGGAAAATAGTGCTTCATATGATATTTACGGGAATTCCGCTCATAATCGGCAATACCGTAGTCGGAATAGCTCTCGGTGCCGATATTTTGTCTTTGATTGTGAGAATTGTTTTCTGCTTGTTGTTTATATATACCTGTGCTGTAACAGGGCTTATTGTGAACCTTCTTTTTCCGAAAATGCAGTGGACAAATGAAACCTCTCCGATCAAGCAGAGCTTGTCATCACTGCTGGGAATGTTTTCAGGCTTTGTATATGGGCTGGCGGTGATGCTTGCAGGAATTATGACCGGCAGTATTTTCCCCGAGTGGGGATTTTTAGTGTGTGCCTGTGTTGTTTTTTTTGTAATCTCATTTGTTTTAACGCGATGGCTGACAACAAGAGGGTGCGAAAGATTCCGCAGATTATAATGCATAAAAAAATCTTTTTTCTGATTGACTTATTTTTCTGTTTGTGTTATAATTTCCCCTGGTTTTTGTTTCGGCGGAAATATAACATTTTGTCGAAAATTAATTGAAAGGAACTTAAAAAAATGTTTTCGATTGCTGAGATGTTTGGTCACTTTGCTGAGTTTGACTGGCGAATGATTGTTATGTGGGTAATTGGCGGAACTCTTATCTTTCTTGCTATAAAGAAAGAAATGGAACCAACCCTTCTTCTTCCTATGGGATTTGGTGCAATTATGGTAAACCTTCCTATATCCGGTGCCGTTAATCAGTTCGTAGAGGATGTGTTGGTTGCGGAGGGACCATTGAGTACCTTGTATGAAATGGGTATTTCAAATGAATTATTCCCATTGATTTTGTTTATAGGTATCGGCGCGATGATAGACTTCGGTCCGATTCTTTCTAATCCTAAGCTGATGATATTCGGTGCTGCGGCACAGTTCGGCATTTTCTTTACACTTTGCCTTGCTTCAAGGTTTTTCCCGGCAAATGATGCTGCATCAATCGCAATTATCGGTGCTGCTGACGGTCCGACTGCCATTGTTGTTGCACAGAAGCTGCAGTCACAGTATCTCGGTGCTATTATGGTTGCTGCATATTCATATATGGCTCTTGTTCCCATTATTCAGCCTCCGATTATTAAGGCGCTCACCACAAAGAAGGAGCGTATGATAAGGATGCCTTACAGACCCAAGTCTGTTTCCAAGACCACAAGAATTCTTTTCCCCATTATTATTACTGCTGTAGCAGGTCTTGTTGCTCCTTCATCGGTTGCACTTATCGGCTTCCTTATGTTCGGTAATCTTATGAGAGAATGTGGAGTTCTTGATTCTCTTTCAGAAACAGCACAGAAGGTTCTTGCTAACCTTATCACAATTTTCCTCGGTATCACAATCGCATCCCAGATGCAGGCAGAGCAGTTCCTTAAAGCAGAAACTCTTCTTATTATGGGACTCGGTCTTTTTGCTTTCATATTTGATACAGCAGGCGGCGTTATCTTTGCAAAGGTTCTTAATCTTTTCCTCAAAACAAAGATTAATCCGATGATCGGTGCTGCAGGTATTTCTGCATTCCCTATGGCAGGACGTATTGTTCATAAGCTCGGTCTTGAGGAGGATCCTCAGAATCATCTTCTTATGCAGTCTATAGGTGTCAATGTTTCCGGTCAGATTGCGTCAGTTATCGCAGGCGGTGTTATTCTCAATATCTTCCAGAATATGTAATTGAATAAAAGCTGCAGTATTTTCTGCCCCTGCCCGAATCCCTCGAGCAGGGGCTTTTGTTATATTTAATTCAAGAGGTTATCTGTATAACAAAAAACCGTCTGCGGTAACTGCAGACGGGAAATTAATTGTCAGATAAGAGTCATCTTTTTTATAACAACGGGTGTTACGGGTCTGTCACCGAATGTTGTTCTTGTGCAGGCGATTTCGTCAACTGCATCAATACCGTCAACTACCTTACCGAAAGCGGCATAGCTGCCGTCAAGGTGAGGTGCGTCCTCATGCATAATGAAAAACTGGGATGATGCTGAATTGGGAGCCATTGAACGAGCCATTGAAATAACACCCTTTGTGTGCTTCAGATCGTTCTGCGGAAAACCGTTTGATGCAAATTCTCCGTAAATTTTTTCTTTTGCACCGCCCATACCTGTGCCTTCGGGGTCGCCGCCCTGAATCATAAAGCCTTTAATGATTCTGTGGAATGTAAGGCCGTCATAGAACCCTTCTTTTACAAGCTTTTCAAAATTAGCAACTGTTTCCGGAGCTTTATCGGGATAAAGCTCAATATCAATAATTGCGCCGTTGTCCATTTCAATTCTTACCATAGTATATTCCTCCTGAAATAAATTTATTTAATTCTACCACAAGTTTCCCTTAATTTCATTATATAAATCACCGAAAAGAATGAAACATTTTTATTGATTTTTGATATATGCGGATTTTGCTTCATATAATGAATTAACTGCACGAAAGGGGAGATAAAAATGGAAGAAAAAAAGCTGAAGCTTCCTCATTCTGTTATTCTTGAAGACAGAAAAAATCTTACGATTACAGGTGTTACGGAGGTTGATAATTTCAATGATGAGGAGATTACTGTTTATACATCTTACGGTCAGATAACAATCAGAGGCGAAAACCTTCAGGTGAGTGTGCTTAATACGGACTGCGGTGATGTGTCAGCCTCCGGAAAGGTAAAATCAATTGTGTACTCGGAAAAATTTGAAAAGCACCCCGGTTTTTTAGGAAGGATATTCAGATGATAACCGGATTTGCGCATCAGGTACAGCTGTCAGTTTTCGTAAAAGCTGTAGGAATGGGATATTTTCTGGGAATTGTATTTTTTACTCTGATGCTCCTGACTCACAATTACAAAAAAGGTGCTTTGCCTATTTTTATAAGAGATATAACATTCTTTGCAGCTTCGGCTTTTTTGTGCTTTGTTTTCTCTTTGAAGTATTGCTCGGGAATGTGGCGGTTTTATGTTTCCGCCGGTGAACTTATAGGTTTTCTTCTGTTTTTTATGTTCCCCGGAAGACAATTCGGTGCCTATCAGAGAAAAATAAAAGAGCAGATATATTTTGCTGTAAAAAAGATTCTTAAAAGCCTGAAAATATTGAAAAAAAATACAAAAAACACTTGATATCACTGAATTTGTAGTATATAATAATTTTATTAATCAGACTATGTTCCTTTATATACATAAAATTAAGTGAAAGACGGTGTTTTTATGACAAAGCCCTCAGGCAGACGCAGCATTATTCTTGCGCTTTGTATGATTGTGGCGTTCGTTGCAAGTATTACGGTTTTTACCACAGTATCAATAGATTCAAATGAAAAAATGAACAGACTCGATTCACTTAAAGCTCAGCTTGAGCAGTTGCAGCAGGATAATGAGGAGAAGGAGTATCTCATCAATCATTCTGATGAGGCAGAGCTTTATGAGCATCTTGCACGGGAAAACGGATACGCTTATCCCGATGAAAAGGTTTACTATGATGCAACTCCCGGTAAATAAGTAAATGACCGCTGATGCTTCAGCGGTTTAATAAATCTCTGATTTTAGGAGGACCCTTTAATTTATGCAGTCACTGATCGGTGAAATTTATGAAGGCAAAGTCACCGGACTTACTTCCTTCGGTGCATTCGTCAGAATGTCAAACGGTGAGAGCGGTATGGTACATATTTCCGAGGTTGCCGCAACTTATGTAAACGACATAACGGAATTTCTTTCGGAAGGTCAGGATGTTAAGGTAAAAGTTCTTGCCATAAACGAGAATAATAAAATCAGCCTTTCCATCAAGCAGGCTCTGCCTGCTCCCGAAAAAACACGTGAAACTCCCAGAAAGAATTCTCAGCAGTCGGGCTTTTCAAAAAATAATTCACAGAGAGGTTTCTCGGGCAGGGATTCGAAGCCGCAGCAACAGCAAGCCGCAGCACCGATGTCTTTTGAAGATATGATGGCTAAGTTCAAGCAGGAGAGCGATGAGAAAATATCCGTTCTCAAGAAAAGCGGAGATTTTAAAACCGGAACCCGCCGCGGTTACAACAAATAATTTGTCACATACTATATCCGCTGATATGTTTCTATGACATACAGCGGTTATTTTTTTATCGGAGAAGCATATGAGAGAAATTGATTCAAGCTTAATTACTGAAGCCGTCAGGAATGCTGTAATAAAAGCAAATATATACCTTCCTGATGATCTTAAACGGATTATAGATGAATTTGCCGAAAAGGAAACGGTCGGTATTGCAAGGGATGTTTTTTTTGATATGAAAAAAAACTATCTCGTTGCTGAAGAAAGGCAGATACCTATCTGTCAGGATTGCGGAATGGCAGTTATTTTTGCAGAGGTCGGACAGGATGTGCATATTACGGGCGGCAGCTTTGAGGATGCCGTGAATCTCGGTGTGGCAAAAGGATACACAGAAGGCTTTCTTCGCAAGTCGGTTGTGCGAGATCCTCTTTGCAGAGAGAATACGGGGGATAATACTCCTGCCGTAATTCATACAAGAATTGTTCCGGGCGACAGAATTCGCTTTGTTGTTGCACCAAAAGGCTTCGGTAGTGAAAATATGAGTAAGATTAAAATGTTTAATCCTACTGCGGAGAAAAAAGATATTATCGATTTTGTTCTGTCTGTCGTGAAAGAAGCTGATGCAAGACCCTGCCCACCGTTGGTGATCGGTGTCGGTATCGGAGGCGACTTTGAATATTCGGCATATCTTTCAAAAAAAGCACTCTGCAGAAATACTGATATTCACAACGGTAATCCTTTTTATGCGGAAATGGAAAAGGAAATCGTTGATGCCGTTAATGAGACAGGAATCGGTCCTCAGGGCTTTTCCGGGGACTGCACTGCGCTTGCCTGTAATATTGAAGCTTATCCTACTCACATAGCAGGACTTCCTGTTGCCGTTAACATCGGTTGTCACGTAACCAGACATATTGCTTTTGAAATATAAAATACGACAAATGTTGCATAGTTTATGAAATTTTTTATAAAGTATCAAAAAAAGTAGTGAAATTGCATAAAAAATATCTTTACAAACTCCTTTGCAGATGGTATAATACAATTGAAACAAAGAGAAGGGCGGTGAAAGAAGAAAATATATTTTCTTCGGTATCCGTCCGTTTTTCTTTTTGTTAATTTATTCCAAAGGGGATGTAGTTATGAAAATTACAATTATCGGCAGGAAATGTACTCCAAGAGACTCCTTTAAGGAGCATGCAGAAAAGAAGCTTACAAAAATTGACCGCTTCTTCGGAGATTCAGCCACAGCAAAAGTAACTGCAACCGTGGAGAAAACTTCGCAGACCGTGGAAATCACAGTTATGAATGACGGTATGATTTTCAGGGCACAGGCTAAGGCGGAGAATATGAATGAAGCACTTGATAATTGTGTTGATCTTCTTATCCGTCAGATTCGTAAAAATAAGACAAAACTTGAAAAACGCCTGCGCTCAGGTGCATTCGATGACTATCAGGGATTTACGGATGAAGAGCCGGAGTTCGAGCTTGTCAGAACAAAAACCATTCCCATCAAGCCACAGTCGGTTGATGAAGCAATTCTTCAGATGAATTTGCTGGGACATCAGTTCTATATGTTCCGCAATTCGGCAAATGATACGGTAGCAGTTGTTTATAAACGCGAAGACGGAGGCTACGGTCTTATTGAGCCTGAAACTGCAGAATAAAAAGAAGATAAACTGCGGAAATTTTATTAAGACTCTTGACAAAAACGCAGTATTGATATAAAATACCCAAGACGGCAAAGGGGCTGCAGATTCTCTGCAGTCCCGTTATACTATTTTTAAGGGGTAAGCTCTATGGCAAGGGTAAGCGAATATTTCGGTTTGAATGTTTTTAATGATAATGTGATGAAGGAAAAGCTTCCTCACGAAACCTACAAGCTTCTTCAGCGTACAATAAAGCTCGGTAAGCACCTTGAACTGGGGCTTGCTAATGTTGTTGCAAATGCGATGAAGGACTGGGCTATTGAAAAGGGTGCAACTCACTACACCCATTGGTTCCAGCCTATGACGGGTATTACTGCTGAAAAGCATGACAGCTTTATTTCACCGGTTGACGGTAATAAGGTTATAATGGAGTTTTCAGGCAAGGAGCTCATCCAGGGTGAGCCTGATGCTTCTTCATTTCCCTCAGGCGGTCTTCGTGCTACATTTGAAGCAAGAGGTTATACGGCATGGGATGCTACCTCCTATGCATTTATAAAGGACGGAGTTCTTTGTATTCCCACAGCATTCTGTTCTTACGGCGGGCATGCGCTTGACGCAAAAACACCCCTTCTGCGTTCAATGGAAGCAATTAACCGTCAGGCTATGAGAGTTATAAAGCTTTTCGGACACGAAAATGTAACAAGAATAAATACAACAGTCGGTGCGGAGCAGGAATACTTCCTTATTGATAAGGATGTTTTTGAAAAGAGAAAGGATCTTGTATTTACCGGCAGAACTCTTTTCGGTGCCCGTCCTCCTAAGGGTCAGGAGCTTGATGACCACTATTTCGGTGCGATAAAGCCCCGTATCAAGGCTTTTATGACAGAGCTTGATGAAGAGCTCTGGAAGCTTGGCATTTTTGCAAAAACCGAGCATAATGAGGCGGCTCCTGCACAGCACGAGTTGGCTCCCGTGTTTACTACTACCAATATTTCCGCTGATCAGAATCAGCTTACAATGGAGCTTATGCAGAAGATTGCAAAAAGGCACAATATGGTATGCCTTCTTCACGAAAAGCCCTTTGCAGGTGTCAACGGCAGCGGTAAGCATAATAACTGGTCTATTTCTACCGATACAGGAATTAATCTTCTTAATCCCGGCGATACACCCGGCGAAAATGCCCAGTTCCTTCTGTTCCTTTGTGCTGTTATAAAGGCAGTTGATGAATATCAGGATCTTCTGAGGGTTTCTGTTGCTGCTGCAGGAAATGACCACAGACTCGGTGCTCTTGAAGCACCTCCCGCTGTTGTTTCAATGTTCCTCGGTGCTGAGCTTACTGAGATTCTTGAAGCTATTGAGGAAGACAGAGCATACGGCACTAAGGAGAAAGAGCTTCTTCGTATCGGTGTGCACACTCTTCCTAAATTCCCCAAGGATACAACTGACAGAAACAGAACCTCTCCCTTTGCATTCACGGGTAACAAGTTTGAATTCAGAATGCTCGGTTCATCAAATACAATTTCAAACTGCAATGTTGTTCTCAATACTGCAGTTGCAGAGGCATTGAGACAGTTTGCCGATGTGCTTGAGGTGGCAGACAACTTTGAGAGTGCCCTTCATCAGCTTATAAAGAAGACTATTTCTCAGCACAAGAGAATTATATTCAACGGCAACGGTTATGACGATGCCTGGATATTTGAGGCTGAAAAGAGAGGTCTTTTCAATATGAAGACCACTCCCGATGCGCTTCCTGCACTCATTGCCGAAAAGAATATTCAGCTTTTCACCACTCATAAGGTTTACTCTGTGGAGGAGCTTAATGCCCGTTATGAAATTCTTTCTGAGAATTACTGTAAGATTATAAATATCGAAGCACTTACTATGCTTGATATGGTTAATAAGGATATTTTACCTGCAGTCAGCGGTTATATCCGAGAGCTTGCGGAAACAGCTCTTGCTAAGAAGAATCTCGGTATTGAAGCTTCCTGTGATTATGAAACAGAGCTTGTAAAGGATCTGTCAACGCTTCAGAATGCAGCTTTTTCAAAGAAGAAGGAGCTTGAGAGTTATATGATAGAAGCACTTGAGTGTCCCGACAATACTTCTCTTGCTCACTTCAGTAAGGATAAGCTTCTTTCCTGTATGACGGAGCTTCGTATTCTTGTTGATGAGCTTGAGACAAAGACACATTCCGCATTCTGGCCCTATCCCTCTTACGGTGATATCCTTTTCAGTGTTAAATAAAATTAATGCAGACCTGAAATACGGTCTGCTTTTTTTGTTGATTATAGTATTATTTTGTGATAAACTTAAAATGAGGTGGTTCAGATGGCTGAAATCAATTTTCAGTTTTTTAAGAAATCGGCAGATTTTGTTAAAGATATAATAAAGGATGAGCCTGAAATCGGTTTAATTCTCGGTTCGGGACTCAAGAGTATTGCAAAGAGGATAGAAAACCCCGTGGTTATAGATTATAAGGATATTCCCAATTTTCTTGTATCTACCGTGCAGTCCCACGAGGGCAGACTTATTTTCGGAAGACTTGGCGGGAAAAAGGTTATCTGTATGTCGGGCAGATTCCATCATTATGAAGGTTATCCCTTTGAAATGCTGCCTCTTCCCATAAGGCTGTTTAAGCTTTTGGGGGTACAAAAAACCATTGTAACCAATGCTGCAGGTGCTGTTAATACAGAGTATAATGTAGGTGATATTATGATAATAAAGGATCATCTTAAGCTTACGGGAGCAAGCCCTTTGCAGGGAGATAATATAGAAGAGTTCGGTCCGAGGTTTTTTGATACAACAGATATGTACACAAAGAGCCTCAGGGATATTGCAAGGGAGTGTGCTGAGGGCTCTGAGCTTACCTTCAGAGAGGGTGTATATATGTATTTCACGGGACCTCAATTTGAAACTCCCGCGGAGATAAGAGCAGCAAGGATTCTCGGTGCAGATGCCGTTGGTATGTCTACCGTTACCGAGTCGCTTACTGCAGCACATTGCTCAATGCCGCTTTTAGGACTTTCGGTTATGACGAATATGGCGGCAGGTGTGCTTGACAGAAAGCTTACGGATGAGGAGGTAGGGGAGACCGCCGACAGAATCAGTAAGCCCTTCTGTGATTATGTAGAAAAACTTATAAGCAGGTTATAACTATGAAAACACTTTATAAAAATGCATCTGTAATTAATTTTGTTGACGGAAGGCTGAATGTTATTAAAAACGGTTTTCTGTCTGTAAATGACGATATAATTGAATATGTGGGAAATGAAAATCCCGAAGAGGCCTTTGATTCGGTAAAGGATATGACAGGTACAATAATTATGCCCGGTATCTATAACTGCCATACTCATTCTCCCATGACGCTTTTAAGAGGTGTGGGAAGCGATCTGCCTCTTGATAAATGGCTTTTTGAAAAGGTTTTTCCTGTTGAAGATAAGCTGACAGCTGAAGATATTGAGGCAGGAAGCTATCTTGCACTTCTGGAAATGATTTCCTCGGGAACTGTAAGCTTTTCAGATATGTATTTTGAGCCTGCAAGAACCTGTGAAGCGGTAGGAAGATCAGGACTGAGAGCTAATATTTCCCGTCCCGTACAGTGCTTTGATCCTACGGAGAGACCTGAGGATTCCTACAGAATAAAGCAGTCTCTCGATCTTTTTGAAAATTATAATAAGGCTTTTGACAGCAGAATTCTTGTGGATTTCTGTATCCATGCAGAGTATACCTGTGATGAGAAGACCACCCGTTATTACAGCGAGCTTTGCAAAGAAAAGCAGGGTAACATGCACATTCATATTTCCGAAACTTTAAAGGAACATAATGAATGTATTGCAAAATATAATATGACACCTACAGCGTGGTTTGAAAGCTTAGGTGCATTTGATTCCCGTTCATTTGCAGCACACTGTGTGTTTTTATCTGAAGAGGATATGGAGATTTTTAAGAAGCACAATATTTCCGTTGTGCATAATCCCACAAGCAACATGAAGCTGGGCAGCGGTTTTGCTCCTATTGAAGAATTTATTTTAAAGGGCATAAATGTGGCTCTCGGTACTGATGGTGCGGCAAGTAATAATAATCTTGATATGCTTGAAGAAATGCACATAGCCTCTGTTATTCATAACGGGTATTATCGTGATGCTACAATTATGAGTGCGGAAAAAATACTGAAAATGGCAACCGTCAATGGAGCAATGCTTCAGGGCAGAGAAAACTGCGGTAATATTCTTCCCGGTTATAAGGCAGATTTTATAGCAATCAGCACCGATGCCCCCAATATGATACCTTGCCTTGATGAAGCGGCGCTTGTGGTATATTCTGCAGGCAGAAGTGATGTTGCAATGACTGTTGTTGACGGTAAGGTGCTTTATGAGAAGGGAGAATTTTTGACTCTCGATAAGGAAAGGATTTATTACGATGTGAAAAAAGCAGTTTCGCATTTGTATTAAGGAGTAATTATGGAAAGAGCAGATAAAAGTCTGGCATTTATGCTTCAGTATGAAAATATAGCCTGGTATGAAGACGGTGCGGTTAAGATTCTGGACAGAAGAATTTACCCTCTGAGAACTGAATTTGTTACCTGCAAAAATCATCTTGAGGTGACAAAGGCAATAAAGGATATGGTAACTCAGAGTGCAGGGCCCTATACAGCTGCTGCGGCAGGCATGGCATTGGCTGCCTACGAATGCAGAGATATGTCGGAAAAGGAGCAGATTGATTATCTCGAAAAGGCTTCCTATACCATTTCTCACGCAAGACCGACTACAGCAAACCGTATGGGGCTTATTACGGGAGGCTGTCTCGAGGCAGCAAAAAAGGCAATGTCTCAGGGCAGAAATGTGTCGGAGGGTATTGTTGAATACACAGTTGCCGTTAATAATATGCGATATAACAAGGTTTATAAAATGGCAAAATATCTTGTTGATATGATACCTGCACACGGAGCTGTTATGACACAGTGCTTCGGAGAAACAATTGTCGGTCAGATGTGCAGAGTGTTAAAGGAGCAGGGTAAAGGGGATGTGAGAATTTTCTGTCCCGAAACACGACCTTATTTCCAGGGGGCAAGGCTTACTGCTACCGTATGTAATGATATGGGAATGGATGTTACGGTAATTACCGACAATATGCCTGCCTTTGTTATGAAAAATGAAAACATAGATGTGTTTACATCTGCTGCCGATGCTATATGTATGGACGGCTATGTTGTAAATAAAGTAGGAACATTCCAGATTGCAATTGCTGCAAAGTATAATAAAATTCCTTATTTTGTCACGGGGGCTCCTGACCACGTGCATCCTACAATTGATACCGTAAAGATTGAAATGAGAGACCCGGATTTTTCTCTGCAGGCTCTCGGTACAAAGACCACCGCTGAGGGAGTCAAGGGGTATTATCCTGCTTTTGACATAACTCCGCCCGAGCTTGTAAGCGGTGTTGTGACCGATACGGGAATTTATGCTCCCTATGACCTTAAGCGATATTTTGAAAACGGCAATCTCGGTGAATATGAAATGGTAATTTAAGAGGTGAAATTATGCGTCTTATCCCTCAGCCTGATGCAATTGAGCTTACGGGCGGTACAACAGAGCTTCGTGTAATTACAAAAAAAGAATCGGACGAGAGTTTAGACTGCGAAGAATATGAGCTGTTGATAACTCCTGCAGAAATTGTCGCAAGGGCAAAAACCGACAAGGGCTTTTATTATGCAGATATAACCATGAAGCAGATAAGCTCACTGTACGGCACCGTGCCTTGTATGAAAATCAAGGATAAACCGAGATTTTTATACCGCGGTTTTATGATAGACTGTGCAAGACATATGTTTTCTGTCTCTGAGCTTAAAAAAATGATTTCTGTTGCCGCCGATGTGAAATTCAATAAATTTCATTGGCATCTTTCCGATGACCAGGGGTTCAGAATTGAACTTACTTCTCTTCCTGAGCTTACAGAAAAGGGAAGTGTCAGAGATTGTGATAGCTTCATTAACTGCAAGAGCGATAAGCCCTATTCGGGATATTACAGAAAATCTGAGATAAGAGAAATCGTAGAATTTTGTAGAGAAAGATTTATTGATGTTATTCCTGAGCTTGATATGCCCGGGCATCAGAGTGCTTTTCTGCACGTTTATCCGCAGTTTACCTGTAAAGGGGATACTGTTAGTGTCAAGACAAGTCAGGGAATTTTCAGAGATATCATCTGTGCGGGAAACTCTGAAGCAAAAGAATATCTTAAAAAGATTCTCGATGAAATCTGCGAACTTTTCCCTTATGATACCGTACACATAGGCGGTGACGAAGTCCCGAAAGCTAACTGGAAGACTTGCGGAAAATGTCAGAAAATTATGTCAGAAACGGGTATTTCTGGTTATGATGACCTGCAATGTCTGTTTATTAATGAAATGGCAGAATACCTTGAAAATAAGGGCAAAAACTGCATAGTATGGAACGACTGTCTTAAGGGGAATGGTTTGAATGACAATATCGCGGTACAATATTGGCAGAAGCACCCCGAAAAAACTGCTGCTGAAGCTAACAGAGGCAGAAGGACGATACTTTCACCGTTCAATCCCTTTTACGTTGATTATCCGTATGGTATGCATCCGCTGAAGGCAGGCTATATGTTTGAACCAGAAAAACTGAGAGGACTTGACTCAAATGGGAAGGATGCTATAGTCGGTGTTGAATCTCCCATATGGACAGAGCACATAAATACAGATGAAAGACTTGAATATATGTGCTTCCCTCGATGGTTCGCTGTTGCCGAGTGCGGCTGGACGGGTAAGAATAATAAGAATTACGATGAGTTTTATGAGGTTTTGCAGAGAATCTGCAAATTTTATACGGATAAAGGAGTCAATGTTGCTCCCGAAAAGGACTGGAATCCCGCACTGCACATAAGACTTTATGATACTCTTAAATTCTTCATTCCGAAAAAATAAATTCTCCCTGTGTCAGCGAGAACTGCACACAGGGATTTTTTTTGTTATTCACACAATTTGTCCTTCTGAATAGTATGAAACGAGGGTAACCTCAAATACTAAAGAAGGAGAGATAGTTTAATGAAAAACGACTGCTGTAAAGATTTTGACAGCTTTAAGCCATTGTCAGCCCTGCCTTCGGATACGGTTACGACAATGGCTTATGTGCCTTTTCAGACGGATAAAACGGTATTTGAAGCAGAAGTTGCATTGAATAAAGGTACTCTTTTTACAGACCTTTATAAGCCTTTCTTAAGGGGTGCGTTAAAGTGAGTAACCGTGATAAGCTGTTAAGGACTCTGTCCTCCGTGCAGTTTGCATTGTGGGAGCTGCATCTTTATCTCAATACACATCCCAACGATCTGAGCGCACTTGCAATGCACGAAAAATATGCAAGTAAATTCAGTAAGCTTAAGGATGAGTTTGAGGAAAACTTCGGTCCGTTATCGCCTAAAAGCGGCGAGGGTATAGAATGGCTCAAAAATCCCTGGCCCTGGGACGTAGGGGGTGATTGCTGATGTGGGTATATGAAAAAAAACTTCAGTATCCCGTAAAAATCACCAGATGTAATCCGAAGCTTGCTCAGATTATAATTTCGCAGTACGGCGGTCCTGACGGTGAGCTGGGTGCCTCTCTGAGATATTTATCCCAGCGCTATGCAATGCCTTACCCCGAGCTTAAGGGCTTATTGACAGATATAGGAACAGAGGAATTAGCTCACCTCGAAATGATAGGTGCGATAGTTTATCAGCTGACAAAGAATCTGTCCCGTCAGGATATAGAGGCATCGGGATTTGATAAGTATTTTGTTGACCATACCACGGGTATTTATCCGGTTGCGGCTTCGGGTACTCCCTTTACCGCCGCATACATACAGTCAAAGGGCGATGTGATAACAGATCTTCATGAGAATCTTGCTGCAGAGCAGAAGGCAAGAACCACTTACGACAATATTCTCCGTTTTGTGGATGACCCTGATGTTGCAGATCCCATTAAGTTCCTGAGAGAACGAGAAATCGTTCATTATCAGCGCTTCGGCGAAGGTCTTCGTCTTGCTACAGACAGACTTGACAGCAAAAACTTCTATCAGTGTAACCCTTCATTTGACAAAAACTGTAAATAAGGATTCTTTATAAAAAAAACAGCAGACGGGCGCGAAGCTCATCTGCTGTTTTTTTTAGATATTAAGTTTATTCGGAAATGCTGTCATTCTTATGGATTTCTTCAAGAATACTGTTGAGCTTTTCTTCGTTTCTTCTTGTTACCTCAAAGCCTTCAGTGCTTTCCTTGCTGAGCATAATTCTTATCGTCATAATAATGAGCTTGATGTCAAGGAAAATTGAGTAATCCTCAATATACATAAGGTCGAGTCTTAATTTATCATAGGGGCTTGTGTTGTACTTACCGTAAATCTGAGCATAACCTGTGAGTCCGCCCTTGACCTTGAGACGGTAGTCAAATTCGGGGATTTCCTTGCCGTACTTTTCAACGTGCTCAACTCTTTCGGGGCGGGGGCCTACGATACTCATATCTCCCTTGAGTATGTTGATGATCTGGGGAAGCTCATCAAGACGGGTAGCCCGGATAATCTTTCCAACCTTGGTAATTCTGGGGTCACCGCCGGTTGCAGGAATTGAGAAACCGCCTTTTTCAGCATCAACAATCATACTGCGGAATTTAAGAATTTCAAATACCTTGCCGCCTATTGTTGCACGTTTCTGTTTGTAGAAAACGGGGCCGCCGTCCTCAAGCTTGATAGCGAGCGCTACAAGGAGCATAAAGGGAGATGCGCATAAAAGACCGATTGCGCTGATTGCTATATCCATAGCACGCTTTAAGAATCGCTGACCGGAATTAAGTCCCTTACTCTTAAGGAGAAGCATAGGTGTATCAAAAGCATTTACAGGTATTGCACCGCGTACGATAATATCTGAAATCTTAGGAACGATATATGTTCTGATTCCGTTTTCAAAACAGAATTTTACAATATCGTTACGAAGCTTTGCATCAACATCATTTATGATTACAGATTCAAAATCCTTGATTTCTTCGCAGATGGCATCATAGCCCTTGCTTGCTGAAACAAGCTTTGAAACATTATAGTGATCTGTTTTGTTGTCCATTTTGATTTTCATTCCGACTGCATTGTCTGTACCGAAAACCATAACCATATTATGAGAAGCATAGAGCTTTCTGTGAATATAGCTGAAAACAATAACAAATCCCATTGCAAGGATAAGATCGATCACAAGAAGTCCGATAACGGGAAGGGGATTGAGCATTTTGTTTGCGACAAGGCAAAGCTGTAAATATGTCAACACATTTGTAATGCCAAGTCCTATCCACTGTGCAACGCAAAGTTCTGAAACCTTGAGGTTGCCGAATGTGAAACCGTCGGTATGTTTTATAAAGAGCCAGGAAAGGAAAAGATAAATTCCGAGAAGAATGACCTTGCCGAGAGGCATCATGGCAGGGAAATAATCTGAAGCATAACAAAAACGGATAATAAGATAGTATGCAACCGTAAGGATTGCTATTTCGATTACAGATTCAATATAACGAAGTGTGCTTTTTGTTTCGCTGTTCAGTCTTAACTTGGAAAACATTATAGAATACTCCTGTCAAATTGTATTTTTAATTGTTACACAAATTATACAATATTGTAACCGTTTTGTCAACTAATTTGCCTGGAATATAAACATATAACCGGAAGCCGAGGTGCTTCCGGTTTTTTCTGATATTGTTATTTTCAGATTATTCTTATTGCACTGACGCCGGGAATAGTCTTGAGTTCCTCAATGCAGTCATCTGTAATTTCATTATCTGTATCAAATATTGCATAGCCTACGTCTTTTCTCAGGCCGCATGCCTTTGCCTTGATTGAAATACCCTGTGCTTCAAGAGCGCTTGCTACATCGCAGCAGATGTTACCTGTTGTTATAACGGTAATTCTGACATTGCCTGATTTATTAAGAGTAACAGCAGGGAAGTTTACGGAATTTTTAACATTACCCGAAAGGAGATAATCTGAAAGCTGACAAACAGCCATTACAGCACAGTTTTCCTCAGCTTCGGGAGTTGATGCCCCAAGGTGAGGAATAGCAATAACACCGTCAACACCAATCTGTTCATCGGTGGGGAAGTCTGTAACATATGCTGCACACTTGCCGTTGCTGAGAGCCTCAATTATATCATTATTATCAACAAGCTCTGCTCTTGAGAAATTGAGCACACGGACACCGTCCTTGCATTTTGCAAGATTTTCTTTTCCGATCATACCTCTTGTGCCGTCATTGAGAGGAGCATGGAGGGTGATATAATCGGCAGCTGCAAAAATATCATCAAGATCTGCAGTAACTGTAATTTCGCTGTCAAGAGCAGCCTTTCCTTCATCTGAAATAAAAGGATCGTAACCTATAACCTTCATTCCGAGAGCTTTTGCTGCATTTGCAACCTTGATGCCGATAGCACCGAGACCTGCAACACCGAGAGTTTTGCCGAAAATTTCGGGTCCTACAAAGTTGCCCTTGCCTTTTTCAACAAGCTTTGATACTGCATCACCGTTGCCCTTGAGAGTATCGCACCACTTTGAGCCTGCAATGATTTTACGGGATGCTAAGAAAAGCGAGCAGATAACAAGCTCCTTTACGGCATTTGCATTAGCGCCCGGGGTATTGAATACGCAGATTCCGTTTTCTGTGCAACGGTCAATGGGAATATTGTTGACACCGGCACCTGCACGTGCAACTGCAAGAAGATTAGGAGCGAACTCCATTTCGTGCATGGCAGCACTTCTTACGATTATAGCATCGGGGGATTCAAAATTATCTGCACAGGTGAATTTTTCTGCATCAAAATTTGAAAGACCGCTTGCAGATATTTTATTTAATGTGAGAATGTTATACATTGTAAAGGACTCCTTCAGAATCAGGCATTTTCAGCCTCAAATTTCTTCATAAATTCAACGAGCTTTTCAACACCTTCAAGGGGCATTGCATTGTAAACGGAAGCTCTCATACCGCCGATGGATCTGTGTCCCTTAAGGTTGATGAAGCCTGCAGCGGTTGCTTCCTTGACAAACTTTGCATCAAGCTCATCATTTCCTGTAATGAAGGGGATGTTCATAAGAGAACGATCCTCTTTTTCAACGGTGCTCTTGAACATCTTTGATTCCTCAAAGAAGTTGTATAGTAAATTGGCCTTTTTAACATTGTTTTCTTTAATTGCTTCAAGACCGCCCTTATCCTTGATCCATTCAAGAACAAGCTTACACATATAGATTGTGAAGCAGGGGGGAGTGTTATAAAGAGATTCGCTGTCTGCGTGAACCTTGTAGTTGAACATTGTGGGAGTGATATCCATTGCGTTGCCGAGCATATCCTCTCTTATGATAACAACTGTAAGACCTGCAGGAGCAATGTTCTTCTGGGCTCCGCCGTAAACAACAGCAAACTTTGAAACATCAAGGGGCTCGGAAAGGAAACAGGATGAAATATCTGCAATAAGGGGTACGTCGCCTGTCTCGGGGATATAGGGGAACTTTGTTCCGTAAATTGTATTGTTCATACAATAGTAAACATAGTCTGCTTCGGGGTCGATATCTTCCTTTGTTACCTTAGGAATGTATGAGAAGGTCTTGTCGTCGGAGGAAGCAACAACTCTTGCATTACCGTATCTCTTTGCTTCCTGATAAGCCTTTTTGCCCCACATACCGGTTACGATATAGTCAGCCTTGTTGTTTTTGTTCATAAAATTCATGGGAATTGCTGCAAACTGTGATGAAGCACCGCCCTGAAGGAAAAGCACCTTGTAATTGTCGGGGATGTTCATAATTTCACGCATAAGCTTTTCTGCATCCTTTATGATGCCGTCAAAAACCTTTGAACGGTGGGACATTTCCATAACGGACTGGCCGCTGCCTTCATAGTCTAAAAGCTCTGCCTGAGCCTTCTGTAATGCCTCGAGAGGAAGCATTGAGGGACCTGCTGAAAAATTGTAAACTCTTGCCATATTGATTATCTCCTTTGAGTGAATTTATTATATTCTTGAAACTCCGCTGTCAACTGCGGCTTTTGCTACTGCAGCAGATACTGCTTTTCCGACTCTCTCGTCAAATGCCTGCGGGAGTATATAGTCGGGGCAGAGCTCTTCATCCGAGACGAGTCCTGCTATTGCCGTGGCGGCAGCAAGTTTCATTTCTTCGTTGATATCTGAGGCTCTGACACTTAATGCACCCTTGAAAATTCCGGGGAAAGCCAGAACATTGTTGACCTGGTTGGGAAAATCGCTTCTTCCTGTACCCACAACTGCCGCGCCGCCCTTTTTTGCAAGGTCAGGCATAATTTCAGGAACGGGGTTAGCCATTGCAAAGACAATTGCATTCTTATTCATATTGCGTATCATTTCCTCTGAGACGATACCAGGAGCAGAAACGCCGACGAATATATCAGCTCCTTGCAGCGCATCTGAAAGACCGCCTCTAATCCCTGATTTGTTTGTGATTCTTGCAAGCTCGGTCTGGGCATCTGTCTGTGCTTCGCGGTCCTTGCTCAGAATTCCTTCTTTGTCACAGACGGTCACGTCACCGATCCCCAGATTCAGAAGCATCTTTGTGATTGCCGTGCCGGCAGCTCCTGCACCGCATATAACTGCTCTGCAGTCTTCTTTTTTTCTTCCTGTCAGCTTCAGAGCATTTATGATACCGGCGGTTACTATGATAGCAGTGCCGTGCTGATCATCGTGAAAAACGGGAATATCACATTCCTTTTTCAGTCTTTCTTCAATTTCAAAGCATCGGGGAGCTGAAATATCCTCCAGATTAATTCCTCCGAAGCTTTTTGATATCAGTTTAACAGTTTTTACTATTTCATCGGGATCCTTTGAATCTATACACAAGGGAATTGCATCAACATCTGCAAATTCCTTGAAAAGAATACATTTGCCTTCCATTACGGGCATACCGGCTTCGGGGCCGATATCTCCAAGACCTAAAACAGCGGTGCCGTCTGTAATTACAGCAACGGTATTCCATCTTCGTGTAAGCTCGTAAGACTGTGACGGGTCCTTCTGTATTTCAAGACAGGCTTCAGCTACACCCGGAGTGTATGCAAGAGACAGGTCTTCCTTTGTCTTTACAGATACCCTTGATTTTATTTCTAATTTGCCCTTAAGCTCTCTGTGAAGCTTCAGGGATTGCTCTTTTATGTCCATTTTATTTATCCTTCTGAGGGGGCTTCCCATTTCATTGCTCTTTCTACAGCCTTTTTCCAGCCTGCATACAGCTTGTCGCGAGTTTCTTTATCCATTTCGGGAGTGAATACCTTAGAAACCTCTCGTATCTGTTCAATTTCTTCAAAGTTGTTCCAGAAGCCGACCGCAAGACCTGCAAGATATGCTGCACCGAGAGCTGTTGTTTCAACGCACTTGGGACGGTTAACGGGAGTGTTGATTAAGTTTGACTGAATCTGCATCATAATGTTGCTTACACTGGCACCACCGTCAACACGAAGCTCCTGAAGTTCAATGCCCGAATCAGCCTTCATAGCCTCAAGAAGATCAGTCATCTGATATGTGATTGATTCAAGGACAGCACGGCAGATGTGCTTCTTGTTGACGCCGCGGGTCAGTCCCACAATGCAGCCTCTTGCGTACATATCCCAATAAGGAGCGCCGAGTCCCGTGAAGGCGGGAACAAGATAGACTCCGTTAGCATCGGGAACCTGTTCTGCATATTTATCGCATTTCTGAGCAGAGTCGATAATCTGTAATTCATCTCTGAGCCACTGAATAACGCTACCTGCATTGAACGCAGAACCTTCTATACAATACTCAACCTCATCACCGATGCCCCAGGCAATACCGGTAACAAGATTGTTCTTTGAATGAACACGCTCTTTACCCGTATTCATAAGAAGGAAGCAGCCGGTGCCGTAGGTATTCTTTGCCTGACCGGGCTTAAAGCAAGCCTGACCGAAGAGGGCAGCCTGCTGGTCGCCGATTGCGGAGCATATGGGAATTCCAGCCAGTGCTTCTATTCCGGGAATACCCTGAGCCACTGCACCGTAAACCTCACTTGACGGAGCAACGCGAGGGAGAATATTCATAGGAATATCAAGCTTTTCGCAGAGATAACTGTCCCATTGTAATTTGTCAACATCAAAAAGCATTGTTCTTGATGCGTTTGAATAGTCTGTAACGTGTACACGTCCTGCAGTAAGATTCCATATAAGCCAGGTATCAATTGTGCCGAAAAGAAGATTGCCTTCCTTTGCAAGCTCTCTTGCGCCTTCTACATTATCAAGAATCCATTTGATTTTTGTAGCAGAGAAATATGCGTCAATTATAAGTCCCGTATGTTCCTTGATATAATCTCCGAGACCTTCTGCCTTTAACTGCTCACACATGGCGGCTGTTCTTCTGCACTGCCACACTATTGCATTATATATGGGCTTACCTGTTCTTTTATCCCATAAAACAGTAGTTTCACGCTGATTAGTGATACCGATAGCGGCAATTTCCTTTGCCTCGATACCTCCGTCGATAAGTGCATCTGCAAGGGAACGGAGCTGACTTTTAAGAATTGCGTCGGGGTTATGTTCAACCCAGCCTGCCTTGGGGTAGAGCTGTTCATATTCATGCTGAGCCTTTGCAACAATTTCGCCCTGCTTGTTGAATACTATAGTTCTTGAGCTTGTTGTACCCTGGTCGAGTGATAAAATGTATTTAAGCATAATAACCCACCCTATTAATTTTTAATTAATTTTAGCCCTTTAGGAAATTATTGTCAACCGTTTAACAATTAATATAAGTAATCGCACATATAAAAAATTGTGGTGCAGTTTTGTGTATTTTGCTTTACGGAAAAAATCCGCATCGGGAGACCGATGCGGAAATTGTTTTATTTTGTGATTACTTTTCGGAAATTACTTCCTTAAGACCTGCTGCGAGACCTGCAAGACCTTGAATTTCAGAGGGGATAATAATTTTTGTTGCCTTGCCGTCAGCGGCTCTTTCAAAGGCTTCAAGGCTCTTTAATTTCAGAACGGCATCTGCGGGCTTTGCATTATTGATAAGCTCGATACCCTTTGCCGTTGCCTCCTGAATTGCAAGAATAGCCTGAGCTTCACCCTCGGATTCTCTGATTTTGGCTTCCTTTACGGCTTCAGCACGGAGAATTGCGGACTGCTTTTCACCCTCAGCGGCAAGAATCTTTGATTCCTTTTCACCCTCTGCAACAAGGATAGCTGCGGCTTTTTCACCCTCTGCACGGAGAATTGCCTCTCGTCTTTCACGCTCAGCCTTCATCTGCTTTTCCATTGCTTCCTGAATTTCTCTGGGCGGGAAAATGTTCTTAAGCTCAACTCTGTTTACTTTGATACCCCATGCATCGGTAGCCTCGTCAAGAATAACTCTGATTTTTGCGTTGATTGTATCACGGGATGTGAGAGTGTGGTCAAGCTCTAATTCACCGATGATATTTCTGAGTGTGGTTGCTGTAAGATTTTCAATAGCAGCAATAGGTCTTTCAACACCGTAGCAGTAAAGCTTGGGATCTGTGATCTGATAGAAGACAACGGTGTCTATCTGCATAGTAACATTATCCATTGTAATAACGGGCTGGGGAGGGAAGTCCGCAACCTGTTCCTTAAGGGAGACGATTTTTGCGACTCTTTCAATTACGGGAATTTTGAAATGAAAGCCTGTCTGCCAGGTTTCACTGTAAGCACCGAGGCGTTCAATAACATAAGCCTTTGACTGAGGTACGATTTTAATGTTAAGGACAAGAATTACGAGAACAAGAGCTACAATAGCAACAATAGGGATAATTACTTCAAACATAACGGATCTCCTTTACTTGACTATTAATTTGACACCGTCAATTCTGACGACGGTAACGGTAGCGCCTTCAGGAATGGTTTCGCCGTTTTCACTTCTGGCGGTCCATTCGACACCGTTTATCCTTGCAGAGCCTTTGCCGAGAAGATTGTTTATCTCTTCGGTAACAATGGCCTCTTCACCGATACTTCGGTCTGCATTTGTCGGTTGCGATTTTTTGTTTATATGCTTTTTCACAAGGGGTCTTGTGGCAATCAGAAGTATTACGGATACCGCAAGGAAAACAACTACCTGAACGATAACGCTTTTTACTCCGAATGCTGCAAGAAGCATTGCAATCAGCGCGCCGCCTGCGAACCAGACAGTGGTCAGTTGTACGGTTGCAATCTCAGTGATGATGAAAAGGACCAGAAGTGCAAGCCATACCCATACCATATATTCGCCCATATACATCACCTCCTGTATATATAATATATTATTGCTCAAAATAAGTCAATAAAAGTCCGTGGAATTTAAAAATTGTACATAAATTCCCCAAAATGCTATTGCAATTTAAAAACTGCTGTGATATAATGATCGGGCAAAACGCACGCGGGTATATCAGAACGGGTGTGCAGGGGTTCGACATAGCCCTTGTTCCGTATGAGCTTTAAGTGTCCGCGGTGGTTAAACAAAAGGAGGAAAAAATTATGTCAGTAGTATCAATGAAGCAGCTGCTTGAAGCAGGTGTGCACTTCGGTCACCAGACCAGAAGATGGAACCCCAAAATGGCTCCCTAC
>JAZRNB010000016.1:0-30634 GCA_045647985.1 Acutalibacteraceae bacterium
TATTCAAGAATATGGACTATATAACAGGCGATCGTGTTGACATCCACTATGTTCTTCCCGTGAACGAAATTATCTATGACTTCTTTGATGCGCTTAAAACAAGAACCCGCGGCTATGCCTCCTTTGACTATGAGCTTATAGGCTATGAAAAGTCAAATCTCGTAAAGCTTGACGTGCTTCTTAACGGTGACGTAATAGACGCCCTTTCATATATTATCCATTCCGAAAAGGCATATCCCAGAGCCCGTAAGATTGCGGAAAAGCTCAAGGACAATATTCCGAGACAGATGTTTGAAATCCCCGTTCAGGTTGCAATAGGCGGTAAGGTTATAGCAAGGGAAACCATCAAGGCTATGAGAAAAGACGTTCTTGCAAAGTGCTACGGCGGTGACATTACCCGTAAGAAGAAGCTGCTTGAAAAGCAGAAAGAGGGTAAAAAGAGAATGCGTCAGTTCGGTACCGTTGAAGTGCCTCAGGAAGCCTTTATGGCAATACTCAAGCTCGATGGACAAGACTAAAACAGGGCTTTACTTCCATATACCCTTCTGTCAGAGTAAGTGTCCCTATTGTGATTTTTATTCGCTTACGGACAAGGGGCAGGCAGATGCCTATGTGAATGCTCTTTGCGATGAAATGACAACCCTTGACAGAACAGGGGCATTTGTCAGTAAAGAGGAGAAAATTGTCGTTGACAGTATATACTTCGGCGGCGGCACACCATCGCTTTTAAGTCCCGTGCAGCTTGAAAAGATACTTCTTTGCGCAAAGGAGAATTTTGCCGTAGCGGATGATACAGAAATTACCGTAGAATGCAACCCCACCTCTCCCGGTCTTGCAGAGTTTCTCAGGAGTGCTGCTGTTTCAGGGGTAAACAGAATTTCTCTCGGTATGCAGTCTTCAAGCACAGGGGAGAGAAAGAAGCTTGGCAGAAAGGGTACTTCGGCGGAGGTTGAAGCTGCGGTGCGGTATGCAAGGGAAGCAGGAATTGAAAATATTTCCCTTGATGTTATGGTCGGAGTACCTGACAGCAATACAGAAACATTAAGGAGCACTCTCGATTTTGCTGTTTCTCTGGGCGTGCCCCATATAAGTGCTTATATGCTGAAAATTGAGGAGGGCACATACTATTACAGAAATGCCCGGAAGCTTAACCTTCCCGATGAGGATGAAACTGCCGATATGTATCTTTTTATGTCCCGGTACTTGAGGGAAAAGGGATATTGTCACTATGAAATATCAAATTTCTGTAAAGAGGGCTTTTTCTCACGGCATAATATGAAATACTGGGAATTGGCTCCCTATATCGGCTTCGGTCCCTCGGCTCACTCATTTCTCGGCGGCAAAAGATTTTATTTTCCCCGGGATATTTCCGCCTTTATAAACGGTGAAAAGGCGGTTTTCGACGGTGAGGGCGGAGATAAAGAAGAACAGTTAATGCTCTCTCTTCGTACATATAAGGGGATACCCTTCAGAAATGAAAACAGTGAATTTATAAAACTTACGGAAAAATTTATCAGTCAGGGACTTGGTGAAGAAAAGGACGGATATTTTGTTCTTTCTCCCGAAGGAATGCTATTATCGAACAGCATTATTTTAAGTCTTACTGATGTTATGTAAAAGGAATGAAGAAAATGCTTTTATCTGAAATTTTCAGAAATGTTGAATATACCTGTCAGAATTTCTCAGACTGTGAAATTGAGGATATCGTTTATTCCTCAAGAAATGCAGGCGATAGTAAGCTGTTTGTTGCCCTTAAGGGTGCTTTTTCTGACGGACACGATTATGCGCACAGTGCCTATCTTGCAGGATCGAGAGTCTTTCTTCTTGAAAAGAAAGCAGATCTGCCGTCAGATGCTGTGTGCATATATGTTGAAAATTCAAGAGCAGTGCTTTCTCAGATAAGCGCAAATTTCTTCTCACATCCCGATAAGTGCATTGATGTTATCGGTGTTACGGGTACAAAGGGTAAAACAACCGTAACACATATGCTTGCCACTTGTCTTAACGAGTGTGGTATAAAAAGCGGTGTTATAGGTACTGTCGGGGCATATTATGACGGCACGCATATTCCTACGGTAAATACAACGCCCGAATCCTATGAAATACACAGAATTTTAAGAATTATGGCAGATGCAGGCTGCAGAGTCTGCTGTATAGAGGTATCCTCAATAGGTCTTAAAACCCACAGAGTTGATGATGGGCATTTCAGTACGGCTGTATTTACGAATCTGTCTCCTGATCATATCGGCGGCGCTGAGCACGACAGCTTTGAGGAATACAGCTACTGGAAGAAGCAGCTTTTTAAGAAATGCGATACTGCAGTTTTTAATAAGGATGATCTTTTTACTGCAGAAATAGTAAATGAAATTTCCTGTTCCTGTAAATTCTTTTCGGTTGACGGAGAGGCAGATTTCTCTGCAGAAAATATGAAGAATCTTCGCACGGAAGACTTTTTCGGGGTAGGCTTTGACTGCAATACGCCTGACGGCAGCTTTGATGCAAAAATTGCAATGCCCGGCTTCTACAGTGTGTATAATGCACTTGCCGCAGTTGCTGTCTGCAAGCAGTACGGTATCGGAAACGAAAAAATAGCAGCTGCTCTTGAAAAGGCAAGAGTAAAGGGCAGAAATGAGCTTATGAATGTACCCGCTGATTTCGCGGTTATTATAGACTATGCACATAACGGACAGAGCTTCAATTCCGTAATAGATACAGTGAAGGAATATCCTCACGGAAAAATAATCTGTGTTTACGGCTCCGTGGGCGACAGAGCGCAGCTGAGAAGGCAGGAAATGGGACTTGTCTGCGGAAGAAAGGCAGATCTCAGCATCATTACAACGGATGATCCTAATTTTGAAGATCCCGAAGCTATTGCGAAGGAGATTGCTTCATTTGTGGAGAAAGAATGCGGAAAATATGAAATTATCATTGACCGTACGCAGGCTGTGCATCATGCGCTGAGCATAGCAAATAAGGACGATATTGTTCTTATTCTCGGAAAGGGTCACGAAACAATACAGAAAATCAAGGGAGAAAAGGTGCACTATTCCGACCACGAAGCGGTGCTGTCTTTTTTCGAGGGTAAGTAATTATGAAATATGTTTTTAATACGGAATCGGATCTGATTGCATTTGAGGAGTTTGTTCTTTCAAACGGCGGTAATTATCTTCAGTCGGAAAAATGGGCAAAGGTAAAAACAGCATGGAAGCCGTATTTCTTTTCGGGAAAAGATGAATCGGGTAAAATTGTTCTTACTGCTCTCGTGCTTGAAAGAAATTTCCCCGGTGCAGGAAAGCTCTGGTATATTCCCTCGGGTGCCTGCTGTGACCATAAAAATGAGGAGCTTTTCAAGGGCTTCAGTGCATTTATGAAGGCGCAGCTTAAAAAGAATCATATAACAGCACTTTTTTATGATCCTCTTATTCCTAATCGCATAAACGGTGAGGATATTCCGGATGGCAAGTCTGCTCACAGACTGTTTACGGAAAACGGATTCAGGCTCAATACTGATGCATCAAAAACTCTCTATAAATCTCCTTTGCAGCTTATAACAAAGCTTAAGAGTGATGAGGGAGAAAAATATACCCCTGAAAAGCTTCTTAAAACCTTTGAAAAGGGTGTAAGATACTCTGTAAGAGTAGGCGAAGCAAGAGGTCTTATCCATAAAATTTATACAATTGAAGATGTGGAAAAGGATCCTGCAATTCTCGAGGATTTCTTAAGTGTTATGTCTGACACCTCCGAAAGAAATAATTTTCTTGAGAGAGACGGAGATTATTGTAAGCATCTGCTCAGTGTTTTCGGAAAAGACGGCTTTGATATAATGCTCGTTTATTATGACAGAAAAAAGGACGATTCGCTTCAGCAGGAGCGATTGAAGAGAAAGGAAGAGCTGCTTACAGCTCTTGAAACTGCTCCCGAAAAGAAAAAGAGGGGCATTACGGAGGAAATTGATTCTATAGATAAGCAGACAGAGCACTATCTTGAAAGAAAGCGGGAAACAGAAGGAACGGAAAAAGACCTGATCTGCGTTTCGGGTGGTATGACACTTCATTACGGAGATATGTCCTCCTGTATCTTCGGAGGCTCAAGAAATCTTCTGAGAAATAATCTCCGAGCCAGCCATTATTTCAATTTCAAGAGAATCTGCCACAGCATAGAAAAGGGAAGTGCCTTCCACGATTTAGGCTATGTGCTTCTTGATAAAACTCCCGTTGCGGAGGACGGTACCCTCGGCAAAGCAAAGCCTAATGAAGAATTTGAAGGAATACTGGCATTCAAAAAGAGCTTCGGCTCAGATGAAATTGAGTATATCGGCGAATATATTATGGTAGGAAACAGTCTTCTGTTTTTCTCCTATACTCATCTTCTTGACAAAGCAAAGCATTTCATAGGTCTTATTACAAGGATTTTAAGAAAACTGAAATAAGGAGCGGTGACGGTGGCTTTACGGCAGGACGGTATTTTCAGGGATTACGGTGCATTTCCTCAGAACGAAGGTTATGACAGGCTTATTGCCCGTATTGATCCCATTTACAACAAGGAAAATGACTGCAGAGATCCTTTTGAAAGAGACTACACACGAATTCTTCATTCTCTTGCATACAGAAGACTCAAGCACAAAACCCAGGTTTTTTTCAATATTGAAAATGACCACATCTGCACAAGAATGGAGCACGTTTCCCATGTTGAGTCCGTCAGTACAACAATCGCAAAGGAGCTGGGGCTGAATGTTGACCTGACGAGAGCAATTGCAATGGGACATGACCTGGGACACGCTCCCTTCGGGCATCAGGGTGAAAGGGAGCTTGATGCCATTTCAAAAAAATATCTCGGCAGAGGCTTTTTCCACGAAAAAAACGGACTTCATTTTGTTGATAATATTGAGCTGCTTGAAGACGACTATAAAGTATCGCGTCCCCTTAATCTTACCTATGCAGTAAGAGACGGAATAATCTCCCACTGCGGAGAGGTTGACGATAACGGGCTGAAGCCAAGAAAAGTATATATTGACCTTAATGATTTTGTAAGCGTGGGACAGTATCAGCCTTATACCTGGGAAGGCTGTGTTGTGAAGCTTTCCGATAAAATTGCCTATGTAGGAAGAGATATCGAGGATGCAATCAGGCTTCGCTTTCTGTCAAAGGAAAATATCGAAACCCTTTCCGATATGGCAAAGGCTTATGATAAAATGGCGATTAACACCACGGTAATAATACATAATATGATATATGACGTGTGTGCAAATTCTTCCCCTGAAAGAGGCATTTGTCTCAGTGATACCTTCCATGAGCAGTTAAAGGAAATAAAGAAATTCAATTACGAATATATTTACCGTAATCCCAGGCTTGATACCTTCACAAAGTATGCACGTCTTGTAATAGAGCAGATTTTCCTTGTTCTTCTTGATGCATATAAGGGCGAAGATACGGTAAATGAGCTTCGTAAAAGAGCGGAAATTTACCCTGAGCTTATGGGTGCATTCGCAGATTGGCTGAGTAAATTCTGCGAAACAAGCCTTGATATGTTCTCGAATATGACGGAAAAAACCGTAAAATGTCAGAATAAAAAGATTTACGGAAGTCTTGAAACAGAGGATATATATAAGGGTGCAATAATTGATTATATTTCGGGTATGTCCGACAATTATGCCATTAAAGTTTTCAATGAGCTTATAACATATTAATAAGGAGAGACGAAAAATGAAAAACTCAAAGGCTATCATCAGTATTATTTTATCTGCTTTTATGCTCTTTACGGCAATGCTGCCCGTTTGTGCAACGGTTGCGGAAGAAACTACTGCAGCCGAGACCGAGGAAACAACTCTTGCTGCTGAAGAATCAGAAAAAGAGCCCCAAAAGGTTGTTTATGATAAAGCACTTGAAAAAGAGTGGAAGAAAACTGAAGAAGCAAAAAGAGGTATTACCGTAAATCCCGGTAAAACCGAAAGCGAAAGAAACTTTTCCTGGTATATGGCAGCGGATGTAACCGAGTGCCGTGTTGAAATCAGCGAAAAGAAGGATATGTCCGATGCAAAGAGCTTTACAGGTGAAATTATCACCACCTATCAGGGTGACAAGGCTGCAAAGGTAACCGTAACAGACCTTGAGGAAAACAAGAAGTATTATTACACCTGTGTATCGGGTGATAAAAAGAGTGCTGTGTATTCCTTTACAACAGAGGATGATACCTTCAGCGCACTTTATATGTCCGATATTCACGTTTATGATAATCCCGAGGATGAAGCAAGTCTTAAGGATACATCCTTTGCTTTTGCAGAGCTTATTAGTAAGGCAAAGAAAAAATCAGCAATAAATCTTATTCTTGCAGGCGGCGATATGGCGACTGAGGGACAGAGAACAGAGTATGAAGGACTTACCTTCTCAAAGGCATCCCGCGGACTTACCTTTGCTACAATTATGGGTAACCATGACCGTCACAGCTTTGACTATAAGTATTTCAGCAACCTCCCCAATGAAATGTACGGACCTATGAGCAGCTATCAGTCAGGAAACTACTATTTTGAAAAGGGCGGAGTACTCTTTATCTGCCTTGACACAAACAATGCAAGCGCTCAGGCTCACAGAAGCACCGTTAAGGAAGCTGTAAAGACACATCCCGATGCAAAATGGCGTATTATTATGATGCATCATGATCTTTACGGTGGCTCAATTCCTCACAGAGAGACAGAATGTAATCTTTTAAGAATACTTTTCTCTCCCTTATTTGACGAATACAATATTGACCTTGTTCTTATGGGACATTCCCACCACTATTCAATTTCAGATGTTATTTATAACGGCGAAAAGGTAGGTGAAATTGAGAACGGCGGTACCGTAAACAATGCAAAGGGTACTGTTTATTTTGTTTCCACCTCAATCGGCAGACCCGAAGAGGAAAGCGAGGTTACCTTCAGTGACAGAGTTGCAATTGGCTTTGACAAGCTTACTGACAGCTACTATAACATTCTCGATTTCTCTCCCGATGCTATCAAGGTAACAAGCTACAACCTTGAAACAGACGAAGAATATGTAAGCTTTACACTTACAAAGGATGACGATTATGAGCCCGAGAAGATCGGCTTCTTCAGAAAGCTCGGCGGAATCCTTGCGGGCTTCATAAGTAACTTCTACGGTATTTACTGTAATTCCGACAGATACTTCGGACTTAAAGAGGACGGCTACACAGGCGTAGGATTTTTTGAATATGTATTCTGATTAAGAATAACTTGACTTTTTTTACGGAATATATATAATGTTAATTGTTAATATATAAAAATGTTGACGGAGAAGCGGAAAACAGGCATTTCCCAGAGAGAACCGTGTTGGCTGAAAGCGGTTTATTTGTCGGTTTTTATTTTGCTACCACTCCTGAGTACAGGCTGTTCAAGGCTTGTCGGCTAAGCCCCGTTAAAGGCTTTCAGAGCGGGCAGAAATTTTCTGTCAATGCGGGTGGAACCGTGGAGCATCAGCTTCATCCCGATTTCAGGGATGAGGCTGTTTTTTTGTGTGTATAATTTTGAAATTATAAAGAGGATGATTAATGATGGTTAACGTAAAACTCAGAGACGATGTAAAGCAGTTTGAAGCAGGCATTACTGCCGGTGAAATTGCAAAAAGCATAGGCGCAGGTCTTTATAAGGCTGTATGCGTATGTAAAATTGACGGTGAGGTAAAAGATCTTCGCACCAAAATTGAAAAGGACTGTGAGGTTGAATTCCTTACTTTTGAGGATGAAGACGGCAAAAAGGCATTCCGCCATACCGCTTCCCATATCCTTGCTCAGGCTGTAAAGAGACTTTATCCCGATGCTAAGCTTGCAATCGGACCTGCTATTGACAAAGGCTTTTATTACGATTTTGATATTCCTAAGGCATTCTCTGCCGAAGAGCTTGAAAAAATCGAAGCTGAGATGAAGAAGATTGTCAAAGAGGGTCTTGAACTCACACAGTTTGAGATGACACCTGATGAGGCAATCAAGTTCTATGAAGAGCAGGGCGAAATATATAAGGTTGAGCTTATAAAGGAGCACGCAGACAAGGGTGAAAACATCAGCTTCTATAAGCAGGGTGAATTTACTGAGCTTTGTGCTGGTCCGCATATTCCCGATACTTCAAGAGTAAAGGCATTCAAGCTTACCTCCTGTACAGGTGCTTACTGGAGAGGCGATGAAAAGAACAAGATGCTTCAGAGAGTTTACGGTACTGCTTTTACAAAACAGACAGAGCTTGATGCTTATCTTGAAGCACTTGAAGAAGCAAAGAAGCGCGACCATAATAAGCTTGGCAGAGATCTTGAAATTTTCACAACAGTTGAAACAATCGGTCAGGGACTTCCCATTCTTCTGCCTAAGGGCTGCGACATTATTCAGACACTTCAGAGATTCGTTGAAGACGAGGAAAGAAGAAGAGGCTGGGTAAGAACTAAGACTCCTCTTATGGCTAAGAGCGACCTTTATAAGATTTCGGGACACTGGGATCACTATAAGGACGGTATGTTCGTAATGGGTGAAGAGGAAAAGGATGATGAGGTTTTCGCTCTTCGTCCTATGACCTGTCCTTTCCAGTATCAGGCATACCTTAACCGTGCACGTTCCTACCGTGATCTTCCCATGCGTCTTGCCGAAACCTCAACTCTTTTCAGAAATGAGGCATCAGGTGAAATGCACGGTCTTATCCGTGTAAGACAGTTCACGATTTCCGAGGGACATCTTATGTGTACTCCCGAGCAGCTTGCTGACGAATTCAAGAGCTGTCTTGAGCTTACAACATTTATGCTCAAAACTCTCGGACTTTATGAGGATGTATCCTACCGCTTCTCACAGTGGGATCCCGATGATAAGGATAAGTATATCGGTACTCCCGAGCAGTGGGATGAGGCTCAGGGCATGATGCAGGAAATTCTTGATAATCTCGGAATCAGCTACAAGATCGGTATTGGTGAAGCTGCATTCTACGGTCCCAAGCTTGATATTCAGATCAAGAATGTTCACGGTAAGGAAGATACTCTTATCACAATTCAGATTGACCAGATGCTTGCAGAAAAATTCGGAATGGAATATGTTGCAGCAGACGGAACAAAGAAGAATCCCTATATTATCCACAGAACATCTATCGGATGCTACGAAAGAACTCTTGCACTTCTTATTGAAAAATATGCAGGAGCATTCCCCGTATGGCTTGCTCCCGAACAGGTGCGAATTCTTCCTATTGCTGACCGTCATCAGGATGCCGCTTATGCTGTTAAAAAGGCTCTTGAGGAGGCAGGCATTGTAAAGGTAGATGTTGACACAAGAAGTGAAAAGCTCGGCTACAAGCTTCGTGAAGCACAGCTTGAAAAGATCCCCTATATGCTTGTTATCGGTGACAAGGAGGCAGAAGACTTCACTGTTTCCGTAAGAAAGCGCGGTCACGGAGACCAGGGTGTACAGTCTGTAGCTGATTTCATTAAGCTCATAACAGATGAAGTTGAAACCAGAGTGATCTGGTAAACGGCTGAATGTTTTATAAATCAAAACTGAATAATGCACGGAAGGAGAATCGAAAATGACAGATTATGCTTTTAGTGAAAACAATAACAAAAAAAGAATTAATCTTAAGGCTATTGTTTGTGTGATTCTTGCCTTGTTTATGGTAATCTTACCATTTACAGATTTTGCAAATGTTGAGACTGTCGCCGAAGCATACGCAAAAACGGCAGATAATGAGCCTGCCATTGAAATTGTAAGGGACGGAACAAAGGCATACCTTTATTTCAAAAACTGTGTAGGTCTTACCAATACAGATTTTTCGCTAAGTTTTGATCCTTCTGTGGTTGCCGGTGCCAAAATGACGTACGGTGAAGACTGCTTAAAGATGCTTGCTGCAGAATTCCGAAAGAAGAATCGTCCTGAACTGATTTTTGTTGCAGATGATCTTTCGTATGCTATATGCGGATTCTATTTCGTTGATTACTTATGGTCATCAGAAAAATTTGAACAAGAAGCAAGCGGTTGCGGCATCAATGGTGAATATTTCCATTTTGCAACATTGACATTTGAACTTAAGAGCGGCAAAAAGGCAAGTGATGTGAAAATTACAGCAAGCGGTGCTTTTACCTTTGACGATGAAAAAACCGGAATAAGGTTTATTGAAAAAGAATCCGGGGCTGTTCCCGAAACAACAAAGCCCTCGACTATTGTTCCTGAAACAACAAAGCCTTCGATTCCGGAGGAAGACAAAGACAATACAGAACCTTCAGGCGGTAAGCCTGTTGTTGAAATTGTGAAAGACGGCGCAAAGGCATATCTTTATTTTAAAAATTGTACAGGGCTGATGGTAGCGGATTTTTCTGTGAAGCTTAATTCTGATGTTGTTGCTTCTGTCAAAAATGAGACAGGTAAGGACTTGTCAAAAATGCAAAAGAGCTTCTATGCATTGTCAGCAGTTAATGAGAGCAATGTTTCTGACGTCAGATTCAGTCTTGTTTTTGCCGATGAGCTGTGTTCGTCTGAGGAATTTGAAGAAAAAGCAGCCGGTTGCAGTATCAACGGCGAATATTTCCATTTTGCTACATTGACAATGGAGCTGAATGATGGATGTACTGCAGACGATATTAAAATTTCAGCAAAGGGTACATTTGCTCTTGGTTCAGAGGAGCGTGAAGAAATTAATTTTGTTGTGACAAGTAACGAGTCTGAGGTTGAATCAACAGAACATTCTCACAAGTATTCTTCCAAAGTAACAAAAAAGGCAGGATGTACAAATACAGGTGTAAAAACATTTATCTGCTCCTGCGGAGATAAATATACCGAAGAAATTCCCACTCTCGGCGGACATCAGCTTTCCTGGAAGGTTGTAAAAAAGGCAACAAGCTTTGAAGAAGGCAAAAAGGAAGGTAAATGTAAGAACTGTGACTATAAGAAAACTGTCATTATAGAGAAGCTGCCCGAAATTGCCGTAAAGCCCGAAAAGAAAAATGAAATAAAGCTCAGCGGCAAGGACAAGGTGCTTTCAATCAGTGGAACAGATGTTAGTAAAATGATTGAATCAGTTCCCGGAAACACTGTTATTCAGACTGCAGAAGGAAAAGAAGCAGAAAAAGATGCACTTATCGCAACCGGAATGAAAATTGTTATGATGGACAGCAAGGGCAAGGTTGTTGATACCAGAGTTGTTGTTGTACCGGGTGATGTTGACTGTGACGGTGAGGTAACTGCTTCTGATGCAAGAAATACCCTCAGAAGATCTGTAGGTCTTGAGGAGCTTGACGTGTATCAGACGGCTGCTGCAGATATTCAGCAGGATAAAAATGTCGGGGCTGATGATGCACGAACAATTCTCAGAAATTCCGTAGGACTTGACAATACGGATGAGCTTTTTAGGAATGTTTCCTGATAAAACTAATGCAGGGCAGGTTGTCTGCTCTGCATTTTATATTTTATGAAAAAGAATAACGGTTCTGCAGAAATATCCTGCTGAACCGTTATTTTTAATCTGTATTTTTGTTGCGGGGGTAATTTCGTTCAAGAAAAACTCCGTCTTTAAAGCCCTGAATTTCTCTGTTTTCATCAGCTTTTTCAAGTCGGTATTCTGTCCACAGACAGTATTGTTTTTCCTTTTCAATGCCGATATAGTGTCTGTTTAGTTTTTTTGCAACGGTAAGAGTAGTACCCGAGCCGGCAAATGGATCGAAGATCGTATCACCCTCACCGGAACTTGCGAGAATTATTTTTGCAATCAGCTTTTCGGGTTTCTGGGTCGGATGATTTGTGTTTTCAGGCATCGACCAGAATGGTACCGTAATATCATCCCAGAAATTGGAGGGGCAGGTATCTCTGTAGTTGCCATTGTCGGATTCTTCCCAATCTTTCGGTTTTCCGTTAACGCGATATGGGGCAAGAACTCTTCGTCTGACCTTTACTGCATTGAGATTGAAGGTGTACTCATCAGAGTTTGTGGCAAACCAGATATCCTCCATACCGTTTTTCCAGTTGGCTTTTGCACCTCTGCCTTTTTCACGCTGCCAGGTTATCCGGTTCCTGACGGTGAAAAATTCACTGAGCACTCTGCCGATAATCATACCCGATTCCCAGTCGCAGCACACATAAATTGAGCCGTTGTCTTTAAGAAGGGGCTTTACTGCAGAAAGCCATTTTCTTGTGTATTCTTCATACTCATCTGATTTCTTCTTTGAAAAAGTGGTGCTGCTATAGGTTTTTCTGAGATTATAAGGGGGATCGGCAATTATCAGGTCTATGCTTTTTTCCGGAATGAGGGGACATACCTTGAAAGAATCGCCGATAATGGTTTTATCGGTGATATCTTTTATATCCGTGATCTTTTTCCTGACAGTAATGCATCTGTCAAGATATGCTTTTCCGTCTGAAAGGGAAATATCTATAGTTTTGTTTCTTATTGCCTTTTCCTTTGCCATAATATCTCCCGTAAAAGTGTTTGAATTTTTTTACTTTATGCCGAACTGCTTAAGACCTGACCATTTTACTCCCCAGGAGTTAGCCCAGCTCTCACAGTACAGCTTGTAATATGAAACATTGTTCTTTTTTCTGTAATCTGCAAAGAAGTTGCACCAGATTGCTGAGGGAAGTGCAACAACAATCCAGTAAAGAGGACCTAAGAGAAGGCACTGAATTGTGTGTCCGTATTCGTGAATTTTAGTATTGTTTGTCCATCCCTCAGCCTTGCCCTCTGCAATAAAAATGAAAAGACCGAGAGAAAGTCCGCCCCAGTTGCCGGGAATGTATGTGATGTATGAATTCATAAATTTTTCCGTACGGTATTTTCTCTTAAGAATAAGATAAATCAATCCGCTGATTGCATTTACCGGAAGCCCCCAGGTAAACTGTACAAGATAAAAAAGAAATTTCTCAAACCCCTTTGTTGCTATGGATTTGTCAACAGGCTTTCTGATTCTGGCACGTGTCATATTTATCACCCTCCATTTTACATTATTATATATAAAACAAATGTAATTTTCAACATAAATTGCTCAATTCTCTGAATATTGATTTTTTTTACAAAAGAAGTTAAAATATATATGTAATAAATCTTCTGCGGAGGTAAATATGCAATATCTCGTATCATTTGTAGAGGGAATAATTACCTTTATATCTCCCTGCCTTCTTCCTATGCTTCCCGTATATCTTTCGTATTTTGCAGGAGGAGGGGAGAGAAGCATAAAAAAGACCGTGCTGGGTGCTGCAGGCTTTGTTTCGGGCTTTACCGTTGTTTTTACCGCAATGGGCGCCCTCGCAGGAACATTGGGCAGCTTTCTTAAACAATATGAAACTGTTGTTAATATAATACTCGGTCTTATTGTAATTATTTTCGGATTGAATTATATCGGAATATTCAGGCTGAAAATATTTTCGGGTACAAAAAACCGTAAAGTAAAAACGGAAATGGGTTTTTTCTCAGCCCTTCTTTTCGGTGTTGTATTTTCTGTAGGCTGGACACCCTGCGTCGGTGCTTTTTTAGGCTCCGCCCTCGCACTTGCTTCAAGTGAGGGAAATGTGATAAAGGGAGTTATAATGCTGCTTATGTATTCCCTGGGACTCGGTGTTCCCTTCCTTTTGAGTGCCGTATTGATTGATAAGCTCAAGGGAGCCTTTACTTTTATAAAGAAAAACTATAAAATAATAAACACAGTCTGCGGAATTTTCCTTGTTGTCATCGGTATTCTTATGATGACGGGGCTTATGAACAGATTTCTTGCAATTCTCAGTTAAAGGAGTAAATATATGAAAAACAAATCTCTTATTATTATAATTGCCGTTCTTGTTGCAGTTATTGCAATTGCTGCAGCAGTATATCCCTCCCTTGCCGATAAAGCCGAGCAAACCACAAGTGCAGAGCAGGGAAGTGCTTCAGATACATTGCAGTATCAGAAATATAAGGATGTAAGAATTTTTGATAACACGGGGACAGAGCTTCTTTTGTCCGACTTTGAGGGTAAGCCTATGATTCTCAACTTCTGGGCAACCTGGTGCGGTTACTGTATTCAGGAAATGCCTGATTTTGAAGCAGCCTACAAGGAGTATGGTGATGAAATTCAGTTTTTAATAGTGAATACTGATGACGGTATTGTAAACGGGGAGAAATATATAAAGGAAAAGGGATATACCTTCCCCTCTTACTATGACCTTGAGAGCTATGCTGTGATGACCTACGGCATAACGGGTATTCCCCGCACAATTGCCATTGATAAGGACGGTAATATCCGCTATAACCGTGCAGGAATGATAGATGCCGAGGCTCTCCAAAGCATTATAGATATGATAAAATAAAAAGAACAACAGAAAACAGCTCCCGTACCGCTTTGGTACAGGAGCTGAAATTTTTATGCTATTCCGAAAAGTTTTTTGAAGAAATCTGCTACTTTCTTAAAAAATGACAATATTTTTACGAAAAAATTAAAGGGTTCGTTATCTTCGGCAGGTTGTTCAGGTGTTTCCTCGGGAGCGGGAACAATTTCTTCTGCATAAGTTAAGCTGTCATTTGTCAAAACAAAAGAGTTTGCATTTACATAAATCTTTCCGTTAACAGTGAAGGTACAGGGTGTATCAGCTTCGTCAACAAAATCGAAGAAGAAGACTCTTAAAATATATCCGTCTTTTACCTCATAGCCGTCGCCGAGCATATCTGTGTTATCTGCATTATAAGAGAAGTATTCTTTGAAATACATCGAGCAGGCAATGTTACCGTTGACGTCATTGTAAAGTGAATTACAGTTACCTTCGCTGATAGGCTTATAGAAATCTGGATAAGTATCGGAAGCAGTTCCGTTGTTATCATTCAATGCTAATTTGTCCGTATCATAGCTTAATGTGAAATCGAGGGCATTGAGATCAGTAATACGGTCTGCAATTACTGCAACTTTGAGACAGTTCTCATATTCTTCACATTCAAGCTTTATTTTCCCGTTATAGGAAGCTGTTTTGTCAGAAAAACTGACGGCTTCTGCTGATGGGGTTTCTAATCCGATTGCGCATCGCAGGATAACTCTGGCATCATTTGCGGTTATTTTTTCGTCTCTGTCAATATCGCCTGCGAAGAATATCCTTCCTGCAAACTCTGTAAGACCAACAGCTGCACGGAGTGTTTGACGGGCATCGTTTGCGCGTATTACGCCGTCTCCGTTAACATCTCCTTTACTGTAGTACGGAGAAATGTTTATTACAAATACTTCGGAAAATTCCTTGTATGTGACGCTTATATGCTGTGTGCCCGTAACGGTGTGGTCGGGGGTGCTCATTTTATAGTCTGTAACATATTGAGATGTGCCGTCGGAATAAACAAGCTTTACCTTTATTCCCGAAAGGTCAATTTTTTCACCCTTAAGGAAATTTAAGCTGAAGTTTTCAGGGAATTCAAGGACAATTTTTACGGGTACGACTACAGAATATCCTGTAATTGAAGTTTCCTTTTCGTCCTTTTCAAGGTAATCATTTCCGGAACTCTCATTCTCGATTTCTTGTTCTTCGATAAGGGCATTTTGATTTGTAATGCAGGCAGAGGAAAAGCACAGAACTGAAAGAGAGAAAAGCATAACAGCTGAAAGAAGTACTGCTAAAAATGTTTTTGTGTACTGTTTCATTATATCGCCTCCGAAAAAATTAACAACAAATTGCTGTTGATTGCTGTAATTTAATTTTAATTATGCACTTCAGAATTGTCAACAAGTTTGAAAATTTTATCTGAAACTGAGATTAAATTCTGCGGAGTGATGAAATTCCTTATAAGTAAAAATGTAAAGTCTGCACAAATAAAACAGCCTGTATCTCGGTGATACAGACTGTTGGTTGTTTAGTTTAACCGCAGAAGTGATGTGCGTACTGCGCTGTGCCGTCTGAGCCGATTGTAAGGGTTGTTCCGCCCATAAGACCGTCTTCATAGTAGCAGCCGTAGCCGAGCTTAAGAGAATATGTCAGCTGAATGCCTTCATAGTTGATTGAAGCATTGCAAACATGGTCGTGTCCGAAGATTACGTTCTTTGTGCTGTCAAGCTCAAGCATTTTGTCCGTAAAGTGATTGTTTACTGCTCCGGGGCAGGGCATTTCGTGAATAACACCTGTTGCCTTGTCAGCATATTCGCCGATCCATAAGCTGTTTTCTTTGTCATAATTGATTGAAATTGCACCTGCGCAAACGGGACAGGCCTCATTCTTGAGCTGAGCCTTAGTAAAGCTCTTGTCGCAGGCTGCGCAATAATGACCTTCATAGAAGTCATTCCAGACCTCTCTTACTTCAAATACGGGAATGTGAATAAATACGGAGCTTTCAACGGTTCTGCCTTCTTTTTCTGCAATACCCTTAACTGCCCATTCATACCATTCAATCTGATTTGGCCAGAGGTGGTCATAGCCTTCAACAGTCTGACCGTTAACAGTCCATTCACCGTCATCGTGCGTATCCATCATAAAGAGCGTGTGAACTACCTTGCCGTTTTCTTCAATATTGATGATATAGTTGCCGTAGCCCATATCCTTGGGGCCGAATTTCCAGAGACAGTTTTCAGCCTCATCGAAAAGGTAAGAGCACCAGAATTCGCTGATACAGCCCTGACCGTCATGATTACCCATTACGGGAGCCCATGGAATTCCCAGAGAGTCAATAAAGTTAACAAGTGTTACATAGGAAACAGTGTCCCATGCATTATCACCGGTAAGAGTGATAAGATCGGGCTGCTGTTCGGCAACTAACTTATTGATCATTTCCTTTGCGTATTCATACTCGGGATAGTATCTTTCGTCGTCTGAAACCTGAATATCTGCAAGGTTAAGAATAACAAAATCCTTGCCTTCTTCTTTTTCAAGAACTACTGCATAGTCCTCTGTGTATTCCTGCCCGGCAGACCATTCCTCAAAATATGATGCTTCGACAATGTTTGCAGGGATAGGAGCAAGAATCTGGGGGATGGCAAAGAAAAATGCCATAACAAGCTGGAAAATTGCTACAAGTACGTTCATAATGTAAGCCTCCGTTTTTTTGATATCATTATTTTACTTTGTTTTTTTCATATTTTCAAGTACACTATGTAAATCAAGCAACTTAATTGGCGGAATGTTAAAAATGAAAGCGTTTCATTTGTGCAAAAAGACGAAAATCCAAAAATATAATTGCAAAGAAAAACAAAAGGTGATAGTATATATTAGAAAAAATATCCGGAGGGAAAATGAAATGAAGAAAATTATTGCATTAATGCTTTCTCTGACAATGCTTCTTGCTATTGCTATTGTACCTGTTTCAGCTGCTGAAACAAGTGCACAGCCTGCTGCAAATACCGTTGCCGGCTTAGAAAGTGCTTTCGCTGACAACGATAACGCACTCATCGTTTTTGTAACAGGTATCGGTCAGAGCTATTCATACCGTTTTGATCAGAGCTATGTTGACAAGTACGGCGACACACTTCAGAATTATGATGTTTATGCTCCTCTTATTGCAAAGGGTGAGTATCAGACAAGATGGAACCTTTTCAATGATTTTGATGAGGCTTTTTCCAATATGGAAACAGTAGGCGCAATTGTAAATGTTGTGCTTGATCTTCTTATTTCCGCATTCACAAGAAACTGCATTATCAACGAAGAAGATGTAAAGACTATTGTCCGCAATCTTTTTGATTTCAACCTTGTTGATGAGGAAGGAAATCCCAACCCCAGAGTTGTAACTCCCAGATATGCAATGTCTGTTGCTCAGTATCCCTGGGCAGAGGGTGAAAACGGCGAAATGAGAAGTGAAGCAAGAGAACGCTTCTTCTCTGCTATTCCCTGCGAGGATATCGCTAAGGAAAAGTTCGGCGAAAGATATGAAGAATATCTCTACGTTTACAACTACAGTGCATTCTCATATACATCAAAGAATGTTGAAGGTCTTCATGACTTTATTGAAACAATCCTTGCAACCAATACAGTTGGTGCAGATGAAGTTATTCTTGTTCCTATGAGCATGGGTGCTTCCGTTACAACAGCTTATCTTGATGCTTATCCCACAAGAGCATCAAGCCATGTTAAGAGAGTTATCGGTATCGTAGGTGCATGGGACGGTTCAGAAATTATTGCCGATATGCTTACACAGTCATACTGTGAGCCTACATCTGCCAAGCTTTTCTATAACGGTCTTATTTCTGACCTTGTAGGTGAGCCTTGGGGTTATGTGGTAAACATTGCTCTTCGTCTGTTCCCCAAGCAGGTTCTCCGTGATTTCATCGATATGGCACTTCGCGGTCTTTCAACAGACCTTTTCGGCGCTACTCCCTCACTCAGTAATATGATTCCGCTTCACAGATATGAGGAGGTTATGGCAACAGGCTTTATTACTTCTGATGCTGTAAAGGCTGAAATTGAAGCATTCTATAAAGGTAAGGCAAAGCTTCACACCGAAACCATTCCCGGACTCCAGAAGGAAGGCGTAACATTCTCCTTCATCGCAGGCTACGGTCTCCCCTTCGGTGCATGCACTGCAGACTACAGCCTCTTCGGCTTTATGGAGCAGGGCCCCATCACAAACTCCGATGAAATTATCAATATTGACTCAACTGCTCCCGGAACATCTTATGTAGCATACAACGAGAAGTTCACAGATACAGAAGGCAGAGAGCTTTCTCCCGACGGTTCAATTGATATTTCAACCTGCTACTACAAGGATACAACCTGGTACTTCTACGGTCAGAAGCACGAGCTTGAATATAACAATACCGCTCTTTCTCTTGCTCTTAACCTTGCAACAGGTCATGTAACAGATGTTGACAGCTGCGATGATCCTGATGGTGAATACTACTATCCTCAGTTTAACAAGGCAAGAAACCTCAAGCCCCTTAAGTGGTATAAGGAAGACCTTGAGAGATACTGTGATGAAACAGGCTATGTTCCCACTGCAGAAGATAAGGCTGTTTTCGCAAAGGCAGAAGAGATGGCTGCAAATACAGTAAATGATCCTAAGAAGGACGATGCTGTTCTTGCAGAGGTTGAAGCAAGACTTGTTACAATCGGTGTTTATGAGCCTGAAGCAGAACCCGGTGTTATGGATGAGGTTCTTAATGCAGGTCTTAAGGGACTCAACGACCTTACTTATCTTGTATTCGGACCTAAGGGCTTCTTTGATTTCTATTACGACAATATCGAAGGCAAGTTTTAATTGAGATTAATGAGACTGTGTAAAAGCAGTCTCATTTTTGTTGTTTAAAAACGGGAATCAAAAATTATTAACTATTTGTTAACTTATTTACAAAAGCTGATCTGAGTGATAAAATAAGGTAAACAAATATGCGGAGGTAATTATGATGAAGAATTTCAGAAAAATTCTCAGTGCCTTGCTGGCAGCTCTTATGTTTGCATCCTGCTTCGGCTTTCTTGCCGGTGCGGATATAGTTGATCCCGATTCGCCGCTGCCCGTATGGTCATACAATCACAACCCCCAGGTTTATGTTCAGGGCTTTGAATCCAAGTGGGTTTACTATAAGGATGATCCCGAGCAGAATTCACTTCTTTTCCCTGTTGATGTTGACAGACTTCTCGGCAATTTTATGAATTATTCTAAATATGCCGAAGAGGCTATTGCAAACAGAGATCCCAGACTTGCATACAATATTGTATACGGCGCTTTATGGGATAGCTTCGGTGCTACCGCGCTCAAGCCTGACGGAATAACAATGCAGGATGAGGTAACGGTTGATCCCACCGATCTCAGGTTTGATTATGATGACGGTGAATATACCTTCAAGTATGACGCCCGTCTTGATCCTGTTGATGTTGCAAAGGAGCTTCATACATACCTTCAGTGGGTAAGAAAGCATTCGGGACAGGAGATAATTGAGCTTGTAGGCTCAAGCTACGGCACATCTGTTGTGGTTGCATACCTTGCAGAGTACGGATATGAGGGGATTGATTCTGTTGTTTTGTGTGTTCCCTCGCTTGAAGGCGTTAACTTTGTCGGAGAACTTTTCTCAGGCTCCTTCAATTTTGATCCCGATGCGGTTGAGGCATTTGTTTCGGGGATGGTAGGGGATGAAACAGTTCAGCTTCTGCTCTCTGTTATGAATGACCTCGGTATGCTTGATGTTCTTCTTGCTCTTCTTGTTGAGCCTGTTCTCAGTGTTGCGGTTATGAATGCGCTCGAGGATATTATTCACGATATATTTGCAACACATCCTGCAATGTGGGCATTTGTTGAAGACAGATATTTCTATGATGCTCTTGAGAGAGTATACGGCGATGACTGGGATGAGGATACAGAGGAATATCATCAGCTTATAGACAAGGTTATTTACTTTCACGAGGAAATTAAGGTCAAAGACCGTGAAATTATTCAGGAGGCAGTTAACAACGGCATTCATTTCAATGTTATTGCCAAGTACAATAAGGCTCCCTTTCCCTTCTCCGAGGACGGAAACTTTACGGGTGACGGCTTTGTTGATCTCAAAAATGCCAGCCTTGGTGCAACCGTAGCTATGAACGGCGAAACACTTCCCGAAAATTATACTCAGGCAAAATATCCTGAATATAATTTTATGTCACCTGACGGAATAATTGATGCGTCCACCTGTCTTCTTCCCTTTAATACATGGTTCATTAAGGATCTTGCGCACGGAGAAAAGCCCGGCTATTATTACGAGGTAATCAACCGTATTCTCTATGAGGATCTTGATGTGTTTACATCAGATACTCTTCCTCAATATGTAAAAAACACCGGAGATGCAATTGTTCCTCTTGAGGAGGAAGAACCTCAGCCTGAAATGAATCTCATAGAAAAATTCATAGCTCTTTTTAAGAATCTCTTCAATATGTTAATTGATGCGGTTAAAGGAATGTTCGCATAAGTTCCGATAAAAATTGCTGCCCGACCATCATTTCTGATGATCGGGCATTTTTTTGTAAAGAGATAAAAGCTTTAATCGGGATAATTGCGGGATATAATCAGATCTCTGATTTTTTCCAGCTTTCAAGAGTATTCTTCATCAGCATTGTGATTGTCATCGGACCCACACCGCCGGGAACGGGAGTGATGTATGAAGCCTTTTCCTTTACTGCTTCAAAATCAACATCACCCGTTACCTTGCCGCTTTCAAGACGATTAATACCGACATCGACAACAACGGCGCCATCCTTTACCATATCAGCGGTAATGAAGTTTGCCTTGCCGATAGCTGCAATAACAATATCTGCACGGCTTACCTCTTCCTTGAGGTTTTTTGTTTTCGAATGGCAAATCGTAACGGTTGCATTTTCTGCAAGCATAAGAAGGGCTGCGGGCTTACCTACGATATTGCTTCTGCCTACAATTACACAGTGCTTACCTGCACTTTCTATGCCTTCATGCTTCAGCATTTCCACAACACCTGCAGGTGTGCAGGGGGCAAAGCAGGACTTTCCTGCAAGAAGATTACCTGTATTGACAGGAGAAAATCCGTCAACATCTTTTTCGGGACAGATTGCATCAATTACCTTGTTTTCATCCATATGATCCGGAAGGGGCAGCTGACAGAGAATGCCGTCAACATTCCTGTCGCAGTTGAGCTTTTTAATAAGCTCCAGAAGCTCTTTTTCGTCGGCATTTTCATCCAGGGCATATTCATAAGAATTGAATCCGCAGATTTCACAGGCCTTTTTCTTATTATTTACATATATTCTTGATGCAGGATTATTACCTACGATGATAACGGCAAGTCCGGGTGCACGTTTTCCGTCAGGTCTGTTTTTTACTGCATCGGCAATAGAGAGTCTTAATTCCTCCGATATTTTCTTTCCGTCAATAATACTTGCAGACATATTTTCAGTCTCCTTATGCTTTTCGTAATAGTGTACTTATTATATTAGGAATAATCTTTTTTTGTCAACCGTAAGAGATATGATTAATTATATTAATAGAAAAATTGAAAAACCTTCATATATATAATTAAGGTAAGCAATTGACTTTTTCTCCTTGTTGTAATATTATTCTAATGCTGTAAAGATATACGCATGTATATTATAACAAATCCGAACGGAGGAAAATGAAATGAAAAAGTTTACAAAAGTAATGGCTCTCATTCTGAGCCTCTCTATGGTTCTTTGCTTTGCAGCTTGCGGCGGCACTACAGAAGAAACCACAGCAGCAGGTGATGAGACAACAGCTGCGGGCGGCGAAGAAACCACAGCAGCAAAGGTTGATGCAGCTTATGACCTTTCAAAGGAAGGCGACTATACTGCAGACAACAAAGAATATGTTATCGGTGCAACAGGTCCCCTTACAGGTGACGCAGCTTCCTACGGTATTTCCGTACAGCAGGGCGCTCAGCTTGCTATTGATGAAATCAACAAGGCAGGCGGTCTTAACGGTGTGAACTTCAAGCTTGATATGAAGGATGACAAGGCTACAGCTGCTGATGCATCCACAGGCTATGATGCTCTTTTCGAAGCAGGTATGCAGGCATCTCTCGGTTCCGTAACATCAGGTTCCGCTGAATCCTTTGCAACAAGAGCAGATGAAGACGGCGTTTTCGCTCTTACTCCCTCAGCTTCTGCTGACAACGTAATCAATGCAAGCAACAATTGCTTCAGAGTTTGCTTCGGTGACCCCGACAACGGCATTATGTCCGCTGAAAAGCTCGCTAAGGAATACAAGAATATCGGTGCTATCTATGATTCATCCGACGCTTATTCCTCAGGTATCTATGAAGCATTCAAGACAAAGATGGCTGAGCTTAATGTAACATACATTGAACAGTCCTTCGATGCTGAAAACAACAGAGACTTCTCAACTCAGGTTGAAGCTCTCAAGGATTGCGATGTTATCTTCCTTCCCATCTATTACACAGAAGCAGGTCTTATTGCTAAGGCTTGTGTAGCTAAGGGCTGCGATGCATTCCTTTTCGGTTGCGACGGTCTTGACGGTGTTGCTTCTCAGATTGATGACACAGTTACAAACAAGATCAGCTACCTCACTCCCTTCGACGTGAACAGCAAGGATGAAAAGGTTTCTGCTTTCGTTACAGCTTATGAAGCAAAGTACGGTGCAAAGCCCGACCAGTTCGCTGCTGACGGCTACGATGCAGTTTATGCTATCTTCGAGGCTATGAAGAAGCTCGGTGTTGACAATGTAAAGGTTGATCCCGCTGAACTCGGTAAGGCTCTTACAGCTACATTCACATCTGCAGATTTCTCCTATGACGGAGTTACAGGCGGTATGGTATGGGATGTATCAGGTGCTTGCGTTAAGGAGCCCATCATCGTAGAACTTAACTGATTAAGTTAACAATTTCAGTATATGCCTGAGGGATTTTTCCCTTCGGGCATATACCCGCCTTTAGGGACATTTTTTTACGGTAAAATTTCTGCCGTTTTTTTTCATTTTATATCCGTTCACGACAAAACTCCCCGGAAAAGGAGAAATTTTTATTATGAGTATTTTATTTGACGGGCTTAGTCTCGGTGCTATATATGCTCTCATAGCTCTCGGTTACACTATGGTTTACGGTATCGCAAAAATGCTGAACTTTGCACACGGTGATATCATTATGGTCGGTGCATATGCTGTTTTTGTAACTCTTATGGGCGGCGGTCATATTGCACTTGCAATAGGTCTTTCGGTTCTTATCTGTGTTGCTATGGGTGTTCTTGTTGAAAAGTTTGCCTATAAGCCCCTGAGAGGTGCCTCACCCCTTGCCGTGCTTATTACGGCTATCGGTGTCAGCTATCTGCTGCAGAGTGTGTCTCAGCTTGTTTTCGGCGCAGCCCCCAAGCAGGTTACAATTGCTTCTCTCGGCACTGTAACACTTCTCGGTGCAAAAATCAGCGTATCATCAATTGTAACACTTGTTGTCGGTGCAGTTATAATGGCTTGTCTTACTGTTTTTGTCAAAAAAACAAGAACCGGACGTGCTATGGTTGCAGTTTCTGAGGATAAGGGTGCCGCAATGCTTATGGGAATAAATGTCAATCAGATCATTTCCATAACCTTTGCTATCGGCTCTGCACTTGCAGCTGCAGCAAGCCTTTTCTATCTTATGCAGATTCCCTCAGTTGAGCCGACTCTTGGTTCAATGCCCGGAATAAAGGCATTTACTGCTGCGGTTATCGGCGGTATCGGTTCTATTCCCGGTGCTATGATCGGCGGTGTGCTTTTAGGTGTTATCGAAAAGATATGCTTAAGCGTTCCCGTTCTTGCACCCTATACAACTGCTGTAGAGTTCGGTCTGCTTATTGTTATTCTTCTTGTAAGACCTATCGGTCTTCTTGGTAAGAAGAGAAGAGAGAAGGTGTAATTTATGATAAAGACTATATTAAGATCTGACGATTTCAAGCTTAAAAACTGCGTAAATTACATCGTTGTTGCTGCGGCTCTTGTTGTTTTTGCCGTTATGCAGAACGCCGGCAGCCTTAAGGCTTCATATATGAATCTGCTTGTGCAGATAGGCTACAGTGTTATTCTTGCTGTATCTCTTAATCTTGTTGTCGGCTTCCTCGGTGAGCTTTCTCTCGGACATGCAGGTTTTATGTGTGTCGGTGCGTATCTCGGTACATTTATTTCCATACAGCTGTCCACGGTAATTGAGAGCAAGGTAATCTGTCTTCTTATCAGTATGCTTTGCGGCGGTCTCCTTGCTGCATTCTTCGGACTGCTTGTAGGACTTCCCGCACTTCGTCTTAAGGGTGACTATCTTGCTATTGTTACACTTGCCTTCGGTGAAATTGTAAGAACTGTATTCAAGAACCTTCCCTGGTTCGGTAAGGCAATGGGTCTTTCAACAAATGCTGTTAAATTCAACAAGAAGGATTTTCCTCTCTTTATAATTGTATTTATTACAGTGCTCGTCGTTCTTTTCCTTGTTCAGAATCTTGTAAGAAGTAAGCACGGCAGAGCAATTACGGCAATACGTGATAATGAAATCGCAGCTAAGGCTATGGGTATCAATGTTACCTATTATAAACTTTTTGTTTTTGTTATTGCTGCTTTCTTTGCAGGTGTTGCAGGTGTTTTCTACGGACATTACACTACTCCCGTTATGTACACCTTCTTCTCATATAACTATTCTATTGAAATTCTTGTTATGGTAGTTCTCGGCGGTATGGGTTCAATCAACGGTTCCATTATTGCAGCCACTCTTATTACCATAATCAACTATGTGCTTCAGAAAGAGCTTCCCGGTGATCTTGCCGCTCTCAAGTTCCTTATCTATGCACTGATCCTTATCGGTATTGTTATATTCAATAATGCTCCCAGACTTGCTCCCATAAAGGAAAAGCTTTCAATCAAAGCATTTATTTCAAGACTTACCGCGAAGAACCGCAGACCCGGAGATATTCTCGCTGATGAAGCTCATTGGAATAAGATTCCTACAAAGATATCTATGGATGAGGTTCTTTCCACCGATATCCAGCAGGGCAATGAATATACACCCGACAAGCCCGAAAAAGGAGGTAACTGAGATGTCTGATATTGTTCTTAAAACCGAAGACCTCGGTATTTCCTTCGGCGGTCTGAAGGCTGTTCAGAATGTAAATCTTGAAATAAAGAAAAAGCAGCTTTACGGATTTGTAGGTCCCAACGGTGCAGGTAAAACTACCGTATTCAATCTTCTTACGGGTGTTTATCAGCCTACAACGGGAACATTTTATCTTAACGGTGAAGAGCTTACCGGTAAGAGCCAGGAGCAGATTAACCGTAAGGGTATTGCCCGTACATTCCAGAATATAAGACTTTTCAATAATATGAGTGTTATAAGAAATGTTCTTGTAGGACTTCATAATCAGAAGGAATTCAAGTGTAATCCTTTCGTAAGTCTTTTAAGACTTCCTGCTCATTATAAGACGGAAGCAAGGATGCGTGAAAGGGCAAAGGAAATTCTCCGTATTGTTGATCTTGAGGATGAAAGAAACAATCTTGCTTGTAATCTTCCTTACGGTAAGCAGAGAAAGCTTGAAATTGCCCGTGCTCTTGCAACCAATCCTACACTTCTGCTTCTTGACGAGCCGGCTGCAGGTATGAATCCTCACGAAACAGAAGATCTTATGAGAATTGTCAGAAAAATCCGCGATGATTTTGATATGACCATTCTTCTTATTGAGCACGATATGAAATTTGTGTCAGGCCTTTGCGATGAGGTTACAGTTCTTAATTTCGGCACTGTTCTTGCACAGGGAACTGCTCAGGAAGCCCTTAATGACCCCGAGGTTATCAAGGCATACATCGGTGAATAAGGAGGGGATAAAATGGCACTGCTTGAAGTAAAAAATCTGCAGGTAAACTACGGTGTTATCACAGCACTTAAGGGTATCAGCTTTGAAGTTAATGAAGGTGAAATCGTATCCCTTATCGGCGCTAACGGCGCAGGTAAAACTACAACAATGCAGAGTATTATGGGTCTTATTCCAATTAAAGACGGTACAGTTACCTATGACGGTAAGGTTATCAATAAAATTCCCGGTCATAAGCTTGTTTCAATGGGTATGAGTCAGGTTCCCGAGGGCAGACGTGTTTTTCAGGAGCTGACCGTTTATGAAAACCTTGTTATGGGTGCATATACACAGAAGGATAAAAAGAAGATAAAGGAAGATATTGAAGATATCTGCACACGTTTCCCGCGTCTGGGTGAAAGAAAAAATCAGATTGCAGGTACTCTTTCGGGCGGTGAGCAGCAGATGCTCGCAATGGGCAGAGCTATGATGAGCCATCCCAAGCTTCTTATGCTTGACGAGCCTTCAATGGGTCTTTCTCCGCTTCTTGTGGATCAGGTTTTTGATATTATCAAAGAATGCCACAGTCAGGGTATGACCATTCTTCTTGTTGAACAGAATGCAAAGAAGGCACTTTCAATTTCCGACAGAGCCTACGTTCTTGAAACAGGTGATATAACCGTATCAGGAAACGGCATAGATCTTCTTAACAATGAAGAAGTAAAGAAAGCCTATCTCGGCGAATAACATCATAAAAACCGGGACTGTTTGTTACAGCCCCGGTTTTTTTGCGTAAAAAAGGTATTGTACTATAAGTACAATACCTTTTTTGTTACCATTTGATTTCTGCTTCTAATTTTTTGTTTGTTGCAGTTATGCTGTCGCTGTTAAAATCATTGAGCTCTTCAAGGGGCCAGATGAATGTATCGTAATTTCTTATGTCAAAGAAGGGCTCTTTGAGAATAATCTCGACCTGTGCCAGAACCTTTGTGAGATTATCAATGTTCTTTTGCAGAAGAGCTTTTATTGATGCAAATTCGGGAATGTCGCCGCAGGCAGCAAGAGCAGCTTCGTAAGCGGTTTTTGCCTTAATATAGTTCGGTTTTGCTTTGGGAGTATTTGCAGGAACAGACCAGGAAGGTCCCTGTGCCAACATATAATTATAGCTGTTTATTTTGTATGCGGCATCAAAAGCTTTTTTTGCTTCGTTGAAGCTCTTCTTGATTGTCTCTGCCTGTGCCTTATGCTTTGCTGTAATAAACACATTACAGTTTTTGCAGATGCCCCAATCGGTGGTATGACCGAGCTTTTTAGCCATTACATGCTTTCCTGTTGTGCAGGTCTGATCTTTTGTACAGGTTGCAGCAGGTATATCGGGTGTATGCTTGAGCATTTTTATAACTTTTTCTTCAACGAGACCGCAGCCGGCTCTTTTGCAAGTGCGCTTCTCAAGGCCTTCTGCCTTGCAGGTGGCTTTCGTGATGGTTTCAACAGTAAAATTATGCCCGAGAGCTTTAGCTTCCTTCTCGTAAACATCATCACATTCTGTGCAGGTATATTTTATCAATCCCTTTTTAGTGCATGTGGGAGCCGTGATGGTTTTTTTGTTATAAAAATGAAGAGGCTCATCAAGGTTTACGCTGGTTCTGAGGGCAGATCGTGCGTCATCAGCGGAAATTTTGCCGTCATCATCTATGTCAGCTAATTTTTTCTGCTCTGCAGTCAGATTTTCCAGTCCTACCGCTGCACGTAAAATAATTCTCGCATCGGAGGCGGTGACGGTGTTATCATCTCCTTCAACGTCGCCGAGAATTGCAGCATTTGAAGCAAAAGCACATATTATAAGTGTTACAAGTGCCGTGCAAACAGTAAAAAGAATCTTCAATGTTCTTTTTTTCATTTTTTCGGATACTCCTTTTTTTTGATTTTATAAAAGCAGTAAAGTCATTATAGGGAAACGGAAAATTAAAGTCAACATTTGTAAAACAATTGTAATATATATAATACCTTATATTATAGTGGCAGCGCCCAGGACAATTTCATCCTTGTAAATAACAGCAGACTGTCCGGGGGTGGGGGCAAGAACAGGATTTCTGAATTCAGCCGAAAGTATTCCGTTTTCAATTGTAATATCTGCAGATTCAGCTTTTGCGGTACTTCTGATTTTAATTTCTGCAGTAAAGGGCGACTCCGGCGGAGTTCTTACAGCCCATGAGATATTGTCACATTTTATGTGTTTTTCGGCTCTTTCATCTGCTTTGCAGAGTGTTACCGTGTTATCTTTTGCATTTATGCTTTTTACATATCTCGGCTCGCCGAAAGCGCCAAGCCCCTTGCGCTGACCTACTGTGTAGTTGATTATTCCCGAATGGGTGCCGATAATGTTTCCGTTGTTGTCAATAAAGCTCCCTTTTTCGGACCTGAAGTCGGAATGCTCACAGATGTACCTCTGATAGTTATTATCGGGAATGAAGCAGATTTCCTGACTGTCGGATTTCTTTGCATTGGGCAGAGAAAGTCCTTCTGCGTATTTTCTTACCTCATCCTTTGATAAAAATGCTCCTAAGGGAAAAATCAGTCTTTCAATCTGTGATGGAGAAAGTTTGCCGAGAAAATAACTCTGATCCTTTTTTGATGGTGCAGTTTTTAACACCACCGAGCTGAATTCATTGCTGAATTCTGTTACGGCATAATGACCGGTAGCTGTTTTTTCAATGCCGAGCTTTTCCGCCTCTGCCTGAAGTGAATAGATTTTTACCGTTGGATTGCATCTTATGCAAGGATTTGGTGTTTTGCCGGAAAGATACTCGGATATAAAATAATCGGATACATATTCTCTGAAGCGATCTCTGTAATCAGCTTTTATAAGTTTTATGCCCAGATGCCGTGCTATTGCTTCGGCATTTCTCGCTTCTTCACTGTCTTCACCTGAATTTTCCGTCAGCATCAGAAAGCAAGCAGTTACGTCGAAGCCTTGTTTAAGGAGAATAGCTGCGCAAACTGCAGAATCAACGCCCCCTGAAAGCCCCAGAAGAACTTTATTCATAAAAATAACACCTCAATTAATATCTTTAATGACATAATAACACAAAAACTCTTGAAAAGAAAGAGGAAAAGGTATATAATCGTAGTATATACTTAGCCAAATTAGTCTGTGTTTTTGCAAAAGTTTCATTTTTAGTAACATTTTATGCGAAATTGTTCGTTTTTTGTGAAAAAATAATCGGATTTCTGAGGAAAAATTAAGGGGGTTATTGTTTGAGCGCAGATTTACATTGTCATACCCGTCTGTCAAACGGCTCAATGGGTATTGAGGAGATTATTGCTCTTGCTAAAAGCAAGGGTATTGAAAAGATTGCAGTTACCGATCATGACACTATAGCCGGAATCGAGCGCGCAAAAATAGTCGGAGAAAGAAACGGAGTCAGTGTCATTCCCGGAGTAGAGCTCTCGGCTTTTGATGAGGAAACGGGAAAATGTATACACGTGCTGTGTTATCTTCCCGAGCAGCCGGCACGTCTTGAGGGACTTTGTAAGCACAATTCTCTTGTCAGGGGAAGAGCAACCACTATGATGTGTCTTAAGCTTGCAAAGAAATATCCCGTGACACCTGAGCTTATCAAGAGATGCGCAACAGGTGCTACTGCGCTGTTTACACAGCATTTTATGCACGCTCTTATGGAAGTCGGCGCAGCTGATTCCTTCTACGGAGATGTTTATAAGGAGCTTTTTACGGCCGAGAGTGAAAACAACATACTTGTTCAGCCGAAATATAAGAGTGTTGAAGAGGTTATTGAGGCAATACATATGGCAAACGGTGTTGCAATACTTGCACATCCTATGAGATACGGTACCGCAGAAGAGGCTGTCACCCTCATAAATCGTTTTGTGAAGGCAGGTCTTGACGGTATTGAGGTATGGCATCCTTCGGCACAGGAGAATGACAGTGATGCGCTTTTCCAGTTTGCAAAGAAGAATAAGCTTCTTTCTACCGGCGGAAGCAGCTTCAGAGGTCTTTATAACAAGACACTTCTGTCCATAGGCGATTATGTAACTCCCGATCAGCAGCTGAAGGAGCTTACATCATTCAAGGCAAGGCAGCAGCGTCTTCTTAAAAAGCAGGCAGCAGAGAACTGAAGCAGCCCGATTGTTAATATGTTTAAATAAAAGTATCGGTTTTTTATAGCCTATAATTGTGCAAAAAAAATACTTGACTTGAAAGAACCCTTGTGGTATATTATTTATACCTCTGAAAGGGTTCTTTTTTTTGCCCTGAAAAAAGACGGCTGAATTCCCGTCTGTCAGAGGGAGGCTAACATTAAATGGAGGTGCCGTTATGAGAGTAAAAATCACTCTTGCTTGTACAGAATGCAAGCAGCGCAATTACAACACAATGAAAAACAAGAAGAATTCACCCGACCGTCTGGAGATGAACAAGTACTGCAGATTCTGCAGAAAGCACACTCTCCACAGAGAAACCAAGTAATAT
>JAZRNB010000017.1:0-8056 GCA_045647985.1 Acutalibacteraceae bacterium
TACTTTACCGGAAATTTTTGTTTTTCCGAATTTTCTTATGGTGCATTCGCTTTCACGGATGTTTTCTATGCCTTTTAAGAATTCCTGAGCATCAATAAAATATCCTTCACAGCTGTCCTCATTGAAAACTCCGTTACCCCACAGCACATCGCCGCAGCCGGAAATTTTCTTGAAAATATCATTGGTAAACGCGTGTCCCGAAAGACCCGTATCAACATTAAGAATATCTTTTTGTGCCACATAGAAAAGAGGAAGCACTGCCTGATTTTCATGGATATAAAGATGTCCCGACTGCCCTGCATTTACACTGACTTCGTCCGTTACCGGTGAAGTGCTTACAATGTACTTCACACCGAAAAGTGAGTTGAGAACGGGATTCGGAATATACTCAGTGCTTACATTTCTTGCATAAACACTCATTCCCAGCTTTATAAAGAAATTGTAGCAATCCCCCGACATTGTTGAGGAATAGTGAGAAATTCCGTTATAGCCGTAAAGCTGACCGCCGTTATAGCGATGATCGCTGAGCTCTATTCGCCAGAATTCGTTTTTATCGGGGTCTGGGTTGTAATTTTCCCTTACCACGCTTAATTCCTCATCATTTCTGAGAATAGATTCGAGATAAACACATCTTGTGTCATTGGAAAGCTTGTGAACAGCATTAGCCCCAACCTCCGCGCAGATAAGAGTACATAATGCAACAGACACAACTGTTTTTATGTTTTCTTTTTCTTTGAAAAATTCGGTAAAGCATCGGTAGCCGCTGTAAGCAATTACAAGTCCGAGAAATGCAAACAAGAAGCTTTGTCTGCCGGGAAGCTGATTAGGGAAATGAAAGCCGTGCCAGATAAAATCGAGAAGATTGAAATTGAATGACACAAACATAAATACGAAAAGGTAAAAATAAGAAAGCTTCTTCACAAGCTTTTCTTTGGATAACACGGCAATAAGACAAAAGATAAGCGGAACAATGCCAAAATAGATGTTAGGCGCCTCAAATGCAAGGGATGAGGGACGAAACGGCAAAAACATCATAAGCATATCCTTCAGGCTATGATAAAAGCGGAAGGTATTTCCGAAGCCCATATCGGATGCAAGTGTGTTGCCTATTGCCCTTAAAAGGGGAATAAGCACGGGAAGGTTCAATACTCCTGCCGTAAGCGAGCATATTCCGAAACGGAATGCGGAAATGAACATATTTCTGATACCCTTAAACATACAAACAGTCTGTAAAAGGAACCACAGCACAGAGAAAAGACATACGGAAAATGCTATATAAAAGTTTGAGAATATGGTAAGGAAAAGTGAAGCAAGATAAAGTGCCATTCCTCTTTCACCCTTTATAAGCTGCTCAATTCCGAGCATTACAAGGGGAAGAAGAATAACCGCATCCATCCACATAAACTGATTGATAAATGCAAGTGCATATCCCGAAAGAGCATAGGCTGCGGCAAAAAATATCATTCCGAAATCCTTCTTACCGTAGTGAGAGGAAAGGTAATGGAAAAATGTAATTCCGCAAAGTCCGAAGCGGATAAACACCATCAGATCAACCTGTCCCGGAGTCAGCTCACCGGGAAGAAGAAAAAGAATATACCATAAGGGGCTGTTGGTGTAATAGGCGCTCTGTGCCGTCATATCAAAGCCTAAGGCACCCGTAAAGGAATAGCTGAAATCAAAGCTTCTGAAAGCACGCTTCATTTCACGAAGCATGGGAAAATACTGTCCCCACGCATCAATTCCCATAAGTGTATTATTACCGAAAGGTGCCAGCTCCCGGGCTATTGCACCGGCAATAATGAATATAAAGGGAACAAGAAAGGCTGCACCGTACCATGAAAGCAAATCAAGCTTTTCATTCCGCGTCAAAGAACTTTTTGGTTTTTTATCGAAAACAAAGATGTCTTTTATGAAAGATCTCACCATAATATGACTCCACTTCACCAAGATATACTAATTATATCAGTTAAGACGCAATTTACAAGGAAATATTTCTTAAAATGCGATTAATTTTCAATAAAGAAAAGCTGCAAATTCAGAAAATCTGCAGCTTTTTCCTTATTTTAATGTAACAATAGTTACGCCGTTTTCACCTTCTCCGTAAACACCGAGACGGAAGGTTTTGACAAACTTATTACTCTTAAGATGCTTCTGCACGGCGGCTCTTAAAGCACCCGTACCCTTGCCGTGAATTACGGTAAATTCACCCATATTTGCCATAAGCATTGAATCAAGAAAGCTGTCAAGAGTAAGAAGCGCCTCATCAACAGTCATACCTCTTAAATCACAGCGGTTGTCCGCACTTGCAGTAAGACGGGATTCCATAGATCCGCTTCTTGACATTGAGGCGGTTTTCTGCTTTTTCTCCTTCTTTTTCTCTATGAGACGAAGCTTCTTCACATCAACCCTCATTCTCATAGCACCCGAAAGAACTTCAACCTGATTCCTCTTATCGGGAAGAGACAGCACATTGGCTTCCTTGCCGAGCTGAGTAAGAAGCACGGTGTCCCCTACCTTAAGAGGACGGGGAAGAGTATAATCATCATCCTCATAAAGAGAGTTTGTAACGGGATTCACCGCCATATCAATATCGGAAAGTCCTTTTTTCATAGCAGACTTTGCCTTTCTTGCAAGCTCGGCGGCATCCTTTGTAGATTTCATTTCCTTACGGAGATTGTCAATCTCCATAAGAAGAGTATTTGCTTCCCTTCTTGCCTTTTCAGTAATTTTGAGTGCTTCACCCTGAGCTTTTTCATATTCCTTCTGACGAAGGTCCTCAGCTTCGGCAAGCTTTTTCTCCGCAAGACGGAGCTTCTCCTCGTATTCGGCGCGTACCTTTTCGGCAACTGCCTTTTCTGCTTCCATTGAAAGACGGGATTCCTCAAGGGAATCGACAACATTTTCAAATCGGATATTTTCCGTGGAAACAAACTCGTTTGCACGCTCTATAAGCGCCCTGTCAATACCCAGTCTTTCAGAAATTGCAAAGGCATTTGACCGTCCGGGAACACCCGTCAGAAGCCTGTATGTGGGACGAAGCGACTGTACATCAAATTCGCAGCTGCCGTTTTCCACTCTCGGTGTTTCAAGTGCATAAGCCTTAAGCTCCGCATAATGGGTGGTAGCGGCAATTTTTGCCCCGTTTATATGAAGTCGTTCAAGAATTGCAATTGCAAGGGCTGCACCCTCAACCGGGTCTGTGCCTGCACCTAATTCATCTATAAGAACAAGGCTTTCATCATCTGCATTCTTTATAATATCAACAATATTCACCATATGAGATGAGAATGTTGAAAGAGACTGCTCAATGCTCTGCTCGTCACCTATATCCGCAAAAATCTTCTTGAATACACATATTCTTGAGTTATCTGCAGCGGGGATAAGCAGACCGCAGCAAGCCATAAGAGTAAGAAGACCCACGGTTTTTATTGATACTGTTTTACCGCCTGTATTGGGACCGGTAATGACAAGAGTATCGAAGTTTTCACCAAGAGAGATATCCGTAGGCACAACCTTTTTCGGATCGAGAAGAGGATGTCTTGCCTTTTTAAGCTCAGTGATTCCCGAGGTATTAAGCACGGGAACACTTGCCTTCATTCTGTAGGCAAGCTGTGCCTTGGCAAAGATGAGATTCAGCTCCGTAAGAGCCTCAAAATTATGCTTTATGGTCTCACCGTACTCACCGACAGCCACGGAAAGCTCCGCAAGTATCCTTTCAATTTCTTCTCTTTCCTTGCCCTGAAGCACCCTTATTTCGTTGTTTGCTTCAACAACTGCCATAGGCTCAACAAACACGGTAGCACCCGACCCCGAGGTGTCGTGTACAAGACCGGGCACATCGGCACGGTGCTCATTTTTTACGGGAACAACAAATCTGCCGTTTCTCTGTGTGATTATGGCCTCCTGAAGGTATTTCTGATAATGCGTGCTTCTTACAAGACCTTCAAGCTTTTCGCGGATGGACTGTGCCTGATTTCTCATTTTGCGTCTTATGTCCGCTAATTCTCTTGAGGCATTATCTGCCATTTCCTCATCACTTAAAATTGAGGTAAAAATGGTGCTTTCAAGAGTTCTGTTGGGACAAAGGGATGAGAAAAATACATCGAGACAGCTCTCAGCTCCCGGCTGCGAAAATCTCCATTCGTAAAGAGAACGGATAACCCGCAGCACCTCCCCGATATCAAGCAGCTCTCTCATTGTAAGCACTCCGCCTGCATTTGCCCTTGAAAGGGAGGAATTTACATTTTTTGCGGCACCGAAGGAGGGACCTCCGAATTTTGCAAGAAGCACATATGCCGCATTTGTCTGGTTAATAAGCGCCTGAGCATCATAAAGCTCTGTGGCAGGCTTAAGCTCAAGAGCCATCTCCTTGCTGTCCTTAATAGATGCAAGGTCAGAAAGCTGCCGCAACACCTTATCAAGCTCAAGTGCATTTATATGTCTTTGTTCTGTCATTTATATCACCTGTAGATGAAGGCGAAAATCAGACCTCTGTACCACCGAAAGGTCTTATGGCAAGGATATAACAGGATCCTTCACCGAATATTGCCTCCATACTGTTTTTATATTCCTGTAACAGACAATCGGGAACGAATGCCTGGATTGTACCTGCAAATCCGCCGCCGTGAACTCTCCATGCACCCTTACCCTTGAGGATAACCTCACTTACTGCAAGTGCAAGGGATACGGGCTGAGAAAGAGGAGCAGAGGAAGAGAATACATTCTGATTGTACATATATGAAGAATAGCCCGAAGCTATTGTCATTGCCTTAAAGGTTTCAAAATCACCGTTTTTAAGAGCTTCGGCTTCCTTTTCGACTCTCTTGTTGTCCTCAAAGAAATGAATTGCACGGAGAAGAGGTCTTTCACCGAGCTTTTCCTTTATACCTGCAACATTTGAAAGCACAGCCTCCTCTGTTATTTCACGAAGACAGGATTTTCCGAAATAACCTGCAACTGCTTCCATTTCACGTCTTATTGCAGCATAGTCATCCGTTAAATCTGCGTGGTCTGCTCTTGTATCAACGATACAGAGTGAATGTCCGCAGGAAGCAAAATCAAACTCAACGGGAGTGATAACGGGATTTGCGGGATCGCAGAAATCTATCTGTACAAATGAACCCACGGAGCAAGCCATCTGATCCATAAGACCGCAGGGCTTACCGAAGAATTTGTTTTCAGCAAACTGTGCTATCTGTGCGATTTCAACGGGAGATATCTTACCGTCATTATAAAGATAGTTGAGCATTGTGCCTACAAGCACCTCAAATGAAGCAGAGGAGGACATACCGGAGCCCTTAAGAACATTGTTTACGGTTACACAGTCAATACCGCCTATGTTATAGCCAAGCTCTTTGAATCTTGCGGCCACACCTCTTACAAGAGATGCACTCTTTTCAACCTCTTTTACCTGGGGCTCAAGAATGTTTATATCGATTATATCCCCGGGATAATTCTCGGAATAAACTCTGATAAAATGCTCGTCAGTCTTTACTGCACATGCAACGGCATCGAGATTTATGGCAGCTGCAAGCACCTGTCCGTGGTTATGGTCGGTATGGTTTCCGCATACCTCTGTTCTGCCGGGTGCCGAGAAGAAACGGATATCCTCTCTGTCACCGAATTTTTCTTCAAAAAGGTGTGTTATATGAAGAAATCTTGCTCTTGCTTTTTCTGTGTCCGAACCGTAAAGACGGGACAGTCTTGCATCAAAACTGCCTGATGTGATTTCATTTCTTACGATATTAAGATTTGCCATATTTATCATTTCCTTTCGGTTTACTTATTTTCTGAATTTTTCTTTTTTCTCATAATATGCCAGGATACTCCCAGGAATGATCTCAGCACAAGAAGACATATTCCCGTAAAGACTAAAAGAACAATCATAGGCACAAAGAAATCTGCCGAGAACGGGTCATACACATTTTCACCTATGAATGAATAGGAAATCAGCTTCGGTATATAGGCCCCCACAGACAGAAGCATATACCTGGGAAAGGAATATTCGAGGGAGCCGTAAAAATGGCTTATTGTATTTATAGGGAGGGAGGGTACCATTCTGAGAGCCAGCAGAATAATGGGATTACCCTTTCCGTCCTCCTCCATCGCCTCAAGTATTGCAGGGTATTTTTTCAATGCAAAATTGATAGTTCCCTCGCCCATCTCATAGCCCGTATAATATCTGAATGCAAAGGTAAACACCATACCCAGAACATTTATCAGGAAAGACTGATAAGGCGGAAAAACCATGGCGGTTATAATAAAGATCATCGGGTAAGGATACATCATCGAAAGGCTTCTTAAGAGGAAAAGCAAAAAGATTACTATTAAAATAAGCGGTCGGCTCTGCAAAGCGGCAACACGCATTTCAAACTCCTGAAGGATATAGAGATACTGGTCATACTTTTCTCTGACGGAATCTATCTGCAAAAGAAAAAGTATAACAGTAAGGGCTGCCGCAACAATAAATGATGATACGGCAGATATAAGCAGTATTCTTGATATGGTTTTTTGCTTCCGGACCCTTTTAGTCACATAAATCACCATTTTTCAGTATACACCAAATCTTTTCAGCGGTCAATAACAAATGATTATATCAATTATATTAAAAAAGTTGCGGAATATGAAAAAATGTGATAATATTTCAGATAGTAAATAAAAGGAGACAAATTATGAACATTGTAATTCTCGATTCGGTAACCGCAAATCCGGGAGATCTCAGCTGGGATTTTCTTGAAAAATACGGCGAGCTGACAATATATGACCGCTCCCCCGTAGACAAAATATATGAAAGAGCCAAGGATGCAGATATTGTAATTCTTAACAAAACTCCTATGAGCAGAGAAACAGTATCAAAGCTTCCCCGGCTTAAAATGATTGCCCTTCTTGCTACAGGCTATAACATAATAGACTGCGAGGCCTGTGATGAATACGGCATCGCCGTGGTGAATATCCCCTCATATTCCGCATCAGCTGTTGCCCAGCAGACCTTTGCATTTATTCTTGAATATGCAAACAGAATAGCTCTTCATTCTGATTCCGTGCTGTCGGGAGAATGGGCAAACTACCCCGATTTCTGCTATATGTTAGCACCTCTCAGAGAGCTTCTTGACAAAACAATAGGTATAATCGGCTATGGCAAAATCGGCAGACGTGTGGCTGAAATTGCAAAGGGCTTTGAAATGAATGTCCTTGTAAACACCGCACATCCCGAAAAATATGCGGATGAAGACATCAATTTTGTTGACAGAGATACTCTGCTCAGAAGCTCTGATTTTGTTTCGATTCACTGCCCCCTTACCCCCGAAACAACTAAGATGGTAAACAGAGAGTTTATATCAAAAATGAAGGACGGAGCTTTTCTTGTAAACACCTCAAGGGGCGGCGAGCTTGACGAGGAGGCTGTAAAGGAAGCCCTGGATTCGGGCAAGCTTTCGGGTGCAGGTGTGGATGTTCTCTCAGTTGAGCCTCCCGTGCCTGAGAATCCCCTCTTCCACACTAAGAATATCTACATCACTCCCCATATTGCCTGGGCTTCATATGACACGAGAGTAAGACTTATGAAAATTCTTGAAGAAAATGTTAAGTCCTTTGTAAACGGCACTCCGGTTAATGTGGTAAACAACCCCCGTATGTAGTTAATGTGCAGTAATAATTTCAAGTTTGGTTCACGATTTTATTATACTTAACCAAACTTTTCCCGGTGCAGGTGAAAATTTTAACAAAGTTCTTGCAAAGTTCGGAAAATCGGATATAATATACAATGGAAAATTAAGGAGTCGCAGTAATGCGTCTTTAAAAATGGAGGAAATTTATTATGTCAGTTAAAGTTGCAATTAACGGTTTCGGCAGAATCGGACGTCTTGCATTCCGTCAGATGTTCGGTGCAGAAGGCTACGAAGTAGTAGCTATCAATGACCTTACAAAGCCCTCAATGCTTGCTAACCTTCTTAAGTATGATACTGCTCAGGGCGGTTACTGCGGAAGAATCGGCGAAGGCCTTCACACAGTAAGTGCTGACGACGAAGCAGGTACAATCACAGTTGACGGCAAGACT
>JAZRNB010000018.1:0-4363 GCA_045647985.1 Acutalibacteraceae bacterium
TGTCACACGGTGTGCAGGCGGACTGTGTCGCACGGGCTGACCGCTTAATGCTGCTCGGTTCCCCGCCTGACATGGTTCGCGGCGCTCCGTCGCACAGGACCAACACACCGCATGACAGAAGCAAAATCCAAAAATATTATACTCTTTTTCCGCTGATATATCATCAGCTTTGATATTATATAATAAAAATATCTGTTTTGCAAGTGTTTTTTAATATTTTGTCACTCTTCCCTTTTCCGCACGGATGAAGTATAATGGCAGTGGTGATATTATGAATTATAAAAATGTTATTCCTGCCGTTTTTCTGTCCCGTCCCAACCGTTTTATTGCAAAGGTTCTGATTGACAAAACGGAGGAAACCGTACACGTAAAAAATACAGGCAGATGCAGGGAGCTTTTAGTGCCCGGGGGCAGAGTATATCTCGAAAAAACCGAAAACCCTGAAAGAAAAACAAAATATGACCTGATAGCATCGGAAAAGGTAACTGCAAACGGCACAATACTTATAAATATGGATTCACAGATTCCCAATTACTGCTGCGAGGAATTTCTTCCCCGATCGGGACTTTTTTCAGCCGGAGCCGTAATTAAAAGAGAGGTAAAATTCGGCAATTCACGCTTCGATATTTTTGTTACGGACGGTGACAAAAAGACCTTCATAGAGGTCAAGGGAGTAACCCTTGAAAAAGACGGTCTCGCCCTCTTTCCCGATGCTCCCACCGAGCGCGGCGTAAAACACATAAACGAGCTTATCAGCGCAAAAAAGCAAGGCTTTGATGCCTGCATAATCTTCATAATACAGATGACGGGAGTGCACACCTTTTCCCCTAACCGTGAAATGCAGCCTGAATTTGCAGAGGCTCTTTCCCGTGCAGAGAAGGCAGGAGTAAAAATACTCGCCTACGACTGCCTCGTCACCCCCGACAGCATTACTGTAAAAAATCCCGTAAAAATATTGCTCTGATATAAGATTCATTCGCATTTTCGTCAAAATTCTGTTGCTTTTTTTGTATAAATATGATAATATATTTTGACTATTTGTTTTTGGAGTAAAAAATGACAGAAGAAAGATTACTTAAAATCAAGGATGTTTCCTCTGACGGTGTGGATACAGATACCGTTGAAATTGAAACCACCTGCCGTTATTACGGTGAAGAAAACAACTACACAATAGAATTTGACGAGATATTTGCCGAGGATATGAAAAGCCACACGGTGCTGCGTGTAAAGGACGGAAAATGCGCCCATCTTTTAAGACAGGGCTCAATAAATACCGAGATTATCATTGAAAAAGGAGTTCGTCACAACTGTGCTTATTCCACTCCCTACGGCGAGCTGATGGTAGGTATTACCGCAACGGACTTTGAAAGCCGCAGACAGGGCAATTTATTAAGGCTTAAAATGAATTACACCGTAGATTTTTACGGAGATATAAACCAGACAAAGGAAATGACGGTTACTGTGGGCAAACCCGTCATAGGAAGGAAAGATTGATATGAGCAAACTTGTAAAAACAGCAGAAAAACAGCTTCAGAATGCCATCACCGCAGCTATCAGAAAGGCTATTGAAAAGGGACAGCTTCCCGAGGCAGAGCTTCTTCCCATAAAGACAGAAATTCCCGCCGACAGAAAAAACGGCGACTATTCAACAAATGCCGCAATGGCTCACGCAAGAGCATTCCGCCTTCCTCCCGTTAAAATTGCAGGGGCAATTACGGAAAATCTCGACCTTGAGGGCACATACTTTGAAAAGTGTGAAATTGCAGGCGCAGGCTTTATGAACTTCACTCTTTCAGGCAAGTACTACTGTGATATCATCTCCGATGTGCTTACAAAAGGGGACGCTTACGGTCACTCCGACCTTTTTGCAGGCAAGCGCGCACTTGTGGAATTTGTTTCCGCAAACCCCACAGGACCTATGCACGTAGGCAATGCACGAGGCGGTGCAATGGGCGACTGCCTTGCTGAGGTGCTTTCCTGGGCAGGCTACAAAACAGAAAGAGAATTCTATATTAATGACGGCGGCAATCAGATTGAAAAATTCGGTCTCTCCCTTGATATCCGCTACCGTCAGCATTTCGGTGACACAATAGAAATGCCCGAGGATTCCTACCACGGTCAGGACATTGTCGACCACGTTGTGAATTTTGCTGAAATCAACGGCCACAAATATATAAACGCAACAGAGGAAGAAAGAAGAAAGGCTCTTGTAGACTATGCACTTCCTCTCAATATTCAGGGACTTGAACGCGACCTTCTCAAATACAAAATTAAATATGACACATGGTTCAAGGAAAGCACTCTTCACAATTCGGGTGCTGCAAAGCAGGTTGTTGAGCTTCTTACAGAAAAGGGATACACCTACGAAAGCGAGGGCGCAATCTGGTTCAAAGCAGAGCAGTTCGGCTGTGACAAGGACTTTGTTCTCAAGCGCTCTAACGGCTTCTTCACATACATCGTTCCCGATATTGCATATCATTACAACAAGCTTCAGGAAAGAAGCTTCGACCTTGCAGTTGACATCTTAGGCGCTGACCACCACGGCTATGTGCCCCGTCTTAAGGCTGCCTTACAGGCTCTGGGCTGCGACCCCGAAAGACTTCAGGTAGGTCTTATGCAGATGGTAAGACTTGTTAAGGACGGAGAGGTTATCAAGGCTTCAAAGCGTTCAGGTAAGGCAATCACCCTCGTAACTCTTCTTGAAGAGGTACCGATAGATGCAGCCCGCTTCTTCTTCAATATGAGAGAAGCAAACTCCCACTGTGACTTTGACCTTGACCTTGCAGTTGAGCAAAGCTCTCAGAATCCCGTTTACTACTGTCAGTACGCATATGCCCGTATCTGCTCCATCTTCAGAAAGCAGGAGGAAAACGGCTTTGTTATTGACACTGATATCGCAAGCGGTCTTCTCACTCACGATACAGAAAAGGAGCTTATCCGCTTTATCGCTTCCCTTACAGGCGAAACCGAAAACGCAGCAAAGCTTCTTGATCCCTCAAAGCTCACAAGATATGCAGTTGACCTTGCAACTCTCTTCCACAAGTTCTACAATGCCTGCCACTGCGACATTGAAGATACGGCACTGAAAAATGCAAGACTCACCCTCTGCAAAGCAACAGCAACAACACTTAAGAACGTTCTTTCTCTCCTGAAGGTAGACGCTCCCGAAAAAATGTAACTCAGGGAAAGGCTCCCGTAAATCACCGTCTTTGACGAACAAAAACAAATAAAAATAAAACCGAGGTGAAAATACTTTGGCAGACAATACAGAAAGAACCGTAGCGCAGAACAAAAAAGCCTACCACGATTATTTCGTGGAGGAAACCTATGAGGCAGGGCTTGAGCTTTACGGCACAGAGGTAAAATCCATCCGTGAAGGCAGAGTAAATCTCAAAGACTCCTGGTGCCACATTAAGGAAGGCGAAATCTTTGCCAACGGTATGCACATCTCCCCTTATGAAAAGGGAAATATCTTCAACCGCGACCCTTTAAGACCGAAACGTCTTCTGATGCACAAAAAGGAAATAAATAAGCTCTTCGGACTTATGAAACAGCAGGGCTACGCAATTATCCCCCTGAGTGTTTATTTCGTCAGAGGCAGAGCTAAGCTTAAAATCGGTCTGTGTAAGGGTAAAAAGCTCTATGACAAGCGCGAGGATGCGGCAAAGAAAGCAGCAAACCGCGATATAGAGCGTTCTCTCCGCGCCGACAAAAACCAATAAAATACAGTTGATTTTACTGTATTTTTAAGGTATAATTATTTTCCCGAAGAATTGTAACATATGCAATCCGCGGGAAGCTGTCAGAGGCAGATATACAGCACCGACAAAACCGTCATATTCTCTGCCGCAGACAGCCCCTCACCGTGCCGGGAAAAATAAATATTTTGTACAGAAAAATATGTCACTGCAGATTTGCCTGACAAATCTGCCCCTATGGGGGCGAAAGGATTTCGACGGGGAATCCGAGTCTTGATAAGCGAGCAGAGGCGGGGCACCTCTATAAAAGCTTCAATGTTATAAAATAAATAACAAAAATACAGTTTTAGCAGCTGCCTAAGTGCAGCAGCCGTCATTCCCGGGAGTACCGCGGCCCGGTGCGTGGCGTCATGTAGCGGTGAACGTGTATGGGAAATAGCCTTGTATTCCATCACGCATTAAAGGGCTGGCTTTTCCGGAAGTGTGTTGCTTCACGTCCGGGAAAGCGAGATTAAAAAAGCAAATACGCTCGTAGAAAGTTGGGAGGAAGGTTTTTCGGACAGGGGTTCGACTCCCCTCGCCTCCACCACACAATAACACAATATTGCAGTAAGAAAGGACGACAGAAATGTCGTCCTTTCCTACGTCTATACGGGAAATATAAA
>JAZRNB010000019.1:0-16127 GCA_045647985.1 Acutalibacteraceae bacterium
CTTGACATTAAGAGTAAGCTTACAAGCACCCTGCTGAGGAGCACACCAGCCCACACCGTGAGTAAGACCGCTAATGTCTGAAATCTGAGTAGAATGTGTCCATGCGCCTTCCTGAGGAATGGGAGCACACTTGTGTCCTACACCCTTGGCAACAACGCACATATTCTGTACTTCATGTGAATAGTTCATTGGAATTATCTCCTTTCAATTTTTACATACTCTGTAATTATACAAGTAAATTGTGCTTTTTTCAAGTATTTATTATCTCAAATTATGATGATTTTTTGTCTTTTACCTTTGCAAAATGTGTAACAATGTGCTAATATAGGAGGAAATTACTGTCGGAGATGGCATTATATGATTGCGGTATTAATAAATGTTGCTACGGTGATACTGGGAAGTGCCGTAGGACTTCTTATAAAAAAAGGCATCCCGGAAAGGATTTCAAAGGCGGCAATGACAGCTATAGGTCTTTGCACATTGTATATAGGCATCGACGGTGCCCTGGAGGGCAATAACACTATTGTACTGATTCTTGCAATGGTTTCAGGTGCAATTTGCGGTACAGCAATTGATATAGACAAGGCACTTGAGAGGGCAGGAAAATTTATCGAAAGCAAAGTTAAAACACAAAACAAAAAAAGCTCTGTGGCAGAAGGCTTTGTTACCGGCTCCCTTCTTTTCTGTGTAGGCGCAATGACCATTGTAGGCTCTCTCAATGCAGGACTTACGGGTGATAATGAGCTGCTTATCACAAAGTCGATTCTTGACCTTATTTCCTCTTGTATGCTCAGCTGTACTCTCGGTATCGGAGTTATGTTTTCTGCAATATTCGTGCTTATTTATCAGGGCGGTCTTGTGCTTGCGGCAGGTCTTCTGCAATCGGTGCTTTCCGATACTGCCCTTATTGCTGAAATTACCTCGGCAGGCTCTGTTATGATTATTGCCTTGGGGCTTAACATTATCGGAATTACAAAAATAAAGGTGGCAAATCTTCTTCCGGGAATTCTGTTTGTGCCTCTTTTCTATTGGATTATAGGCTTTTTACCCTTATAAAATTCAAGTTTTTGGCGGATATCCGTTTTCACGGATATCTGCTTTTTTGCAATTTTTTACTTTACTTTATCTGCAAAAAATTATATAATTGTTTTGTATTATTATTTTCCGGAGGAATACCGAAATGAAGCATAAATTTTCAGCAAAAGCTTTATCCCTGATATTAAGCATTGTGCTTATGTTATCCTGCTTCCCTGTTGCTATGGCAAAGGAAGAAGCAAAAACATTTTCACTTGCCACAATCAATGACATTCACTACTACCCCGAGTGTCTTGCAGGTGACAAGGAGGATGCCTTCTACACATACCTTACCGGTCATAACTGCATTTATTATGACCTTGATGCAATTCTTGATGCAGCCCTTTCTTCACTCAGCTATGAAGTGAAGAATAACGGAATAAAGTATATTGCAATTGCAGGTGACCTTACAACAAACGGTGAATACGAGGGGCACAAGGCTCTTGCAAAAAAGCTGCTTGATTTTGAGAAGAAAACGGGCGCAAAAATTCTTGTTACTCCCGGAAATCACGACATAAACAACCCCAGAGCTTCTCAGTTTACAAATGACAATCAGAAGGAGGAGGCAAGAATCACAACTCCTGCCGAATTCTATGAGATTTACAAGGAGCTGGGCTTCAGCGATGCTTACCACAAGTTCTCCGACTTTACAAAAGGGAATTACGGCAGCCTTTCATACTCTGTAAAGACAGAAGACGGCTACAGAATAATTCTTGCAGACGGCGGAAAGTTCACACCCGATATTACGGAATCGGGCGAAGCAAAGCAGGAAACCTCGGGTACCTTCACTCCCGAGCTTCTTGAGTGGGTGCTCAATGAAGCAAAGGATGCAAAGAAAAACAAGGAAATTCCCCTTCTTATAACACACTGGAACATGTCGGGAGCAAACTATTTCCACGAGTTCCTTATGCAGGGCTTTGTAATTGATGACAGCTACATCTTACAGGAAACACTTGCGGATGCCGGCATTAACTACTCCTTCGGCGGACATCAGCACATAAGCGATGTGGCTGTTACTTATTCCGACTCGGGAAATCCCATGTATTCCGTAATCACTCCCACTCTTACACAATTCCCCTTCTCTTACAGAGTTACGGATTTCACCAAAAACAGCAAGGGCGGTCTTGATGTTACCTTCAATCAGAAGGACTGTGATGAATATGCAGATGTAAAATCTGCAGACGGTGACGGAGTATATGCCGGTCCCTACAAAACAACAGGCTTTTATAAGCAGTTCGGAAGCCTTGATGCAACAGAGTATGTTTTCGGACTTCTCAAGAGCACGCTTGATAAATACTTCAACGGCATAAGAGCCGAGGGCAGTATTGTAAAGTACATTGAAAAAGAGCTCGGCATAGACATTGAAGAAACAGTCAACAGCTATCTTCTCGGCGGTATAGCCTATGACGGCACGGATTATCTTTCGGGAAAGAATGTAATGAGCTTCCTGGGCGACCTTGATGCTCAGCTGATGGAAAAGTATTTTTATAACAAATACGAAACATATGACCTTATAAAATCCGCACTTTCAAATCTTCTGAGCACTGAGGTTTCTTCTGTTCCCTGCACAAAATTCATTGACACCTACGGTTTCGGCGATGCTTCTCACGGGGGCACCTTAGGAGATGCAGTATTCTCCGTGCTTGCTACAATGTACCCCGGAAATGAGGACATTTCAGATGACCTTTTCCTTCAGGATATTGTAGAATTTTCAGGCACTCCCGAATTCCTGCAGCTTCTCATTGACATCATAAAGAAATATGTTGTTGATGATCTTGTTGTCAACAATATTCTCGCTTCAATAAGAATCAACTTAGATACTCTCTTCCTCGGAGAAGCAGAAAAGCTCGGTGACTATGTACAGATAATATTTGCAGTGCTTGTAAATGCTCTTGATATCAGGGTAAATCCCGAAGAAGCTCTTATTCAGCTGTCACAGGTACACATAAATGCCAACGATATCACCCTTAAAAAAATCGTTGAAGCAGTTCTTGCAACAGGTCTTATTCCCTACGGCTCAACAATAGATGAGCTTGTTGACGGCATTCTTGAGATGTTCATTACCGAGGATACAAGGGAAGCCGCTACATATCAGGCAAAAATCGTTATCGGCAGTATGGTTACAGACAACACAAAGGACTACGATGTGACTTATAAGAACAACGGTGCCGTAAAGGTTATCCCCACAAAGGAGGATATGCAGCTTCCGGTAAACGTGACAATCACTCCGGCAGAGGATAATTCCGATGCTTTCACAATCAGCTGGATTACAAAATATTCCGTAACAGGTACTGACATTACTCTTTACGGCAAAAACGGTAAAATGGTCAACGACTGTGAAATAACAAAGACAACGGAAGAAGCTGAATATACCGCACCCGGCTTTGATGCAGGTACATTCGGTCTTTTCCCCTGGACTCATAAGATTCAGAAGCACACGGTAACCGTGAAGGGGCTTGATGCTGACACGGAATATAAATATGTTATCGGCGATAAGGCTAAGAATTTCTTGACGGAAGGCAGCATAAAAACCGCACCTGCATCAGATAAGCCCTTTACCTTCATTCATATTTCCGATACAAAAGGCTATATCCCCTCTCACTTTGAGAATTTCACAAAGTCACTCAACAAGGCAGATTCTCTTTACAAGGACATCCGCTTTATGGCATATACAGGCTCACTTACGGGAGCACCCGCAAATGACGATATGTGGTCATTCGGCATTTCAGCCGGTGAGGACTTCTTCGTAGGCAAAATGACAGCATTTGCGGCAGGTAAGCTTGACAGTGAAGAGATTTCTGCACAGAATAAATATTTCCCCGTAGCCCACGCACCCGGACAGCTTACGGATACAGGTCTTTACTACTCCTTCAATTACGGGGCTGCACACGTTGCAGTTATAAATGTAAATGATCTCTCCGCGGGCGCAGCACTCAGCAAGGAGCAGGCTCAGTGGCTGAGAAATGATCTCAGCTCCTCCGGACGTAATATAAAAATTATAATCACCGGAGAAATTGATGCTTCTACGGAGGAGAGCACGGCACTTATTGCTCAGATTGAGTCAATTGCGAAGGAAAACGGAGTTAATCTCATTATAAGCGGCAACAGATATACAACGATTAAGGCAAACGGTGTTTTCTATAAGGAAGCAGCTGACTCTTTATTCTCTGCAATAACCGTAAACAATAATGATATTGAAATCACCACTTATACAACAGACGGCAAGCCGGCTGACAGCAGCTCCGATGCTGTAAAAACCGCAAAAGCAGCATCAGGCGACATTGACCTTGACAGCAGTGTCACCTCCGCCGATGCAAGACTTGCACTTCGCAGTGCAGTTGACCTTGAAGCTCTCAAGGGGCTCAGCAGACTTGTTGCAGATATGGATAAGGACGGCAAAATCACCGCAGAGGATGCAAGACTTATACTCCGTACATCTGTAGGTCTTGAAAATTTGTTTTAATAAAAAAACATAATTTAAAGGGTATCAACCGTAAGGCTGATACCCTTTATTATTGAAGCTCTGTAAGAGAATTTATTTATTCTTTCTTGCCTCAATTTCGGCAACCATTTCTCTTTGCTTCTTTTCTGTGATTGTATAGAAGAACATGGGAACTGCACAGGCAAACATACTTACAACACCGGAAATGATAAGAACTGTCCAGAGTGCATCGGGGTTTTCAACCTCGTATGTTCTTGCATTGATACCTGCAATAGCCATCGACATAACACCGATGAAAGCGCCTACAGCCATACCGATCTTATTGATGAGAGTCTGCATAGCGAAGCAGATACCTTCACCTCTTTCGCCTGTCTTCCATTCGAGATAGTCAACAGTGTCACCGATCATAGCATAAGTGATGATGTTGTTAACACCCTGAGGAATACCGAGAAGAACAAGACCGATAGCGCATACAGCCATCTTCCACGGAGCATCGTAGCCTACAAAGTACATAACGAGCATTACAACACCGCCGAAGAGATGAACTGCAATGTAAGACCATTTCTTTGTGAACTTCTTACTCATCCAGGGAACGAGGATGGATGCAACAAGACCGCCGGGAACAACAAGAAGTGTGATGATACCGTAAAGACCTTCATTCTGAAGAATATACTTTGCAAAGTAAAGACCGCCTGTGTAGGAATAAACCATTCTTGCACCGCCGAGAATACCTGAAAGAACGATAAGAAGAAGCTCTTTATTCTTGAAAAGGAGCTTAAGGTTATGACCGAAGGATGGACCCTCCTCATCTGATGTGAAACGTTCCTTAGTGTTCTTGAAGCCGTAGAAGAACATAGGCATAGCAGCAACAACAAGAACAACTGCACAAACAAAATAAATCCATTTGAGAGTTTCTGCATTCTGGATTTCCATACCCTGTTTTACAGTGCCGAGGAAGGTTCTTGCTGCAGCATCTGCATCAATACCCTGATTTGCAACCATATTTGCAATTGCATCAGCCTTGTCCTTAGCAATAAGAGCCAGATCCTCAATAGTATCCGCATACTTATACTGCTTTGTAAGCTCACCGGTAATCATAGGAACAAAGATTGTAACAATACCTGCACCTACAGTACAGAACATACGGGCAACTGTGAGAATCTGACCTCTTGTTTCTGTATTATTGGTAAGGCAGGTGGAAAGTCCCCAGTAGGGAACGTCTGCGATTGTGTAAGCAACACTCCAGAGAACATATATAGCACCGATTGTTGTGAATGCAATTGTTGTCTGAGTGCCGTTATAGATGTTTTCTGCGCTGAATATGGGCAGGAAGCAAAGTATTGTCATAATACCGATAGGAATAGCCATCCATTTAAGGTAGGGACGGCACTTACCCCACTTTGTACGGGTCTTATCTACAACGCTTCCCATAATAGGATCATTGAAAGCGTCAAACACACGGGCAGCGAGCATAAGAATAGCAACCGCAATGGCACCGCTGACACCGCCGATCATAACACCGTCAGCACCGAAAAGAAGTGCGTCTGTCATAAATACGGTTATGTAGGAACCGATGATGGTACAAATGAAGTTCTGACCGAAGCCTGCTACCGAATAAGCAATGGCTTCCTTAGGCTGAACACCCTGTCCGGGAGTTGTACCGAAAAGCTTGTGAAGAAAGTTGTTCATAAACCTTTATCTCCTTTTTTTGTTGATATCTTTCATATAATATCACAACATTACGGAAAATAAAAGACCGAAAACAGGAAAATTTTGCAAAAAAGCTGTTTTATATTAAGCTTCGTGCAGTCTGCTGCTGTTTTTTGTTCGGAGAGACATATAATCTTTTATCTTATAGGTAAAGGAAGTTCCTGTAAGTAAAAAAAACTGTCTGCATAAAGCATCCGGAAGGATGTCATATACAGACAGTTATTTTTATACCTTTTTTCTTACGGCCTTAACAACTGCAGGCACGGGCTCTGCCGCAGCTTCCTCAGGGAAGAGCTCATCTGCCACTGCCCTTTCGATGATTTCCTTAAGCTCTGCCATACCCTCGCCGTTCTGTGCGGAGGCTTCGATAATCCTGACTGCAGGTTTCAGGAATTCATTCTGAGAGAATGCCTCTCTTCTTGCCTGTCGTTCGGTTTTATTGAGCTTATCGCACTTTGTCAGCACACAGATAAAGGGAAAGCCTGCTTCGTAAAGGAAGCCCAGCATTGTTTTGTCGTCCTCTGTAGGCTCGTGGCGCATATCAAGAAGCTGAACCACAAGCTTTATGTTACGGTCGGTGGCAAAATATGCCTCCATAAGCTCGCCCCAGCGTCTTCTTTCATTGTCGGCACGCTTTGCATAGCCGTAGCCGGGAAGGTCCGCCATACGGATACCGTCAACGGTGAAGAAGTTGATTGTGGTGGTTTTTCCGGGAACACCCGACACACGGGCAAGATTTTTTCTGTTGAAAAACTTGTTTATAAGTGAGGATTTTCCCACATTTGACTTTCCTGCGAAAACGATTTCGGGCAAATCCGAAGCACGAAGCTGTGCCGCCGTACCGAAAGAGGCTTCAAACTTTACATTATTTATATTCATATTTTATTCTGCCTCCTTACAGGAAATTTCTGCACGGTTATTGTTCGGAATACGGATTTCTCCTCCGTTTTTCTTTTCCTTTACTTCTTTTTCGGATTTAACTTCCTTTTTGTGACGGTTTTCGGAAAAAAGGGCAATATCAATTACCTCATCAACATTCTTTACGGGAATAAACTGTACCTTCTTCTTTACGGCATCGTCAACCTCTTGAAGATCAGGAGTATTGCCGTAGGGAATAATGACAGTAGAGATACCCTCTCTGTAGGCAGCCATTGATTTTTCACGAAGACCGCCTATAGGAAGCACTCTGCCTGTAAGAGTAACCTCACCCGTCATTGCAACACTTCCCTTTACCTTTCTGCCCGTAAGAGCAGAAACAAGGGCGGTTGTAACGGTGACACCTGCGCTGGGACCGTCCTTGGGCACTGCACCCTCAGGGAAATGCACATGAATATCGTTTTCTTTATAAAAATCGGGATTGATACAGAATTTATCTGCACGGCTTCTGACATAGCTTACGGCAGTACGTACGGATTCCTTCATAACATCGCCGAGTGAGCCCGTGTATTCGATTTTGCCCGTGCCCTGAAGCACTACAGCCTCAGCTTTCAGCAGCTCACCGCCGACAGAGGTCCAGGCAAGTCCGTTTACAACACCGACTTCGTTCTGAAGCACTGCCTCCTCGGGACGGTACTTTCTTATGCCGAGATACTCTTCAAGATTCTTATCGGTAATCTCAAGCTTTTCTTCATTTCCGTCAGCAAGACGCACCGCTTCCTTTCGCATAAGTGCGGCAATCCTTCTTTCGAGGATTCTCACACCTGCTTCTCTTGTGTAGCCGTCAATTACAGCTCTTAATGCGGCATCGGAAATTCTTATATTCTTTCTGGAAAGTCCGTGCTCCTTCATCTGCTTGGGAATCAGGTGCTTCTTTGCAATTGCAAACTTTTCCTCGTATGTATAGCTTGATAAATCTATAACCTCCATACGGTCACGGAGAGCATCGGGAATCTGATGCTTGTCATTTGCGGTTGTGATGAAAAGCACACGGCTTAAGTCTGCAGGAAGCTCAATATAGTGGTCACGGAAGGAATGATTCTGTTCACCGTCAAGCACCTCAAGAAGTGCGGCTGCAGGATCGCCCTTGAAATCTCCGCCCAATTTATCAATTTCATCAAGAAGCACAAGACAATTCATACTCTTTGCCTCTATAAGGGCATTGATAATTCGTCCGGGCATTGCACCGATGTAGGTTTTTCTGTGACCTCTTATTTCTGCTTCATCCTTTACACCGCCGAGAGAAATACGGACATAATTTCTGCCTGTTGCCTTTGCAATACTCTTTGCAACACTTGTTTTACCCACACCGGGAGGGCCTGCAAGACAGATAATCTGTCCCTTGATATCGGGGGATACAATAAGGGCTGCAAGCATTTCGGTGATTCGCTCTTTTACGTCCTTAAGCCCGTAGTGATCCTTCTCGAGGATTTTCTTAGCCCCGGCAAGGGATGTATTTTCCTTTGTAAATTTACCCCAGGGCAGTTCAAGGCACTTTTCTATGTAGGAGCGAAGCACATTACCGTCTGCGGAGGACGGTGACATTCTCTTCAGACGCTGCACCTCAGAAAGAAGCTTTTCCTTGTGGAGGTCAGGCATGAGAGAGGAATTGATTTTTTCAGCAAGTCCCGAGGACTCATCACCCTCAAGGTCGCCTAACTCCTCTGTTATCGCCTTCATTTCCTCTCTGAGATAGTATTCGCGCTGATTCTTGTCCATCTGCTCCTGCACCTTATCCTGAATCTGTGAATCAACTCTTAATATCTCTGTTTCTCTTGCAAGTGATGCAGCAAGCCTTTCGCTTCTTTCATACACATTGAGAGTATAAAGCACTGCCTGCTTGTCCTCCATGGGAAGCATCAGGTTTCCTGCAATATAGTCACACAGCTCACTCAAATCCTTGCTCTCGTATATTTTCTGGAACATATCGGGAGTCATATGTCTTATGAACTCTGCATAGTCATCGAAGTAATTTTTGATACTGAAAAGGGAGGCTGCTTCAATCAGCTGCTCCTTACTCTCAAATTCGCGGGGGGCGGTTGTATCATCAGAAAGGGGATTTACCCTTACCTTATAGTAAAGCTTAGTTGACAGGAATTCATCAATTGATGCTCTGTATTTTCCCTCAACAACAACTCTCATAACGGCATTGTTGTCGGGAAGCTTTATTATCTGACGGACAGTTCCCACAACACCTACAGGATAAAGGTCATCAGCTCCGGGCTTTTCAACCGTAATATCCTTTTGTGTCACAAAGAAAAGATCCTGTCCGTTTGCGTTTCTCAGTGCGTGAAGAGATGAACGCCTTCCCACATCGAAATGAAGTGTCATTCCGGGAAAAAGTGTCACTCCGCGCAGGGGAACCATATTAAAAACATTGTTACTCATAAATAAAAAACTCCGGGATTCTATTAGTTTGCACCTGATACGGTGATTCCGTCAAATGCGGCATAAGGCATAATGCAGCTGCCGTAGTTGACGCTTTCTGAGGAAATTCCTCTGATATTTTTAAGCATATCGGCAAGATTTCCGCTTATCATTGTTTCGGAAATTGCCCCTGCGATTTTTCCGTCCTTTATAAGGAAGCTGTTTTTGGCAACACCCGAAAAATCGCCGTTACCGGCAGGCTCACCGCCGGAAAAGCGGCAGACTAAAATGCCGTCCGTAATACCGCCGATAATTGTATCGAGATTGTTTTCTCCCTCTTTAACACGGACACAGCCGCTTGTGGAGAGGGACCGCTTAAGTCCTGTTTTTCTTGCGGCATACTCTGAAAGGCAGAAGCTTTCGAGGACACCGTCCTTTATAATGTCATAGTTTTCAGCCTTGTAGCCGTCTGAGGTTATTCTTTCGCCGCAGACAATTTCCTCTGAAAGAGGAATTACGGAAAGAGTCAGCTCCTTACCTGCAACCTCCTTGCCAAGGCTGTCCTTCCAGGGGGATGTACCCTCAATAAGGGCTAAATCTCCCGTAAAGGAATCGGTTATATTTGAAATAAAGTCACAAAGGCAGGCAGGGGAAAATACGGCAGTACCCGTAAACTTACCCGAAAACGGCTGTCCCTGAAGCTCCTGTACAGCCCTTTCAAGCATAACTCTTATATCTGCTGACTCAAGGATATCCTGATTCGGGTCAAGATAATCAACTGCCGCACAGTTGAAGGATGTGACATTTTCATCGTTATGGGCAGAGTACATAATGCTTACGGAATAAGAGCCGTCCTCCTCAGTGAAAAGTACACCGTTTGTGTTTGCAAAAACGTGCTTTCCGTAGGAATAAGAGGCTATTACCTGCTCCAGCATAATTTCGGGAAATTGTTCCTTAACATCGTCATTGAATTTTATAAGCGACCGGAAAAAGGCTTCCTTATCGGGAGCGAGAGCACCCGAGACAAAATCGAGGTTTTCCTGCTTTCCGGCTATTGAAAGAGCCTCGTCACGGATACCTGTGGCTGCTGCCGCCATACACTCGGAAACTGCATTGTCAATTGCCTCCTTATCAAGCTGATTGACTGAAGCGGTTCCCTTTCTCATATCCTTTATAACCTTCATTGAAGCACCGGAATTGAATACGCTTCTTATAAGCGAAAACTCCCCTGCATCGATATTGAATTCCTCAACTCTGCCCTCGGAAACACTTACCTGAGCATCATCCGCCCCCTCATTTTTAAGAGAGGAAAGTATATATTCAGCTGCTTTTTTAAGATTTTCCATATTATCTGCCTCCGATATTTACTTTACATCTGATAGCGGGACCGCCCATCGAAACTGCCATAGGCTGCTTCTTTCCGCAGTAGCCTGCGAAGTCCCAGCTTACATTATCAGAAAGCATATCAACGGTATTAAGCATATTGAAGGCAACGCCCGAAATGGTTGTGTCCCTGAGCGCTCTGCCTAATTTTCCGTTTACTATTTCATAGCCCATTGTGATACCGAACATAAATTCACCTGTGGTATCAGCCTGACCGTTCTGGGTACGGGTAAGATAATAGCCCTTGTCAATTGAAGCAATCATATCTTCAAGCTTATCCTTGCCGGGATGAATTGCGGTATTTCTCATTCTGATGAGAGGCTCATCGGAGAATGCATAAGCACGGGCATTGCCGAGGGGCTTCACGCCGAAATGCCTTGCACTTTCAAGGTTATTCATATATCCGGTAAGGATACCGTCCTTTATGATAACAGCATCCTCGCAGAGTGTTCCCTCGTCATCCACATAGACGGGAAGAGGCGCCCTTTCACCGAAGGCAGTATGGGCAAAGTCAGTAAGGCTTACAAGAGGCGAAGCTACCTTCTTGCCGAGATTTGGTCCTGCAACGCTTCCTGCAAGCACAAGGTCTGCTTCAACCGTGTGACCTACAGCCTCGTGGGCAACCATACCTGCAATTGAGGAGTCAATTACACAGAGTGTCTCTCCCGCATCGGGGAAAACACCCTCCTTTTTCGCCATAAGCTCATTGTAAAGAGCATCTATCTGAGGCAAGAGAAGTGCAGGATCGGAGTAATGGTCAGTAAAATATCCCTCTCCGCCGCCAAGCACATCAAAAAGCTCGATATTTGAGCCGTCTGAGGCTGAAGCCGACATTGAAACTATCATATAGGTTCTGGGGAAAAGCTGATAGGCGAAGCTGCCCTCTGATGTACAGAGAGTCTTTTCGATGGTTCCCGTTGAAAGTCCCACGTGACGGGAGGCAAGGCCGGGATATTTCTTTTCAATATAGCTGTCAACCTCTCTTGCGAAATCCACAAGAGTTTTCTGTGGTACATCAACAAATGCACGGGGGTCGGCATAGGATACGCTGCAGGCATTTGTGAGAGGTCCGCTGCCTTTAGGACAGCCTGCATTGAGAAGCTCTGCATTCTCCTTTGCACTTAAAAGCACCTGACGGGCACTCTTTTCATCTGTAAGGCTCTGCGAAGCAAAGCCCCAAACTCCGTCTTTATATACACGGGCACCTATGCCCTTTGAAACTGAAGACATATTTCCCACAAGAGAGCCTGCCACAACAGAAACTCTTCTTGTACGTGAGGTCTGTGACCGCAGCTCTGCGTGTCCGCCCACCTCCGAGATAAGCTTTTTCATATAATCGTTCATAGTTATCAGCCTCCGTAATAGATTATAATATCATAAAAGTAACAATAATGCAAGAATTATATTATATATTAAATAATGCTTTACAAAATGAAAAATATTTGGTAGAATAATAGGCAAAAAAAATTACCTCACGGAGGTTATGTTATGAATTACACATCCACACGCAATGACACACTCTCGGTGTCATCAAGCTTTGCAATCGCAAACGGCATCTCATCGGAGGGCGGTCTTTTTATCCCCACCGAAATTCCAAAGGTTGACGCAGCTTTCATTGAATCTCTTGTTTCAATGAGCTATATTGAACGGGCAAGAAAGGTGCTTTCTCTTTACCTTACCGATTTCTCAAAGGAAGAAATTGATGAGGATACACTCGGGGCATATGCTACCGGCTTTACTCACGAAAAGGTAGCTCCCCTTAAGAATATCCACGACAATGTAAATGTCCTTGAGCTGTGGCACGGTCCTACCTGCGCCTTCAAGGATATGGCCTTACAGCTTCTCCCCTATCTTCTTACAGGCTCAGCTGCAAGAATGTCCGGCGGTAAGGAAACCGTTATTCTCGTTGCAACCTCCGGTGATACAGGAAAGGCTGCTCTTGAGGGCTTCAAAGATGTAAAGGGCACTAAAATTCTCGTTTTCTATCCAAGCGAGGGTGTAAGCGCCGTACAGAAGCTTCAGATGACCACACAGCAGGGTGAAAATGTAGGAGTCTGCGCAATCAAGGGTAACTTTGACGATGCCCAGACAGGTGTCAAGACTATATTTACAGACGATGAAGTAAAGAAGATGCTTCTTGACAACAACAAAACCTTCTCATCCGCCAACTCCATCAACTGGGGCAGACTTGTTCCTCAGATTGTTTACTACTTCTCCGCATATGCAGATATGATAGCTTCGGGACAGATAGCAAACGGCGAAAAGGTTAACTTCACCGTACCTACGGGCAATTTCGGAAACATTCTCGCAGCATACTATGCTATGGAAATGGGACTTCCCGTAAATAAGCTTATCTGCGCATCCAATGCAAACAATGTACTTACAGAGTTCATCGAAACAGGAAAATATAACCGCTTAAGAACATTCCACACCACCGTTTCTCCCTCAATGGATATCCTTGTTTCAAGTAATCTTGAAAGACTTCTTTACCACTTGAGTGAAAACGGAAGTGCGGAAATAAGAGATCTGTTCTCTGCTCTTTCCGAGAAGGGTGAATACACCGTTCCCGCTTCAATGCTCTCAAAAATTCAGGCTGTTTTCGCCGGCGGCTGCTGTGATGACGAAATGACAAAGACTACCATCGGTGAAACATTCAGAGAATACAACTACCTTGCAGATCCTCACACGGCTGTTGCAATAAACGTATATAACGCTTACCGTGAAAAAACAGGTGACAAAACACCTACGGTTATTGTTTCAACAGCATCTCCCTACAAGTTCTCTCCTGCAGTTCTTGAGGGGCTGGGTGTGACTCCTGCATCCGATGACGAATTTGATATGATAGCAGCTCTTTCAGATGCGTCAGGTGTTCCTGCGCCCGTAAAGCTCACCGAATTAAAGGGAGCGGCTCCCCGATTTACCGAAATCTGCGATAAGACAGAGATGAGAAGCGTAGTTTACGGTATGCTCGGTCTCAACTGAGTCCCGTTCTCAGAATATAGCTTTCTCAGATACCCGGAGTCTGTGAATTTTTCATCTGAAAGGTTGCACAGCAGGTATCGGTGCATGAGCACGCATTTTTATTGCTTACCTTGATAGATTCAGCTGTGCAGCCGCAGTCTGTTGTATGGTATACACAGTTCTTCGCGTCACAGCTGATATTTTCGTTTTCTTTACTGCATTTTTTAATCATTTTTTCATCTCCCGATAATTTACCGATTTTCCCCGGGGATATTTTTTCGGAGGAACAGAAAGCGCTTCCGTAAAAAGTGTCCTCCCCTTTCGGTTTTTTATTACGGGAAAAATCTGTTAACAAGGAAAATTTATGTCAGTTTTTGTAATTGCAGATCCCCATCTGTCACTGGGCAGCGAAAAGCCGATGGATATATTCAAGGGCTGGCAGGATTACACCTCCCGCCTTAAAGCAAACTGGGAAAAGCTTGTTTCTCCCGGTGATACCGTCGTGCTTCCCGGGGATATCTCCTGGGCAATGTCCTTAGAGGAGGCAAAAGAGGATCTGAAATTCATTGATGCTCTTCCCGGCAAAAAGATAATCGGCAAGGGAAACCACGATTACTGGTGGGGAACTATGCGAAAAATGAATGCTTTCCTGGAAGAAAATCAGCTTCACAGTATAAATTTCCTCTTTAATAATGCTTATGAAGCCGGGGATATTGCAGTATGCGGCACCCGTGGCTGGTTTTTTGACGACAAGGCAGATAATGCCGAAAAGGTGATAATGCGTGAGGCAGGCAGACTTTCTGCTTCAATTGAGGAGGCTCTTAAAACCGGCAGAGAGCCCGTAGCCTTTATGCACTACCCCGTTGTATATGAATCCGGTGTATGCACTCAGCTTCTGGATGTTCTGCAAAAATACGGAATCCGGCGGTGCTATTTCGGTCACATTCACGGCGACAGGACGGGACGGTACGAGAAATATGAGCACGAGGGAATCACATTTTCTCTCATTTCGGCAGATTTTCTCGCATTCTGCCCAAAAAAAATAATGCTTTGATTATATTATTCTCTGTTTTTTTTGTAAAAACAGTAGAAATTTAAAAACAATTCTGTTATAATATTGTGGTTATTAATTTACTGCCGACAGGCAAATTATGGTCAGGAGGACTAATAAAATGTTAATTTCAGCAGAAAAAACAGGCAAAAACGAATTTTCAGTTGCACTTTCCATTGATGCAGATACCTTTGAAAAGGCAATTCAGAAGGCTTACAACAAGGAAAAGGGCAATATTGCACTTCCCGGCTTCAGAAAGGGTAAGGCTCCCCGTAATATGATCGAAAAGGTTTACGGCGCAGGCGTATTCTATGATGATGCTCTTGACATCGCTTTCCCCGAGGTTTACGAAGCAGCTCTTAACGAAGCAGGCATCACTCCCATTGACAATCCCTTCGATTTCGACATCAAGAAAATCGGCAAGGAAGGCGTTGAGCTTACCTGCAAGGTAACAGTAAAGCCCGAAATCACAATTGAAGGCTACAAGGGCATCAGCGCTGTTAAGCCCGCTACAGAAGTAACAGACGAAGAGGTTGAAGCAGAAATCACTCTCAAGCTTCAGCAGAATGCAAGAATCATCTCCGTAGAAGACAAGGCTGTTGAAAACGGCAACATCGCAGTTATCGACTTTGAGGGCTTTGTTGACGGCGAAGCATTCGAAGGCGGCAAGGCAGAGGAATATGAGCTCGAAATCGGCTCAGGCTCATTCATCCCCGGCTTTGAAGAGCAGATCATCGGCCACAACATCGGTGAAGAATTCGACGTAAACGTTACATTCCCCGAGGAATACTCCGAGCCTCTTGCAGGCAAGCCCGCAGTATTCAAGATCAAGCTTCACGCTATCAAGGCTAAGGAGCTTCCCGTTGCAGACGATGATTTCGTTAAGGACGTTTCCGAATTCGATACACTTGACGAGTACAAGGCTGACATCAGAAAGACTCTTGAGGAGCAGAAGGCTAAGTCCACCGAAAACAGCTTCAAGAACGAAATCTACAACAAGCTTGCTGAGCTCGTAACAGACGAAATTCCCGAGGTTATGATCAACCGTTCCGTTGAAGGTATGGTTAAGGAATTCAAGTACAGAGTAGAAAGCCAGGGCATCCCCTTCGAGCAGTACCTCGGCTACCTCGGTATGAGCGTTGACACTCTCAAGGATTCCTACAAGGAAAGAGCAGAGCTTGACGTTAAGGTAGAGCTCGCCCT
>JAZRNB010000020.1:0-2201 GCA_045647985.1 Acutalibacteraceae bacterium
GCTCATGATTTTTATGTGGATGACGGTTGGAGCGGTACTAACTTTGACCGTCCCGGTTTTGTCCGTATGATGGAAGATATTTATGCGGGTACGGTTAACTGTGTTGTTGTAAAGGATTTGTCTCGTTTCGGACGAAATTACACAGATGCGGGTAATTATCTTGATAATGTTTTCGTAAGATTAAAGGTGCGTTTTATTGCTCTTAATAACGGAATTGATACTGCTTCAAACAGTATGAACGCAGCAACACAGTGTATTTCCGTAGGTGTTACCAATGTTATAAATGAAAGCCTTGCTGCAACTACTTCTGTGAACGTACGTGGTACTCTCAATGTAAACAGAGCACAGGGTAAGTTTATCGGCTCTTTTCCGACCTACGGATATTTAAAAGATCCGAATGATCATCATCAGCTTATTATTGATGAAGAAACTGCACCTGTTATCCGTATGATTTTTGAAAGATTTATTGCAGGGCAAAGCATTATCGGTATTGCTAAAACCTTGAATGACGAGGGCATACCCAACCCGTCAATGCACAAAAAGCTGAAAGGTCTTAATTACCGTCACCCTATGGGCAAAAGCAACGATGGTCTGTGGCACGACAGTTCTGTACGGCGAATACTGCAGAACGAAATGTATATCGGAAATATGGTGCAGGGCAAAAACACGACAATCAGCTACAAAATCAAGCAATGCCGGGCTATACCGAAGGACGAGTGGATTATCGTTGAGAACACACATGAAGCGATTATTGACAAGGATACCTTCAATAAGGCTCAGTCACTTTTCAGAAAGAATATCCGTTCATCACCCGTCAAAAAAGAGGTTGATTTGTTTTCGGGGCTTGTCCGCTGTGCTGACTGCAACCGCATTATGAACAAGAAGACCAACAACCATTCCTACGGCACTTACCGCTATTACAGATGTATGACATCAAGAAAAATGAGTAAGGAAGCTTGTACTAATCATACAATCCGTATTGATAAGCTTGAAACTGCAGTGCTTATAACCTTGCAGAAAATGATTGATACCGCTATTGAGTTTGATGAAATTCTTGAGATTATCAATCAGAGCAGTAAGCGTAAAAAGGAGTCAACACATCTGCAAAAGATGATTAAAACTCAATCTGCAGAGCGTGAGAAGTGCATAAAAATGTCCCTTGATTTATATCCTGACTGGAAGCAGGGTGTTATCACGAGAGAGGAATATATGCAGTTAAAAGCCAATCTCACGGAGAAAATCGAGGCGATTGACAGCACAATCAAAAGTCTTACAAAGACGGCAGAAGAGTACGCTCAAGGTCTGAATAGCGAGAATGAGTTTATCTCACACTTTAAACAATACGGCAATATTGAAGCTCTTAACAGACCAATGGTGATTGAACTGATTGACGAAATACTTGTTCACGAGGGTGGAAATATTACCATTAAATTCAAATTCAACGATGCTTATGAAAATGTTATTAACTATATTGAAATGAATAAGGAAATCGTTGAAGAGGCAGATAAAAAGTCTGCATAAAATTATCAATAGGGTATATTAATTTAATTGATAATAATAGTTATCAAAATGCGACAATATACCCTATTGACAAAAATATAATTATAATTTATACTATAAAACAAGGAGTTGTTATAATGGATTTTTCAAACTACGAAGTGAGTAATACATATTTTGGCGGAAGCGAAAAGAAAATAGGTCTGATTATCAGCGGAAGTGAATATATGATTAAATTTCAGAAGCAAACGGCGTTCGGCAAAAGGAATAATCATATATCAGAGTATATCGGTTCTCATATTTTCGAGCTTCTCGGTTTTAAGGTGCAGGAAACTTATCTCGGCACATATAAGGGTGAACAGGTTGTTGCCTGTAAAAACTTTATAGAAGACGGTTATCAGTTTGTTCCTTTTAATGATGTAGGTGAGAGCACTTTAGACCAGGACAAGGAAAGATATCAGTATTCTTATACGGATATTATGAAAATGCTCCGTGATAATTCAAAACTTACAAATGTTGATGAAACCATTGAGGCATTCTGGCAATTGTTTATTGTTGATGCTCTTCTCGGTAACTTTGACCGTCACGGTGCCAACTGGGGATTTTTGAAGAAGGACAACAAATACACCCTTGCTCCTATTTTTGATAATGGATCATCATTATTTCCTGCAATGACCGATGAAGATGAAATGAAAGAGATTATG